>JANSWP010000091.1 GCA_024743405.1 Bacteroidota bacterium
AAACCCCCCCCCATACGCTCCTAAATTTTTTTTTGTGTTTTTACTTTTTATTAAAAAATCTTTTTTTTTTAAAAAAAAAGTCTCTCCCCTTGTTATTCTTCCGCTGTCTTTGACGGCGTTTTCCACAACTTTCAAAAAGTGTACGGTAGCGAAAGAAAAACTAAAGAACGCTGACAAAATAAAGTGTTCACTTCAACTCGGAACTTTCTTGATTTGTAAGATTATAATCTTCGGCAAATTGGTCAATGGATGGTCTTGAATAAGCCAAGCCTAATAGCGCACAACCAAATATTACAGGAAAAAGCAACCCATCCTCAATAAAGAAATAAAATAACATAGACATCAAACCAGCTCCTTCCATTAAGGCCCATTTAATGATATTTGATGCTCTATAATGTTCCACCTTTTCTAATAAAGTGGTGAGCTCGCCTTGATTAGCAATACGCATTTTATAAAGATAGAAAGCCACTACAATCAGCCCTGCCAAAACAATTGGCAATACCTGAGATAAAATGGTTTGTTCTAAAGCCACTTCATCTGTACTTATAGTAAGCCATAACATAGAGGACATTAAAACAAGACCTAACATCAAAGCAAGATGTAGCGTTTGAGTTTGTTTAAAGCCTTCTTTTGGTGTAGCAAATGTTTGAGTACCCATTTTATAAAATTTGAAAAAGCCCTCATTCAACTGGGAGTCAAATGAGGGCTATATATTTAATGAATGAAAATTAATTCATACAAATTTATTACTTGATACCGTGCATCCATCTAGAAATCATCGGTGCTAGTAAAAATAAAAGCACACCTGACCCAATAGCAAAGAAACCAATGTTATTAAATACACCCAATGCTAATTCTAGCGTTTCTTCGACAGTCGAATTAGGATCAACAGCCGTCATTTTTGCAATATGCTTACCTGCTTGGTGAGCAATTGAAGAGGATAAGAACCAAATTCCCATTAGGAATCCGACTATTTCTTTTGGAGCTAATTTAGTCACCAAAGAAAGTCCTACGGGTGATAACGCTAATTCACCAAGTGTATGCAATAAGTAAAGCATTACAAGGAAAACAGCAGGGACTAATCCAGCCACTGCAGCGCCTTTACCAAGGTTTAAAACCAAAAATCCAGCTCCTAAAAGGAGTAATCCTACCGTAAATTTATACGGTGCAGCAGGTTCTTTTCCTGCATTTGCCAATTTAATCCAAAGCCAAGAAAAAACTGGCGCGAAAATCATAATAAAGAACGGATTTATCGATTGGAAATAGGATGCTTCAAAATCCATCCCAAACATCGTTTTATTGATATTTCTTTCTGTGAAAAGATTCAATGCGGAACCTGCTAATTCGAAGAAAGTCCAGAAAATAGTGGTGAAAACTAAAAGTAAAACGATTACCCAAATTCTTTGCTTTTGCTCTTTTGGATATTTATTGGCAACTATAAATAGCAAATATCCAAGAATACCTAATCCTGTAATCGTAAGTAAAACATCAACGATATCATTTTGAATAATTAAACCCCAAGCGATCGCAACCATCACAATTGTCATAACATAAGGTGCAATCTTACTATCCATCCCTGCTATCTTTGCCGTTCCACCATGCTCTGGTACTAGACCATAATCCTCAAACCAACCTTGACTTTGAGACCATAAGAAGACCAAATAACCTAATGCCATTCCAATACCAGCAGCTAAGAATCCAAACGACCATCCGTATTCTGCCCCAACCCAACCACAGGTCAATGGAGCTAAGAATGCTCCCATATTAATCCCCATATAAAAAATGGTAAAAGCTCCATCTCGGCGAGGATCTCCTTCTTTATAAAAACGTCCAATCATACTGGAAATATTCGGTTTAAAGAAACCATTTCCGATGACCAATAAAGCGAGACCAAGGAAGAACAAAGTCTTATTATTTAGAAACAAAGTAAATTGACCAGCAGCCATTAAAATTGCTCCCCATTGAATAGCTTTCCTAAAGCCCATCATTTTGTCAGCAAAATATCCCCCAACAATAGGTGTTAAATAGACCAACGCTCCGTATGCCCCATAAATACCATAAGCAGTCGCGTCATCATACGCTAATCCCCCATTTACCAATTCATAGGTCATATAAAAAATCAGAATCGCTCGCATACCGTAGTAGCTGAAACGCTCCCAAAGTTCTACCATAAAAAGAGCAAATAATGCCCTAGGATGAATCTTTTTATTTGTGCTAATTACAATAGACACCCAAACAACTACAAATATCCATCCGCCAATTAATAGCCAATTCATAAAATATTGGTTTTAGTTAAAAAAATTTTGTGTTAAAAGAAGTGCTAAAAATAGATTTTTTTATGTTTTGAAGGGCATAAACACGTGCTTTATTTCGCATCTGTGGACTAGGGTGCAATTTTAAATCCCATCGCCAAATCATAGGGTCCAACATTCTCAAAAGACTCCCCTGCTGAATAACCCAATATTGGTAAAATAATAAATACAACCATTAAAGCGATTACTACCGCCGCATTCGAATAACTGTAGAGGTTATAGATCACGGCCTCTCTCGTTTTTTGATAATTAATTCTCTCCTCAAATTCTTTTTCTACGCTTTCGAACAATCCATCCAACTGACTAAAATTCATTCCTTCGTTTTTCAAAATTAGGTCTACCCCCTGTGAGAGCTCCAAGTCTTTTGAAATAATATTTTTAAACTTGTCTTTCATGATTTTTTTTTGAGTAATTTTTATTTCAGTTCTTCCCAGAGACCTTCTTGCTTCAAGACTTTTTTGAAGGCTTCCATTGCTCGGTATTTTTTGTCATAAGCTCTTTCGCGTTTTCCAAAAACTACTATTAAGTCTTTTGCATTATAACCCATGATTAGAATCAAATAGACTAAGTTTCGGTACAATTTATTCGAAATCAAAGGAATACAATCTAGTACACTACCAAAATCAATTTTTTTTTCAAAGCTCATATGATGTTGAAGAATACGGTCTCCATGTCCATTCTTTCCAAAAGAAACAGTTGGATTTGTTTTCTTTTTATGAGCTTTAGTTCGCACTAAATACAGGATATAATAAATCGAAAATGCCTCGAAATTTTTTCTTATTGGCTCGTCTTTATATTTACCATTTAAAACCTTTTCCATGAATTCGCTGAAGGCATCCTGGATTTCTGCTAATGAAACATTCATTTTTTCATGGCACCGCTTATAAATCCGAATAACAATCTGCCGATGGTATTTTTTAAATAAAACAGTCAGTGCATCTTTATAATCCAATCGCCATAGATCCCATAAAAGGATATCATCCATTGACCACAACCTATCAATTCGCTCAGATTCCGTGAGGACATTAAGAGATTTGATAACTTTTTGATTTTGTCTTTTTTCGTCAAAAGTCATTTCGCAAAATGGAAGATTTAGATTTGTACCCAATGAGCTTAAGCTAGAGTAAAATCTAAATTAGTATTACTTTATTATAGGTAGAGACGAGAAAGAAAATTCTCGCAGCGAAAAGGGATGTTTTTTAAAAATAGTGGCCAATTAATCAAAAATCACTTAGAATCTTTATCAATGAGCATAATACCTTTATTCAAATTATAAAATTCAGCATCAGGAAAACGCATTTCAAGCCTCTGTATAGCAATCCGACTACGAACCCCTCTTTTACAATAGACCACGATTGGTTTTGAAAACTCTAGTTTATCAGTTCCTTTCAAAACTTCAGACAAAGGAATATTCAGTCCTCCAATATTAAAACTTTCATGCTCTGTAACTTCTCGTACATCAATCAATTGGTAATCCTTTTTTGCCTCTCGCCATTGTATTAATCCATCGTAATCAAGGAAATTCATATCTGCATTATTTTTAATTTGAAATTAGTGCAAAGGTATCGCAATATTGTATTGTCCAAAAATCAATTTTTAGTGTTTTAATGAATCTAATACATTTCCCTCATATTTTGTTTTGAAGCGCAGTTGCCAACCAGCACTTTCAACTATGAATTTAATCATTTCCATTAATTGATTATTCTGTTTTTCCGCAGCCAAAAACAGATCACTTTTCTCCGCTTGTTCTTGGATAAATTTCTTTGCATTGGCTTGTATTTTGGAGTGATCTGCTGCGGTAAATGCATTAAAGATACCTTCCTGAAGGTCATAATAATCAACTTCGTGATCTGTCGATAAAATTTTAGGATCAGGAATATTACTGATGATGACAGTTTTAGTATCGGGAAGAGATTCAATTTTCATATCTGAAAGGTCGTAACCAACAGAAACCTTTGCTTTGACTCTAAGTAATGCCTTCTTCTGAAAAATACTTAAATTATAACCCCAATAATCATCATATTCATAAATCTCTGAAAAGTAGCCCTCTACCGTGATCAGCTTTGCAACAGTTTTTATCTTCTCTAGTAATATTTGTGATTCCTCTTGGCTGGTGACCTCTGTTTTTTGGTAGAAACGATGTGTTAACCATATACCTAAGCCAAAAACGGTGACTAATGATATAGGAATAAAAACCCATTTAGCGATGGAAGAGATTTTAGACATAAAACAAAAATAAGGAAAAAATGCTGGTTGAAATGATCTCTATCGCCCAGAAATTTTTTAATCCATCTTAGCAGAAAAATCATATCGTAACCCCTTATAAGATTTCAAAATGGCTTTAGCAGATCCGATGGAAAGAGGGGATTCTATAACCAATGGAACTCTATTTTGATCATCCGAAACCCAAACATTAACTTGAGCATTTTTTGGGAAAACAGTGCCTTCGATCACTTCTGGACTAAATTTTAATGTATTAAAATCACCTAACCCTCTAACCTTATGCCCTTTTTCTTCTCCTAAATATTTAACACTCAGTGCCCAAGTTTTTTTATCTGCAAAAATTTTGACTGAAATTTTTTGTCCCTGTTGATAATTCTCAAAACTTAAATTGCGGGCCCAATAGACAATTGAAAGCATATCATGCATACAGTTTTCGATTTGAAAAAAATTATTTTCTTTAATCGTTTCTAACCTTCGCCCCCTTAAATTGACAACAGTATTTGCCTCTTGGTCAAATTGATTCTTGTCATATAGAGTGTACCCGCCTTCAGTAACATCACGAATGGAAACATTAGGCAAGAGCGTTTTTTTATCAATCCATGTATCATAGTAATCTCGAACTTTAAAAAACCAGTCATATGATTTATACGTCTCTCCTACCACCGATAAATGAAAATCCTGTGTACTTTCTTCTACGCTGAAAGTGACCTCACCAGCAGGAATCCAAACAAACCCCCAATTGTAAAAAACCTTGTAAATCATTTCCTCACCATGCTGAAATGCTTTATTTTCGATAGGACAAGTATCCATCATATCTGAAGAATTCGAAAAAAATTCTTTAGAACTTGGCCCACGAAAAGCTAATATCATCAATAGTGTTACCAGCCAAATAGTTATTCCTATCTTATGATTGATCAGTTTTTGAAGATGGTGAAGACTGCTCATAACCTAAAGATTTCAAAACATTAGTTTGAAGGATAAATACTGCTCCAAGTAACGCAGGAACGGCAAGGTTAATTATAAAAAGACTAAAAGAAGCTGCCAAAATATTGACTTCAGTTTGGCTAAAAAATCCCCAAATGAAAAGGGCAACCTCCCCTCTTGCCAATAGCCCCATTAATGGCGGCAATGGAATACTGGTTTGCAACAAATAAATGGTCGCAATACCCGCCATACCTTGAATGAGAGGAACTTCAACTCCGAAGAATTTTAAAGCTAAAAAATATTGGAAAGAATAAATCAAATAGCGAAAAAGGGAAAGTAATAAGACTTTTATAAGCTCTTTTGAAGTGTAATTTTGTAAAACGGCAACATGCTTTAAATAGCGGCGCATCCAATCTGGAAAAGGGATTCTACGAGCAATTGGTATAACCATGTCAATATTAAAAAAACAAAAAACCATAAGGCTAATGAAGGCAATACCAAGAAAAAAAATAAGTTGAAGAATGTAAGTTTCAGGATCTAAAAAAGTCATTGAAAAATAAATAGCACCCAATAAGCCCATTGCCAAAAGCGTCAATAACTGACTAAAGCTACCTACCAAAGTTGCAATGACTGCTTTCCAATTATGTTCTGCCTTAACCATCAAAATACGCCCCCCATATTCCCCGACTCGATTAGGCGTAAATAAGGAGACCGTTATTCCAGCAAGAATGGCTTTATAAGTTTTCCAAAAACTTAAGTCTGTAAAATTTTGGATTAATTGTTTCCATTTGTAAGCTTCGATACCCCAATTGACAGGGACTAACACCACAATAAAAATCAACCAATACAAATTCGGGAAGGAAAAATTCTCAATAAAAATTGCCCAAATATCATCAATATTCTCCTTTGCAAAAACCTGACTGTAAATTGCCCAAAGTAGTAAAACGACAATAAGTAGTTTTATGAGTCCATTAATAAATTTGTTTTTGAAAAGCTTTTTCATGGTTTTAACATTTCTCAAATGAGATTTTGAGGTGCAAATCTAAGGTTTAGTATCAGGAATATAGCGCAAAAAAAAAGTTGTCAAAAATATTAGGGAGGAGGAAAAATAGAACCTACCCATTTTACTTGTTATTTTTCCTATAGGCATCGTTAAAAATATTCGCCATACCTTTCTTTGGATATGTCTGTGCTTTTTGCCTCGTCTAAAGAAAAATTAACTTCCTAAAATTTGGGTAGCTCACTTATTTTCTTCTTACTTAGAAACAAATGTTTTCAAAACTTTTGTTTTAAAATTAAAATCCCTTTACTTTGCTTCCACATGAAACAGAAAAAATCATATCGATTATTAGGGATTGATCCTGGAACAAATATCCTAGGATACGCAGTCATCGAAGTTGTCAACAAGAAATTGAATCCTTTGGATATTGGAGTGATTAAGATGAATCATTTGAAAGAGCACCAACTAAAATTGAAAAAAATATTTGAACGGATCCAAACGATAATCGAAGTCTATAATCCAAGAGAGATGGCCATTGAAGCTCCTTTTTATGCAAAAAATGTCCAATCTATGTTGAAATTAGGTCGTGCGCAAGGAGTGTCTATTGCAGCTGCAATTACGCAAGGCGTTGAAGTAACCGAATATTCTCCCAAAAAAATAAAACAATCCGTGACAGGAAACGGTAACGCTTCAAAAGAACAAGTAGCTGCGATGTTACAGAATATTATGGATTTTGAATTAGGGGATCATTATCTTGATGCTACTGATGCTTTGGCGACTGCTGTATGTCACTATTATCAATCAAGTAGCCTTCTTGGTGGCATGAAAAAATATGGTGGGTGGGATAGTTTTATAAAAGAGAACCCTGACCGGTTATCCTCTCGCTAATACTCCACGTGAGCACTGATTTCAGCTGCTAATTTTTCAAATTCTGCTTTCGATAACTCCACTCTAGGTTTACTAAACATCATATCTCCAACTGTATTGAAGGGAATCAAATGAATGTGAGCATGAGGTACTTCATCTCCTAGAACAGTTATTCCTACCCGGTTACAAGGCACTACATTTTTAATAGCTCTAGCTACATTTTTTGAAAAAATCATCAATCCACTAATGGTGTCATCATCCAAATCAAAAATGTAATCAATTTCCTTTTTAGGAATACACAAGGTATGTCCTTTCATTAAGGGGTTAATATCTAAAAATGCAAGAAAATTATCTGTTTCGGCTACTTTATAACAGGGAATTTCGCCTTTAATAATTCTTGTAAAGATACTGGGCATAAGAAAAGTATTCAGTCTTCTCAGTTCCCAATTTAGATCATTCCAAATGGGAACTGAGTAAATTTATCCAATGGTGATATTTACAACTTCAAACTCTATACCTCCTCGTGGGGTTTCCACAATAGCAACTTCCCCAACTTTTTTTCCTAAAAGTCCCATTCCCATTGGAGAATCCACAGAAATTTTCTTTGCTTTCAAGTCTGCTTCTGATTCAGAAACAATCTTATAGGTTATTTCTTTACCTAATTTTACGTTTTTGATAGTTACATTTGAAAGCACCCGAACCTCTGAATCATCCAACTGACTTTCATCTAAAATTCTAGCTCGAGCCATCACTTTTTCCAACTCATTTATTTTAAACTCGAGCATTCCTTGAGCATCTTTCGCAGCATCATATTCAGCGTTTTCTGACAAATCTCCTTTGTCTCTTGCCTCTGCGATAGCATCTGCCGCCTCTCTTCTACCTCTTGATTTTAGGTCATCTAATTCGGCGACCAATTGGTCGTAACCCTCTTGGGTCATGTATTCGTACTTTGACATAATATTGTTGTTTGTTTATTCAAAAAAAATTATGCGAAGAAACTATCCAACAAAAAAATCCACTTCGCATATTGGGGTTAAATGAAAAAATAATTCCGCAAGTTTAGCTTCTTTATAATCAGTCACTTCTATCACTTTCAAGATGTCTACTTGAAAAAAGTCTAGAAACCAACTTTTTTTAATGGTAAAAACTAGCTGGAGAATGAACCTAAATAACACAATGAACTTTTAATTGGTTGAGTTATCTAACTTCTTAAAATTAAAAGACAAGAACGCTTCCATCTTATGATGAAAACGTTCTTGTCTTTAAAACAACACAAAAGTACAAATTATCTTGCTTAAATGTAAGTACCTCAGTTGTTATGGTCTCATTTTAGGATTTCTAAGTCTAAAATCCTTTAAATGATTGTCTTATAAGTTGATTCTAACAGAAATGTTATGTGTTCCGTCATAAATCTTTGTTGTACGGTATGCATAATCAATGCCAATACGAGGAGCATCCTCTTTTTTGTTTACAGGCACATTCAATGTAACACCAGCAGCAGGCCCAGTGTAAAGTGGTTCTTCCAATCCGCCATTTGCAGTTTGTCCAAAATCCAATTTATACCCTCCACGAACCATCACTAGTTCATTGAAGGCAAACTCTACTCCTCCACCAATTTGGTCTTGAGAGAATGCATTGGAAGTATAATTTCCAACTAGTGTCAATCTCGTTTTTTTACCAAATAAAACATCGTAAGAAGCTCCAATATTCAAAACTGATTGCAACTCAAAATCGTCTGCTCTTTGACTTGTTAAGATACCATAAGTACCTGCACCTTCATTAACCTGAGCATCAAAATCAAGACCTTCACCTTTGAACTGCATTCTTGAACCAATATTTCTCAAGGAAATTCCAAATTTAAAATTGTCTTGCTCTCCAGTTACATACTGAACACCTGCATCCAAAGCAATTGCAGAAGCAGATGCATTTGAAATAGATTGCGAAACAGCACGAAATGTAGCCCCTACAGAAACCTTATTTTCAAATACATTAGCATATGAAAGCCCTAAATTGAAAATCCTTGGAGAAAAAGTCGAACCATTTCCCTCCGGTTGAGCGGTAGTTGTAACTTGTATGTCTCCAATATCTAAAGCCATCAAGCTTAATCCAAAGGCACCACTTTTACCTACTTTAGTAGCAATTCCTACCGCATTCATATTAATATCGGTACCTCTTAAATACAAAGCATTACCAAGAACAATTTCTGTTTTTCTGATTCTCGCAAGACCAGCAGGATTTAGGCGCATTGCCTCTACACCGCTAATCATAGAAGTAGTCATGGTATGTAAACCTGCGCTTCTTGCCCAGGGATTCATCAGCAATTCTGGTGCACCTGCCTCTCCTTGTCTATCGGGATTACCGGCATACATTTCAGAAGCAAGACATATTAGAGCTAATGAAAAAATTAAGTATATAACTCGATTCATAATAGATTCTTTAGATAAGTCCATTGTTTCTAGTTCACGGTTCAAAACATTAAGCCTTGAACCGAGAACTAGAAGCTAAGAACAATATTTTATAACGCAGATGGATCAAATTGTCTTGGCATACCGAACCATTTCAAAGTTCGTTCTCCAAGTCCTGGTGCATCTACGTGAATCAAATAAGCACCAGCTGAGACAGGAATACCTTTGCTATTCTTCAAATCCCACTCTACATCAGGAATAACTTGAGCAAATGGAATACCTCTATTATTTCCAGTAGGTATTTGTGGCGCCTCATCACGATTATATTGGCGAATAAACTTACCATCTAAAGAGTAAATGGAGATTACACATTTCGCCGGCAAATTCGTAATTTTCACTACCGTCTCTGTTCTTGCACCTTCGTAATCAGAGAAACCATAGTACGGATTTGGAACTACATTGATATCTTTCAATGCTTGCTCAATACCAGCTTCATCTAATTCACTTGCTTGAGAACCATCCAATTCGAATCTGTAGGTTGGGTAACCATTGAATTCCCCTGTTCCTTCAGAAACTGAATAAGGGTTATCAACTCTTAACTTCACAGTGAAATCATTAGGGATTAAACCGTTAGCATAAGATTCCATTCTTACATCTTCTGGCAATAATGGTAAAGCTGTCCAAGTAATATCTTTCAATGCTTTAACCTTTTTCAAAGCAGAAGAAGCACTCAAACGCTCATGGAAGAAATCGCATCCATCGTACTCTGTTTGAGCTACATAGATAAAGTGTTGTCCACCATTATAAAAAGTCATGATGTTTGTGAAGTTATCCGTATCCAAAATCAGTTGATTCGTTGGATTAAACATCATATCTCGACCAGTTGGAGTACTTGTATATTCACTCATAAAGCCATTTTCCTCAGCGTAAGCAGAATTTTCACCAAAGAAGATATTCAGTCGTTTTCCAGTCTCCACATCAATTGCATAACCTGGGAACCAACCCATACCTAACCTGGAATCATTAGAATCTACATCAGGTAAACCATCACCATCATTATCATCTTGAGTAACTGCGGGGCTTTGACGAACATCAAATTGTTTTGCTCCCCCTTCTGTAGAAACAGCTCCATTTTGCTCATTAAAACCAAATGTATCATAGTATGGAGATTTGGTCTCAACAATTACACAACGACTCCATTTAGTCTTATCAGAAGTGAAAACAATATCTACATTATTCAACTCCTCTAAGATATCATTGTCTCTAACAATACTACCATTAGAAGTCCATGCTGGAGTGATATAAAATGGTACTGTACCTTGTGGCTTATCTCTATAATCTGCTAATTGATAAGGTGTAAACCATCCATTCTCCCCTATAGTAGATAAGGCCCTTTCTTGATCTAAAATCTCATCAGTTTCACCCGGACCCGTTGCATTATAATTGTAAATACTAGCTGCTCCAAAGTTGATTGGAAAGTCATCAGGAATCCCTGCAAACCAGAATGGTTTATTTAAATCGGCGTAAGTTCCTTGATACCCTATAACTCCATTACTTCCTTTAGGATCTTGACCGACATCTAAGGTTTGGCCAAGCGTAATGGTAAAACCATAATCTGCCAAGATTTGCTCATTCAATGTTTCAATGGTCGTTTCAGAAAGGATTGTATTAGAGCCACCCACTTCTGATAATCGCCAGCGAGCGTCATTCTCTAAAATATCATCAGTCATATCGCCATCAATAAACGTCAAATCAAATATTCCGTCCTTCACCTCTAGTGGGTTATAGATGGTCACATCAATAGGTCCTGCACCTGGCTTGTAAAGAATATCTCCATCGAAAGTTCCTCCTAAAATTTCGTCTCTAGTTTCATCAGAAATGTCAAGGAAGTTCCCTCCAACACCGGTACCGTCTAATCTAGTAATAACGGCACCATCTCCATACGCAGAATTTAATCCTCTATCTGTAATTGGTCTCGGAATCGCCACATAGGTTTTGATATTTCGACGACCTTCCAAATAAGGATTTCTTTGACCTTTTACTTCAGTCGGATTAAATTGCTGAAACTTATTGTAAGCGTAAGCTATCGCAGTAAAATAATATTTCTTGTGATTAACCAATCGATTATCACTTCCAGAGGCAAATTGATCTTCTGTAATTTTGAAAGTATGTTCTATACCATCATCTCCACCTTGGACTTCTGAATTTGGAATCCATACAGAACCTCCAATCTCAGGAATTACTTCCGCTGTCCAATTGATTATCTCGCTTACACCATTTTTGACATCAACTTGATAAATCAATCTTGATTTTTCTGGATCATCCAAATCTGCAATCCCTACATCAGAACCAATTAATTGGTACAATTTATATCCTTCAAAGAAGAAGTGATTTGCAGGAGAATCTAAAGGAATATCAATTCCTCCTTCGCTAATAAATTCAGGTGCTTGAAGATCTAATTCGTTATACTTCTCGTAAGCATTATTTGAAATAACATCAGAAGTATCATTAGTCAAAACTGCAACTAACTCTCTATCTAATTCTACCCAATCTACATCTGGTGCATCAGGACCATCTGTAATATCGAAGCAGTTATCGAATAATGATTGAGAAATATCATCCGCAAATACAATTCTAGAAATATCAGGACAAGGATAATTGAAATCTGGAACCCAAACAGCTCCAATAATCAACTCATTGACTGCACCTGGCTGTAACAAGAATGGACCAGAAGCCTGAACCGTACGACGGTCATATTCTGGTAAGTCTTCTGTACACATTGACCAGTGATCAGTACTTGTCAAATTAGGAGGAGAAGGGAATGCATAAGCAATAGAATCAGTGCTACCCGCATTGTAACCATCATTTCCGAAAGTAAATGGGGTTCCATCTCTCCAAAGACCTCTCAAATAATTATAAAATTCTGCCGCTGTATTCGGGTCAGTTGTTCCTGGAGGTGGATTATTAAACCCAGGGTTATTGAAATAGGTAAACGAAGACATACCTAATTCTTCTCTGAATTCATTTAATGGTCCTCTAAAATAATCAATACCAACGATAGGAACTTCAAATCCATAAGTTGGAACACCACCTGAACAATCCGTACCTGGTTGACCATCAATTGCGTCTGCATTATACACGATAGCAAAACTCCGAGCAGTATCACAACCGACATAATCATCTAAGTGACAACCCAAATCTGCATCCACCCACATTGCGAAGTAGGTATTTTCAATATTCTCATCCGCACGGTTAATTAATTTATACCGTTGGAAGGTCATATCATTGATCTCATCATTTGTCTCGAAAGCAAAGGTTTGAACCTGAACTTCCATTTTTATAGGTTGACCAGAAGTTTCACCGTGAGGTGCCCCTCCACCTTGGTCATTATAAATCCAAAAAATCATTTCATCTGGGACATTAGGCTCATCACAACCACGAATTTCAATGACTGGATAATCACCTCGAAGAGGATCATACGCTCCATCTCCATCAGCATCCCAAAACCCAGCTAAAGATTGAGGTGTATTTGGTAATTCAAATTCCCAAACATCAAAGAAATTTTCATTTCCTTTTGCAGGCCAACCTTTTACACCAAATGGGATCATATCCTCCGTATAAGCAATCTCCCCTCTTGCAGCTAAGTCTAAAAGGCTAATATGCTCATCTACTTCTTGGCGAGAAACCTCAAAAAAACGATCCCAGTCATCACAGATGGCTTTATCCGTGATACCATTATCTGGGTCAATAGGCCCAGGCCAGAAATCACTGTTACCGCTAGAGTTACCATAAGTCTGACAAGCTACCTTAAGGTTACCTCCTGGGTCAACTCCTCCTAGCCAAACAGCACCTGCAAAAATGGACGAAACAGGCGTTTCGCCTGGTTCTACTTTAGGAACTACATAAGCTCCGTCGTTACGATCCCACCAAACGTCACCGCCAGTTGTTAATCGAGCTCGAACATTATTGACATCTTGGTCAACTTGAGCACTTGCTGTAGTACATTGCTCTCTGAAGTTCACAGATTGATCTTCATTTGTGACCTTGCCCGATTTTGTTGGATCAACATGGGCATAAGACGCCGTAGCAAAAATGACGACTCCAATGAGACTCGTTAGTAAAATTTTTAAACTACGCATGATTAAAATATTTAGTAAAATGATATTAATTCAAAATTAGGTGGAATTCGATTTTTGGTTTTATGAAAATCAAAAATCAAATTCCACTCAATTAATATTTTAAATCAATTATTAAAAGTCTACGATAGCACCAAGGAACATTCTTCTTGGCAAGCTGAATAAATTAGGATTCAACATACTCCATTGGTAAGACTGAAGGAATGAAGAAACTGGCGCTCTATTAATATCAGTAGCAATTTGGTTAACTGCTGATTCTCCCATAGAACTTCTTAAGTATCCATCATCTGTTGAAGAACCTGTAAATCGGTAAACACCAATAGTGTTACGTCTGTCTAACAAATTGGAAACACGGAAATAAACATTCAAATTTATTTGACGTGCCGCATCTGGTTTTGTCAAAGTGAATGATTTGTCTACTTGTAAGTTTACCGTAAAGTTCCATGGTAAACGAGAGCCGTTAATAGATCCTGCAACACCACTTGCACCCAAAGATGCTGGCTCATCTGCACGAGTATATGGACGACCGGAAACCCCTGTTACTTGAAAGTTAGCTCCAGCATCTGCCAAAATATCTTTTCCAAACCAACGTGGGCCATTATAACGCTTGCCACTTCCATATCGATAATCAAGAACAGTTACAATTCTGTGTCTTTCATCAAATGACAATGGGAATAAAGTCCGTTGAATACCTCTACTGGAAATAGATCTAGAAGAGTTAGCATTAGAACCTGTTCCATCAGCAAATTGTAAAGTATAAGCTATGTTTAGTGTAACATTATTCGTTCTTCTTAAGTCATATTGAACAGTAAAACCTTTTACAGTACCAAAATCCAAGTTGTCATAAGTTTCATATTGCCCCGTACCAAAAGCATCTACTGGTACTCCAAAAATGAAACGACTTTGGATCATATCTCTCAACTCTCTGTAATAAGCAGCCAATTTCAAAGCAGAAGAATTCGATAATTTTTGTTGGAATCCAACCTCGTAATCAATTGTACGCTCAGGCTTTAAGTTTGGATTATTCTTAATCCCAGGACGATCTGCAAAAAAGTAATAATTCAATGGAGACATAAATACATTCGAAGGTGGTCTTTGCACCAATATATCGTAGTGTGCGAAGAAGTTAGCCTCATCAGAAATTGGGAAAGAGAAAGCCATACGAGGCATCCAATTTACTTGTGGTTTGTAATCTTCAAAAGTATTTTCAGGTTTGAACTCGTCACTCTGAATATTTCGCTCATCCTCGTTCTGCAGTACATACGCAGGGTTTACTAATGATGTAAAAATTTCAGAAGCACTATTTCTTTGTGTACCAGAAGCATCGTACCAAGTTTCGCCATCACGGTAAGCTTGAACAGTTGGATTCGGGCTATCAGGACTAGTGATATATACTTTATAATCATCACCAATTGTACCTGGTCTTTCGCCACCAAATTGGCTATGGAAGTCACTCGCAGATTGAATATCTGAAAATGAGTATTCATCTTTCAATACTTGTGTATTCGCGTCATAACGATCTACTCGAACACCCAATCGGAAGATAATATCTCGGAAAGTAAACTTATCAGAAATATAAGCTGCCGCATAATTCGGTCTGAAAGCGGCTATTGGGAAAGTTCGAACACCATTAGCATCCCGCTCTGTAAAAAAGTCATTGAAAGAAACACCATCTACTTTATTTCCTAAATAGTCATAACCATTATAACCAAGCCCTAAGAAATTTTGGTTGGTTAACTCTAATGGAGAAAACAAAGACAGCCCATATTGATCTAATAGATTTGGATCAAGACCATCGATATTCACATATTCATTTAATCCTACACCTAAGACTTCTCTGATATTTTGATAGAAAGCATCATTTTCAGAAAGCGTAGGAGTTTGGAATCCATAAATTGGAACTTGTATCGCTGTTGTATTAAGTGTATCAAATTGTCCAGGATTGTTAGTAGACCATAATAACTCATGCTCAAACCCATCAATGGAACCAACTTGATTAGTAGAATCCAAACCAATACCCGCTAAAGGTGCATTTGCCAATTGACGAGCTAAATCATAAAGATTAAACGGAGACAAGCCATATCCACGGCTTACTCGCTGCTCATACAAAATACCAAATTGTATATTATGACGTCCTTTTTCAGAACCTCCAGGAACAAGTTCAAAAGAAGTATTTGCATTGAAAGTGTAAACTTCGCCCTCTCCTTTTGACCAGTTATTATAAACTTGCCCCACATTTCTATTTAAGCCCCAAACAGAACTCAAATTTGATGGAAATTCACTATTTCTAATGCCGATAATCCCATCAATACTTGAAAGACCGTCTCCACCAATATCATCTCCATAGTCAACATAGTTAGACAATAAAGGATTATATGGACTAGCAGTATAACTATTCAATGTCTCGGAGTAATCCGACTGACCATCCCATGTCAAAATATTTAATGCAAGACCAGTACCATCCAAGGTGTCAAAATTTGTAATCATTGCATTGTCAATGGTATTCAGAGAATCACCAAGTCCTAAGAAGAAATTACCTAAACTCAATGCATCGAAATAAGAAGGATCATTGGTTTGATCATAAGTTCCAACATGCCCATAACGCCATAAATTATCTCCGTGTTCTGGATTTTTAGTACTAGAAGTACTCTTCTCATATCCAAATTGTAAGGTATAAGATACATTTTGAATTGTAGAAGCCTTTCTAGGAGCATCCTCGTCTTGCGCTAAAGCTGAATTTCCGCCTAAACGGTGACGCAAACGAGCTAACGTTCTATATCTATTAGAATTTGTTGTTGGATTTCTTTGAGAGTTCAATAATAACCAACCACCTGGTGTGAACTGATTTTCAGCGTCAGAATAAGTACCTGTTATAGATACATCCAAATTTTTCGCTAGACGAAAATCTAATTTTCCAGTAAGGTCAAGGTTGACATTTGTTTCAAATGGACGTGCATCTAAAGCCAACACATCGTCATTTGTTAAAAACTCTGCAGCTGGAATAGGCGACCCCCCTACTTGAACAATTGGGTTAGCCTCTAAAGCTGCAATCACGTCATCTTTCGCTCTATAAATCGGAGTTGCAGGTGGATCATTTTCATCTTGGGTCAAATACTGACCTGAAAGACGAAAACCAATCACTGATGCGCCTTTCGTTCCATCCTCATTTCTCTTTCTCAAAATAGGACCACTCAAGTTTAAACTTGCTAGGTTGTAGTTGTAGTTATTAAACAATTGGGAAGTCTCTACCTCTATACCTCCTCCAAATCTACTGGAAGGTCCTTTCGTCGTAATCGAAACGATACCACCCGTCACATCACCATAACGAGCTTCAATACCACCCGTGATAACTTGCAATTGATCAATATCTTGCTGTGGAACCATACGTCCTGAAACACGAATACCATCTAAATAGTAGTCGGTACCATTACTTCTGGAACCTCTAATATTCAATGCGCCACCTTCATCAGAAGAGGCGACCCCTGCTGTTGTTGCAGCAAGTGCATTAATACTTTTGGTAGGTAAATTTCGAATTTGATCACTAGTAAGTGTTCCCCCTTGTGTCGTGTTGTCTTGCTCAATCAATGGAACTGAGTAAGCAACAACCTCAACGACTTGAAGGTCTACTGCATCATCCGAAATCTGAACATCTAATTTGTTTGCCTTACCGGCAGAAGCAACGAAGCCTTCAACTTTTTGGGTTTGATACCCTAAATAACTGATTTCTACAGTGTAAGTACCTGGGTCAATAGGTGAGATACTGTAATTTCCGTCAAAATCGGTGTCTGTCCCTGTAATTAAAACGCCATTTTTGTAAAGCGCTACATTACCAAAAAGGATAGGTTCATTCGTTTCTTTGTCAGTCACTTTCCCTTGAATAGAAGCATCTTGAGAAAAGAGCATGACACTTCCTAAAAGAAAAGTGAAAGTGAGTAGTAAATAACGTACCATAAATTTGAATTTTTGTAATCTTCGATCGTTACGTAAAAGTTAAAATTCGGGTCAACGCACAATATTAGTGAAATCTATATTCTTAACAAAAGAATTTGAACCACCCCTGTCTATGATATGACAAAGCATTTTTATTGAACCCTACTATTTGCACGAATGTACAAGCAAAATCAAAAAAATAATTCATCAAAAAACATTAGTAGTTCACAGATCAACAACTCTCCATACAGTCGATAGCTAGCGATATATTTTAGGCAGACATTAAAAAATTAAGTAAGTATAACGCAAGCTATTTTCTGCCTGTAGCTTCAAAAATATTTTTTTTTCCCTTCTTACTATTACCTAAATGGTCTAAAAGTCAGGTTTCTAAATTGAGGAAACAGCTTTTAAAAGCTGTTTTTTAGAAAACTTCTTATTGATTTATGCAAACCAATAAAAGCAATTAAGCATAATTTTCTGACATTAAAGAAGAGCGCAAATGAGATATTAGATTTTATTTTTTCAACAAACAATTGAACATATTGGGAATATTACACAGCAAGTTTTCTCGTATTTAAATAATAAAATTCCCTTTTAAAAACCTAATAATTCTATAGGTATGAATAGAACGGCCTAAAGGTAAAAAATGCTTTTATATTGTAATCAATTCATTAAAAAATTATCTGAACTTCTCTTACTATTTATAGTAACAAAGCATTTATTTTACATTGATTTTTTTATTCTTTTACCCATTCTAACTCATTATTTTCGCAAGAACCTTTCAAAAAGAAAAAAATCAACAAAAAAAAGCACCACTCTAGAATAAGATCTCACAAAGAATTAAGCAATATAAAAACAAGGATTAATTTTTGAATCGATTCCTTTCATTGCTTTTGGAGTAGTACTTTCAAAAAATTAATAGGCTCTGTTTTCAAGACTCTTTCTTTTTCTTCTATTTTTGGGACTACACTGAAAATCCCAACCCAGTTTAAAAAATAACCGTCAAAAATTAATCAGGTTTTTATTTAAGAAATGTCAATATGAAAAACCTTCTAAAAATTGTTCTATTTACTATAGTTTGTCTTGTAGCCTGCAATTCAGAGCCTCGACCATTGACTCATTCCGAAACGCTATTTGCTAATTTTTACATCAGATATTTACAGCCTGAAAAACAGGTAAAAGCAGAAGCTAATTTTTTAAAAGGAGATTCTTTAAAAACCGCAAAACCTCTTTTAATTGATGGCGGCGTAGCTTTCCTGAGTAGTGGTATGAGCAACCGAACCTTACCTAATGGAGCCATTAGATATACCTATGAAAATTTTCTTGACTATCCATCCGAGTTTACGTTCAAATTCAAAAATCCGAGTGGAGACGCTCAAAAAAAAATCGTCAAATTGGATCCTTTAAGTCCTATTTCTGCTAAAGGATCAATTAGCCAATCCAAAGGAGGCATATTGATTTTAGAAAAAGATACATTATCCAATGGCGAATCATTGGTCGTCTTGATATCTGATGCTGAAGGACACACCGTTTCGTTTGTGGTTGAATCTGAATCTGGCAGTTCTGAATTTGAGATACCAGCTAAAAAATTGGCAAAACTTTCTTCAGGGAAGATTAATTTGTACGTGGTCAGAAAACGAGTGGAAGAGGTAAATGAACCAGGTTACTCTTTTACCTCTACCATCGAATATTATTCAGACAATCATGAATTTGAACTAGTTGACTGATTTGTTTTAGGGAGGAGGAAAAATATAACCTACCCCCTTACGTTATTCCTTAACGTCCCATTTTCTTAAATGCATTAATCACAATTTCTTTGTCCTCTTTGTAAGTAATGCCGTACCATTTTTCATCATTTGGTAAAACAGAAACTCGGATTTCTCCATTTTGAATTAATTCATTGATCGCAAAAGGAATATAAAACTCTGACTTTGGATTTTCATAATTTTCCTTTACAAATTCAATGAATTGCTTTCTCAATGATTGAAAAACATTTGGATGGCATCCCCAAAAATTCATAGAAACTAATTCTTTCCCTGTCATTGGAGTGTAGGTTTCATTCTCAAAAAAGGAGATCTCTCCATTCTCCCTCCCAATTTTGGTGCGTTCGACAACATCCGTCAATTCATTCTCTGCATTCATTTCACATACCCCTCTCGATACAGTTCCAAAATCTGAAAGCGTATTATTCAAATAATATGCTACCATAGCATATTTGTCAGAAGCACAATGATTCATTAGAAAATCAGCCATTTTGTGAAAGCCAATTTTTCCATAATAATCATCCGCATTTATGAGGGCGAAAGGTGTTTGGATGGCTTTTTCAGCAACTAAAACGGCATGTCCCGTTCCCCAAGGTTTAGTCCGTTCTGGCAAATCGTCAATTCCTTCAATTGGTAAATTCACCTCTTGATAAACATATTCGACTTCGATTTTACCCTCCAATTTTTTCGAAAATCGTTCTTTAAACGCTTCTTCAAAAGCCTTCCGAATTACAAAAACGACTTTTCCAAAACCGGCTTCAATCGCATCGGCTATTGAATATTCCATAATCGTCTCTCCATTTGGTCCGACTTCGTCAATTTGTTTAAGTCCACCATAGCGACTACCCATTCCAGCCGCAAGAATTAATAAGGTTGGTTTCATGTTTACTTTAAAGTTTAGGTTTCCACTCAACAGACTTTATCTCGTTGAGGGTATTTTTTAAATGAAAAATATTGTACGTGATTAAAACTCATCTCCAAATGCAAAATTTGGCTTACGAAAAGCCCAACGACCTCTCGTAAAATCAGGAATCGACATAGGTTGTCCGCCTGCCGCAATCGAAGCCTCAGAAAGGGGCGTAATGGAAAGCCAAGTTGCCGCATCATACACATCAAATGGTGGCGCAATATTTTGTTTTGCACTCTCGACAAAAGAATGTAGAAGGAAATAATCCATACCTCCATGACCCGCACCAACTGCTTTCTGTTCATGACGTTTCCAAAGAGGGTGGTCATATTTATCCAAATACGTTTGGGCTTCTTCCCAACGATGAGAAGGACTTAAGCCTTCAATATGAATAGATTTATTCACCACCATCCAAAGTCCTTTTGTACCCTGAACTCGAAAACCTAAAGAATAAGGTCGTGGCAGATTAGTATCATGATGAAGTACAATTGATTCACCGTTTGAAGTCTTAACCATCGTCGTTATCTTATCACCCAATTTAAAATCAATCTTTGCATTCGGATGGTCTTTTCCTCCTTTTTCGTGATCCACTATATAATTATGTAAGCCTCTCGATTTAGAGGCCATAGACGTTAAATATAAAAGTCGATTTCCGCGATTGATATCGGTATATTGAGCAACTGGCCCAATTCCGTGAGTAGGATATAAATCACCATTTCTGTGAACAGAATGAACCGTTCGCCATTTCGCCTCACTAAATCCTTTCTCTCCAAATTCGACTCCACCATGATAGGGATTTGCCCCATCATTAAACTTGACATGTCGCAAATCATGCTGATAACCACATTCCAAATGCATCATTTCGCCAAATAGATTTTGACGCACCATATTTAAAATCGCCATCACGTCCCGGCGATAACATACATTTTCTAAAAAGAATAAATGAGACCCTGTTTCTTCATGTGTATTCACCAATTGCCAACATTCATCCAAAGAGAATGCTCCACATACCTCGACCCCTACATATTTTCCAGCTTTCATTGCAGCAATCGCCTGCTCAGAATGCCATCTCCACGGTGAGGCAATAATGACTGCATCCACATCTTCTTGCTCCAATAATTCCAAATAGCCCCGATCCCCATTATTATATATTTTGGGCATTGGTTTGTCCTTTTTCTCAAATAATTGTTTGGTTCGCTCAATCATTGCGTCATCAATATCATTGATCGCAACAACATTACAATCTTCACGATTCAATGCCAATGCGATATGACTTTGCCCTCTCATACCTACGCCAATAAATCCTAAATTAATTTTAGTTTTTGGGGGTGATTTCAAGATATTAGATTGATTCTCATTAGCCGCTTTCAATCCTACTGTAGGAATAGCTAACCCTGTTCCCGCCATAGCAGTTGTTTGAATAAATTTCCTTCGATTCAAAGATTGAGGCATAATTAACAGTTTTATTGATTTGGAAAGCCGAAAATTACGCAATTCCATATTCTTTTTAGTACTACCTATCTACGTCTCGAATCTCTAGCACATCAAATTAAAATAATCTTAATTCAAATAAAATTTTGATTTATCATTTAAAAGACATATTTTATTGTTAACTATTTTATAAAATCAAAATAATTTAACATGAAAACAAATAACAGAGAAATTTTAATCTATTACAACCCAGAATCAAATAAGGGACGAAAAACAGTCGCTCATGCACAAAGTGTTGTCCATCATGTTCGAAGCTATTCTTTCAAAAAAGCTCCATCCAATGGAACTAGTTGGTCACAAATTATTAGCTCATTAGGAATACCTCCTAAAGAGTTATTAAACAAGGCTCACCCTTATTATCGCGAGCATATAAAAGGTCGAGAATTCGATGACGAAAGTTGGCTAAAAGTACTTCAGTACAATCCTGAATTAATAAAAGCCCCTATTGCTATTCGAGGCAAAAGGGCTATTTTATGTTTAAATCCAACTGATATTCACCGATTAGTGGACGTGGTGCCTTCTGCTTAGTATTTTTTAATCTCTTTGCTTGCAATGGCTAAATAATAAGTTCCCGTTTTTGAAAAGGATATTTTGGGGTTGTGTAAAAAGTCCATTTTGCAGTAGAAGAGGCTTGGAGGGGAGTCCAAGCACTTACTTATTCTAAATCAAGTAAATTTTACTTCATTATTATTCGATAATTCATTGAATCTATTGTAATTTTGATCACTTTTTTGAAGGAAAAACGGAGAACGGAAGTCCTCCGTTTTTTTGTTCTTGACTAGGAATTTCTGTTTGGTGACTCCATCACGAATCAGAAATCTAAAATCTAAAATTGTACATCAAAATGGCATTCGAAGTAGAAGGACGTTTACACAAAAAATTTGATACTGAAAACAAGACAGACTCATTTCAAGCGCGCGAATTCGTTATCGAAACGAATAACGGAAATTACCCGCAATTCATTAAGTTTCAATTGACTCAAGACCGCTGTCCAATGGTTGACCCTTATAATGAAGGGGAACAAGTCAAAGTGCATTTTGACTTAAGAGGTCGTGAATGGAATGGGCGTTATTTTACCAATTTAAATGCGTGGAGAGTTGAAAAAGCAGCGGCAGCACAAGTTGAAAATACACCTCCAAGTGCTGGAGATATGTCTTTTCCATCAGCCTCAGATGAACCTACAGTTCAAGCAAATAACGACGATTTACCTTTTTAATAAAAGGCAATAGATCCTATAAAAATGCATGTCCGAATTTACTGCCCAACAGTATAAAAAGGAAGAACTTGCCAATGCCAGTACACATGGTATTGGCATTCTGCTTTGTTTGTTGAGTACTCCATTTTTAATTCAATTCGCTACCCAAAAAGGAGCCGACTCAAATCAATTATTTGGACTTTGGATTTTCTGTTTTTCAATGATGGTGTTATATGCCATTTCCACAATTTACCATAGCGTCCATTCAGTAAAATGGAAACCTTTTTGCCAAAAACTCGACCATATTGCGATTTATTTTCTAATTGCTGGTTCACATACACCATTTATTTTAAGCTATCTCAATAATACAAAAGGCTGGATTTATCTTGCTATTCTATGGGGATTAGGGCTTTTGGGCTCTTTAGGAAAAATATTTTATTTCGATAAATGGGAAAAGCCATCTTTGTTTCTTTACATCTTTATGGGCTGGATGGTCATTTTTATTATTCCAGACTTAATCCCTATAATGCAAAAAACTGTTTTTCTTTGGATTGCCATTGGCGGCTTTTTTTACACCTTAGGTGTTTACTTTTTCGTTAATGATTCAAAGCCTTATTTTCATGCAATCTGGCATGTATTTGTACTCGCAGGTACAACGGGTCATTATGTAGCTTTATGGAAAGTTTTTGAAAATATTTAATGAATGTATTCAATCCTAAAGATCGCTGAAAAACTCAATTGGGAATTCTTAAATAAATCCCCATACGACTATCAAATTGAACACCTCTTACTTGATAGCCGACAAGTTATTTTCCCTAATCAATCTCTCTTTTTTGCTATTAAAGGTAAAAGACAAGATGGACACGAATTCATTCAAGATATTTACAACTCTGGTATTCGAAACTTTGTGGTTTCTCAAAACATCGAACCAACACTTTATCCTCATGCTAATTTCATTTTTGTCCAAAATGTAGTCACTGCGCTTCAAGAAATTGCCTCTTTTCATCGGCACAATTATGATTTGAGAACAATTGGTGTTACTGGAAGTAATGGAAAAACAATTGTGAAAGAATGGCTTTTTCAATTATTACGAGAAGACTTCAAAATCGTTAGGAGTCCAAAAAGCTATAACTCCCAGATTGGTGTTCCGCTTTCTGTCTGGCAAATTCGAAAGGAACATAATTTAGGTGTTTTTGAAGCAGGTATTTCGATGCCCAATGAGATGGATAATAGTGCTCCCGTTTTAGATTGTGAGATTGGCATTTTTACGAATATTGGACCTGCACATGATGAAGGATTCAGAAGTACAAATGCTAAAATCCGAGAAAAATTAAAACTTTTTAAAAACACAAAAACGATTATTTATAATCGTAATGATTCTAAAGTAGATAAAGAAATTCAGGAATTAAAAGACAAAACATTTTTCACTTGGTCTTGGCAAAAAAGTGGCCGAAATTTAGTATCTAATTTGACCATTCTGAAGGCAAAAAAAGAGAATGGCTTTACTCAAATAATAGCTCAAAAACCAGATACTTCAGAAAATATCACAATAACAATTCCATTCACGGATAGTGCCTCTATCGAAAATGCAATTCATTGTTGGGCAACTTTGCTTTATTTAGGTATTGAAGATGCTGTCATTCAAAGTCGCATGATAAAGCTCGAACCAATTGCCATGAGATTGGAATTGAAAGCAGGAATTAATAATTGTATTGTCATTAACGATAGTTATAACTCAGATCTGACTTCGCTGACGATTGCCTTAAATTTTTTAGACCAACAAAGTACCACTCCAAAAAGAACCGTTATCCTTTCCGATATGCTTCAAACCGGGCAAGCGTCAAAGGTTTTATATCAATTTATTGCCCAACTATTGAATAAAAAAGGCATTCATCGAGTTATTGGAATTGGGCAAGAAGTTCCTCTTTTAAAACCGATTCTTTCGCCCGAATGCGAAGTTTCTTTTTTTGAAGATACGCCTCAGTTTTTACAAAATTTTAATCCAAAAGATTTTCAAAACGAGACTATATTATTAAAAGGTGCCCGAAATTTTGAATTTGAAAGAATCGCCAATCGGTTAAATAAAAAAATTCATCAGACTACTCTTGAGGTGAATATGAGTGCGCTCATTCATAATCTGACTATTTTCAAAGGTTTTTTGAAGCCTGAAACCCAAATAATGGTCATGGTTAAAGCATCAGCTTATGGAAGTGGAAGTGTGGAGGTCGCTAAATTACTAGAATTCAATAATGTGAATTACCTCGGCGTAGCATATGCTGATGAAGGAGTCGAATTGAGGCAGGCAGGCATTAAATTGCCCATTTTTGTAATGAATCCAGAGGAGGCAACTTTCGACAATTTGATTCGATATAACCTAGAGCCCGAAATGTATAGTTTGAGTTTACTAAAAAAGTTCTCAGATTTTACTCAAATTGAAAATGCGAAGGCTAATATCCACCTAAAATTTGACACAGGTATGCACCGCCTGGGTTTTGAAGAAAACAATTTGGTATCTGTTTTTAATATTTTAAAAAACAACCCAAATCTGAAGGTGGCTTCCATTATGTCTCACCTAGCTGGAAGCGACGATTCTGAGCATGATGCCTTTACAAAAAGTCAAATTCAATTATTTGAAAAAATTAGTAAAAAAATTACTCTACAAATCGGATATCAACCGATTAGGCACATCCTAAATTCTCACGGAATTACTCGTTTTTCGAAATATCAGATGGATATGGTTCGGTTAGGAATTGGGCTGTATGGGGTAGATGCTTCTGGCGAATTACAAGATAAATTGCATGTTGTCAATACACTTAAAGCCACTATTTCTCAAATCAAAACCATTCAGAAAAATGAAACAGTCGGTTATAGTCGGAAAGGAAAAGTTGACCAAACAAAACGAATAGCGACCATCAGTGTTGGGTATGCAGATGGACTTTTGAGAGGAGCTGGAAATGGACGATTCAAAGTATTCATTCATGACCAAGAAGCTCCAATAATAGGCAATGTTTGTATGGATATGAGTATGATTGACATATCAGAAATTCCACAAGCAAAAGAAGGCGATGAGGTAATCATTTTTGGTGAAAAACCAACGGTAAACGAATTGGCGAAGAGTCTGAATACAATTCCTTACGAGATTTTCACAGGAATTTCGCGACGGGTGAAAAGGGTTTATTTTCAGGAATAAATTACACCCAAATCAACCCCTCTTCACTATCACCAAATGAAATTCCTAAATTTTTCTTCTTCCGCCAACCGGAATACCAAGCCAAAATAGAATCAACTTGGTGCCAATTTTTAGGACTTTCAAAAAGCGAAATTGGCAAGACAGGCTCCAATATTTCTAAAAAAACAGGTAATGAACTTACCGTCTTTTTTTCTTTAAAATCCGGGAATATGACTCTAATCAGATGTGCAGGATATATTTCGTAAAAGGGACGACTTGGACTTTCCAATTTTGATTTCAATCGCATTGCCCGGGCCGTCAAGCCACCTAGAAACATCGGAGACATTCCCCTTACCTCTCTATCACATTTTCGATAAAAATAATCATCTCCTTCTCCCACGTAAACACTGGGTAAACTCAAAGGCGCATCCATAAAAATGGCGTCAGGCTGTCTTTCAACAATCCATTTTTCTAAAAATCCATCCGCATCCTTTTTCTTATCGCTTTGATGAAAGTGCAAATACTTGTTTTGTTCAAAACTAACAACCGTTGTGCCTGCCAATTTGGAACCGTAGTCTATTCCAATATGCATGTAAATAGGTTAGATAATGTATAAAATGGTGAATAGCTAAATCATAATTTGTTTTTGTCCAGTTCTTTTGTTTAACTTTTTTAACAAAAAATTAAACAAAAGAACTGGTATTCTGTTTTCGGTACTATTCGTTTAATCCAGAGGGTTTTTTCCTCTAAAGAAAGAAAAAAAAATTGACCCCAGGCAACCATTTTGACTTCAACCGCATATTAGTAACGAAACATCAAATTATTTTGAGCAAACGAACCGAAGATATCAAGATTATAAAGCAAGCTTTACAAGGAAGTCAACTTGCTTATCAGCAGTTGTACCAAATGTACAAGCATCCTCTTTTTATGGTTTGTCTACGGTATGCAAAAGATAAGAGTATTGCTCAGGATTACTTACAAGAAGCATTTATTAATATTTTTAAAAATTTAAATCAATTTGTCGAATCAAAAGGTGCATTCGAAGCTTGGGCAAAACGCGTAACTATTAATATTTGTTTGATGGATCTAAGAAAACAGTCTTTATATGCTGTAGGGATAGACGGAGCAGAAAATATTGAATCAAAAACGGTAGATGTTTTATCGGATTTATCTTTAAAAGAGATGCTGGAAATGATTCAACGATTACCACAAGGCTATAAAACTGTTTTTAATATGTATGCAATTGATGGATTCTCGCACAAAGAAATAGCAGAAGAGTTGAGTATTTCGATCAATACTTCGAAGTCACAACTGAGGAAAGCGAGAGTTCTTTTGCAAAAGAAAATATTAGCTAATCAGCAATTATACCACCAAGTGCATGGATAGATTTGATGACATATGGAAAAATCGTTTCAACGACAGCAATGTCCCTATCGGAGACTGGAATAGTCCAGACGACGAGTTGGTTTGGGAAGGAATCGCCAAGCATCTTCCGACAGAAGAAAGGAATCGGAAAGTTCTTTGGTGGTGGGTTATTGGAGCATTGCTCACCTTGGCTTTTTTACTTTCGTTCATCTTGAAGAATGACAGTAAGGCGAGTGGATCAATAAATCAGATCCAAAACAATAAAACTCTACTTGCTCATACAGTATCTAACGATAAAGAAGTTTTAGCTTCAAAAGAAGAAGAGCAGTCAGAAATGTTAGTCAATACTAATTCTAATCAAATTAGGTTTAATAACCCAAATTCAAAAAAGCAAAATTTCAACTCAAAAAAAATTTCCAATTCTGAAATACCAAAAAAATTATCGAAAGAAAAGATAGAAATCAAAAAGAAAAAATTAGTTGAAACTCGAAACCAAACGCTAATCGACCAGATTCAATCTTTAAAATTGGAAAACATTAATATCCAAGAATCAATAGACTTTAATATTCCAAAAGCAGTATTGAATAAGCAAAAATTAAAATTCTTAATGAGTGTCAATGTTGGTATCGTCTATTGGAAACATCGCATTAGTGATCAGTATACTTCGGACTTGTCTCCATTTGAATTTAATTATACAGATAATTTTGGATGGCAAGCAAGTCTAAATTTAGATTATCAAATTCACAGAAATTTAACCGTTTTTGGAGGTATCCAATATGAACAGATCGAAAGTTTTTCTGGTCATAATTCAGCTTTGACATATAGTGTAGCAAATGAACTTAATGAGACAAATGATTATTCTCAAAGTCTAGCAACTCCTTATGGATTAGCAGAAGCATCTTTTCGGTTCAGTAGAAATGATGATATTGGAGAAAACGATATTGATCTTTTGGTAGATTTCGAGTCGAAGCATTCAATTAAAAATTGGAGCATCCCTTTTGGAATCAAATATGCTCCTTTCGGACAAAAAAACAGGTTAAAACTTACTCTCTCTCTAGGATTTGGAGTGAATTATCTATCTGGTATTTCAAATAAAATTCATAATATCGAAACACATCATGATGCCATTAACTATGAAAACGGTGGATCCTCAGACTTTGCAAAACCAGATCTAAATAATTTGCACTATGATATTCGATTAGGATTAGGATTGAGTTATCTAATTTCATCAAATTTTCAAATACGCTTAAATTATGGTTGGTCTAACGGATTAAACCCTGTATTTCAACAAGAAAATTACGAAACAAAAATAAATAGGCACAATTGGTCATTAGGTGTAATTAAAAGCCTAGGCACTTATTAACAGCACATTTATTTAGTGATTCAGTTTATTTTCATAAGAGAGTTATCAACTTCAATTAGATGGTAATTGTTGCAATTAGTATATGTAACAAAACATTATACCCCAATAAATTAGGTTAGAATTAAAGATAGTATCAAATAGCTTTAAACTAAGTAACAACAAGAAAAAATTTAATCTAATAATAAATCGATTTGTAAACCCTATCAAACAATTGGCATTCGTGTCAACTTGTCCTTAAAATCTTATTTAAAAAATTAAAAATTCTAGTCATGTTAAAATTCTTTTACAGTCTCGTTTTTACACTTCTCAGTACTTTTGCTATTGGTCAAACTGTTGTTGACATTATAGTAAACAGTCCTGTTCACACAACATTAGAAGCCGCAGTTATTGCTGCTGAATTAGACGATGATTTAAGTGCAGCTGGCTCTTTTACCGTATTTGCACCAACAGATGACGCTTTTGCAGCACTTCCAGCAGATTTTGTAAATGGTCTATTAGCAAATCCAACAGGACAATTAGCTGATATCTTAACCTATCATGTGATCAATGCACAAGTACTATCAGGTGATTTGAGTGATGGTCAAATGGCTCCTACATTACAAGGGGAGGATGTAACTGTGACCATCAATACGGATGGTGTGTTTATTAACAATGCTTTGGTTACTCTTGTAGATATTCCGGCAACGAATGGTGTCGTACATGTATTGGATGCAGTCATGTTACCTCCAAGTTTCCCAACGACTGTTGTTGATGTAGTCGTAAATAGTGATGTTCACACAACTTTAGAAGCTGCTGTTATTGCTGC
>JANSWP010000060.1 GCA_024743405.1 Bacteroidota bacterium
ATTGATCCTGCTGGAGATGTAGTATGGGAATATGTTCACTCTACTTCAGACAAAGTAACACATCACGATATTGCATTAATGCCGAATGGTAATGTTTTGATGATTGCCTGGTATCGAAGAAGTCAAGCCGAATTAGAGGCATTGGGATACACTGGAACTGGACAAAAATATAGTACAAATATTATCGAGGTATCTCCTGATGGAGCTGGAGGCGCAGGAATTATTTGGGAATGGCACATCACCGACCATTTCGTTCAAAATGTGGACACTACTTTAAGTAATTATGGAAGTATAGCAGATCATCCTGAACTGTTGAATATCAATGTCCAAACATCTGGAGGAGGTGGAGGTCCTGGTGGTGGTGCAGATTGGTTTCACTGCAATGGAATTGATTACAACCCGGATTTAGATCAAATCGCTTTTTCATCTCGCTTTTTAAGTGAAGTGTTTATCATAGATCATAGTACAACGACTGCTGAAGCAGCAGGGCATGCTGGTGGTAATTCAGGAAAAGGTGGTGATTTTCTTTATCGTTGGGGGAATCCTTCCAATTATAATACTCCGGGAAATAAAACTATAGCTGGTGCAGTTCACGATGTTCGATGGATTACAAATGATGGTCGCCCAAATGCAGGTTATTTACAGTTTTTCAATAATTCTGCGACGGGCACTACTGGCGGTGTTTCTGCGGTAGATGCGGTAAAAACGCCGTTGTCAGTTGATGGATACAATTATGATAAAGAAGCGGGTGTCGCTTATGGGCCTGAGATGTATGATTGGCGCCACGAATGCGAAGACTTTGCATGGGGTCAGTCTGCTTCAGATATTATGAAAAATGGAAATGTTTTCGTTGCCATGTCCGGTGAATATATGTATGAAGCCAATCAAAATGGTAATATTGTTTGGCAATACAATGCAGGTCCTGCAAAGGCTTTTCGATATGAATGTGACCATCCTGGTATTATTGCTCTGACACAGGAAGGGATTATTGAGAATTTATGTATGATTTCTTCCGTTGATGAGGCTTTGCAAGCAAAGGTTAATATTTCTCCAAACCCTTCTTCGGGTTTATATCAAATCTCTGGATTAACCAATGAAAATGTTATCGAAAAAGTCATAGTTTTTGATTTGTTAGGACAAGAAGTAGAAGCTTCTTATCAAAACAGTGAATTGGATTTAACGAATAATGCCAATGGTATGTATTATTTGAATATTCAATTCAGTAACTCAACTATGATTACAAAGAAAATCTCTTTAGTTCGATAAATTGTTCAAGGTTCAAAGGATCAAAGTAAATGTAGGTGTACTTTGATCCTTTGAAGTTTTGACCTTTGACTTCCTTAGAATGAAAAATATATTTCTACTATTTTCTTTTTCCTTTTTTTTACAATTCAACTCCTTCTCCCAAGCTGATTTTTACCATCCCAACACCATCCAAGAAATTCGAATTTATTTCGAACAATCCAATTGGGATGAAATTTTGGATGACTTTTTTGTGGCAGGAGATCAAGAGCGTCTATTATGTAATATCTCCATAAATGGCACACAACTCGACAGTGTGGGTATTCGGTATAAAGGTTATAGCTCCGTGAGCGTAGATCGAACTAAAAACCCTTTTAATATCAAATTGGATTATGTAAAAGGCGATCAAACTTATGATGGCATTGATAAGGTCAAATTGAGTAATGTCATCCAAGACCCTTCCTTTTTAAGAGAAGTCATGTCTTATGAAATTGCTCGAAAATATATGCCTTCTTCTCGCGCAAATTATGCGAAAGTATACATCAATGACGAATATTGGGGATTGTACACAAATGTGGAATCTGTTGATAAAGACTTTCTCGCCCGTACTTACGGTTCTAATAATAATGCCTTCATAAAATGCAATCCAGAGACGTTAGATTTGGATGGTGAAAACTCGAATTTGGAAAACCATTTAGGCACAGATTCTTTAAATTATACCCAAAATTATGATTTGCGTTCGGACTATGGTTGGGCAGATTTGTATGAGTTAATTGAGGTATTGAATGAAAATCCAGTAGACATTGAGTCGGTATTGAATGTAGATAGAACCCTTTGGATGCATGCATTTAATTATGCATTGGTCAATTTTGATTCCTATGTTGGCTATGCTCAAAATTATTATTTATACAAGGATGAAAATGGACAATTTAACCCTGTTCTATGGGATTTAAATCAGTCATTTGCAAGTTACCGCCTTTCGGATGCTTCCGAATTTTGGAATGGCTTTTCTATCGAACAAGCGAAAACTATTGACCCTCTTTTTCATTATAATTCCGTCTCAGTAGTTGCCCGTCCTTTGATGCGTAATTTATTTGAAAATGACACTTATCGAAGAATGTTTTTGGCGCATATGCGAACGATCATTGAAGAGAATTTTGAAAATGAGGCGTACATCACTCGCGGGGAACATTACCAAACCCTGATTGACGATGCTGTGCAGACAGATCCAAATAAATTTTATACCTACGATGATTTTTTAAATAACCTCAACTCAACAACTTCCGACTTGGTAGAATATCCCGGAATCACGGATTTAATGGATGCTCGTACAGATTATTTATTGAATTATGAAGGGATTTCGAACGCACCAGATATTACCGATGTGAGTTATTCTCCCCAGACCCTTTCGATTGGAGACGATATCCATATTAATGCGTCTATTGTGAATGCTTCAAAGGTGATTTTGATGTACCGTTTTGGAGGGAATGGATTGTTTCAAGAAGTGGAAATGCTTGATGATGGTACTCAAAATGATGGGAGTGCAAATGATGGTGTTTATGGCATTCAAATTCAAGATGTTGGTAATAATGTCCAGTATTATGTTTATGCCGAAAACGACGAATCGGGTAGATTTTCTCCAGAAAGAGCGGCCTTTGAGTTTCATAATATTGTTTCCAATATTAATGTTGAAGATGTCGTGATTAATGAATTTATGGCATCGAATCAGACAACCTTGGCAGATGAAGAAGGAGAATATGATGATTGGATTGAGTTATATAATACAACTGATTTTGATATTTCAACAGCAGGACTTTATTTGACCGATAATCCGGATAACTTGGACAAATGGGCACTTCCTGATGTGATTATAGAGGCAGACGGATATTTAGTTATTTGGGCAGATGAAGACGGCGACCAAGGTGAATTGCATGCTAATTTCAAACTTTCGGCAGGTGGTGAATCATTAACGTTGACCGATGTCAATTCTACAATACTAGATGAAATAATCTTTGGTGATCAAAATGAAGATATTTCGACAGGCCGTTATCCGAATGGAACGGGTGATTTTATCGAAATGTTTCCAACTCCAAATGCTGAAAATTTGCCTACAAATGTCAATGAAGCGTATTTAAGAAGTAGCGTAACACTTTTCCCAAACCCTGCTAGTGCTTTTATCCATTTAAAATTTGAGGATCAAATTCCGTTTGAAATAAATATTCAGAATGTGAATGGTCAAACTGTTTCTACTCAAAAGAATGAACTAAAAGAAGGTATTGTTTCTGTTGATTTGACTGAACTTTCGGAAGGAATATATTCCGTATTTTTACTTTTTGAAGAGGGCATTGTGACAAAGAAAATGATTGTTATTCGATAAATGATTCATAAACCCTCAGGCATTGGAGATTTTGGCATGAGCGAACGATTCTTTGATGAATATCCATTGGATATTCAAGTGAGTGAACCGCAAAGCGGATGGGTGGCAAATTCAATTGAGTTAAGCCTAAAAGAGCACCCATGTTTGAGCCAGACAAAGTCGGCGATTTTGGGTCTGTGCGCAAGGGCATTGAATTTTAGCTAAAATATCCACAGCCTAGATTTTTGCTTCTTTGCATCATGGCAAAGAAGAGAATACAAAAAAAGAATTATGATAAAAAAATTTACCCAATTATTGCTTGTTTGTTTATTCTTTTCTGGGAGTATTCAAGCCCAAATATTAACCTCCTATACCACTGCGGATGGCTTAATTAATAACACGGCAAATTGTGTCAATGTCGATGCCGACGACAATGTTTGGTTTGGTACTCAAGCAGGCATTTCAAAGTTTGATGGAACGACTTGGACAAGCTTTGACCAAACTTCATATCCTGGCTTAGTTGACAATGTCATCAAAGCTATTTTTATAGATGCTGATGATGTACTTTGGGTCGGGACGGACTTTGGGATTTCCAAATTTGATGGCACGACATGGACGACTTATACCACAGCAGAAGGATTATTAGACAATCGTGTTTTTTATATCAATCAAGATAACGATGGCGCGATGTGGTTCGGAAATAATGACGGCGTTTCTAAATTTGATGGTGCTACTTGGACCTCATGGGACACTTCAGATGGTCTTCCTTTTGGAGGCGTGAATTATATCATTTTTGATGAAAACAACGTCAAATACTTCGGTACAGGACTAGGCGGGGTTTATATTTTTGATGATGTTGATTTTGTAACCATTACTGAGGATGAAGGATTATTGAATGATAAGATTCGTGGTATTGCACTTGCTGAAAATGGAGATCGTTGGATTGGTACCTCTGATGGTGTTTCTGTTTTTAATTCAAACAATGAGTTTGTCGTCAATCACGAATTCATTTTCACTTTACCTCCACCTGATGAATTAAATCCAATTGAAGACATTAAGATTGATTCAAGAGGTCGTGTTTGGGCAGGAATTTATGTTGATTATTTAGTGACAGAAGGTGGTGTGAGCACTTTTGATGGGATAGATGCTTGGACTCAATATGAAGTAGTTGATGGATTGGCAGGACCTGTCGTTCGCCAATTAGCAGTCACTTCTAATGATGATGTTTGGGTGGCAACGAGCACAGGGGTAACAAAGATATCCGAAATTCCAGCTTCAACATTTGATGCTGAAGTTGCAAATGCGATTCATCTATTCCCTAATCCTGCGACGACCCAAATTACGATGGAATTGCCTGAAGCGTTGATTGGGAAGGATTTCCAAGTCTTTAATTATGTTGGGAATTTAGTGAGCGGAGGTCAAATTTCGAATGCTAAGATGACCTTTGAGATCAGTGATTTGGCGAATGGTTTTTATGTAGTTTCGATTGATGGCGTTTATCATAATAAAGTTATGGTTTCGAAATGATAATATTCGTAAAAAATGGATGATCATAAATGACTGGCATTATTTGTTTTGGAGTTAAGAAAATGGGATTGTGCGTTTGCAAAAAGAGCAATCAGCGAGCGACATAGGAGCGGTTCTGGTTGTGAGTGGGAGGCAAAGTCCATTTTTAGCCAAAAGAAATCAAGCCTTGATTTTTTTGGTTCTTTTTTTGTCAAGAAAAAAAGAACGTAACCAATTAATAAACAGTAATTTGATTGTGCTTTTCCTATAAAAAATCCCGAATTTTCAAATATTGAAAATTCGGGATGACTCATGTTTAAGTTTTAATAGAAGCCTCCTGCCAACTGATTCATTCGACTACCTTCGTCAGTTCTGAAATTGCCGCTACATTAAAAACACCCAAAACTTCTTCTTCATCGTTTACACTGAATATATTACCTGGAGTATTAATCACAGGCTCAGAAAAAATGCCATTTTGACCATTGAGCATTTGACGCTGGGCAGTGCTTAAAAAATAAAAAGCATCGTGATTGATAGAATGAATTTCCACTCTAATTTCATCCTCTAAATTCCATGGTGCAACATCCGAATTATCATCCGTATCTGCATCTGCAGTTCGATTGATCGCTTCTCGAATGGGAGGAATAAAAATTAAACCGTCAACTGCGGCACCCTGTGAAAAACCAGCATCAAAAGCAAAATTGATTTCAGAAGGTTTGTTTAAAAATACACCATTTTTGAAGGTTTTTATCCAATAAGTATCACCTTCTCCAACAAAATCACGAGCAAAAAATTCTGCATAAATACCATCTGGAAAACCAAATTCATCTACTCTGAATTCTTGAGTAATGGAATCAATTACAGGTGTTCGATTCATGGTTGAAGCGGACTCGTAAGTTTTGCCATCCAATTCAATGGATAAATTAAATTCATCATTGACGATACCTAAAGTTTCGTCATCAGAAGGTGTCCAATTATATTGGCCATTCTCGGTTTCTGTAAACTCAAAAACTTCATTATCTCCTCTTATTACTTTAACGGTAGCACCCCCTATGCCTTCTGGTAGTGAGTTTTGAAAATATGGCTGAGTCATCGATAATGAAATCGTTTGAGGTTCAGAACGATTATTGAGCCATGCATCCACGACCAATTGAGGTGTCAAAGGGTCGGTTTTAATATCGACAACATCTTCACAACTTGTGAACAGTTGAGTGAAAACAGTGAGGATAAAGAGGTATTTTATATTTGATATTAAGTTCATTTCTTTCTTTTTTAATAAGCTAATTAATGGTCGTTCAATATTAAAATTCAAAATTGTACGAAACGGAAGGAATCATACTTCCAACAACGGAAAGTTGAATAGCTTCTGTCGTTACTGGGGCACCAACCGCGATTCGATCTGTTTCTTGTCGTTGATAAACAGAGAACGCATTTCGGCGGCTATACACATTATATATCGAAAATACCCATTGACCTTGCCATCTGCGATCTGGATTTTTCTTCCCTTCTAAAGTGGCAGATAGATCTAATCGGTGATAATTTGGGATTCGAGCATTGTTTCTAGATTCATTCGAGTTATGCGGTATATAAAAACCTTGTTGGTAATAGCCACCATTTGCAAAACTGATAGGCGTACCAGAAATGTATGAAAAGTTAGCAGAAAAAGACCACCGTTTTTTGGTCTCATAGAATCCAGTCAAACTCAGGTTATGGGTTTGGTCAAATCTTGAAGGATACCATTCGTCTTGATTGATTCCATTAGTTTGCAATTCGGTTCGAGCCAATGTATAACTTAACCAACCATTAAAGCGACCCTTTGTTTTTTGAACCATCAACTCCAAACCGTATGCGCGACCTTGACCTGCCAACACATCACCCTCCAAAAACTCATTTAATAATAAGTCTGGTGCTGGGGAAACAATGTAATCCAAGACATTATCCATTTTCTTGTAATACAATTCAGCTGATACTTCGTATTTATTATCGTTTAAATTCTGAAAATATCCAACTGCAAATTGATCTGCCATTTGAGGCTTGATATTATTGGTACTCGGTGTCCAAACATCTACTGGCGTTGAGGCGGTCGTATTGGAAACTAAGTGGATATATTGTGATGTCCGCATATAACTTGCTTTCACCGAATTATTATCTCCTAATTGATATTTTGCTGCAAATCGGGGTTCGAGATTCGCATAAGTTTGAATGGATTCCCATTGGTCAAATCTTTCAGAACTGATGACTGGTTTACGAGTGCCGGCTGGAGCGTCACCAAATTCATAAGCATCTCCTTCTCCTGTATAATTGAAATGTGATAACCGTAGACCATAATTCAATTGAATCCTATCACCGATATTCACTTCATTTTCAATATAGGCTGCAGCCTCAATGGCATATTGTTGATCTAAACTAATGTCTGAGGACTCTCCTACACTGACCCCAATGGCATTACCTGGTTCGAATTCATAAATGATACCTTGACCTCCAAATCGTAAAATGTTTTTTGGACTAATATAAAAAGTGAATTCAGGTTTGACGCTGTAATTAATGATTTTCGCGTCCCAATCAAAACTATTGGTTCCATCTTCTCCAAAGGATATTTGATAGTCGTAATTACTATAAAATAAGGTCAAATTGGAAAATAGTCGTTCACTAAATAGGTGATTCCAACGAAAAGTACCCGTACCGTTACCCCAATTAAATCCAGCAGCCTCTCCGAATCCAAAATTATCTCGTCCTAAATATCCAGAAAGAAAAATTCGATTTTTCTCATTGATATCATAATGAGTTTTCATAGTCAAATCATAAAAATTCAAAGTCGTATTATCTAAATCACCACTTAAAAAGGGCGCTGCCAATACATCAATATAAGATCGTCTTGCTGCAACGATAAAGGAGGCTTTATTTTTAATCAATGGTGCCTCTACAGATAGTCGGCTAAAGATGGTTCCAATGCCTCCTTTTAGGGCTAGTTTTTTCTGATTTCCTTCCTTCATTCGGACATCCAAAATGGAAGCCAATCGACCACCATATCTTGCTGGAATTCCACCTTTATATAGTTTGACATCCTTTACTGCATCAGGATTGAAAACAGAAAAGAACCCAAAAAGGTGAGAAGAATTATAAACAGGTGCTTCATCTAACAATACTAAGTTTTGGTCAATAGTTCCTCCTCGAACATTGAATCCTGGTGAGCCTTCTCCAACAGAGGTAACTCCAGGCAACAGCTGAATACTCCTTAATATTTCTACTTCACCAAGTAAAGAAGGGATCTTTTTTATGGTGGCTGCATCCAATTTATTGACGCTCATTTGTAGTTCAGAAACATTGCGATCCTGTGCTTCTGATTTTACAACGATTTCTACTAGATTCTCGACGTTTTCGCCCATTTCGATATCCAATTTGATGTTTTTAGTCAGATTGATTACCTCATTTTTTGTCGCCAATCCAATAAAGGAATACTCTAAATTATAGGTGCCAGAAGGCAGTGAAATGGAATAGAAGCCATATTCATTGGAGGTCACACCAGTTCCAAGTTCCTTAACAAAAACGGTTACTCCAATTAGAGTTTCACCTGCTTCAGCATCAGTGATATAACCGTTGATAGTGAATTTTTCTTGAGAGAAAAGCGTCATTGAAAAGAAAGAGAAAAGAAAAAGAAAAGCTGTTTTTTTAAGGAAGTTATCTGCCGGGGAGAGCAATAACTTCAACAGTCTTTTTGATCCACCATTCGAGTGGAAGGGTAATTTAATGATTGGCTCATTGGAGCCTGTGTCGGATGATTTTTTTAACATTTTCAAATTTTATTTTTACTAAATTGAGTCTTAAATTTTAGGTTTTGATATTATTTTTTAAGCCTAGAAAATACTCAATCGAATAGAAATGCAAATAACCTTTTTTGGTTGTGTAATCCTGAAAAATATTCTATTACTGACCCTATTTTATCTGTGAATGGCGTTATTTTATTTGACTAATTTCTAAATCTTGTTTTTAATAACTAGAGAGTCTATCCCATACAAGCAAGACCTTCTCAAATTATGAGATATAAGAACTATCTTTAAGGAACGGTTACTAATTCTACTTTGGCACATTTAAACTCATTTTGATCGAAATGCCCAAACGGCGGCAAAGCCGCCGAAAAATATTTAAAGTTCCAAGTGCATTAACGCTTGGACATAACCATTCACCGTTACTTAAACTATAAAAACAAATGCTAGAAATTATAAAAAATTGGATACTAGATCAGGGCTTGGATTTATCTACTGCAGACATTCTAGCAAGAGTTTTAGTTTTTGGTTTGATTATCCTTTTAAGTCTTATTGCTAATCTGTTGGCAAAACGTTTTATACTGAGGGGACTAACTACTATTGTGAATCGTACAAAAACACAATGGGATGATGTGTTCCTACGTAAAAAAGTATTTAATCGCCTGGCTCGCCTTGCTCCAGCCATGGTCATTTACCTATTTATTTCTATTCCTTTAGCAGGTTATGATTTTGCTATTTCTTTGATCAGCGGTGTAGCTTTAATCTATATGATTGCTATGACTATCCTTTCACTGGATGCTTTCTTAAATGCTTCCTTGGATATTTATAATACTTATGAAGTTTCAAAAAGAATTCCGATAAAGGGTTTTATCCAAGTTTTTAAAATAATCATTTATTTCATTTGTAGCATATTTATCATTTCCATTTTAGTGAATAAAACACCTGTCTATTTATTCAGTAGTTTAGGTGCACTGACCGCGGTTTTGATGTTTATTTTTAAGGATGCTATTTTGGGTTTTGTAGCCGGCATACAATTATCTGCCAATCAAATGGTCGCCAATGGTGACTGGATTTCAATGCCAAAATATGGTGCCGATGGTGATATTGTTGAGATAGCTTTAACGACGGTTAAAGTGCAAAATTGGGATAAAACAATTACCACAATTCCAACTTATGCATTAATTACCGAATCATTTAAAAATTGGCGTGGGATGTCTGAGTCAGGGGGTAGGAGGATCAAACGATCCATTCGTATTGATTTAAATACCATTCAATTTTGTACAGAAGAAATGCTGAATCGATTTGGGAAAATCCAGTATATCTCCCGCTATATTGAAAAAATGAAAAAGGAGCTGCAAGTCTATAATCAACAGGAGCTGGTAGATGAGTCCAATCTAGTTAACGGTCGAAGGATGACCAACATTGGAACCTTTCGTGCCTACGTGGAAGCTTATTTAAGTAATCAACCGATGATCAACCAAGAAATGACATTTTTGGTAAGACAACTTGCGCCAACTGAACATGGCTTGCCCATCGAAATTTATGTATTTAGCAAAGACCAGGCATGGGCGAATTATGAAAGTATTCAAGCAAATATCTTCGATCATATTTTAGCAGTAGTGCCGGAATTTGATTTGCAAGTATATCAAGCCCCTAGTGGTAGGGATTTTAATAAGTTGACCCGATAATTAAGCAGGTAGATGGATGAAGAATTGCCTACAATTCTTCATCCATCTGCCTGCCAAAAAATAATTTTTCCTAAAGGTTATTAGTAAGTGCTTGACCAGAATTAAATTCGACTGCCCTCCAAGACCACCATTACTGCAACGGGCGCCTTTGGCACGATGTTGCAGTAAATTAAGTGGAAGTCATTTATGTCCAAGCACTTATTTAGCCATTACTTAATGAAGAATTATTTCAAAATCTCCTCATAATATATCCGGCGCCAGTCTTTGTAAGAGTAATTGGAGTGCATGCCTTGATATTTAATCAAAAGATCATATGCTTTTCCTTCTTTTCGGGTCATTTTTTCACCGATATCTTTTGATAAATCTAAAGCTTGTTGCGCACAAGGTGCATCTGGTGGAATGAGCAAAAGTTTATAAACAGCGCTATTCAATTGGCGATATTGACCGGCGTTGACCATCACTTGAATCTTTTGTATTTCCGCTTCGCAATAATCGATTTTATGTTGGTCAATAATTTGTTTTTCCAATGCTTCTTTTCGGGCGTAACAGTCTGATTTTTCATTGATTACAGATAACACCAAAGCTGCTTTTTTAGGTTCCTTTTCATTTAGTGCAGCACCTGCTTGTTCAATAAACGACATGCAGTTTTCACTCAATTCGGACTTAATATAACTATCCAATTCTGCCTTCAAAATCTTTAATCCTTTAGGGGATTTGAAAAAGGATGCAATTCCTTTGTTGACCGCATCATACTCACTTGAGCCCTTTCCTTTCCCTTCATAAACCCACTGTTTATAATTTTTATTGACGGTATTTCCGAATTGAAAAGTAATCGTTAAGTCGGTATAGGTGTAGGATTCCATCGCCTCAATTTTTTTGCTTTCGCCAACTTCAATATGTGATTCCAAAAAAAAGTAGGACTGTGGATGGACTATAAAGTTCTTTGCCAACCGCTTACGTAATGAAGAGGTAAGATTACGAGCAGAATTCCTGTTCTCACTCTGCGTATTTTTAACCATTAAATTGTGTTTGAAGAATACATCAGATTCCTCCTGACCAAAACTAAAAATGCTTAAAAAACAAAAGAGTGTAAAGAGAGATATTTTGATTTTCATTATTTTATTTTTTCTAAAAAATGTATCAGAAGTTGTAATAAATAATTCATTACAACTTCTGAGGAAAGGCAAAAACGAAGACTACTCAAGCGTACTCAAAGTCATCACAACATTATTCCCTTGTATCGTTCTTGAGGCTGCGAAACCTTGTTTTTTCAAATGATTTCGAAGTTTTGATGCTAATTTAGAGACTCGGTAGCTTCTCCCTTTATCATCTTTCAAAGGAATTTTTACAATGTCAAAAATGATTTTCGTTTCTGTACTCCCTTGCATATGGTAATAACCTTTCAGAGAGTTATTAGCCACCCAATCTTCAATCGCTTCCGACAATAAATCACCTTCAGCTGTTTCTTCATCCAAATCAAAATCAGCATCGATATCTACACCAACGGTCAGAACTACGGTTCTACCATTTTCTCTAATGTCATTGAATTTTTCTTGAATGGTATTCAATAAATTCTCGATTTCCGCCTCCACTGCTTTTTCAACTAATTTTTCATAATTGTCGGTATAAAATTTTGGAGAATTTGACACTTTATTTGCTAGTGATTCGCCTGAAACGGCATCATAAGCAGTCATGATGATGGTAACTGAATTACCTGTATTACTTCTATTTGGATTGGCCTCTACTTCAACATATATGTCTGCTCCTGATAAACTGATAAGATCATCTTTCATCGAAGATTGTTGATCTTCTGTCAAGACTTCATTGTTAGATACTTGCTTCAATTTTGCTCTAAAATCAATGGTGTTGACTCCTCTTTGGTCAAAACCATCCTTTACTTTTGTAATAGCGATTCGAACCAATTCGTTTCGCTCATAATTGCCCCGAAGACTTTGATTTTCTCGTGCAAATGGTATTGCCATAATTGTTGGCTGAATGGTAGCGGAGGCAGTAGTTGCAGTTGCCGCATCTTGCCCAAAATGGGTAGTGGTGAAAGCAAATGTCAATATTAAAAAAGAGAATAAATTTTTCATGTTATTATGATAGTTGAAATGGTTGAAATGGTTTGGTAGTGATTGATTTAATCTTAATGATCAATTACAGCCCAAATTTTCTAATTACCTTATTTTGTTCTAAATCCTTACGCAGAGCTTTTAAGTCAATGCTCATATTTTGCTTAATGAAATGAACTTTTGAGGAGATGACATCTTCTGCAATTTCAGACTTCAAAATGAAACGTTGATACCGTTGATTATTTAATAAGTCGCTGAAATAGCCCCCATTTTTTCGGAGCGATTCCGATTCATTTGGGACGATTGGTGACTCTTGGTTACTCGCAGGAATACCCTTGAAAAGAAGATTCTCAAAAGCGTTCCTTTCCGCATAATTGGATGCTTTTCCTGTTGATTCTGCTCGCCCTTCTGAAACTATGTGAATGACATTTTCCTCATATTTTGAACAGGTTACTTTGCCTGATCTTTCATAAGGAATTGCCATTGGGGCTGTACAAGAGATTAAAAAAAATAGAGTCGAAAGCGTGAATGCTATAAATAATTTTTGCATGAATTTTTGATTGTATTTGTATGTAAAAAAAAATTGATTATCAGTAATTTAAGTGGTGGTTAATTCTTTTCTCTAGGATGAAACTTAACCTTAGCGTCCGAATTCATTGCCTCGTAAATTTCTTTTTTCCCATCTTGAATTTTTATGCGGGCGACCTTTGGTGAAATAACTTTATTGACAAAACCCTTTCCTATTTGGGTATTTCTATCCAATGTCCTTCCACCCACTTTTTCTTCCTGAACGGTAAAGACTTGAACGCGATCCCCTAAAAAGAAACCAAAAGGATGGTAGGCAATAACTTCAATCAGCTTATTTTTTTTCTGCTCTGATACCTCTAAAATTTTGATTTGTTCATCAAAAATCTCCAAGAACATTTTCGCCATTTTACCACCATACGTCTTGTCTTCCGTATCAAGGACTCGTCCAGTTTTAACTTCTGTTGCCCGCATTCCACGGTCACTTTTCGACACTAAGATTTCAACCCCTTTCTGTCTCCCTTGTATTTCTTCAAGGTTGTAATCCATGAATCTTTCATTTTTATAACGTTCCGCAAGTGTGTTCAGAATATTCATATGTGCCCGCTCGATGATGACAACATTTGTGACGGAATTTAGTGACGTTTCAAATCGAACATCACAAAGAATACATTTTTTATCAATAGAGATGGTGTACTTTCGGTCATCAGCAGTATTGAATTTTTCCAATGCTCTGGGGTTACGTACCAAGTATATTTCTCGTCCACTTTTTACAGCCTCTGCCATATTTTTTCTTTTGAAAGGCAAGGTTTTCATTTTTGTAACTGTCTCCCCAATTTCACGTACTGTCGCATAGCCAAGTTTATTCGTTGTTTTGTATTCACCTACCTGAATAACTTCATATAACTCAAACAAATCATATTTCGCTAAAAAGTCATTTTTGGAGCCACTCATTTCAAATTCGACCAATTTTTTATCCAAGGAAGCCGCATCCATATTGGTGATAGTGTATAGCTTTTCGTCTTGCAAACCATTCAACCAGCCGGGTACACTTCTCAATGATTTTGCGATTGCATCTGCAGCTGAATTATGTATTTTCTTCACTCTAGGATGGTAAACCTTATCCACTTCTTTGGTTTGTTCGCGCATCAATTTCCTGTCTATTTTATTAGGATCACCACTAAAGTATTTTTTGTAATCTCTGACTTCAACGGTGGCTGGGCGAGTTGCGCCATTTCCGTTTTCTTCAAAAATCTTCATTTGAACTACCTCTGATGTCGTGAAATCAATCACTTTTACCCATATCTCGCTTTTAAAGGAAGAGTTGTAATAGGCACGTGTAGTGTTTCCAGCGGAATCTTGCTGAAATTGTAATTTAGGATTTTTTTCGTACTGCACGGTAGGTGCCATGAATACCAATAATTTGACTGGTTGCTCTTTATTGTCTTTATTTCTGACTGGATTGAAGGTCACGGCATTTACATTTTCAGCCCAGTCATAATGTACATAATTATTACGTGCGGAGACCTTCATATGATTGGTGATGCCATAAAAAATCTTTCTAGCATATTCATCCGTCAAGCGCTTCGGATCAACAAAAACGCCAACACCAGTTTTGTCCTGAGCAGCTACTGCAAAAGCGTAAATAAATAAAAAAAGCAGTATAGAGAGTTTTTTCATTTTTTGATTGAGTTTCGAGTTACGTGTTAACGAAAACTTAGAAATTAACTTTTGCGCAAAAGAGGCAAGAGTTGGATTGGAAGACCTAATTCTTCCATTACTTATTACTTCATTCGGCAAAAAAGTTCTTCTCCTTTCTTAAATGCATTGGCAACTAGGTCACCACCTTTTGAAATTTTAAGATTCGAAAAGTTAGCATCTTCAACGTCTTCAATTTTTCCTTCTGCAATAACTTCCGTACGTTTTAGCTCTTTATCACCTACTTTCTCGATGACGGTTTTGAAAACTTCTAATTCATACCCTTCTTTCATATTTTGGTTTTTTCCTGCAGCAATGAGTATGTTTTTAGTTTTGGAACCTTGTTTTTTGTCCAAGCTACGCATCACTTGGAAAGACAATGCAAAGCATTCATTGTTAATCTGATTAAGCAATTTGGTAACTTTTTCACGAGTATTTTTGACAATTCCCATAATCATATCCACTTCTTCGGTGGCTTGACATTCTATATCACCAGATTTGACGTTGTAAACCCTCATATATAGGGATTTTTCCTTGCGAAGGAATTTGGTGTAAATGATATAGTCGGCACCTTCTTGTTGTCCTTGCTCAACGACATATCCATCGATAAAAGATTCTGACTTTTGACGTTCTTGTTCACTTTTAACCAAATAGTCTTTTGCTTTGTCGATGACAATAAAACGATCATCATTTGAATAAAAGGTTACGATTTGATCGGCAACACCTCTTAGGTTTTGTTGATTCAATTGATTTACTTCAGGAGAGAGTCCTTTTTTGACTTCGCTGGTTTCTGTGTTGTAAACTGCCACTCTGATTTGACCGAACATAGAGTTTCCAGCCAAAAACAGGCATAATAGATAGAATATTAAAGTCTTTTTCACAATAAAGTATTTTGATAAATAATAAAATTTGAAAGTTTTAAATAGCCACATAAGTATGATTTTTTAAACATTTAGGTGGGTTCCCAAAGGAGAGAATTCTTACTGCTGAATTGCATAAATGGTCAGCCTTTTTTCAATCCAGCATTATCTTCAGCATGATGCAATGTTTTATTTTATTTTTAGGACTAAATTGAAAATACTCGCTCATGCTTAAATACCTATGCTGTTCAATATTGATCTTCCTCCAAATTTGTTCTTTTGCACAACCTCAACCTTGCATTGACCCTGAAATGACGCCACTTTGCCAAGATGCTTGTGTGATTTGTGATATCGACGGGTTTACCGGAGTTAATAATAGTCAAGTCGTTGGTATTGGACCAAATGATTTTTGTACAACATTTCAACATAATATTACCTGGATCGCTTTCATTGCTGGAAGTGAAGATTTAACCATTGAAGTCGAAGTATCGGGGTGTCAAATAAATTGGGGACTAGAAATCGGTATTTATGAAAGTTTGGATTGTGAGACTTTTCAACAAGTCACCCTGTGCGATACAGATATTCAACCTGGTGAAACGGGTGTTTTCTCTAACAATCAGCCTTTAACCATCGGTCAATATTATTACTTCGTTATGGATGGGAGTAATGGTGATATTTGTAATTATACTGTTAATGTAACAGAAGGCACAACCCAAGTAGGTGCATTACAACCATTGGATCAAATCACAGGTCCTGCTAAAGCTTGCCCCAATGACATACAAACTTTTACAGTGCCTCATGTCGATGGGGCGAATTTTACAAATTGGACAATCAATGGCACTTTCGTTTCTGGGGTCGCTGATACCTTGGAATATGAATTTTCTAATGATGGAACTTACCAAATATGCTATGATGCCTTTAATGTCTGTGATACCATTCCGTCTGTCTGTACCTCTATTTTAATTGAATCTAGACCGCCTGTCGTTTTTGATGAAATTATTTGTGAAGGCGATAGTTTACACTTGCCTTCCATCGATACTTTTTTTGTCAATGCAGGGGCTTATAATTATTCTTTTATCGACTCTGTCGGATGTGAGCAACAAGTGATGGGCATTATCCAAACCTTGCCAACCGTTTATACGAATTTGGAACTTGAATTTTGCTTTGGTGATTCTGTGTTTTTTGGTGGTCAAGCATTTACAGCAACGGGTAATTATAATGTTCCTTTAGTCGCCTCAACTATGTGCGATAGTGTGTTATTGTTAGACTTGCTTACTTTTTTGTGCGACATTGATGGTGGGTTCGCAGATGATAATTTGCTATGTGCTGGAGACAATAATGGCCAATTAATTTTCAATTTAATAGATGGTAATCATCCTTACACTTTCGAATGGGAGGAAGAAACTGGTTCGAACTTAACGGGTTCAGGAGTGAGTGATTTGAACTCAACCACCATTGTTATTCCTGATTTGATTGCTGGGGTTTATTCTATTACGATCACAGATAACTCGGGAAGTGTCGGTGTTTTTGTGGGACAAGTTTTTGAACCCTTTTATGTAGATGCCCAAGTTGAATTGTCTGAATACTCTTTAGCAAATGTCACTTGTCCTGGGGCTTCAGATGGCTCTATATTAGTAACGCCTTTTAATGGTGTTTCACCTTATTCCTATAATTGGAACACTGGAAGTCAGATCGATTTGGTGGGGGGACTTTCATCAGGAAATTATTTCGTAACTGTTACCGACTCAAATGGATGTCAGGTCATTAAGGACGCTACTTTGATTGATCCTGAACCCATTTCAGCTGATTTTTTGATTGAAGAGCCCAATTGCAATCCAACCAACTCTGGTATCATCAATGCTAATTTGGTTGAAGGGGGTACGGGTCCCTATTTATACGCCTATGACGGAGGCGATTTTTCTTCCAATCCAGTGCATGCAGGTTTACTTCCAGGGCAATATTCGATCGAAATTGAAGATGCTTATGGTTGCCGTTATGAGGAATCTTTTGAATTGCTAGAACCCAATACGTTAGTGTTGGATTTGGAGGAACAATTGGATATTTGTCTTGGTGATTCCATTCAGTTAACACCTTTTGTGAATTTGAATGACTTAGATTATGTCTGGTCAAGTTCGAGCAATATTTCCTGTTTAGATTGTCCAAGACCTTATGTTCGACCTTACAATGATGGATTGTATTATTTGACAGCGATTATGCCTAATGGTTGTGAAAGAAGTGATTCTATTTTTATTACCGTTTCCAAGTTCCGAAAAATCTATTTTCCGAATATTTTTAGCCCCAATAATGATGGTGTCAATGATGTTTTTAGACCTTTTTCAAGCAAAGAAATTGGACGTATATTAGAATTCGAAGTTTACAATCGATGGGGAAGCCAACTTGCTGCTTTTCAAAATTTGGCCCCCAATGCTAATACTGGCTGGGATGGTCAATTCAATAATGAAATTGTGGATTCAGGCGTTTATGTTTGGAGAGCTAAAGTAGAATATTTAGATGGGGAGATACTTGATTATAAAGGGGATGTGACTTTGATTAGATGATTTTTTAAGAAATTGAAAATTGAATATATAAATGAATCCAGAAAAAATAGTTCAACAACAAGTTGAAGCTTATAATGCAAGGGATATCGACACATTTGTAGCATGTCACCATCCTGAGGCAGAGCTTTTTAATTTTTCCGAAACAGTTCCATTTACTATTGGATTGGAAAAAATTAAAGGAATATATCAAGACGTATTTGAAAATTCCCCCAACCTAAATACTCAAATTTTGAATAGAATTGTCTTCGATAATAAAGTAATTGATCATGAAATAGTAACTGGGAGGAAAGAGATCGAGCATATGGAGTTAATTGCTATATATGAGATTAAAGAAGGTTTAATTGGTAAGGCACATTTTATTCGGAAAAATTGAACGAACAGAAGACAAAAATAAAACATTGACTATCAATACACTGTCCTTTTTTTCTTTGATAAAAAAAGGACCAAAAAAATCAAGACTGTTTTCATTTCTAAACGCTGCGCAGATTCAAAATCCCTAAACTACCCAAACTCGCTGCGCTCAAACAGTGGATAGTTCTTAACGGAATTTTGAACCCACTTCACTAAAATGAAAAAGGTCAGTCCTACCTCGTAGACAAATTCTTTGCGTAACATCAGTTATTGGGATATAAGTTTTGGGTTTCGATCTCAATCGAGTATCGAACCGAGCCTAATAACCTTAGTTTTGAAGGCTAATAGGTGACGAAGTGTGAGGGAAAAAGACTAATTTTTAGCCTAATTATCCACAGCCTAGATTTTTTTGCTTATTTTTTCATTTTGGAAAAAAGAAGAAACATGGATTTGACGGCTTAGTTTTCCCGTCGCTTTAGGCGAAGGTCTTTTCAGGCACAAGCCATGAAAATTTAGATTCTTCTGGGAGAAATCATTATATCCTGACCAACCAATCTACTAACTTCTACTTCCTTTGTAACAAAATATTCCTTTCCTTCGCTTTCTTATTTTACCAAATCAAAATTTAGTAATGCTCAAAAGATACACGTTTCTATTTTTATTAGGGCTTTGTTCCAATATACTTTTTGCATCTGGGATCAAAGGAACTATCACTGATCAAAATGGGATGCCATTACCGTCTGCCACTATTTTTATTCAAAAAGAGGCAACGGGTACCGTCTCCAATGAAGACGGATATTATGAAATAAATTTGACACCTGGTACCTACAAAGTGGTCTATCAATTTATTGGTTACGAGACAGTTGTGGAGGCAATAGTAGTGACCAGAGGAACAAAAGTTACCCAAGATATTATCCTTAATGAACAAACCCTAGAACTCCAGACTATAGAGGTATTGGATGGTCGTGAAAACCCTGCATATACCATAATGCGGAAGGCTATCGCAAAAGCAGAATATCATCGACAACAAATTGAAAGTTACACTGCTCAAATCTATATAAAAGGGTCTGGGCGACTCTTAAAATCTCCATTTTTATTGCGAAAAGCGATCGAGAAGGAGGGTATTGACTCCACCTCTGCCTTTTTGGTGGAATCGGTTAGTGAGTTTAGTTATCAGCGTCCCAATACCTATAAAGAGCGGGTGATAAGTATTCGAAAGCAAGGAGATGATAACTCTATTAGTCCAACTCCCTACATCAACTCTAGTTTTTATGATCCAGAAATAGTTAGCGCCGTTTCTCCACTTTCACCAAGAGCTTTTGGTTATTATAAATTTGAATTAATAGGTTCTTATTTTGAACGTGGGGTCGAGATTAATCAAATTAAAGTAATTCCACGAAGTAAAGGGGAAGGCGTTTATGAAGGTACGATTTCGATTGTGGAAGATTTGTGGAGTATTCATAGTCTGAAATTGAAAACTTATAAACTGGGAATTAGCTTCGAGATTTCACAGATTTATGCACCAATTTTGGAAACAGCTTGGCTGCCTGTGACTCATCAATTTTTTATTGATGCCAAGATTTTTGGGTTCAATTTCGTGTATAATTACCTCGCGACAGCAAGTGATTACAAAGTTGAGTTAAACCCTGATTTAAATGTGGATTTTGTAGTCATTGACGAGAATATTGATAAAGAGCTGGCAGAAGATTTAGCTAAAAAACAAAAAACGAAAACGGGTAGTATTGAAGAGAAAATTGCTTCTGGAGAAGAGTTGACGCGGAAGGACTTGCGAAAAATGATGAAAGAATACGAAAAAGAAGATCGTAAAGAACAAGAGGAGCCCAAGATGACTGAAAATCGCTCGATGGAAATTGATTCTACTGCCCAAAATCGAGATACTGCTTTTTGGGCAAAGATTCGCCCAGTACCCTTGACTAAATTTGAAGTAAAATCTTACCAGAAAGTTGATAGTCTGGCATTAGTCGAAGTAGAAAACGATACAATTGCTACAGAAAAATCGAAGAAGAAGAAAGAAAGGGTTTTGGGACTTTCGGATATCATTTTTGGAAAAAACTATTCTTTAGGGAAGAAAACCAGACTTGCCTATAAAGGACTTTTATTAAATACTCAATTGAATGCCGTAGAAGGTCTTGCATTGGCTTCAGAACTAGGTGTTTTTCATTCCTTAGAAAACAAGAATGAATTGAGTTACGGTATCATACCAAGGTTTTCCTTTAGCCGTGAAAAGGTGCTCGCCAAAGGCTATATAGAATATAAAATCCTTGATAAGTTCAGGAAAGGAAAGATCCGATTAGAAGGTGGACGCTATGTTTCTGAATTCAATGAATCCGGAGCAATTTCGCCTTTAATCAATTCACTTTATTACATTTTTGGAGAGAATTATATCAAATTGTACGAAAAACAATTTTTAAGTGGATTGTTTGAGAAAAGAGTTGTGGATGGTTTAAGTCTTAATTTTCATGGAGAATATGCCCGTCGGCATGGACTTGAAAATAGTGTTGATGAAGGCTGGTTTTATAAGGAGAAGAAACAGTTTGAACCCAATACACCTGAAAATATAGAAATTGGAAATCCTCCTTTAGAAACTCAAGACGTTTTTGTTGTTGGAGGTGGGCTGGAATGGAAACCTTGGGTACGTTATAAAATAAATAATGGCGTCAAAATCTTCCAAAATATATCTCCAATTTTCAGTCTGAACTATAAAAAGGGGCTTGGAGATGTCGATTATGATTTTATAGAAGTTGGCGGAAAATACACTTGGAGAAGATTTGATGGCAGCCGGATGGATATCAAATTGGCAGCTGGTTCATTTTTGAATAATGAATCATTGACATTGCCTGACTTTAAGCATTTCCCTGGCAATCAAACCATTTTGACGGTCTCTGATCCTGTCGAAAATTTCCGGTTGTTAGACTATTACGAATACAGTACAAAAGACAAATATTTACAGGTTCATATACACCATCAATTTAGAAAATTGTTGCTGACGCAAATGCCAATGGTATGGATGAGCGGCTTAAAAGAAAATGCTTTTGTGAATTATCTTGCTACACCGAATGCTCAAAATTATTTTGAACTTGGTTATGGTTTAGACAATATTTTTAAAATTTTCAGAGTAGAACTAATCTCTTCCTTTCAAGATTTTGAATACCAAGAGTTGGGTTTTCGAATTAGTATAGCTTCTATGATTGGAGTTAGTTCTGATGACGGAAATAATTCTATTTCTATTTCTTTCTAACGGCTTAAGGGCTTCAAATCTCCCTATTTGTTAGTTAGTTGTAAGTGAACGATCAACTTGGCACATTTTTTTATTAAAGTTTCTCATAATACTTACTTTTGTAATATTTTATGTTAAATTATAATTAATTGAAAATGAGATACTTATATTTTTGTTTACTGATTTTTATTCTTTCATGTGGTGGAGAGTCGCTCACTGAAATGACTTCAGAACCAGACAATGTCTATTTCTGGCTAAATGGAAATGTAGATGCACAAAATACAATTGCTAGTCGAATCACTCCACCTGATACTTATCAAAGAATAGAAGTACAGAAAGGAAGTTTTGGAGATTGGATTAGAAATTTACCTTTAAAGCCGGCGGGTACTTCCGTTTCTAATTTTGATGGTACCCAAAAAGAGGATCAAGATTTCCATGAGGCGGTAGTGGATATTGATTTAGATTCGCTGGGTCTTCAACAGGCACCGCAGTCTATTGTACGTTTAAAATCTGAATATCATTTTGGTAGAGTAGAGTTGGATAAAATTCAATTTAACTATACAGGAAAAGATGGTCTAGTCACATTTTCTAGATATGCGATAGGTGAAAAACCCATTGTCGTTCCAGATCAGCATATCCTTTACTTCTATAGTGCACATGGTTACCCAGATTCGTCTCATAATAATTTAAAAACTTATTTAGGAGAGGTAAATGCTAATACAGGAACTACCTCTTTGAAAAGAGTTTTGAAACAAGTGAACATTAAAGATATTATGCCTGGCGATATTTTTATAGAGGCAGGTAACCCAGGACATGCTGTTTTAGTAACAGATGTAGTTCAAAATGGTCAATTTTATAAAATGTTTTTATTGGCACAGGGTGGTACTCCCACTCAAGATTTTCATGTGTTAAAAAATCTAAGCGATCCTGAAGTAAGTCCTTGGTATTCTATAACTTCTATATTACAAAATGGACTACAAACACCAGAATGGACATTCACGATCAATGATTTGTATCGTTTTGAATAATAATTGAATGTTTAAAGCTAGAGTAAGGGAGTAGGAAATAAATAACCTACCCATTTTACTTGCTGTTTTGCCTCAACTGAAGAAAATTAGCTGTGCAAAATTTGGGTATCTTATTTATTCCCTGCTCCCTAAGTGCTTGGACAGAAATAAGTTCCATATTTGACGAAAACTATTTTTTTGCCAGACGAGGCAAAAAGCACAGGCATATCCATAGATATGGCGAGTATTTTTAACGAAATATGGTAAAAAAATAGTCTGTCATAATATGTGTGAGTTATTTCTGTCCAAGCACTTAATCTGAAAAAACCTCGTTGAATTGCTATCCTCAACGAGGTTTTTTTAGTGTTCAAATGAATTTTACCTAAATTCGCCGAAGCAACTTTTTTTTATTTTTATCTAAAGAATTCCCCGATGCTTGCATCGGAAAAGTAATTTCCGAGTCGAGCTTTGTGGGAATGATACCCCGTCTGCTTGCAGCGGGGTGATTCATTTCTAACCAAATATGAGCAGTATATTATTTGAAATCAAAGAGAGCGTGGCCGTAATTACACTCAACCGACCGAAAGTGTACAATAGTTTTAATCGTGAGATGGCATTGGAGATGCAGACGAGATTAGATGAGTGTGAAACCAATAAGGACATCCGAGCTGTTTATATTACGGGTAATGGAAAAGCTTTTAGTGCGGGTCAAGACTTACAAGAAGTAACCAGTGAAAATGCGCCTACTTTTCCAACTATTTTAGGAGAACACTACAACCCGATCATCACACGGATTCGAAATATTGAGAAGCCTATTGTTTGTGGAGTCAATGGTGTAGCGGCAGGAGCTGCGGCAAATATTGCTTTTGCTTGTGATATCACCGTAGCAACTGAAAGTGCCTCGTTTATTCAGGCATTTAGTAAGATCGGATTGATTCCTGACAGTGCTGGGACTTTCTTTTTACCTAGGCTAATTGGTTTTCAGAAAGCTTCTGCTTTGATGATGTTGGGCAATAAAGTTTCGGCAACAGAAGCTGAATCAATGGGAATGATTTATCAAGTCGTTCCTGATGAAAGTTTTGCAGAAACAGCATTCGGAATTGCGAAAAAATTATCCAAAATGCCTACCAAAGGGCTTGGTTTGACCAAACGAGCCCTTAATCAATCACTTGTTAATGATCTAAATGCACAGCTCGAATTAGAGAAAGTAATACAAACAGAGGCTGGCGCCACTTATGATTATAAAGAAGGGGTTCAATCTTTTATTGAGAAGAGAAAGCCAGTGTTTAAGGGAGCTTAGAAACTTATTATGTTTTTTCAAATTTATATACGATACTGAGACCAACACTTCGCGAGTTGAATCCTGCATTGAACGATAGATTATCAAAACCATCATTGATGACAAATGAAGTCGTTAAGCTTGGAATGATTTCTGCGCCTATATAAAAGGACTCATTGAGTTGATAATGAACACCCAAAAGGTAGCCTACCCCTGTTGAAAAAGCTGAAAAAGTGTTATTTTCAGAAGTATTGAGGCTTGAATTTAAAAGCCAAGAGACACCATGCACGAAATTCAATTTATCGTTGATCGATTTCCTGTTTTCTCTTCCTATATTAATTCCAACTGAGAAATTCCCATTTCCATTATCTCCAACATTGTGCACATTGAGGGATGCGAAGGCCAATCCTATTCGACGATAAGCATTTTGTTTAACTTGTTTTTTGTACAAAAAGTCAAAATCAAAATTATCTAATCCAACTAATTGAAGTCCAATTTCTTGTTTATTGAATTTAGGTTGATCTTGGGCAGAAAGACTGTTTGAGGTAAATAATAAAGATAAAAATAGCGTCTTTAAAAAGATGTTTTTGAAATCCATAAAATGTATTCGTTAAATGATTGGGTTAGTTATGAGTACATTTTGGAAGACAGAAGCGGAAAGAATTTGGTTGGGTAAATGAAGGCAGATATAAAAAGAATCGGAGGCGAAAATGAAAAGAGAGTCATGTAATTAGTTGAATAATTAGCCAATTCGTAGTCGCCAGCCGATTATTTGATAGAGGAACGTTTGAGCGACAATCAAAGGGCTTTCCAATTTTTTGGAGAGAAACTAAGATTGCTTGATTTTCATAGCTTGTAATCTAGAGCATGCTTCATATAAAAGAGGATATTGGGGCTATCCTCTTTTAGTTTGTTTTCATTTAAAATTAATAACTAGTGTCAAAATGTTGTTTTAAAAGAGCGTAACTTCTTGATTTAGGGTAGCATCTCAACCCTAAATTAAAAATTGTTTGTGTGTGCTTAAGTTCTTAGGAACGGTTATTTTTTATTGAACTGTTCCTAAATGTTTCGGTTGTGATTTTGGTTTATTTAGAATAAAGTCTAATATAGGTGTTGAATGATTTTTCTAAAATGGTAATCTAAATACTTCTAAAAAAACAGTTTGCAGTGGGCAATTTTTCTAAGATGATAAGGAAAAATAGAAAAGGTGTTTTTCATTTCTCAATTGTTTATCATCATTAAAAAAGAACTGCCGACTGCTTACTGAAAAGTATTCCCTATTCGCTGGTACAAAGGACGATTAAAATAATTGCTCCTACAATAGGCTGCATTTGAAGAAAAACCTATTTTCGGAATATTAAGAGAGTTTAACTGCTTTGGTTTATGGAATGGAGGTATGTTAATGAAAAATGTAAAAATTAAATCATTGATAATCAGGCGAATGCATGAATTGTTAAAATCGTGATATGACAGTCTTAAAAACTTTAACATTTAAAATTAGCCATTCAAGTGTCTAAAAACAAGAAACATACGGATAAACAAGTGACTTTTTCGGAAAAGGCTTCGTCATCCCTTGCTTTTAAAATTGCCAAAAGGCAATTTAAAAACAAAAGACAAAAAAGTATTTCTGAATACGTGGAAGGGATTTTGAAGGGAGACCGATTTTTGCTCAGTCAGGCAATTACATTAGTCGAAAGCACGCGTAAGAAGCATCAACAACTTGCCGCTGAAATTGTCGAAAAATGTATGCCTCATTCCGGTGAGTCTATTCGAATGGGTATTACCGGCACGCCCGGAGTTGGAAAAAGTACCTTTATAGAATCTTTTGGTTTGCATTTAATCAGTCAAAGTCGTAAGACAGCAGTGCTGGCGATAGATCCAACAAGTCAGCTAAGTAAAGGCAGTATTTTAGGGGATAAGACACGAATGGAGAAATTATCTGCTCATCCAGATGCTTTTATTCGACCTTCACCGACGGGAGGTTCATTGGGTGGTGTGGCAAGAAAAACAAGAGAAACCATTTTGCTTTGTGAAGCCGCTGGATTTGATTCTATTTTGGTAGAAACCGTTGGAGTAGGGCAGTCAGAGGTTGCCGTGCACTCAATGGTCGATTTTTTCTTATTGTTGTTATTGCCTGGTGCAGGAGATGAATTACAAGGAATCAAAAGAGGAATTGTCGAAATGGCGGATTTGATAGCCGTAAATAAGTCAGACGGTGATCGCGAAAAACTGGCGAAAGCTGCCAAAAGAGAATATCGAAATGCGCTTCATTTATTTCCACCAAAAGAAAGTGGCTGGATTCCAAAAGTGGTTACTTGTTCAGGTTTATCAGGGTTAGGTATTGAGGATATATGGTCAATAGTAGTCGATTACAAAACGCTTACAAGAAAAAATCAATTTTTCGTTAATCACCGAAACAGTCAATTAAAGCAGTGGCTTTTTGATACCATTGATGATCGCATGAAACAGCTGTTTTTTGATAATGCGTTGGTTAAAGCGCATCTAGATAGAGTAGAAAATGCAGTACTTTCTAAAAAAATGTCCTTTTCAAATGGAGCCAATATATTGATCGACTTATTTAGAGAACAGAAGCCTTCAAAAGAATAAGATATTTATTTCCTACTCCCTTAACAGCGTACTAGTTACAAAAACGATCAGGTGGTGAAATAAAGAAGCTAACAGATCCAAAAAATCCACTCGTTGTCGAGAACCTATAATTGTCATCATTTACCACATCTCTTGCTTTTGAGGTCAAATTTCGAGCATAGCCTGCCTTAAATTCTAACCAAGTCCAATCTGTAAAACGTTTTTGCCAAGCCACTGAAAATTCAATTGCTGAGCGGCGATAATGATAAACAGAAGGATCAGGTTGATTGACATCAATAGAGTAACTTCGGCTTGCATAATCTGCTCCGAAAAGAAGTAAACTACCAGGCTTAATATTATAACGTGCTTTTAGGCTGACGGGGATTCCCAACTCAATTCCCCATTTATCGTTGAAAGTACGGTTGAAAAAACCAAAAGGTAAAGCGACTGTCTTACGAAAACCATGAGAGTATAAAAACCCAAACCCATATTCAGTATCTTCCGTTTTTTTGATTCCAAACAAGCCAACTACCCGATAGATGGCGTACCTATTATCTATAGAAAGAAATTTATCATAGTCACCGGAGAATCTTGCACTCGCTTTTACCGTAATAAAATGCTGACTACTGAGTGATTTAGAAAGATAAAATGCACCTTCAGCGGATTTTAAAGTGGTCGTATTCAGTCGATCAAATAAAGGGAAATCGTCGGTCTTATTATCTTCAAAATTTAATTTTTCAGAGAAATATTGAGCCCCTAATAAAACTTTCATACCAGGTTTATTAATAAAAGGTATTTTCAGTTTAAAAAGTAAGCGATTATTATCAGAGATTTCGAGTGGCGTTCTTGAAGTAGGAGCGCTTATCTGATAATTAGGATAGCTCATATAGCTCAATAATAAGCCCTTCCCCGGAGATTTATTAATCACTCCTGGCTTGCACAAATCAGCCATCGTCTCTGTCGTCAAATTATCTGAAATATCTTGTGCAGAAATCGAAAAAGCGATAAACATCCCTATAATAAAAAGTAGTTTCTTCATGAGTGCGGGTTTAAATATTGGTTTTGTCAAAAAGAATGCCTAGAAATCAAAAGTCCTAAAGTTAAGATTTATTGAGACGTAACGTTAAAAGGTGGGTTACAAATTGTATAAGATGTCACCTCTATTAACGATTTTTGGGTAAAAAGTGGTTTTTATAACAATGTTAAATTTGAAATTTAAGTTTTAATTGTAAAGAGGCACCAGAATAAAAAATGAACTTTCTTTCCAAAATGATTTGTTTTTCTAGAAATAAATATTGAACTTTGTAGTTCAAAGTACTTTTTAATAATTTAATTATGGTGATGAAGTCTCGAAACGATCATCTCGAAATGCTAAATGAAATTCGCTCAATGATGGAGCGTTCTTCTCGATTTATTTCTCTTAGTGGACTTTCAGGAGTTGCAGCAGGGAGTTTTGCATTGATTGGAGTTACTCTAATTTATCTATATCTTGAGTTAGTCCCTTTTTCAGGAAACCTTTTGTTTACACTTAAAAACCTGTTATCTGATAAATGGGGATTGAGTTTTGTGGACTTTTTATTTTTAGATGCAATTATTGTGATGGTTTTAGCATTGGCTAGTGGCATATTTTTTACGACAAGGAAAGCCAAAAAGAAAGGTCAAAAAATATGGGACAAGCTTACTTTTCGGCTACTTTTTAATTTAAGTATTCCACTTGTCGCTGGAGGGATCTTTTGCTTGGCACTAATAAAACATAAAGTTTGGTTTTTGATTGCACCAGCAACTTTGATTTTTTATGGTTTAGCCCTTTTGCATGGAAGCAAATATACTTTACATGATATTCGATACCTAGGCATTAGTGAAATCATATTAGGTTCTATTGCCTTATTTATCCCAGGGTTTGGGTTGGAGTTTTGGGCCATTGGTTTTGGCTTTTTACATATCATTTATGGGACAACTATGTATTATAAATATGAGAAAGAGTGAAGGGGTGGAGTAGCTTATTTATTTCCTCCTCACTAGTTGAAAATGGTCGTATTCTCAAGATTCCATTACTTAGTAACGAGTAAATAATAAGTCCGCCATTTGGAGATAGAGATTTTGATCTAAGACTAGGCATTTTTTGAGGGAATAGCCTAGCTATTGCTGAGGAAAATAACGACGTATTAAAGCAAAAGATTATCGGTGAAATGATGGAGTTATTCTTTACTCGTTAAGTGCTTGGACAGAAATAACTCACACATATTATGAGGGACTATTTTTTCACCATATTTCATTAAAAATACTCGCCATATCTAAGGATATGCCTGTGCTTTTTGCCTCGTCTGGCAAAAAAATAGTTTTCGTCAAATATGGAACTTATTTCTGTCCAAGCACTTACTTATTATTCAAATTTTTTAAGTGAAACATCTGATCAATAAATTAAATGATACCAAACTTGACAATCGTGTAAGATTGGGCATTATGTCTATTCTCGTGGTTAATGATTGGGTAGAATTTAAAGCTTTGAAAGAGATGTTGGGCGTTTCAGATGGTAATTTGGCGAGTCACATTAAAGTTTTAGATAAAGAAAAATATATAGAGTTGAAAAAAGAATTTGTAGGTAAAAAGCCAAGAACGACCTACAGGGCTACTATTTTAGGGAGAACAGCTTTTCAGGAACATTTGAATGCATTGGAAGCACTTTTGAATAAGAAAGATTCAATTTAAGGCGCAGGCTCGATAATTTGAATACAAAAGAGTCAGGTAAATATAAGGAACCATTAAGGTTCTTTTTTTTAGAATTAAACTTTGTATTTCAAAGTACTTTTAAATATTTTTTATCATTCTAATCGATCATACAAACTTATTAGTATTCCCTGATCTGGGTTCTCAACCTAGGGAAGGGGATGCTAAATTCAAATCACTATTTTATAATGGAAAACACAGCTTCTTCATTTCAAAAATTTAGCCTTTGGTTGAAAGAATCTCTTGGGTTTAAACTCTTTGCCATTGGTTTTTTAGTATTGATTTTAATGATTCCCGTTTCGATGATTAAGAACATTATTTCTGAGCGACAATGGAGGCAAGAGTCAGTCATTCAGGAGGTTAGTCGCGATTGGGGGGCAGGACAGACAATTTCTGGGCCCATTTTGACGATTCCCTATTCGAAATGGATCGTGTACAATGACAATCAAAAAAAAGAAGAAAAACACGTTGCCCATTTTTTGCCACTAGAGTTAAATGTCAATGGTGACTTAACCCACCAAATTAGGCAACGAGGAATTTTTGAGGCAGTTCTTTATCAATCCCAAATTAGTTTGAATGGAACCTTTGAAAAGCCTGATTTTGATGCGCTTCATATCAACGCTGAAGATGTTCATTGGGATCAAGCCAAACTTTCAATTGGTATTACAGGAATGACAGGCATTAAGGATTTAGGAGAATTGAAATGGGGTAAGAACAAGTTGAAAATGGATTCAGGAACTGCCTATCCAAAAATGTTATCTTCTGGTATTTCCATTGAAGTTCCATTAGAAAAAACAACAGAAAATTATGCTTTTTCACTTCCTTTAAGACTAAATGGAAGTGAATATTTTAAAGTGGAGCCTGTTGGAAAAGTAACCTCGGTCAGGATTAGTTCAGACTGGCATTCACCAAGTTTCGAAGGGGCTTTTTTACCTGATGAAAGAGAGATTTCAGATGCTGGATTTTCTTCAAATTGGCAAATTTTGGATCTTAATCGAAACTACCCACAACAATGGAAAGATCTTGATTTTAACTTTCAAAACCAGGACTCTAATTACCGTTTCGGTGTTCGATTGCTTAAACCGGTAGATGAATATTTGAAAAACACACGTTCTGCCAAATATGCGCTATTGGTGATTGGATTGACTTTTTTAATTTTCTTCTTCTTTGAGGTTTTACGAAAGTTAATGATTCATCCTTTTCAATACCTTTTAATTGGTCTCGCATTATCGGTTTTTTACCTGCTTTTGCTGTCTCTTTCAGAGCATTTTGGGTTCAACATTGCTTATTTGGTAGCTTCTTCAGCGACTATTCTCTTGATCAGCGGATATAGCCTTTCAGTGCTGAAAATCAAGCGATTGGTTTTTCAATTGACCTTGCTTTTGGTTTCCATTTATGGCTTCATTTTCATTATCCTGCAACTAGAAGACTTCGCTTTATTGGCGGGAAGTATAGGTATGTTTATCGCTCTGGCAGCTACGATGTTTTATTCTCGAAAAGTAGATTGGTATAACTTGGGAAATAGAGGACAAATAAAGAAGTATTCCATTATAGATATTGTCCATTAATCCATTTTTTTATTCATTCTTTTCTAACGTACACTTTTTGAAAATTGTAAAAAATGCCGTCAAAGACGGCTAAAGAATAATAAGGAGGGAGACTTTTGGTGAAGAAATCGAAGATTTCTTCACCAAAAGTCTCCCTCCAAAAGAAATTTTCGCGCCGTAGGCGTATGGATTTCATAAGTGTACGGTAGAGCATTTTTTATTCATCCAAATAGTAAATTTCAATGCTTTTAAAAAATAAAAAAGGTAAATTATTTGCACTTCTCAGTCTAATGACGCTCTTCAATTTTGCTTTAATATTTTATAGGTTAGAATACATTCAATATGATTTCGGTCAAATAAATTCTTTCTACGATTTGGCTAAATTTAGAGGAAAGCCTACGTTTTTGTTCTTGATTTGGAATCTCTTTTTGGCATGGGTTCCTTTTTGGATAGCTATTTCATTAGAAAAGCTTTCCAAATCTAAAATAATGACGGTTTTAGGACTAATCACCTGGTTGTTATTCTTCCCAAATGCACCTTATCTAATAACTGATTTATTGCATCTTAAACCAAGTTTTCAAGTGCCATTTTGGTATGATGTGATGATGATTTTTTCATTTGGTTGGACTGGACTATTATTGGGTTTTTTGTCTTTGATGGAAGTGCAGCAATTTTTAGAAAAAAGACTACCATTTTGGTTGTCCAATACGCTGATTCTACTATCCATTTTGTTATGCGGATTGGGGGTTTTTATCGGGAGATTTCAACGATATAACTCTTGGGATGTAATTTCTAATCCATTCGCTTTAATAGAAGATGTCCTCACTGTAATTCTTCATCCAATAGCCCATATACAAACTTTCGGAATTGCCATTGTGCTTTCTGTTTTAATGTTGCTGGGGCATTGGACTTTTTCTGTTTTGAGATCTGAATAAAAGAATTGAATTGGGATGTATTTTTCGTCATGCCGTTGCTTGCGACGGAAAATATTTTTTTTGAGGGAAGGAAGACCAAGTTTTTATCAAGAAAAATTTAGTCTTCCCTCCTTCTTTAGGAATTTTTATCACTGTTCCCTACAGAATAACTATTCGTTGAGTTGAAATTTGTCGGTCACTTTCAAGCCTTAAATAATAAATACCTGATTGTATGCCTGCCAAATTCAATTCGATAATATTATTTCCTTTTGTAATTAATTGATTATTAATTGATTGTATAGTTTGTCCTTGAGTATTTATGATAGAAAGATTGATATGATCTGTTTTTTGAGAATTGAACTGTAGCATTATTTTTCCTTCTAGCGCAGGGTTTGGAGCAACCAATATTTCTTCTAGAAAATCAATTTCTTGCACAGTCGAGAGTTGCCCTCCAGTGGCAAAATGACCACTTTCAGAATAAATGATCTCACAAAAATCAGTTTGACTAAATGCCCAAATGCGCCAATAATAATTATCGCGGTTAGCACTTAATTCATTGGATGTAAAAGTCGTGTTTTTGAGGACGGCTTGATCCCAAATAAGACCAAACGAAGCCAGGGGTGAAATTTCAATTAAATAAAAATCTGCATTTGGGACGGGCTCCCATTCAAAGTCCACATTATCATAAGTTTCGATTAATTCTTGATTTGAAGGAGAGATTAAATTTGCCGTTTCTGTGACGTCTTTTAGTTCCGGACAATCCAAATTACTCAACTGCCACCGGGCGTCATAATCTTCCAAAATGACCTCCATTTGATCATCTGAAAAATGATATTCCGGACAGCCAGAGAAAGAGTAGTATGCCATATGGTTGCGCTCATCAGGATCTATTAAAACACTATCTGGGTCAACTGCGCCACCTGTATAATTGCAATTTGCAGCACCAACTGTAATATAATCAGCGGGTGTTCCACATAGATAATCAGCTGAAGTTTCACAGTTTTTATCTCTGTCAACGTATTCTACATCGTTACTCCAATTTCCCCACATAACAGTCTGCGGTGTAGGTTGGTTTGGGTCATAAGTTGTTGATTCCCAACCAAAAAAAGTATGATGTAAACTAAAAAAATGCCCCATTTCATGTGCTAAAATTCCAGCATTAGGAGTCATGAAAGATTTATCCATATAAATAATGTCTTGACCGCCTGTATAATATCCAGAGTTACCGGAGCTTAATCCATTTCCTACAAAAATATTGATGGCATTGGAGACTTTATTTTGAGCATAAAGCGAAGTGACAGAAGTAGGCACATTAGGAAATTGGAGATTAAACATTGCCTCACTATTGATATAATTGAATTCTTCTTTGAGGTAGAAAACCATGTTTAATGGAGCATAATCTTGATTTAATTTACAGATTCCTTGTAGCGCTCTTTTCTCTGTCATTCGGCCACCTCCTTCATCATTACCAACGAGGTGTAGTTGAATGGGCACATAAAAGATTGAGTCATTTCTGTCATGATTATTCAATCTGGCGGCTTCTTTATTGGCTAATAATCTAGGCGTAAAATCTTCATCTGGTAGGAAACCACATTGACCAGGATGACCAATTTGAGCATTGATCACGGAAAAACTAAAAGCAAAAAGGAGGAAAAATAGGGTTCGCATAATGATTTTTTTTACCCAAAATTAATTGAAAAAATGAATCAGCTGTTAATTGAATGTTTTTTGTCAATGAATTTACGAATTCTATTTTCAGTTGTCCTCCTTTTTAATCTTTGTCAAACCCTATCAAATATTCGTCTGAAGGGTAAATTTTTGGTGCTTAGATTTTTCAGCCGAATTACCTTGACTATCTACCCAGTCTACAGCCTCCTGAATATTCATAAAAAAGTTGTCCTTTCCAATTTTCTCTATCAAATGTCCTTTTTTCATAGCATCTCTAACGGGGCCTCGAACTCCTGAAAAATAGACTTTGATACCTTGGTTAGAGGAATCTTCCAATATTTCTTCTAGCGCATGAACCGCACTACTATCCAAATCATAAATAGTATTTGCAGGCAAAATGATCGCTTTCAAATCTTTCCCTTTTCTAATAATTTCATCCTCTAATAGTTCTTTAAAATAATTGATATTGGCGAAATAGAGTGGTGCATCAAATCGAATGATTAATAAATCTTTACGTTCCACAACATTTGAAAAACGTTTGACATTGCGATAAAAATCTGTGTTGGGAACTTGCCCCAATATCGCTACGTGTGGTCGAGTACTTCTGAAAATAACCATTGCCAAAGACAAGACAACACCCACTCCAATACCTAATTCAATTCCTAAAGTCAAAGTTGCCAAGAACGTGACAATCAACATCCAGAAATCGGTTCGATTACTACTCCAAAGATGTTTTGCTTCTTTGTAGTCAATCAATCCAAAAACTGCCACCATGATGACGGAAGCTAGAATGGCTTTGGGTAGGTAGTAAAATAGTGGAGTTAAAAATAATAAAGTTAAGACGATTAAAATTGCACTAAAGACTGAAGCTAGAGCTGTATTTGCTCCAGCTTGATCATTCACCGCTGTTCTAGAGAACCCACCAGTTACGGGATAACTTTGAAAGAAAGCACCTCCGATATTAGCTGCTCCTAAAGCAATTAATTCTTTATTGGGTATAACCTTATAATTCTTGTGTTTTGATTGAATGGCTTTGGCGACTGCGATACTTTCCATAAAACTCACTAATGCAATCGTCAATGCAATCGGTAATAGAGCTTCCCAATGTCCCATTTCAAAAGAAGGCATGGTGAAGGATGGCAGACCGTCTGGTACCTCTCCAACTATCTTTACACCTTGATTAGTTAGACCTAATCCCCAAACTGCCAAAATCCCAAAGACAACAGCCACCAATTGACTAGGTAAGGATTTTTTGATTTTCTTAATAAACAATATCAAAAATATACCGCCCATTCCAATGGCAACGGTGATCCAATTGATTTCCGAAAATTGGGCAATAGCATTTCCAATAATCTCATGCACGTGGTGACTTCTTGGGATATTTACGCCCAACAAATGTTTTAATTGACTGAGCCCAATAATTAAAGCTGCAGCCGAGGTAAAACCGGAAATCACAGGATGAGATAGAAAATTAACTAAAAATCCCAATCGAAAAACGCCTAAGAAAAATTGGATCAAACCAACAAACAAAGCAAGCGTTATCGCCAACAAAATATACATTTCGGTACCTCCTCCGGCAATTGCACCAATTCCGGTTGCCGTCAATAGAGAAACCATCGCAACAGGACCAACCGCTAATTGTCGAGAAGTACCTAATAAAGCATAAATAATTAATGGAATTGTTGATGCATATAGCCCATAAATAGGAGGTAAACCAGCAATCATAGCATAAGCCATTCCTTGTGGAATTAGCATGACACCTACGGTAAGACCTGCGGATAGGTCTCCTTTTAAATCTCCTTTTTTATAGTTTGTTAGCCAATCAAAGGCTGGAATGTTGTTTTTTAAGCTCATATTTTTCTATTAATTGAGATGCAAAATTAGACCATTGTAGAGATATGTTATGTGATGTGAATTACAAAAGAGCATCTTGAGACAACATCCGGTAATTTTAGGGTAAGGGAGTAGGAAATAAATAGCCTACCCATTTCACTTCCTCTTTTTCCTTCATTTTTCGTTAAAAATACTTTTTGGCTATGCCTTTGTGCCACCGGCACAAGCAATCCCAGATACCTATGGGGATGTCTGCGTTTTTTGCCTCAACTGAAGAAAAAATAGCTGTGTAAAATTTGGGTACCTTATTTAATTCCTACCCCCTAAAAGGATTTTCTACAATTTGGTAATTCAATCAATCTTTCAATCTTTGAGGCATGAAAGCTTTTCTTTTCACGGTTATATTAACTTCCTTCATTCAAATAATGACAATGGCTCAAGTCAAACCAAAGGTTATTTATTTCGGCGATCCTATGTGCTCTTGGTGTTATGGATTTTCACCCGAATTTTCTGATGTAATAAAGGACTTAGAAGAGTCTGTTGATTTTCAATTTGTTATGGGTGGACTACGACCTTACAACACTCAAAAAATTGAAGAGTTAGCTGATTTTTTGAAAGAACATTGGGAGGACGTTCATGAAAGTAGTGGGCAGCCTTTTGGATACGAAATATTGGAAGATATGGAGTTCGTTTACGATACAGAACCTGCTTGCCGAGCCACTGTTACAATGCGGCAATTGAGTCCGAAATCAGAGTTTGAGTTTTTTAAGGCGATTCAAAAAGCTTTTTATCATCAAAATAAACACACAAATAAGACTGAAACGTATTTAGAATTGGTGGAGCAATTTGGTGTACGCAAAGAAGACTTCAAAAATGCATTTGAATCAGAGGAAATGAGGGAAGCTGTTCGGAGAGATTTTGAATATTCATCGGAAGTAGGCGTGCGTGGTTTCCCTACAGTCGTTTTGCAAATAGGTGATCAATATTATTTGATTGCGAATGGATATATGAAATCGGGAGTGGTGATTGAAAGAATTAAAAAACAGTTGTAGATGAGTTTAATAGAGCAGTGGAAAAAGGGCAAGGCAAATGTTCGGAAAAAGCATAAAAAATTCACCCAAAAGCTAAAAAGAGAGAAAGGTAAAAAGTTGAACGAGCTCGGAGATGAATTACACGAACAGGTGTTTTCTGAAGTTGACTGTCTTGAATGTGCTAATTGTTGTACCTCCATCCCGCCTATAGTCAACAAAACCGACGCAACCCGAATTTCCAAGCATCTGGGGATGAAATTATCAGAATTTCAAAAAGAGTATTTGATTCAAGATGAAGATGGAGATACGGTTATGAATACTTCTCCTTGTCGATTTTTACTGGAAAATAATCATTGTATGATTTACGAATTTCGACCTAAAGCCTGCCGAGAATACCCTCATACGGATGCATTTGAATTTGCTAAAAATTTGCACTTACATGCCGTCAATGCGCGATATTGCCCGGCCGTTTTTCATATACTGGAACGCATGGCTAAGGTGATTTAAGTTCAACTAATTCTTTCGAGCGATAATGTTTTTTAACTTGAAATTCTTTATTTTATTTAAACTTTTTTCGAGTCTTGATTCTTCCTTTTTAGTATTACATGGACCTTCATATTGTTTTAAAAATGCCACATTTACTTTGTCTATTACTGAAAATTTGCTTCGAACAAAAAACTCGTTTCTACTTTTATTTTCAATTCTTTGGTACCATGCTAAGCTTTCAAAATGCTCACGCATAGCCTCATTCTTGTAAAACTCATAGCCATGACGGGCGAAAATGGTGTTTTTAAGAATTCGAATTTCACAAGGATCGAGGTCTTCAATATCCTTCACCTTCAATCGTTTTTGAGAACTTCTTGGAGTCGGTTTCTCCTTTTTAAAATTGAAACTTAAATCAATCTCTTCTTCTGAAATCTTTTCTTTATCCGACTCAACTTTGGTTGAAAGGAATTGATCAGAATTCGGAAAAGGAGGGACCCATTCGAAAGCTAATTCCTTGGCTTTTCCCTCTTTATTACTGGAATCCTTTCCTGATTCTTTTTTGGGGTCTGCGAGAATGTCCCTTCCATTAGGTATCTTTTCAAATAACCTTTTTCCTCCGACAAAAATATCGGCGTAGTCCTTCAAAATATCAAAAGCTACTTTTTTATTATTACTTGAAGCGTGGATAAATCGAATTTGATCACCTAACACCTCACTGACAATTCCCACATGCCCTACATAGTGTCCTCCAGAACTAAAAAAAAGTAAATCGCCAGGCTGATAAGTATCCGTTTTTTTCAAGTTGATACCTCTGTCCCATCCATGTTGAGAACGAGAAGTTCGAGGGATATTAAAGCCGGCTTTTTTAAAGGAATTTTGAACCAATGCAGAACAGTCAATGGTTCTTCTGGTGGTGCCACCCATTTTCCATCTGACACCAAGATAGGTTTCCGCCTCTTCCAATACGACTTCAATTTTGTCCGTAGGATATAAGGCAAAAGTATTTTGTGAGCAAATAGGAATTAAGAAAATTGTTAAAATCGAAAATTTGAAAAAGGAACTTAACATACGATTTACTGGAAGTTTAGTTTTCCTTTTCAGTCATAATCCATAAATCCTAATTTGATTTTCATTGTGGGCTTTGGTAACCATGTTTAAAGGAAAGGAGTAGGAAATAAATAACTTACCCAAATTTTAGGAAGCTAATTTTTCTTTAGACAAGGCAAAAAACGCAGACATCCCCATAGGTATCTGGGATTGCTTGTGCCGGTGGCACATAGGCATAGCCAAAAAGTATTTTTAACGATGCATAAAGGAAACATATCAAGTAAAATGGGTAGGTTATATTTTTTCTCCTCCCTAAAGTTCTTTATAATTCTTTTTCTTTAAGGCGATTAACAGCACACCAGCTATGACAAAAAGGGTGCCTGTCCATTGCAACCAACCTAACCTTTCTTCCAGAAAAATATAAGCTAAAACAATGGTTGAAATAGGTCCAATACTTGTAATAATGGCGGCATTATTGGAGCCAATTACCCTAACACCCTCTACAATTAGAAAAGTAGGAATTATAGTGGCTATAATAGCAATGGCTATGCTCAATTGGTAAACAGGCTTATCAAAGCTTAATAAGTCAGTTTCGTTGAATAAATAGTGGTGAATAAAAATACCAAATGAAGCGGACAACATGGCAAGAGAATTGAATCGAAAAGTCCCTACTTTGGGTAATATAATCCCTCCACCAATGAGATAGACAGAGTAAAAAAGAGCTGACAAAAAGACAAGCCCTGTTCCTAGCCAAATATTTTCTCCAAAATTAGATTGTAGGTTTTCCCAGAATGCCATCCCTACTCCCAAGTAGGTCAAACCAAGGGCAATCAATTGAACGTTGAGGATTTTTTTCTTTAAGAAGACCAAAGACATCAACAGTACAATAGTTGGATATAGGTATAAGATAATGCGCTCAAAACTTGCAGAAATGTACTGCAGACCCATGAAGTCAAAAAGAGATGCCAAATAATAACCTAACATTCCCATTAGCATAATAATCCCCAATTCTTTCTTCGTCAACGGGTTTTGACGATTTTTCTTTTTATTAAATGACCAGATAGCAATGATGAGAAAAATTGGAAATGAAAATGCCATCCGTAGTGTCAATAAAGAGGCAGAATCTATTGAGTATTGATACGCTAACTTGACAAAAATAGCCTTTGTAGAGACTAAAACAGCTCCTAAAAAAACTAAGATGGCCGCTACAAAATATTCTTTAGTTGTGGGCGTATGGTTCATGGGCCGAAAGTACTATTCTTATGGGAACCAATCTATTGTTTTAGAAATTCACAGATACCCTCTTAGCATCTTCAACCTTTATCTTGGCTTCTAAACCTTCAATTATTTCCCAATTGTCCAAGTCAGGATCGCCTACTCTAAGTTTGTATGTTCCTTTTTCAAAAACCTTAATTTTAGAGGAAGGAGAAGAGAGTCTGATTGAGTAATAAATTTCATCATTGTCCATGTTGATAACCTGAATGACTGGTTTATCCATTCCTTTTACTTGCAAATTAGCTATATAACCATAGGTCTTTTTCCCATAATTTTGCGCTTGTTTTACTTGAACTGGCCATCCAAAATAAGGAGCATCTTTTTCAGGATTCGCCCAGCGTGGCCAATTTTCCATAACAATCTCGCGAGTCCTTTTATTGAATTTTACTACACCATATCCATTCGCTTTTTGATGTAGTTCTTTAGGTTTTCGATTGGTTTGAGCAGGATTAGAAATAGCATGAACACTAATTTTATTGCCGAAGCCGTCTTCAAAATCACCTGTATAACAGGGAGCATTTTCTTTTCTGTTTTCACCACAATCTATTGGAAACCATCGTCTTGGAAAGAAATTTCCAATAGAAGGGACACAAAGTGCAAAGCCTGCATCTCCAAAATCATCAACCCCATACTGAATGGTACTACCCAAATGTTGATCACCTGCAATGTGAACGGCGAACCCTTTTCGCATAGCACGAAGGGCTTTATTTCTTCCAGATGCTGGCCAACCATTTGAATCCATATCTGCAACTGGCCGATCATTGGGCGCATATTCTCCCTCTTTTAGTATCGGGAGCTTAGGGACGACACCATCATTTTTAGCCTCCTCGGGTAAAGTGGCTACATTGGCGAAAATAGTTTGAGACAAGACTGCTTTCATTTCTGTCCCACCTGTCCAATCATTAACCCAATCTTCAAGAAAAACAAGTTGTCGATTGCCCAATAATTTAGCAGCTGGATGATCACTCTGAGTTTTTGCATCCCAATCGGGATTGGCGGACCAACCATTCCGAATTTGACCATTTGGTAACAGCGTTTTTGGGGCGGATTTGAATTTTCGGTCTTCCAAAATAGCGAAACTAATGCCTCCATAATTCATATCTGTATAATAAACGCCTATATCTTGAGCAATTGGAGTTGGGTCATACGGTGCTGGAAAATGACTGGTTTGTGTGCGTTCAACCATATTTACAAATGCTGGAGGCATTTTATAGCCGCCCATGTCTTGTGCCGCTGCGCCTTGCAACCCTGGAGGAGTAGCAATACCTCCTGCTCCCCAAATATTTCCGTGGTAAACATCATGGTCATCAGGAATCGTAATCGCAGGTATGTCGGTAGTCAATTCACCAAAAGCCCAACACCATAGATACCATTTGTATAGATAGTCTAGTTGTCCATTTTTTCGATCAGCCCATGTAGGGCTTGCGCCTTCATAGACCTGGTCTCCACTAAAAAAAAGAACGTCAGGTTGATGTTTTTTTACATTTTCGATAATGTCAGTATGAGGAAACCAAAGCCCCCAATTCCACGGAAAGGTTCCAATGTCTACACCTCCCCATTTGTTTGGATTCGGTCGGGCATTATTGTGATTTCCAGTGAAGGCCGCCACCGTTATTTGGTCTTTATTTATGGGGTTTGATCTTATAACGCCTTCATGGTAAGATACTTTAGAAGAATCGTTTTTAAATTGTTGTTCGTATTTTATTCGATAGGGGATATCCTCTTTGTCATTCCAATTTTCAATTTTAAATGGAATGGTAAAGCTAGGTGTCATAAGCTTTCCTGAAGCCTTATCTTCCCATTGTCCGTTATTTTTGATTTGGAAAATTGCTGTCTGATTGTCTTCTTGCCCAAGTGGTAAAAACTGAGCTGTGAGGTTTAATGTTTTATTACTTAAAGTATGTTGACAACTAATTACCGGACCACAGTTTCTGTCTTCAAAAGTTTCAATTTTAGATCCAATTAATTTTAGCTTATTAAACCAAAACCTTCCACCATGGACTCCAGACTCACTGTCTGAAACGAGAGCGATATTTCCAATGAGTCGAGGCGCAGGCATTCTTTTGATTCCAATAGAACCTAATCTAGCTCCATTCGCCTCAAAAACGGTGACTTTCATTTTGAAAAACTTGAATTGCTCATCTGGCGTCCCTTCGACGAGTATTTTTATGTTATCAAGGTTTGTTACGGAAGTAAGTCTAATCCGCTCAAAATAAGTTTTCTCTTGTTCAAATTCCTTTACAAATAAATTTCCTCTTACATCTATACCAATATAAATTCCCCCTTTTATCCCATAACTATGATGAATCAAAGAAGCTGCTCTATAATCCAAATCTTTACCCGCGCCCAAAAGAATACCTGTACTTGCATTGACTGAGACAGAATCGGACGATGCTATCATTCCCGTTTCGAAAGAAATTTCAAAGGCTTCTTTTTGCTCTCCCAATCGATGTTTCAGTAAGTGGGCTGTCCGCATAGGGTGGGGGATCTTACATTCTAATCTACCATCTTGAATCTGCCAATCTTGGAGCCGATTGGCCCAAAATGCTTCTCCTACCCAAGTCCGATTAGGTACATTTTCCCAGTTGTAGAAAGGATTGGTTGGAGGGGCAATTTGTTCTTCGTTTTGACAGGAGAAAAGGAATAAGAATGCAAGGCAAGTGAGTGTCAGTTGGATTTTCATTTTGATGGAAATTAGGTCAAGTTATTTTTTTGCGTTTGGGAGCAGGAAATAAATAGGGTACCCAAATTTTGCACAGTTATTTTTTATTCAGTTAAGGCAAAAAACGCAGACATACCCATAGGTATGGTGAGTATTTTTAACGAAAAATGAAGGAAAAAGAGCAAGTGAAATGGGTAGGTTATTTGTTTCCTCCTCCCTTATGTAAATTGCAAAATCACTGCATAGGCAAAATACCTTCCATTAAAACATAACTTGTCGGATTAGCTAGCGAATCTTTTCCAATGACAAAACCACCACGACCATCCTCGGTTTTCACTCGAAATAGATTACCTACAATTTTTCCTTCTTTATTTTCATCTCGAGAGCGAATGATTAGTTCCAATTGTTGATCTAAGTCAAGGTCTGCAAGCCAAGCATCTTGTTGGTGGCAGCGCTCCGTTCGACACCATCCATTTGCGAGCACTTCTACCTTTTTCAGTTTTCCTGTGGATTCATCCAATCGACAAAGGACTAATTCATTAGAAAATTCCCGGCTGGGGACTCTCAATACATAATATTGATTTTGAACTTTGTACGTTGCGAAAAGTCCCATTTCAGCATTTTCGAGCAAACTTTCATCAAGGTATTGGTGAAGATTTGTAGCGATTGGTTTACCGATATATGGATAGTCTTTTAAGGTTGGGTCAGCCGTAGAAAATAAATGCATTTTTACCACAATTATATCTTCAAAAAGGCTAGCGAGGTCAGTATTTAACTCCATCATTTTGGGAGTTTCAGTAGTTGTCCCCTCTTGTGAAGAATTAGTACATCCAATAAAAAAAATGCCAAACAAAAAGATAAAATATACTTGTTTCATAATAAGCAGATTATTTGATTAGTGAGTTTCAGATTGCAAGTTTACTAAGGTTTTTGGGCTATGCCTTAATTAGGTGCAAAAAAAATGTAATTGACCGCTTATTTGAAAGAAGTTTAGATAGGAAATCTCGATTCTACACTTATGAAATTTTCACCGTCTTTGACGGTCTTTTCCACGATTTTTAAAAAATATACAGTAGAGAAGATAGATATAGAGAATGAAATCAAGAAAGGGAAACGGTTGATTGTGTTTATTCATTGATTTGGGATAAACACAATCAACCTAAAAGAAAAGGGCAATTTAGTGAGGAGGAAATAAATAACCTACCCAAATTTTAGGTTGATTGTGTTTATCCCAAATCAATGAATAAACACAATCAACC
>JANSWP010000083.1 GCA_024743405.1 Bacteroidota bacterium
CAGGGAATATACGCAGTAGCACGAGATTAATTAAGTTATACGCGATTCTCAGGTAATTTATTAGAAGGAAATACAAGAGCATTGTTATGTGAGACAATTCCCCTGTTTATGTAATGGAGACCGTAATTCGGTCAGAGAAGTGGGATAGAAGTCCTGTGGCTGTAATTATTTTTTAACCATCACAAAATGGTTGTTTCTTTGCGGCAATATTTATTCTAAAAAAGTAAAAATGATGCTCGAAACAGATTACTTAATTATCGGAAGCGGTGCGGTTGGAATGGCTTTCGCAGACACCCTCCTCACAGAAACTGATGCTAATATCATTATCGTTGATAAATACGCCAAGCCTGGCGGACATTGGAATGTAGCTTATCCATTTGTAACCTTACATCAGCCATCTTTCTTTTATGGTGTTAGTTCGAAAGAATTAAGCAATGGGCAGAGGGATAAAATTGGCTGGAATAAAGGCTTAAATGACTTAGCCTCGGGTGCGGAAATAAACGCTTATTTCGATAATGTGATGCGTCATCAATTTTTACCATCTGGACGAGTACAATATTTTCCTTTATGTGAATATAAGGGCGATAACAAATTTACTTCTTTAATAAGTGGAGAGGAATTCGAAGTCAAGGTCAATAAAAAAATCGTTGATGCTACCTTTTTAAATACCTCCGTTCCTTCTACCCATACTCCTAACTTTACTGTTGCATCTGGTGTTCAATTCATGCCTATTAATGATTTACCGAAAATCAAAACGCCTCCCGCAGGTTTTGTAATTATTGGTGGAGGGAAAACAGGGATCGATGCCTGTTTATGGTTATTGGAGAATAGGGTTGATCCTGACAAAATCACATGGATCATTTCAAGAGATGCGTGGTTATTAGATCGACGAAATGTTCAACCAACGGAAGACTTTTTTGAAGATTCCATTGGTTCGCAAGCAGCACAATTTGAGGCAGTTGCCAAAGCTAGTTCTATTACGGATATGTTTGATCGATTGGAAGAAGCCGGTGTTTTATTACGAATAGATAAAAATATTCGCCCGCAAATGTTCCATGGGGCGACCATTAGTCAATTGGAATTAGAACAGCTACAAAGGATTAAAAATAAAGTCAGAAAAGGACGCGTACAAAGCATTGAGAAAGATAAAATTGTATTTAAAAATGAGGAAATTCCAACCAGTCCTGACCATGTGCATATAGATTGTTCAGCAACGCCCATTAGCGATTTGATGGAGCCAAGACCTATTTTTAATGGTAATGTGATTACCCCACAAACGGTTAGACCTTATCAACCCATTTTTAGTGCTTCATTCATTGCGCATATTGAAGCGACTTATGAGACAGAGCAAGAGAAAAATGAAATTTGTGGTATTGTTCCTTTCCCAAATCATGATACGGATTGGATTAAAATGCTGGAAGGTCAAATAGAGAATCAATTTATTTGGTCAAAATACAAAGACATCCGAGAGTGGCTATATCACAATCGATTGGATGGCTTCAGTAAAATGGTGAGAAATGTGCCGAAAGAAGATGTAAAAAAGCAGGCTATATTGAAAAAGCTAAAAGCTTATATGATGCCTGCTATGTCCAAATTGATTCAGTTTGTAAAAGAAATCAATGAGACAGAAAAAACAACATTAGAAAGACCTCAATTTCAAATTCGGAAAAACCTATTCTTAAAAGGTCGTTTAATTGAAACGCCTATGGAGGAATTAAAAATTGGGGATGGAGAGCTATTGGTTAAAATAGATAAGTTTGCTTTTACGGCCAATAATATTACCTATGCTGTGGCGGGAGATAAATTAGGTTATTGGCAATTTTTTCCGCCAACAGGTGAGCAAACGGCAGGCTGGGGGGTGTTACCCGTTTGGGGTTTTGCCAATGTAGTTGAATCCAATGTTCCTGAAATTCCAGTTGGAGATCGATTTTTTGGTTATTTCCCTCCTTCAAGTTATTTGAAAATGAAACCTGTTGGCATTACTGATCAACAATTTGTAGAAGGAGCTTCACATCGTAAAAAACTACCACTAGGTTATAATCTTTATAGAAGAGTAAAAGGAGAAAGAGGTTATTCGCCTGCGATGGACAAAGGTCTTGCTTTACTGTTTCCCTTATATTTAACGTCTTATTGTATTTGGGATTTCTTGCAAGAAAAAAGCTGGTATGGAGCTAAACAAATACTTATTTTAAGTGCATCAAGCAAAACAAGTATTGGTTTAGGCTATGCTTTACAAGCAGATGAAAATGCGCCAAATGTCATTGGGGTCACTTCCAAACGAAACTTAGAAATGGTCGAGGGTTTAAATCTTTATGACCATAGTTTGAGTTATGATGCTATCCAAGAAATTGATTCTAATATTCCGACATTGATCGTCGATATGTCCGGGAATGGAAGTTTATTGGCTGCTTTGCATACACATTTGGGAGAGCATATGGTGCGGACAATTAATGTAGGCCTCACTCATTGGATGAATGCTAAAGGACAGAAGGGAATCATTGCGGACAGAAGTAAACAGTTTTTCGTTCCAAGTCAGGCGGAGAAAAGAATTAAAGAATGGGGAATGGCTACTTTTAATCAAAAAACTACCAATTTTATTTTGGAGGCTTCCGCAAAAACGAGCCAATGGATGAATTTCAGAACCATTGAAGGTTTGTCAGGAATGGCGGATATTCATCAAGCTGTTTGCGAAGGACGGATTGCGCCAAATGAAGGGTTGATTGTGGAATTGTAGAGTATTTAATCAATTGAGAAAATGGAAAAAGTTACCAAAATACTCTACGAATACGATGTCGATTTTGAAAGAGGCTTTTTGCCTGCTCAAGACCCTTTAACGGCATTGCCAGATGAGTTTCAAACTTGGGATAATTTGGCTAGCAATCTTTCTGCGTATATCAATGCGGGCGTCATCAGAGAAAAAATAGAGGTCTTACCGCTCATTGAAGACTTTACGCTGAATAGTTCTGCTGAATTGGAAAGAGCCATGTTACTCTTATCTTTCTTTGCGCATGCATATGTTCATTCTCCCTCTGAACCCAAAAAGTATATTCCTGCGAGTATCGCCATACCGTGGGTGAAGGTAGCCAAGTCATTAAATCGGAAACCCATATTGTCTCATTCTTCAGCTGTTTTAAATAATTGGAAACGATTAGATATTAATAAACCGATTCAACTGGATAATTTGGCGACGCTATGTCAATTTCATGGCGGTATGGATGAAAGTTGGTTTTATTTGGTGACGGTTGAAATAGAGCAAGTTGGGGCAAAGGCAATTCCTAAAGTTTTAAAAGTGATGGAATATGCGGCGGAAGATTCATTGACTAAAGCGGCGGATTGTTTGAGTGAAGTAAACATTGTCTTAGAAAGATTATTAGTGTCCTTAAAAAAAATGTATGAACGCTGTGATCCTTACATTTTCTATCTTCGAGTACGTCCTTTTTTGGCATCTTTTGAGGCCATAAAATATAGCGGTACAGATTTGCCTCCTCAAAATATTCATGGAGGAAGTGCGGCTCAAAGTAGTTTGTTACAGTTTTTTGATGCCGCTTTGGGTATGGATTATTCCAATCCGTCTACGAAAGAATATTTATTATTAATGCGTCAACATATGCCCCAAAAGCATGCGGCATTTCTATTTTTTACGGAGAAAAGTTCGACACTAAGAATGAAGGCTCCCAAAAATGAAAAGCTGCATAAAGAATACAAAGCGGCGGTTCAACATCTCATTAATTTTCGAAATGAGCATTTGAAATTTGTCGCATTATATATTATGAAACAAGCTAAAAAATTGGAATCTTCCACCGTCGGTACAGGTGGAACCAATCCAATGGAATTTTTAAAATCAGTTAGAAATCGGAATATTGAATCTATTCTTTGAGTTAGGGAGTTGGTAAAAAATTGGATAGGTTATTTCTTACCAACTCCCTTACCTTATTTTCGCTCCTCAATCAATTCAATCAATAAATCCACGGCCTCTCTGACGAAAGTAGGATCTTCTGCATGCGTATCTCTTTCTTTGACGATAATATTGTCAGGTAAACCTGTTTTCAAGGCTTCAAAGAAGGCCTTATCTGATGCCTTATCTTCCAAAACGCCTCCTTCTATAGAATACCGACCGACGCCTCCTTTTGGAATCATAAAATAAGCCTTATCCTTTGTGTGTTGTAATCGCTTACAAATGTCTTCGGCGACTCTGACAATCTCGGTTTCATTCAAACGTGGAACAAAGACAACTGGGCTATGAAATACCAATTTATGGTCTTTGAATTCTTCGGGTGTTTCATTTGGCGGAACTAAAATACCCAAATGTTCGGCACCGCCTGGACAAAGTACTTGAGGTAATCCCAATTTACCTGCAACCGTAAGACGTTCTGGACCTCCCGCTCGCAAAACACCCCAAACATCGTCCGCAATTTCACCCATCGCATAATCGAACACCGCGCCGATTATCCCTTCCTTCATCATTTGTTCCATGGCTTGTCCTCCTGAGCCGACCGCATGAAAGACAATTACTTCATAACCTTTGGATTCAATATATCTAATGGCTTCCATGCTACCTAAAGTCAACACACCCAAATTGGACATTCCAATGAGGGGTTTGTCTCCTTTTTCCATGGTGAATCTTGTTTCGACATTTGCCATTCCACAAGCTGCTGCCGCTGCATTTGCCAAAATTTTTCTGGTAAAAGGATTTAATTTTAATATATCACTTACCGAAAACATCATAGTGATGTCCTTAATTCCAACAAATCCTGAGGTATCTCCAGAAGCCATTGTGGAGACCATGATTTTTGGAAATCCGTAAGGCAGGGCTTGCATGACATTACAACAAGTTGAAGTTCCTTGAGTACCGCCCAATCCTAGAACGGCATGAACTTCATTATTTACAATCTTCTGATTCAGTATTTTTATACAACCATTCACTACAAAAGGATTCGACTTTTCTCTGGTTGGGTCTTTTAATATTTCATCCAATGAACCTCCACCTTCTGCAATGACTTTTGATCTAGAAATATCAGCTGATATGCCAGCTTTACCGACCACGCCAATATCAAGTATTAACGCATTGTGACCAATAGCTTCAATTTGTTCTTTTAAAAATCCTGCTTCTTGGTCTTTTGTGTCGAGTGTGACGAGAAGGGCAATCGTTTTTTTCATTTTGAAAGTTGGTTTTATTCTATCCGTGTTCCTTAGTCCCTATTCAATAAACTTTTGCGCAAATGTTGCAAGAGTTAGTATGTGATATTTGTTGGCATTGGAGATTTTGGCGTTAAGAAATTCAATTGAGTTAAGCCTAAAAGAGCACCCATGTTTGAGCCTGACAAAGTCGGCGTGTTTGGGTGTGAGTGCAAAAGGAATTGAATTTTAGCCAAAATATCCACAGCCTTGATTTTTTTGCTTCGTTTTTCATTAAGGAAAAATGAAGAAATATGATTTATAATATGGTACTGGCTCTGCCAGGTTAGGAACTCGGGAAGACTAAAGCTTCCACAGGATAAATATTAAGGATATTTAATCTATTTTTTTTTAGGAAATCTCAAATCGGCAAACTCTTTTGCCGTTGAATAAACTGCTTTTTCAATTGGAATTCTTTCTGTCGAAGAACCTGTCCAAATGCCGTCACAACTTGTGTGATTTAAAATATATTGGGCGTCTTCTGGATTTTCCATGGCAGCACCGTGAGCAATCAACAGCACATTCTTTTTGATTTTGCGTAGGATTTTATTGGCTTTTTCTGTCCTGGCGGCAGTTTGTTCGATGGTTTCGCCAGAGTCATATCCGGACAGTCCTCCTTTGGTAGTTCCAGCATGGAAACAGAAAATATCAGGTTTTGCCTCTTTCATAATTCGAATACTGTCTTCCATCGTAAATGCCAAACCAACGGAAACCATATCCATTTTTTTCGCCAATTTCAACATCTCAATCTCATTATCGAGTGTAATCCCACTCTTGTTTAAGATCCTAAAAATCTCACTGTCATGATCCACATAGCTAATCGAAGGTCCAATATTAGAGACAGATTCCACACCCATCGCTTTACATTCATTCAGTACCATTCGCATATCTTTCAATGGGTCATTGGCATTCAAACAGGCACAAATAAATGAATCGCCTTTGATAGCAGGCATAATATCTTCTCTCGTATAATTCAGTGTTTGTTTATTAGAGTCGAGGATGGGCCAAAGCATAGACATTGTGCCCATTCCATTTGATCTCAATCTAGCACCTGAAAAGGTGTTTATACAATCCGCGCCAGCCTTTTCTAATAGTTTCGCCACCAATCCGCTACCTGCGCTGGCTATGAAAATTGGAATTCGCTTCTTTCTTTTTTTACGAAGCTTTTTTAAAATTTCTTTTCTTGAAGTACGTGGTGTAATCATTGTTTAAAGTTAGTTTCAATTATTCAATAAAATCTGGAAGTTCTCGACCTTAAATTACCCTTTCATTCCCCCCGTCAATTGGAACTTGCGCCCCTGTAATCTTACTAAAAGTTTCCCCTAGCATTGCCACTGCCAAATCTGCCACATCTTTGGAAGTCACTTCCGATTTCAAGATATTATTAGTTTTATATTCCTCAACCGTTAATCCATAATGTTTGGCTCTAGCTTTTAAAACTTCATCTGTCCAAATCGCGGTGTCATACACAGCATTTGGGTGTATCATATTTACTCGGATACCTTTCGCGCCTAGTTCCATCGCTGCTATTCTTCCCAATTGAGTCAAACCAGCTTTTGCAACCGAATAAGCCGAAGCACCTGGACCAGGAGCAGGAACGTTTTTAGAGGCAACCAACACAACCGCAGGATCAAATCCTAACTCTAAAAATGGGGTGCATAGCTGAAGTAATTTCTGATGACTAGTAATATTAATATTCAGACTTTTTTGCCAGACTTTATCATCCATATCCGCAATTTTAGCCGATTTTGGGAAAATACCTGCATTACTAATTAATAAATCAATTCCTCCAAAATGGGTAACCGTGCGACTAATTGCTTCTTCTAATTGTTTAACCTTGGTCACATCACATCGAATACCTAACACTTCATTCTGAGTGAATATTTTTTTGATAGATGTAGCTATATCGATTGCGGCGACAACTGCTCCTTGAGCCACCAAACTTTCTACACAAGCTTTCCCAATACCACTCGCAGCACCTGTAACAATGGCTATTTTCCCTTGAAGTGGTTTCGGTTTCCCAGCTTTTGCCAATTTAGCCTGTTCCAAACTCCAATATTCCATTTCAAACAAATCAGCCTTACCCAAAGCTTTCCAGCCTCCTAGATGTTCCGCTTGATAAATTGCTTTCTTGGTATGCCTCGAAATGTCCTCAATAATTTGAACATGTTTTGGACTTGGGCCGAAAGAAAGGGTTCCCGAACCGGGTAATATTGCCCATCGAGGAGATTGATCTAACAGTTTCTCTCCTTTGTTATTTTTGTTAAAATAAGCTTTGTAACTCTTTACATATTGCTTCAAATCTAACTTGGGTTTATTGGAAAAGACAACCGGTGTTCTTTTTGTACGAATAATATGGTCGGGTGTTAATGGCCCTCTATCTGTGATTTTTTTGACATTTGATAGATTGCTGAATGCAACCGACGCTGGTGAATTATCTAAACGTGCAAGCATAGGTGCTCCCCAAATTTTCGATACTTCTCGTCTCAATTGTGCAATCTTCAATGGATTTGCCTTTGCATTTTTTGCTCCTTTTATAGCTTTTGCCCCTTGATTTTTGAGGTATTTTTCAGCCTTCGAAACGATATGGATCATTTTTTCATAAGCAGCTTTTGGGTCATGGTCAAAGGTGAAAACCCCATGATTCATTAAAATCATTCCATCTAAACGATCCCAATCGATTCCCTTTGTCATGTCATGAATGGTCTTCGCTAAAATAAACCCTGGCATCACATAAGGGACGATAAGCATATTTTTACCATAAATCTCTTGAATACGTCCCTTGCCACCTGGTGTATTGGTAATAATGACGACTGCATCTGCATGTGTATGATCTACAAAAGTGTATGGAATAATTGCGTGTAAAATTGCCTCTACCGATGGATTGGGCGCGGCAGGATTCGTCATGGCCATTCGCTGATATTTAACCATATCTAGGTCAGAAAGCGCAGGCAATTCCACTAATTTATGCAGCGCACTTAATTTGACTGGTGCAAAACCAGGAGCTTCGATGGTGCCTAGATCCCATCCACTTCCTTTTACATAAAGGATGTCTTCTTCCTCTCCAAAAATATTTTTTTCTTTGATTTTCACTGAAGTATTTCCACCGCCATGCATGACTAAGTCTTCTTCATTTCCCAATAGTCGAGAGGTATAAACCCTTAAATCTAATAAATGTCCTTTTAATTTTTTCGCTTCTGCATCCTTCCAGTTACTTTTCATTCTGTATTATTTTTCTGATTAAAATTAGTGGTTCTGGCAAGGAAACAAAACTAAATAAATTGTTGAGTTCTCAGTACTTTTAATCCATTTTATTAATCTCTCATTCCTTTTTAAATGATTAAATATCTTCAAATGAAAAACTATCTTATTGACCTATTTATCTCCATAGGGTGTTTCATGATTTTTTCCTCTTGCCAAACAGCACAGACAGAAAACCCACCAAATATCATTTTAATCATGGCGGATGATTTAGGTTATGAGACCATCAACGCTAATGGTGGGGAATCTTACCAAACACCAGAAATTGACAATCTGGCAACGGAGGGAGTTAGATTTGAACATTGTTACGCGCAGCCTCTTTGTACACCAAGCAGGGTTCAGATCATGACAGGTATTTATAATGTTCGAAATTATGTTCGATTTGGGTTGTTGGATACAACGCAAACTACCTTTGGACATTTACTAAAGGAGGCAGGTTATGCAACCTGTGTAGTTGGAAAATGGCAATTAGGTAAAGACCCATTGAGTCCTGAAAAGGCTGGATTTGATGAACATTGTTTATGGCAAGTGACGCAAGGAAGAGTGGATTCGACAGGTCGAGATACGCGTTTTTCAGAACCTGTTTTGGAGGTAAATGGTGTCGTAAAAACGTTTGAAAAAGATGATTTTGGGCCCAAGGTAGTCAGTGATTTTGGATTGGATTTTATGGAAAAATCGGTCAGCAAGGAACAACCTTTCTTTTTGTATTACCCAATGATTTTAACTCATTGTCCATTTAGTCCTACTCCTGATTCTGATGAATGGTTAAAAGACGATACTACCGTAATGCGATACAAAGGACAAGCACATTACTTTGAAGATATGATGGCTTATACCGATAAAATTATTGGGAACATAAATCGTAAATTAAAAGAATTGGGCATTGAGGAAAACACAATTATCATATTTACAGGTGACAATGGAACAGATGTGCCCATAGCTTCTATAATGAATGGGCGAGAAGTGGCAGGCGCAAAAGGAAAGTCAACCGATGGAGGTACCCGAGTTCCTTTGATTGTGAAATGGCATAATAAAGCGAAAACAGGTTCCGTTTGTTCTGATTTAGTCGATTTTAGTGATTTTCTTCCAACGATAGGTGAAGTCGCTAATGTAATGGTACCCGCCTCATTAGATATTGATGGGCATAGTTTTCTCCCTCAAATAATAGGTGAGAAAGGAAATCCGCGAAAATGGATTTACAATTGGTATTCTCGAAGTGGAAAGGCTTCAAAGGCTAGCGTTTTTGCTCGAAATCAACGCTTTAAATTGTATGATTCTGGTAAATTGTATGATATTTCTAATGATTATTTGGAGACAGATCCATTGAGATTGGAGGATCTTTCTGCCGAAGAAAAAGAAGTCTATGAAATGCTGAATGGCGTTTTGCAGCAATATAAAACCAGAAGGCTGGAGGATATTGTTATTCAGAATTGAATGGGGGCTGCATAGGTATTAAATTTTAAAGGAGTAATCTTTGAATTATTTGATGCGTAAAAACCTGCGTTTTAATAAGCCCAAAATCGAAACCTTAAAATGCCCTTTATTTTTCTACTTTATTGGCTAAAATAATTCTAATTTAGGGTTTTATATATTTTTATCAAAATCAGCCAATGATATACGCCTATATTCGTGTGAGTACAGATAAACAAAGTGTCGAAAATCAACGCTTTGAAATATTGAAATATGCTGATGTTCATAAGTTGGTGATTGACCAATGGGTAGAAGAAACCGTGAGCAGTCGTAAAAAATTGAGTGACAGAATATTGGGAACGACCCTAAACCAACTTAGAGAAAATGATATTTTGATTGTTAGCGAACTGTCCCGTCTAGGTAGAAATTTGATGGAAGTGATGAGCATTTTGCACACCTGCATGGAAAAAGATGCAAAAGTGCATACTATCAAAGAAAACTATGAATTGGGCAACAATATCAATTCCAAAGTGCTGGCATTTGCTTTTTCTCTTTCTGCCGAAATTGAGAGACAACTCATTTCCCAACGTACCAAAGAAGCACTTGCCAGAAAGAAAAGCGAAGGCATGAAATTGGGCAGACCAAAAGGGAGCCTGTCTAGCTATACCAAATTAACTGGCAAGGAGGAACAAATCAAAGAACTGCTATCCAAAAACATTTCTTACGCGGCTATTGGCAGAATACTGGGCGTACATCGCAAAACGGTCAAGAGTTTTGTGGAGTCTCGTCAACTAAACTCAAATTCTGATTAGAGCGGCATTTGCAACAAAACGTCGCCGATAGTAATTCTGTTTTTTATTGAAAACAGTAATCCTTATTTTAGCTTTTTTACCAGCTTGACGCCAGTTCCACCCTCGAATGTCATCGCGTAAATGCCTCTATGTAGATGCTCCAAGAATAATAAACCCGTGTTACCGTTTGACGTGAGTTCTATTGTAGTACAATCTTTTATGTTAGATTTAAACTCTGTACCTTTCATTATACAGATATTATTTTCGATTGAAAAATAAGAAGTCTTTGTAAACAAGAAGTCTTCTGTTTCGTAAATTTTGGCGTATTCCTCTGCTTCGGATTTTGAACTAAAAAGAGGAGGCTCACCACGAGACTCAGCCTTTGCGAAATAATAGTTACCATCACTTATACAATCATACGGCGACTGATCATCTGAACAGCTTGAAAATGACCATAAAGTAATAGTCGCTAGGAGTAATAATAATGATCTTTGAAATTTCATGTTTTAGTATTTGGTAATAAAAACCTAGTAAGATTATTTTTACGGAGTAAAACAATCAGTAATTAGGGCTTAAGTTTATTATTGTATTGTGTCTTAAACACCTATTAACGAACAATCTTCAAAACCCATGCATATTTACAAGATGGATTTTGTTGTAACTTCTCTGGGATATGCACCATAAATCCATTTCCTACACTCTCCCATTTCAATTTTTCATTGGTTCCTAATAACTGGATCGTTGCAGACTTTGGTAAGACAAGCTGTGAAAACCATATTTTAGGAGGCATGGTTTCTTCATTTTCTTCCGCCAAATAGAGCGCATAAATGGTTTGCTCATTCTTTGATTGGGTAAGGCAAACTTTACCTTCTTTATAAGGCGCGAGTGGTCGAGAGGCATAAATCGCCTCGCCATTTACATCCATCCAATCACCAATTTCACGTAAACGATCATAGGCTGTTTCATCAATTGTTCCGTCAGGACTAGGTCCTATGTTTAGTAAAAAATTACCTCCTTTGGCTACAATGTCGATAAGTGTATGAATGAGTTGCCGAGTTGGTTTATAATTTGGATTAAAAGAATAACTCCATCCTCCTGCCATTGTCATACACGTTTCCCAAGGATAAGGCAAAGTTTTATCAGGAACCCGTTGTTCGGGGGTCCGATAATTTTCATAGGGTCCGTGAACGGAACGATCTACGACGATTAAGCCAGGTTGTTTTTGTCTTGCCATTTTTACAATGCGATCCATATCAATATTTTGCCCCCATTTTGGTAAGTCATAACCCCAAGAAATCACCTCTTCATTGATAGTTGAATCTGGACGGATCCAGCCACCATCCAACCAGAGAATATCAATGTCCCCATAATCCGTCATCAATTCTTCGAGTTGATTAAAAGTAAAGTCTTCGAATCGTTGCCACCGTTCAGGATATTTTCGAATATCGTAATTATTGCACCGATTGGGCGTTGCCCACTCTGGTGCCCAATAATCTTCATGATGCCAGTCTGGTTTAGAAAAATAGGCTCCTGTTTTGAAACCTTTTTCTCGAAAAGCATTGAACAAATGATAGGTTATATTCGCTTTAGGATGAGATCGAAAAGGTACATCTGGTCCAGTAATTTTATAATCTGTGTATTTACTATCAAACATACTAAAGCCATCATGGTGTTTAGTGGTAAATACGACATAGCGCATACCAGCATTCCAAGCGGCATTTGCCCATTTGTCAGGGTCAAATTGTGTGGGGTTAAAAGTCTTTGGCAAGGCTTCATATTCTTTTACATACTCCACATAATTATTACTTTTTCTGCTAATCCAATCTTCCGAACAAATAGACCAACTTTCGACAATTCCCCATTGACTATATGTTCCCCAATGCATCATAAAGCCAAATTTCAAATCTTGCCAATTGGCTAATTTTGCTTGAACCAAAGGGTCTGGATCAGTAACATAAGCCTCTTTTTGAGCTATGGTAAAAAGAGACATTAAACACAACAAACTGGTAAGAATATATTTGAATGAAGGCATATATAAGTTGAATTTTGCGGCAATTTCTAACAAATTCGCCAGAACAAAAAATACTTTATTGAGAGGAGACCATATTTAATTTACTCATTCGGATAAATAATTTTCCAGTTCACATTGATTTTATTCCAGTAGAATTATTTGTAGACTAGTTTTGACCATAAGGATATTGAAATCTCTTAACTTAATTTGAACGTTATGATAATCATTACTGCACTTGTTTGGCTTTCCTATCTTTTGCTTTCTAAGGAGCAATCTCTATAATTATTTTTTAAACGATAAGCAACCGCCCCTTCTTTCTTTTCCGTATCTACTTATTATAAAGCTCATTTTAATAAAATTGGATAAAAATATTTTGGAAATAAAAATGGAAATATGAAAATAGACCAATACAATTTTATAAATAAACCAGGCGAAGAAAAATGTCAAAAACAACACATTTTATATACATTTCTATAATGGCAACCATAGTTGTACTTACAACTATTTATTTGAGTTACAAGGGATATTCTTATTACTCCACACCAATGGTTGATCGATTTTATCATCCTGATCACGCCAATTTTAAGGCAGGTGGTTTATACGGGCATGGGCTCGGGATTGTCGGAACTTTATTGATTTTGATAGGGGTAGTGATGTACCTCGTTCGAAAACGAAGTAAATCGATGGTTCGATTAGGTCGATTAAAGTATTGGTTGGAGTTTCACATCTTTTTGTGTAGCCTCGGACCGGTAATGATTTTATTTCATACCGCTTTCAAATTCGGAGGCATTGTTTCGATTGCTTTTTGGAGTATGGTAGCTGTGGTTTTGAGTGGGGTCATTGGACGATACATATATATACAAATACCTCGGTCAATTGAAGGTCGGGAATTGAGCTTGAATGAAGTAAAAGAAATGAAAACTAATGTAGGCGATATTTTGAATAGTTCCTATCAATTGGATGCTGTAAGCCAAAATGCGATTTTAACTTCTGTCAATGTTCAAAGTCCATCTGGATTTTTCACTCGGTTTTTTGAAGAAAAGAAAAAATTAAATAGTATTCGTAAAACATTAAAACAGAATGGTTTTACGCGTCGTGATATCCGAAAAGTTGTAGGCTTAGTGAAACAAGAGATGGCTTTAAATACTCGAATTGAGCGATTGGAAATCATGCAAAAATTATTCAGGTACTGGCATGTAGCCCATTTACCTTTTGCAATCATTATGTTGGTCATCGTAGTCGTACATGTAGCAATTACCTTGGCTTTTGGTTATAAATGGATTTTTTAATACGAGGAGGGTTCTTCATGATTTTCTTAACCATTTAAACCTAATTAGTTATGCTTTTAGAACAAATCATCATATATGTTAGTGTCCTTTTATTTTGTGTGGCGATCGTTTACTTTTATTTGAAAAAATTGAAACAGGCATCAGAAGTGGTAGAAGCAAAAATTGAATCTGCCAAAGAGGATGGTTTACACGAACCTGTTTCTCTTCACCCTGTAATTGATTTAGGTACTTGTATCAAAAGTGGTGCTTGTGTGGAAGCTTGTCCAGAAAAAGATATTTTAGGAATATTAAAAGGCGCTGGTACGTTGATTAAAGCGTCCAATTGTGTAGGACATGGAGCTTGTTTTCATGCTTGCCCGGTAGAGGCTATTTCTTTAGTTATTGGTACTGAAAAACGAGGGGTTGATTTACCACACGTGAGTGAAAGTTATGAGACCAATATGCCTGGTATTTATATAGCGGGTGAATTAGGAGGAATGGGTTTAATCAAAAATAGCGTTGAGCAAGGAATGTATGCCGTTGAGAATATTGTCAAATCAAAATTGCCAAAAGATGATTCGACTCTAGACATTGTCATCGTGGGTGCTGGTCCTGCAGGTATTTCTGCTTCTTTAGCTGCTAAGAAGTACGGTTTGAAATTTATAACACTCGAGCAAGATACTTTGGGCGGGACGGTTTATACCTTCCCCCGCTCCAAAATTGTTATGACCTCACCAATGGATTTGCCACTTTACGGCAAGGTTAAATTGTTTAATACCAGTAAAGGAGAATTATTGGACGTATGGAATGCCGCACTTTCGAAAAATGATATTACGATTAATGAAAAGACCAAAGTAGAGACCGTCATTCCTGAAAATGGTCATTTTAAAGTAACGACGATAAAAGGAGAAGAATTCAAAACCAAAACAGTATTATTAGCAATTGGAAGACGAGGAACGCCTAGAAAATTAGGTGTACAAGGAGAAATGACAGAAAAAGTTGCCTACCGATTATTAGAACCAGAAATGATTGCTGACAAAGAAATAGTCGTAGTGGGTGGAGGAGATTCAGCCATAGAATCTGCGATTCTATTATGCAAACAAAATAAGGTGGTATTATCCTACCGGAAAGATAAATTTAGTCGATTGAAACCTAAGAATAGAGAGCAGATTTTGGCGGCGATTGAAAAAGGTTGGGTCAATGTGAAGTACAATACGAATTTGACAAAAATTGAAAAACAACAAGTGACCTTAAAATATAGTGAAGATGGTCGGGAAGAGCATTTGAAAAATGATTTGGTTTACATCTTCGCCGGAGGAGAATTACCTACACAGTTTTTGCAAAAGGCAGGGGTTCAGATCACTAAACGGTTTGGTTTTACAATGAAGAAGTATCGGTAGTATGAAGTAGGAGAGACAGACTCCATTACACCCTGGTCTATCTACTGATTTAAAAAAGATAATGATTCTTAGATTCATAAATATATCGCTTTTAGCCATGATGTTTGCCCTAACGGCGCAAGCACAACTTTCTCCAGGCGAACTCATACAATCTCATGCAGATTTGGAAGGGATGTTCAACTGTACGCAATGTCATGATTTGGGAAACAAAGTGTCGAATACGAAGTGTTTGGATTGTCATAAGGAGATAAAAACGAGGGTTGATAAAGGACAAGGATTTCATGCATCGAGCGAAGTCAAAGGCAAGGATTGTGCAACTTGTCATAGTGACCACCATGGTCGGGAATTCGACGCTATGCGATTTGATGAAGATAATTTTGATCACGATTTGACAGGCTATGAATTACAGGGTGCACATGGACGAATTGACTGTCGGGAGTGTCACAAAGCAGATTTTGTTGACGATCCCGAGCTGAAAAAAAGAGAGCGAACTTTTTTGGGCTTAGATCAAGATTGTATCTCCTGTCATGAAGATATGCATCAAAACACATTGTCAACAAATGATTGTGCAATGTGTCATTCGCACGAAGAGTTCGCACCAGCCACCTATTTCGATCATGATGATACCGAATATCCATTAGAAGGCGCCCACGCGAATGTGGATTGTATCGAATGCCACCAAAAGGAGACCCGAAATGGAAAGGATTTTCAAGTATTTACAGGGGTTAAATTTGATAATTGTATAGACTGTCACGATGATGTTCATGAAGGGAATTTAGGTAATAACTGTAAGCAATGTCACTCAGTAGAGTCTTTTACGTCTTTGCGAAGAATCAGAAGATTTAATCATGACCGAACTAATTTTCCGCTTAAAGGAAAACATAAAGAAGTAAAATGTGCGGATTGCCACAATTTGAATGCGACATTAGATCAAATATTTCAAGATCAAATGGGTATCGCGATCAATGATTGTATCCAATGTCATGAAGATGTACACGACAATCGGTTTGGTTCTAATTGTGCAGAATGTCATAACGAAAAATCATTTTTTGACATCCCTGAGGATAGATTTGATCATAATTTAACTGACTTTCCTTTAGTTGGAAAACATCGTCAGGTAGAATGTAAAGAATGCCACACAGAAAGTTTAAGAGAACCTTTGGAACATAATACTTGTGCAGCTTGTCATGATGATTACCACGAGGGTGAATTTGCAATTAACCACGTCAGTCCTGATTGTGTTGAATGCCATACAGAGGATGGTTTTGAAGGGTCATTATATACGATTGAACAACATAATGAGTCAAAGTTTCCGCTTGAAGGGGCGCATTTGGCAACCCCTTGTTTTGCTTGCCATATTAGTGAAGACGATGACCGATGGACATTCAGAAATATTGGCGAGACCTGTGTCGATTGTCATGATGATATACACGACGGGTATTTAACTACTGAATATTACCCCGAACAAGATTGTCAAAAATGCCATATCGCAGATAATTGGGTAGAAAATACATTCGATCATAATTTGACGGAATTTGAGTTACAAGGTGTGCATGCTGAAACAAAATGCATGGACTGTCATGGAGTAATAGAATGGACAAGCTTACCTGTTGATATAGTAGGATTTACAGGACTGACCAATGATTGTGCGCTATGTCATGAAAATGTGCATGATGACCAATTTGAGGAAAATGGAGTGACGGATTGCGCCCGATGTCATGGATTCCAAAGTTGGGGTATGGAAGATTTTAATCATGATAATACGGCTTTTCCATTAGATGGCGCTCATGCGGAAGTAGCTTGCGAAGCTTGCCATAAACCCATGGAGTCAGCCGATGGTACCATGATTACACAATATAAATTTGAGCGCTTCGAATGTATTGACTGCCATAATTAAGATAGGAGCAGTGAAAGATTCAAAAAATCTTTCACTGCTTTTCACTCACTAGGTTTTGCTGATTTTTTGTCTATAGATTAACCCTGTTTTATCCGTAACAGTCAAAATATAAATGCCGCTATTTTGATTGAATAAGTCACCATTCCAAGATTTTCCTGATACTTTTTCATTCAAAATCAGTTGTCCCGTCATACTGTATACATTTACTTCATACAGTTCAATGTGGTCATTTACAACATTCAAAGTTCCCATTGTTGGATTGGGGCTTAATTTGAAATTATAATCGTTTGCCAGATTATGAGTATTTGTAATTTCTTCAACTTTGTAAGTTAAGCTTATCGTATCAGCAATTGTTTCATCATTAGCATCATAAAATCGAATCGTTAGTGTGCCTTCTCCCGCGAATTCTCCGAAAAACATAGAACATTGATAAAACCCTTCACCGCCGGGAAGAATTACCCCGGCTGTACCAGTATCTGGAATATGGTTAAAACAATCCGGACCTGCGCAAACTGTACCCTTCCAGTCACCTAGAAAAGTATTAGATAGCGTCTCAAAATTAACGGTGATTGGATCATTTGAAATATTCTTTACAAGAATGTCGTCTCCCGAGTAATCATTAACAAAATGTTCTTGGTAAATATCCTCAGAAGGGTCTAATTCGAAGCTTTGTCCAACAGCAAATAGAGGTAAACAAAAGGATAAAATGGTAAATATTCTTTTCATATTAATTTGGATTTAGGTTAAAATTCTTTCTAGGAATACGAATATATTGATTTAGTAAGGTAAGCTTCTAATAACCTACTTTGTTTTAATCTAAATCACCCAAAAACATCTAAAAACAAGCCTTTGACGAGAATATATTTATTTTTTTTCATTCAAAGCAACCTGCCCCACAATGATACCCGTATAAGTCTCAAAGAAAAATAGTCAAGCTAAATAGTAGAAATAATAATGCATAAATCATCTTCCATCATAAGACCGAATACGATATCTCCACCTAGAGACAGCGTGCTGAAAGATTTTGAAAATCTTTCAGCTCTAATAACGCTCTGTTTTCTGTTAATAACATTCGGACTCTCTGCCCAGTCCCCTCATGGTGAACAATTTGAAATGAATTGTGCGGCGTGCCACACTTCAGATAGTTGGGAAATTCCTTTGGAAAAATGGAATTTTGAACCTATTAATCCAAATAATTATGAAGGCGTAACAGACGCTTTGCCAGTAGATTCTATTCGCTTTAATCACAATGACACCAACTTTCCATTGGAAGGAGGGCATGCTGCGACAGATTGTCGATTGTGTCACGAGGCATTAGTCTTTACCGAAACTCAAATGGAATGTATCTCATGTCATACCGATTTTCATAATATGACTGTTGGATCAGATTGTGCGAGATGTCATACCGTTGATAATTGGCTAGTCGATAATATTACAGAATTACATCAAGATAATGGATTTCCTTTACTCGGAGCACATGCTCAAATAAGCTGTAATGATTGTCATATATCCGAATCCAACCTTCAGTTTAATCGACTCGGAAACGACTGTTTAAACTGCCATATGTCAGATTATCTAGCAACAACAGAACCCAATCACATTGCATCAGGATATTCAACACAATGTATAGATTGCCATGATATAAATGCCTTTGACTGGTCAGCCGACAATATATTACACGACTTTTTCCCACTACAAAAAGGACACGATATAGGCTGTACAGAATGTCATACGACAGGTACTTTTGCGACGATTCCAAGCGATTGTTTTTCTTGTCACCAAATGGATTTTGATGCTGTAATAAACCCGGATCACAAAGCTTTAAATTTTGGGACTGATTGTGCCTCTTGTCATACATTGGATTTAGATTGGATGCCTGCGGAGTACAAACAACATGACAATGATTACTTCCCAATTTATAGTGGTTCGCATAATGGCGAATGGTCTAGTTGTGTTGAATGTCACCCAAATCCAGCGAATTATGCTGAATTTACTTGTATAACTTGCCATGGAAAATCGGAAACAGATGACGATCACAATAAAGTGGGAGGATATGTCTATGAAAGTGGCGCGTGTTTAGCTTGTCACCCTACAGGCGACGAAGATGGAACTTTTGACCATAATAAAACGAATTTCCCATTAACGGGCGCCCATGTATCTGTAGATTGTAACAGTTGTCACGCAAATGGTTATGAAGGGACACCAACCGAATGTTCTGCCTGTCATCAAATGGATTTTGAGCAAACTACCGCACCAGATCATGAACAGTTAAATTTCTCAATGGATTGTGTAAGTTGCCATACAACAGATCCAAATTGGATGCCTGCAACCTTCGCCGACCATGATAATTATTATGTCTTAAAAGGTGCACACAAACAAGTTGGATGTGCAGAATGTCACAATTCAACCTTTACCAATACGCCAACAACCTGTTTTGGTTGTCATGAAAGTGACTACAATAATGCCAATGACCCAGACCATAATAGCGCGAACTTCCCAACTGATTGTTTGGAATGTCATACAGAAAACGCATGGGAACCGGCAAATTGGGATCATGATGGAGAGTATTTCCCAATTTACAGCGGAAACCACAAAAATGAATGGAACGACTGTGCAGAATGCCATACATCACCTGGTAATTTTGCCATCTTCAGTTGTATTGATTGTCACGAACACAATGATCCGAATGATTTAGCCGATGAACATGATGATGTCAGTGGATATCAATATGTGAGTACGAAATGTTTAGAATGTCATCCTAATGGCGACTAGAAAAAATGAGGCTTAAATGTGAAAGGTTTTAAAAAACCTTTCACATTTTTCTCTCTTTCGAAATAGTTTTCCCGTTCAACACCGAATTTTTCTCTTTCGGAAAAATAGGAACCCTTCCTGAAAATAAATTTGTGAAATTGCAATATGCTCATTAGACTTTATGCTAAAAGTATTATTGAGATAGAAGTTTTGAATTTTGACCTCAATCGAGAAACGCACGGAGCCTAATAGCCATAGTTATTAAGGCGAGTACGTGACGAAGAGTGAGGACAAAAGACTAAGTTCTAGCCATAGAATATTTTTTGGAATAAAGTCTATTGGGTTGTCAGATAAATTCAACCATCCAAATAAAAACCCTTCTTTGATTAACCATCATCGTGGAATTTGTCAAGAACCATAAAAAATAGTGTCCAAATGAAAAATATCCTTCAAATATCCTTTTTCTTGCTCTTTGCATTTTCATTACATGGACAAATCGATGTCGTACTCGAAACAGGAACTGTATCTTTCGTTTCCTCCCGAAATGTATATGTCAAATTTAATTCTACTGAAAACATTAATGTTGGAGATACCTTATTTATCAATAATAATGGGAATCTACTTCCCGCATTACTCATCGATAACAAGTCTTCTTCTTCCACTGTGTGTTCAAGGTTAGGAGAACAGGATTTTAAAGCAGGCGACGAAATATCCGCTCGAACGATTATCAAAAAAGAAGTGCCTAAAGTTATAGAAGAAGAAAAAGATGAACCATTTCCAAAGGTAGAGGAAATACCTATTGGCGACCGCCCTGTGGCACCTCAACCTGAATCCGAGGAGGAGGAAGTCTTATTTAAAGAGAAAATAAAAGGTCGGATCTCAGCAGCATCGTATAGTAATTTTTCTGATTACAAGACTTCTCATCGAATGCGATATGCGTTCTCTTTTAGGGGGTATAATTTGAAAAATTCGCGATTTTCAACTGAAAACTATATTACATTCAGGCATACACTAAATGATTCGGTCAATATTTCGGATGCCTTAAGGATTTATTCTCTTTCCGTAAAATATGACTTTGATAAATCGTCGAGTTTGACTTTTGGGCGAAAAATCAATCAGAAGATCTCAAGCATGGGGGCGATTGATGGATTACAATACGAAAAGGGATTTGGCAATTTCCGATTGGGCGCCATTGCTGGTTCGAGACCTAATTTTCAAGATTACAGTTTTGACCCTTCTTTATTACAATTTGGAGCTTATGCGAGTCATGTTTCAAGCGATCCTGGCAATTATGCCATAACCACACTCGGTGTCGTTCAACAGATGAACAAAGGCAATACCGACCGCCGTTTTATGTATTTTCAACATTCTAGTCAGTTAGCCAAAAACTTAAATCTCTTCGGTTCATTTGAAGTGGACTTCTTTGAAAACATCAATAACGAAATCAATAGTTCGGCACGCCTAACTAATTTATACGTCTCTTTGCGCTATCGAATCAATAAAAAATGGAGAGTTTCCGCCTCTTATGACAATCGAAAGAATATTATTTATTACGAATCCTATAAAGATTTTATTGATCGATTGATAGAAGATGAAACACGACAGGGATTCCGTTTTGGAATTAGTCACCGACCAACTCGTATGATTTCATGGGGGCTTAATTCTAGTGTTCGGTTCCAAAAAAGTAAAGCGAATCCGTCTCGAAACCTCAATGGATATATTACTATCAGTAAGGTTCCTTTTATTAATGCTCGAGCTACGATTCGAGCCAATTTCCTTCAAACTGACTTTTTGGATAGCCAGATTTTTGGTGCGCGATTATCTAAAGAACTCATTAGAGGTAAGTTGAATGGAGAGATTTATTATCGATGGGTAGACTATAAATATAAAATCGGCGACCGAGTAGTTCATCAGAATATCGGTGGTGCAAGTTTGAATCTCAGAATTCAGAAAAACTTATCTCTTTACCTATATTACGAAGGGGTTTTTGATCAATCAAATCAAAATTATAGTCGCTTTAATGCGAAACTGATTAAGCGTTTTTAGGATTGTCAGCTTGGTAGTTGACAATCTTAATCTAATCGAATCACCTCCACACTAAAAGATATTTTTGGTTTCCACCAAAGAACATCCCTACTCAACACTCAATTGTACCCAATGAGCAAGAGATGATAGAATAACTCCGAATTGCATGTTAATTTTGGATCGTTGGCTCTGAACTCAATCCAAAAAAAAAAACATGATTCGCTTATTGATTATCTCATTCATTGTTTTCATTACGACTTCATTCGATATCGAAGAATCGGTTTGGATCATTCAAACAGGGCAGATTCATTTTAGGTCAGAAGCTCCATTAGAAGTAATTGAGGCAACATCAAAAGAACTAAAAGGAGTGATTGACACAAAAAATAGAACCTTTGCCTTCACGATAGATGTAAAAAGTTTTAATGGATTCAATAATTTACTCCAGCAAACACATTTTTACGAAAATTATATGGAAAGTGTTGAACATCAACAAGCATCTTTTACCGGAAAAATTATTGAGAAAACAGTTTTGAGCAAAGACGGGGTATACACTTTAAGAGCAAAGGGGAAACTCAAAATTCATGGTGTGGAACAAGAGCGAATTATTAAAAGTCAAGTTGCGATTAAAGACGGAACCTTGCAATTAAGAGCCTTTTTTACCATCTTTTTGGTGGAGCATGATATTTCAATTCCAAAAATTGTCCATCAGAAAATTGCAGAGGAAATTCAGGTGAGGGTGGAGGCAGCGTTAGAAAAAAATAGATAAACCATGATTCGATTAATTTTCATTGTTTTCATTTTTACCATTTCGGCGGCGTTTTATTCGAAAGGGAAGACTTATGTTTGTCATAAAGGGCAGATTCTTTTCAAATCTGAAGCCTCTTTGGAAGTCATTGAAGCAAAGTCAGAAAAGCTACAAGGAATTATCAATATCGATGATCGGTCATTCGCTTTGATGATCGACATTAACAGTTTTGAGGGATTTAGTACGCCATTCTATAAGCGGTTATTTAATGAAAATTATATGGAAAGTACGAAATATCAACAAGCGACATTTGTAGGGAAGATTATCGAAAAAAGAAATTTGGAAAAAGATGGAGCCTACACTTTGAGAGCAAAAGGGAAACTCAAAATTCATGGAGTGGAACAAGAGCGAATTATTAAAAGTCAAGTGAGCGTGAAAGATGGAACACTAAATTTTGAATCTTCTTTTTCTGTTTTCCTAAATGACCACGATATTACGCTTCCAAAAATTGTTCAGCAGAAAATTTCTGAGGAAATTCAGGTGAATGTTAAAGGCCAAATGCGCCTAAAATAGGAGTATTGACTTTAAAGTTGATCATATTTTAGAAAATAATATTTGAGTATCAGACCAATCATATTATCTCTTATTATCGGTTGTTTGGCATTATTGTCAAACGCTCAATCTCCGTTTTTCAAAATGCATCAAATCGGGGAGACCTATCGAAATGCCAAGATTGAACTGATATTTGAAGCACAAAATAGCTTACTTTGGATTGGGACTTCGGAGGGACTTTTTTCGTACGATGGGTTGGAGTTTGTCCCTTTTTTAAAATCAGATTCGACCTCAAATCATGTACGTTCTGTATTTCAAAATGAAAAGGGCGTGCTTTGGGTAGGCTACCACGACGGAACTGTTTGGTATTTGGAAAAACAACAATTAAATAAATGGGAACCAGAAGAAGGAACACCCTCCGTACCAATCATGGGGTTTGCAGAAGATCATAACGGTAATTTCTGGTTGGCCTCTTACGGTGAGGGTATTTATTATAAAAGTGAAAATCATTTATACAATATCAATACAGATGACGGGCTCTTAGGCGATGATATTTATGTCATGAAAACGGATAAATTAGGTCGAATTTGGGTCGGAACGGATGGCGGGATCAGCATTTGTGAAATCCGAAATAAGGAAAAAATCATTAATAATTTGACGAGGGACGATGGTTTGCCTGACGAAATTGTCCGTGAAATTTTAGAAGATGATGATGGTGATTTTTGGATTGGAACCTACGATAAAGGCGTGTGTTTTTATGATTTTGAAAAAGAAAAATTTGAATATCCGCTCTCTAATTGGGATAACGGAATTGTAAGTAAATTAGAAATATTTAAAGATAGGGAATTATGGATTGGTACAGAGGGAAATGGGGTTTGGTTACTTTCGCTTCTTGATGGAACGCTTCAAAAACTGTCAAACCAAAATCAACTTTCAGGCTCTAAAATCCACGATTTACATAAAGACATAGAGGGTAATATCTGGGTGATTTCCAATTTACATGGTATCTGTCATGCCAATAGACAATTTGAATTCATTCCCATAACGACCGGAGCAGATTTTGAAAATATTCAATCAATTTTGGCGGATCGTGAGAATAAAGTTTGGGTGGGCACTGAAAAAGGGCTTTTCACCCACGAATTGGATGAATTGGGAAATAGTTTTTTTACCCAACATTTGAAAAATCAAAGCCTAAATGTCATCAGCCTTTATGAAGATAATTTTGAAAATATTTGGATTGGTACCTTCGGTGATGGAGTCTATATTTTTAATAAAAGAACATTGAAAATTCGCCGTTTGACGGAAAAGGATGGTTTATCAAATGGAAGTATTTTGTCGATGAATGGAGTCAATGACAAAATTTGGCTGGCTACATTAGGCGGGGTGACAGAGCTTCAATTGAATGGAGACCCACTAGAGAATGGTAGTCTTTCCACTCGAAATCTTAATCAAGAAGACGGACTAGGCACCAACTTTATTTACAAAGTTTTTGTGGATAGTAAAGCCCGAGTATGGTTTGCGACCGACGGTAAAGGCATCAGTGTTTTGGAAAATGGAAGCATAAAAAACTTTCAAAAAGCGGCTCATTATCATGAAGATGAACCTGGTTCTGAAGAAGTCCTTTTGAAAGCAGTTTATTCTATAACTGAAGATCAACAAGGGCACATTTGGTTGAGTACGGCGAAAGAAGGAATTTTCGAATTTGATGGCAAAGAATTTAAACACCTAACCGTTAAAGAAGGTATTCGAGATTTGGCAATTACGAGCCTGATTACTGATAAAAAAGGCAATATTTTGATTGTCCATCCAACTGGTTTGGACATTTTAAAGCCAGAAACGCGCCATTTAATTTATTATGACAAAGCTGTTGGAATTGAGGATATTGATCCAAACCTAAATGCGGTGTGCAAAGATCGAAATGACAATATATGGATAGGTTGTAAGAATGGAATTATTAAATACCTTCCACTAAATGAGTCCTTAGAAATCCACCCACGAACTCGATTAAGCAATGTCTCTATCTTTTTAGAACCAATTGATTTTCATTCAGATACAACATTTTTATATGATCAGAATAATCTAGTTTTTGATTATCTTGGACTCTGGTATACTGATCCGTCAACTGTAAAATATCGATATCAATTAGTCGGATATGACCGCGATTGGATTTTCTCGAAAGACAGAAAAGTCACCTACTCAAATTTAGATCCGGGAACCTATTCTTTTAATGTGGCGAGTACAGAAAATGATGCTTGGTTGGATGAGCCGATTATCAGTTATTCTTTTGAAGTTTTACCACCGCTATGGCAAAGATGGTGGTTTATTTTGTTGGTACTTTTATCCGCAGGTGGTATTTTCTATTGGTATCAAAAAGCACGTGATAAGCGAATTCAGCGCGTCAATTTATTGGAAAAAGAAAAAGCCGAAAGCAATTTGGCAGCATTAAAAGCACAAATCAATCCACACTTTTTATTCAATAGTTTTAACACACTGGTTACCGTAATTGACGAAGATCCCAAAACTGCAGTTCAGTATGTAGAGAAGATGTCTGATTTTTATCGAACCATGTTAGAATATAGAGATAAAGATGTCATTCCATTGGCTGAAGAACTAGCATTAGTAAAGAATTATACTTATTTATTAGAGCGGCGCTTTGGTGAAAATTTCAAAGTAAACTTGAATATGAGTGTAGAACAAATTTACCTTGCTCCACTTACACTTCAGATTTTATTGGAAAATGCAGTGAAACACAATATCATTTCAAAAACAAAACCACTGACCGTAAATATTTATATGAACGGAGACGATTATTTGGTCATTGAAAATAATTTACAACTGAAAATTAGACCTGAAAAATCAACTCAATTTGGTTTACAAAGCCTAATAAAAAGATATGAATTATTGACCGGAAAAAAAATGAAAATTGAAGAAACGGAAGACACATTTCGAGTAGAAATTCCTGTAGTAAAATAGGCTTATCGGCTTAGAAATGAAGAATAAATAATCTTTGGAAACGGATTAATCGAAAATTTAATAAAATGAAGACTTTAATCATCGAAGACGAAGCTGCTGCAGTCCGCAGATTATCAAAACTCATCTTGGAGATTGATTCAAGCATAGAAATTGTGGATGATTTGGATAGTATAGAAAATAGCCTTGATTGGCTACATTCGAATCCTATACCTGATTTAATATTCATGGATATTCACTTAGCTGACGGAGCTAGTTTCGAGATTTTCAATCATTTTGAAATTTCAAAACCTATTATTTTTACGACTGCCTATAATGAATATGCAATTCAAGCTTTTAAGGTCAATACCATTGATTATTTATTGAAGCCTATCAAAAAACCAGAACTTGAAACGGCTATTAAGAAGTATCGAAAATTGGCACATTCTCAGACATTTGATTATAAAACACTTGCTAGAGAGATGAATCGAGACGAATATAATAAGCGTTTTTTGATTCGATTTGGGCAACAAATTCGAGTGGTCGAAATGAGAGATTGCGCTTATTTTTATACGCAAGATAAAGTCACCTTTTTAGTTACAAAAAAAGGTAAAAGATACCCTATTGACTACTCTCTAGAAAAGATTGAAGAAATGACAGACCCACATAGTTATTTCAGAATCAATCGCCAATTCATCATCAATATCGAAGCCATTAATGAGATGTATGCTTATTCAAAATCAAGAGTAAAAATCGACTTAAATCCTTCTTGTGAATTGGATACCATCGTAAGTACGGAGCGCTCACCGCATTTTAAAAAGTGGCTGGTTGGGGAAGAGTGATTGTCTAGTTTTATTAGCATATTTTAAACATACTCTTATTGACACTATCCAAACTTATCCTCTATGAAATTTACGAAAAGATAGGACATCACAACCCCAATAAAATTAGCAGCTAAATCACCAAATTCAAAACTTCTATTTAACTGAAAGTAGTGAGAAACTTCATGCACTATTCCAACACTACACATAAAAAGGAATAAGAATTGGATTTCGCCCCACCCTAAACCTTTTAAAAGAAAAGCTAATATGGTTGTCACCAAAAAATACAAACCTAAGTGTCCAATCTTATCCCATCCATCCCGCCAAAAAATGGGAAGCATGCTTTGAACTATATTGAATTTTATAACAAAAAAACTACGATTAATAAAATAGGATAGACATATAAATTTGGGGATAAATTCATTGTACTTGTTGTATAGATTGATAATAAGGTTTAGGCTTTTAACAGACACTTTAAGAACGCTGATAGAATATCAAAAGGACCATTGTTCTCTTTCCGCAAACTGGTTGTTAAAAAACCAGATTTCAAAGCTATAGGCTCTTTTTTATACAAAAAATGATTTTTATCAATTTACAATGATGATTTTTTTGAAAAGAAGGACTTGGACAAAAATAATAGGTACAGTTTAGAGAGGAAATGACATTCAATGAGGAGTGAAAGCCCTGTTTTTTGATACTGGTTAGAGTTTTCGAAAATTTACTTCACATTTCATTTGGATTGTAGAATTATTTCTTTTTCGCAATTTAAATGCGCTTCAATATTTTTTGATCCCAAACACAATTTCAAGAAATCATATTTTATAAAAACATCTTTTTTATTCAGTAGAAAATTTTCAGTAAATAAGGAGTCTTTAAAATTATTCGAAATACAAATTAGTTGGCGTTCATCTTCATTGACTTCATAAACGATACTTGTATCTTGATTGGATAAAATCTTAGCATAACTCCTTCTCAGTTTTTGATAAATATCATGCTTAAAGTTTTGATGCTTTAGCCAAAATAACTTGTAATGTGGATTCGATTTTTTTTGATACGCAATATTTTTTATTATTCCTTGATACTCCTCTAAAAGTTTAAAATGCCACTGAATATCTTCTTCTTCTAAATAAATCCTTTCATCTTTTTTGATTTCTTCTAACACTGCAAATTCTTCCTTTACATAAGCCTCTAATTCTTCCACTACCTCAATGGGTTCTTCTAATGGACTATCAGTTACTTCGTCTATTAGTAGATTAAATGCAGGGTGCATAAGTGGAATACTAAATATAATTCCGAGTCCAAGCAAACCATATTTTAACACGCTGAGTTGTCTCGAAGACCATCCTAAATTATCGACAACTTCAACCGCTTCAATCCAAGCGGATGATTGTTTGGCGCTAAGTCCAAGATAATTACTAAACTCTTTACTCGGATGAATCATTATTTCCTTTTTCCCGAGTGTTTCACCTTTAATGCTCCAATCAAAATTTATAGGAAACTGCTCTCCTAATTCAGACAAATTAACAGCTTCTTCTGGACTGACTATCAAGTCTTTAGAACTTATTCTAAGCTTAAAATCATCCGTTCGGATATTCTTTATATGTTTCGAGCTTTTAGCTAATTTGACCACCGCCCTAATAGAGTCTATTGTAATGGATATTTTTACTTCCTTGTTTTGTTCAATCTTTTTTGGAATAGAAAATTCCAAGGTGTTTTTTATCAAAGAAGGAACTCTTTTCTCGCCTTCTTTAAAATCGGCTGGTGTTTCCGAATAAGCGTTTACTAATTCAATTGATTGCTCCTTGCCAAAGAAAAACTCAATTATCCCATAAGCACTAAAAGACAAAATGGACGCAATACCCAACCAAAATTGTTCACTCCCAAACGGAACCGTCAGTATATATGCAAGAAGGATGAGGCAAAAAATGATGGGAATAGATATCCTCCAATATTTATGAAGTAATGGAAGATAAACAGTCCAATATTTTTGGATGATTAATGATAATATAGAAATCATTCGTTATGCATTCGTTTTCTAAAAGATGGTATTTTTTTCCTAATAAGTGCTTGGACAAAATCAAGTTATAGATTACTGGAGCAATGCTAAAAAGCGGCTCGCTCCAGAAAATGGTGGTTCTGGAGGGGAGTCCAAGAACTTACTTATTTTGATTACAAGGCTGATGTTATGAGAAGTGAAGTTAGGAAAATAGGAGGTCATAAATTTCTTTTTTCTGATTTTTCATCAAGAAAACAGTATTCATACAAAGGCAAAATTCAAATTTTATAACCGAATGTGTTGATGTATAAGCAATACCTTTTTGAGTCTAATTTTTCAAAGATACATTTTCTAAGTGCTCTGGTAATAAAGTAAAAAAACGATTTTTGGAGGGACTTTTTTTGAAGAAAGTGGTATTATCGGAACTGCTTCAGTTTATTTAAAACTTGACTCCCCCACCCTAGTTTTGGATTCTTCAAAGAACCTTCCCACGGTTTTCCAATCTTCAAATATTCCTTCATAAAAGTTCGTGGTGTAATGCCCCATTTCATTAAAAAAGTCTTTCGCCCTTTATTTTTTCGAACTTTTTTTGTGGATTTTGAGCCAAAATGATAAACCAAACTAGTGCCTTTACCTTTAAAAAACCGAATACCAACTTCCCATAGTTTTCTTGAAAAATCTGGGTCAGAATACATGCCAGGTGAAAATTCAATACTCAAACCTCCTACAAAATCCCATAGATCAATATGTACAACATTCGGTGGCCAAGTGCTTCCATTCCAATCATTTTTTACTAAGTTCAAATATTGATTTAACAATAATTTCTTTTGAAAACTTTGAATATCTGTTCCAAAATCTTTCACAACAACACATGAATTCCCAGTCTCAAAAGGCTCTATCATAGTTGCCGAAAGCATGAACTTATTGTGCCCAATTTCCTTAATCTCTTTATATAGTTCCAAATCCCAATTTGGCAACACATACATATCATCATTCAAATAAATTACATAATCAGACTTAATCAAAGAACGAGCGATATTCAACCCATAACAAATCCCAATATTCGTTTTTGAGTGAACGAAATCAATATCTTTTTGATTTTTTAACCATTCTAAAGTACCGTCCTTTCCTTCATTAACAATGACGATTATTTGAATGTCGAAATGGGAGTTTTCGCGAATACTTTCGATACATAATTTCAAATAATCCAGATTATTCCAAGTTGGAATTAGAGCAGAAAATTGGAAATAATCTTGATGCGTTTTTCGATACTTTTTTATTGGTTCAATCATTTTCTTTTTTTGAAGAGGGTGGTTTTTTGAGAGAACGAGGCGAAAAAAGCCAGAACTATTCCTGCACAGAATCCGCAATATATTCCTCTAAAATCTCTTCTAAATTTGGTTTTGGTATCAACCCTTGATAACGCTCTACTATTTGGCCTTTATGAACAAACATAATAGTCGGAATCGACTTGACTTTGAAATGTTGACTCAATATTGGATTTACCTCTGTATTCACTTTAGCGATCAATGCTCTGCCCTCATATTCTTCCGCCAATTCATCTATAATTGGACCTAATACTTTGCATGGTCCACACCAATTGGCATAAAAATCCAATAATACTGGGATTTCTGATTTGGCAACTAATTCATTAAAAGTTGAGTCAGTTATTTGAGGAGTTTCAAATTTCGGCTTTTTCTTTCTCCAAAACATGGCATTTTTATTTATTTACTGATGATGCACAAATAAATGGTTATGTGTTAGGATTGACCTTTTTCATTTTAGTGAAGTGGTTTCAAAATTCCGTTAAGAACTATCCATTGTTTGAGCGAAGCGAGTTTGGGTAGTTTAGGAATTTTGAAACCGCGCAGCGTTTAGAAATGAAACCAGTCTTGATTTTTTTCGTTCTTTTTGTATCAAGACAAAAAGGACAACATCCTGCGTAACATCAGTTATTTAGATAAAAAGTTTTAAACAATTTCATCATTAAAATAGATTTTAGAAAAGCATTTTTTCTCTCCCATATGAATTGTATTTCCAAAAAATATGCCTCGCCAAAGTAGTACTCATTCTATTCAATTCCGTATTATGTTTTACTTTTAGAAAATTTACAAACCACAATTATTTAAGAAATACATATGCTTTATACACTTATTCTATTCACATTTTGGAATTATTCTTCCATTCTCATTCCCACGAATGCAAGTGATGAAACCTACATTGTTTATTACGATAAAGAACATTTTTTAATTGAAGGAACGGTTATCCCAGATTCTCTAAAAGAAAGCTCTTATGACCGATTGCCACTTTCTTACAAAGATAAAGTCAGACAACCCGTTTGGAATTTGTCTAAAAATTCGGCAGGAATAACGGTCAGTTTTCATTCCAATTCTTCTGAAATTCATCTCAAATGGACCCTCTTGAATGATTTCTATATGAATCACATGGCTTCCACAGGAATTAAAGGAGTGGATTTATATGTAAGACAGGAAGGAAATTGGAGATATGTCAATACGGGGCGTCCTTCCTCCAGTACAAATGAAGTTAGACTTGTGCAAAATTTATCCTTAGACTGGCGAGAGTATAAATTGTTTTTGCCACTATACGATGGTGTGACGAATCTTGAAATTGGAATTGACGCTAATAGCTCTATAAAAAAGGCGATCCCTAGTGATAAAAAACCGATTGTTTTTTATGGAACCAGTATCACTCAAGGAGGATGTGCCTCCCGGCCTGGTATGGCTCATACGAATATTATTTCCCGAAAATTGGATAGGGAGGTGATCAACTTTGGTTTTAGTGGAAATGGTAGAATGGAAGAACCCATTCTTGAATTAATATCAGACATAGATGCTCAATTTTTCGTGATTGAATGTTTACAAAATATGGACACATCCAGTGTAAAAAAGCGTGCTCTGGAGGCGGTAAAAACCATTCGAAAAAAACACCCAAATACACCCATTTTATTTGGCGACAATATGCTATATGAAATCGGTTTTATGGATAAAACCATTGAAGCTGAATTGATTCGTGAGAATGCAATTCTCCTAGAAGAATGTCAAAAAATGGAGGAAAAAGGCTTTCAAAATGTCTATTATATCTCCAATGCTAATGCCCTAGGGGAAGACCATGAGGGAACTGTTGATGGCGTTCATCTAACTGATTTAGGATTTTTAAGGTATGCCAATCATTTAATTTCAAATTTTAAGTCTTTTGGAATTTTGGAGGATTGAAATCCTCAACTCTAACTAAAAATCCTTCTCTATTTTTTTTCGAAATCATTCTAATTCATGAAATTCCTCAATAGAAAGAATTACTATTTATAATACTTATGGCAGTGTTGCTAAGATCCTTCAAACGAACCCATCAGAAAAGTCGCAACCAATTGATATTTCTGATCCAGGTTCAGGGATTTATCTAATAAAAATGAAAACAAAAAACGCGATTAGGATTAAGAGAATGAAGTTGTCTAAAGTTTTTTTGGAGCTTTTTCAGCTTTCCTCAAAAGGATAACCGAAAAAGCCAAATAATGTAGCCCAAGCCAGTGACTGGCATTTGTCTCATATCGGATTATTAAACTTTTAAATCCGTCA
>JANSWP010000022.1 GCA_024743405.1 Bacteroidota bacterium
CTGATTGTCAGGAGACAACCTAATAATACAATTTTCAATTTTATCATATACTGTGGTTAATGATTTGTAAAACGGTAGTGGGTTTTAAAACAGCTTCTAATCTTCAATAATATAGACATAGAACATTAGAACTGTTAAACCTAATTTGTCCCTAATTTCAAGCCCATTCGAATCTCAACTTCCTGTGTATTTAAAACCTTCACCGAAGTTTGCCCATTATCAATAGTGGAGAAAGTAGCATTCAAATAAATCTTTTTTGCATCCTGTATCTTGCCAAAACGATCCGCTTCTATCGGAACAAATGTTTCTATTTTTGTTCGACCGGTCACATCACCCTCATTATTTACTGGAGCAGCTTGGACAAGTTTCTGAGGTTCTGTTAAAAGGGAATCAATAATATTATTTTGTTCATCCGCAAAGTAGAATTGCATCTCTACATCTAATGGAATATCATTTTCAGCAACGATTTTAAATTCCGCCCATTCTACCTCACTATAACTATCAAAATCAACATCAAAGGTATCAGCTGCGGCAAAGCCTGAAGCTCGTCCGAATACTGGTAATTCTACATCTACCTGAATTTTGTAATAACTACTATCTGTTAAAAACCCACGAACATCAACTAAGTTATTTGGATTTGTCAAGGCATCGACTTTGTACTCCATTGCTATGGGACTTGATCCCAAAATCACTTCAATATTTGAATTATCCTTATTAAAAGGAAAAACAGTGGTAGCAACATCGCCTATTTCATCTAATTCGGGATATTCAAATTCGATTCCTTCTCCAATAGTAAGAAAAGAACTCTCTAATTCATCAGAACCTCCAGCTGCATAATGAACGGTGAAGTCTTCAATTAACGATTCGGTCGGGATTCCAAAAGAATTCTCGACTCGAATCCAAACTTTTGGGTCTTCAAAATAGACTTCGCCTGCCAACCAATTCTCGAAAAAATCAATTTTGATCGTATCTCGCTCACCAGGATGAACATGATTCCCAAGATACCCTTCTATATAAGAGAAGCCTAAATCTGGCATATTGGCAAAAATTAAATCTCCTGCAGCTATATCAAAAAGCACCCGATCTCCGTCTTCATTTCTCGCATCATAACGTACATGTAATTCTCCATTTTTCGGAATCAGGTCATAACCTCGAAGATCAATCGTCACTGATTGTCCCGGAAGGACAAGATTTTGAGGGGTATCCCAAAATTGATATAATTTTAGAGTTTCCCCATTTTTGAATGCCTCCGGAAATTCCAAAGTCATTTCTTTTATTTTTTCTGTCGTATGAGCGAATGTAAAACTCACAACCCCTTTACTAAAAGTTGCAAAATCAACTTCTAGTTCGGCAGGAGATTCAAAAGGTAAGACGACTAAAGTATCTGCCAATGGAACCGCTTCAGGCAAAGAACCTAATGCATCTCCAATAATCTCTGAACTAGTTCGGTTCACAACATCTCCAAAATATCGAAGGGTAATTAATCCTTCCGGTCCAATTTCAATTGTGGTTTGATCATCAAATTCTTCCAATAACTCTTGAAGAGACGTATTAGCTACCAAGAGTGGAATAGCGTATTCACTATTCCCGCTAATGATATTTGCGTCTTCGAGATCATTGAAATTTTTACATCCAAATGAGAACAGGAACAATCCAATTGATAGTAAAAAGAATAAATACTTATTCATTAGTTTATTTTTTCACGGTAAATATTGATAAGCATCATATAGAAATGACATTAATAAAAACCTTCAATACCCCCGCAGATTTAACTTGACTTAATCTAAAACGTAACCACTCTTCACATTTTGACAAAAATACGATATGAATACCATCAAATAAAAAAACGCCCCTTATAATAAGGACGTTGGGTGTCAAAATCGCATGTATTCTCGGTAATAAAAGACTTTTAGTCAAACGAAAGTTTAGAAAAGGTATTACTTTTCGCAGTTCGAAAGTCTAGTTTTATAGTCCATACTTCAAAATATCGGCTCCCAAATGCTTTAACAACGAAATATACGCTTCCCTTACTATTTAAGATCTATTTCCGAAATCAAGCAATTTACCCTTATCATAAAAATTAACATGCCTTCTTCAATAACTTTAAGAAAATACAATATCCATTGCCACACAAATCGTTTCTGCGGCCTGATCCAAGTCTTCTTTCTGATGTGCCGCTGAAACAAATCCAACTTCATAACCCGAAGGTCCTAGATATACCCCTCGTTGCAATAAATCATGATGTAAAATTTTGAATTTTTCCATACTTGCTGGGTCAATTTGGTCAGCAGAACGGATTGTTTCTTTAGTGAAGGCCATCCAAAAAATTGACCCAATATTCTGTATAGAAACTTCATATCCTTGTTCATCACAATATGCCTGAATTTTCTTAACGAAATATTCCGTTTTCTGTGCTAAGTTTTCATAAAAATTCGAGCCTAATGTTTGTCTTAAAGCAGCAAAACCCGCCGCCATTGCTACTGGATTGGCTGAAAGTGTTCCTGCTTGATAAACTGCCCCCTCCGGTGCAATGTGTCCCATTATTTCAGCACTTGCGGCATAAGCACCAACAGGCATTCCCCCACCAATAATTTTTCCAAAAGTGAGAATATCAGGCTGAATTCCATAATATCCAGCTGCTCCTTCAAAACCTACTCGGAAGCCAGAAATCACCTCATCGAAAATCAATAAAACATCATGTTCTGTGCAAACTTGACGTAGGTATTCGAGGAAGGATTTTTCTTGTAAAAGCAATCCATTATTAGCAGGGATTGGTTCAATAATTACACAAGCAATATCGTCTCCATGCTTCTCTAAAGCTTCTTTTAGCGCACTTTTATCATTTAGAGGTACTACTAACGTTTCTTTGGCAAAGGCTTCGGGAATTCCTGCCGAAGTACTTACCCCAAAAGTTGCCAAACCTGATCCTGCTTTAACCATCAAAGAATCAACATGACCATGATAACATCCTTCGAATTTGAGAACTTTACTCTTCCCTTTTACGCCTCTAGCCAACCTAATCGCTGACATAACTGCCTCTGTACCAGAGCTCACAAACCGCATTTTCTCAATATAGGAATGATTTTCAAGTATCAATTTCCCCAACGAATTGCCCAATTTCGTAGGTGTACCAAAGGAAGTACCTTTCTCTACTGTCTCTATCACCATGTTTTTTATTTCGGCATTGTTATGCCCCAAAATCAATGGTCCCCATGAGCAGCAAAAATCTATATAGGTGTTATTATCTTCATCCGTAAATCGGCAACCTTCCCCTCTTTTGATGAAAAGAGGGGGCCCTGAAACAGACTTGAATGCCCTAACAGGTGAGTTGACTCCACCAGGAAAATAATTTTTAGCTTCCTCAAACAAAGAAGCAGATTGAGTTCTATTGATGCGATTTTCAAATTTCATGGGACAAATGTAAGATTTGCCCAACTGAATTTCGTAACAAAAAAGTAAAAAGAGTCATACTGATTAGGATTGATTATCTTCCTATTTTTTTCAAAGCAAAACCTCAATTTTCAGTGCAAGATTTAATTAATTTCAGACGATATCTACATCAACATCCTGAGTTATCAGGGCAAGAGAAAGGTACCTCCCAAAAAATCATTGAATTCATCACTCCTTTCAACCCCATCAAAATCATTCGAGACATTGGCGGTCATGGAGTTGCTATCGTCTATGAATTTTCAAAAGAAGGATCCACTATTATGATTAGGTGTGAATTGGATGCATTACCAATTGAAGAAAAAAATAACTTTTATTACTGCTCAAAAAATCAAAATGTATCTCATAAATGCGGCCATGATGGGCATATGATCATTCTTTGTGGTTTAGCTCAAAAACTTCAAAATTGCGATTTCAAAAGCGGAAAGGTAGTTTTACTTTTTCAGCCCGCAGAAGAAAATGGTCAGGGTGCAAAAGCCGTTTTGGAAGATCCAAGGTTCCACGAGATTAAGCCTGAATATGTATTTGCCCTCCATAATTTGCCGGGACTCCCAATGCATTCAATTTATCAGGTAAAAGGACAGTTTACACCCACAGTTCAAAGTTTGGCAATTAAACTAGGCGGTAAAACCGCTCATGCTGCCGAACCTGAAAATGGCATTAATCCAGCCTTAGCCATTTCGGAATTAATTCAGGCATTCAAAAAATTAGAAATCCCAAATCCGAATGATTTAGACTTCACATTGATCACTCCTATTCATATTTCAATGGGACAAAAAGATTATGGGCTTTCAGCTGGAAAAGGAGAATTACATTTTACAATCCGTTGTTGGTCCGTTGAAAAAATGAATAATTTGGTTTCGGAATGTTATGCCCAGCTAGAGAAAATTTGTAATTCCCATCATCTCACTTATGAAACCGATTGGTTCGATTATTTTCCCACAGTAATGAATAGCGACTTTTGTAATCAATATATTTCTGAAGCCGCCAAAAAGATGAATTTGTCCATAATTCACCCTACTCATGGATGTAAATTTGGGGAAGATTTTGGCTTCTTTACCCAACATTATTCTGGTGCTATGTTTGGACTTGGAGCAGGGAAAAAAACATCTGCCCTTCATCATGATGATTATGACTTTCCAGATGAATTAATTGAAACAGGAGTTGATATGTTTTGGGGAATATTGAAAGAAATGCTTGATTGAAAACTACTCCACAAAAAAAGTCCGAATTCTTTCTGAAACTAACTGCTTATAACTCCTTCCTATTGGCAATACCTTTCCTTCAACCTCCACCTCCGAGGCTGAATACGCTTTAATTTTTTCAATTGGAACGATAAAGGATCGATGAATTCTCAAAAACGAAAATGCTTTAAAAGATTCCTCCATTTCACCAATTTGTCCACGCACAGTTAAGGATGAATCTGTCGTAACAATACGAGAATAATCCTTGAGGCTTTCAATGTATTGAATTTCATCAAAATAAACTTTGACCATTTTTTTATTGACATTAAAAAATCGAAATGGTCTGGAATTTTCTGAAATAGCTGAAATAGGCACAACTTCCTGAGATTCCTTATGATTTAATTTATTAACCGCTTTTAAAAATCGAGAGAATTCAATTGGCTTCATCAAATAATCAACTACTTCCTCTTCAAATGCATCTAATGCGTATTGATGATAAGCTGTGGTAAGAATCGTTTGAGGTTTATCTTTAAGAATTTTCAAAAAATCTAATCCTTTCAATTTTGGCAAATGAATATCCAAAAACAGCACATCTATTTTTTCTTCTTTTAGTCGATCTAGCGCAAAAATAGCATCCTTACAAACCCCTTTTAAATCTAAAAAAGAAACCTGCTGAATATAGTCTTTTAACACCTCAGCAGCAATGGGTTCATCTTCGATAATTAGACAGGTTAGTTTGGCTTTATTCTTCATGTGGACTCAATTGAATCGTTAATTTAACAAAAAAAACTTTGGATTCCGACTCAATTTCCAAGCTATAATTTTCTCCATAAATTAACTCTAATTGCCGTTTTACGTTCTTTAATCCGATGCCTTGATTTACAGTGTTCTGATCCTCGTCTTTCGAATTTTTTATAGTGAATTTCAATTTCCTGTCTTGTAATTCCAAAGCGATGTCAATGACTGCCTCAAATCGGGTCTCCCCTACTCCGTGTTTAAATGCATTTTCAACAAAAGGAAGCAAAATTAACGGTGCAATTTCGCTTTGTACATTTTCTATATTTTTTTCAAAGTTGACCGTAAGTCGGTCATCGTATCGAAGACTTTCTAACTCTATATAATCTTCAATTATCTTTATTTCTTTATCGATTGGAATGGTTGGAACACTACACTCATGCAAAATAAATCGCATGATATTAGCAAGCTTCATAATAGATGGCGCCGTATTTTGATCATTCATTCGTGCCAATCCATAAAGGTTATTCAAGGTATTAAATAAAAAATGTGGATTGGTTTGAGCTTTTAAAAAATTGAGCTCCGCTTCTAATTTCTCCTTTTTTAAAGCTTCCTCTTTTTTCGAAAATGCCATTCTTCCTTTTAGCAATTTAATAGTGGACGCTAAGCCAATTGCAGGAAGCATATCAAATGTCAATGAATAAATAAATCGCTTCAAGTCGTACACATTAAATGCAGGAATTTCACCATACATCATATTACTGGCTGGCGAAATCATGGAACGGTAGCCTAAAAGGCATATGACCAAACTCCCTAAAAACCCAAAGGAAATTTTCCAATAGTTCCCTTTCTGAAAGTATTTTGGAACTAAGAAATAAAAGAGCGCATAGAACGGAATAATTTTCCAAGGCAAGAAAGACAACTCCCGAAAAAAGAATCGAAAAAACCGCTGTACGGGCGGGTATGCCAAATCAGAAGTACCCGCAAAAAGCATATAAATGACAACATACAACAGGATAAAAGTCAACCAAAACAGGGCATGATATAATACTCTTCGCGACATCTTGTAAAGGTCTTCTTTTTTGACCAAAAAAGCTTTCAATTGATAAAATCGACACGTTTCTACCTTTAAATGACCATTAACAAAGGATGAATGACGATCAAAAGATTAAATGAGTTCTTTCGACTTAATTATAACCTGTATCTATCATTCTTAAAAGGAAATCAATATTTAGAAAGACATTGGACTTGTTCGCAAATAAGAATTATTTTTCTCAAAGAAAAAGCACCAATCATGATAATTAAAACAACCAAAAAAGTATTCCTCATTTTCTTTCTCATTTCTCCCTTTTTCCTACAATCCCAGCAATTCGAATTAGCATCTGGATTCATTACTTCCAAACTTTCGGATAGTCGAAGTGTCAATTTTTTCGATCTTAATAATGATGGATGGGAAGATATATACATCTCTAATGGGTTGAGTGGAGGACAGCCTGATTTGTTCTATTTGAATGACGGGACAGGGCAATTTACGGAAGTGACAGATATGGAAACCCTACAGGCTTCAAATCCTTCAGATGGTGCAAGTTTTGTCGATTATAACAATGATGGGCATATTGATGGAGTTATTTCAAGTTGGTATGGAGCCGAGGATTTACTCTACTTAAATGATGGCAATGGCAATTTAAATTATAATTCAAATGCTGGAATTGCAACTGGTTCATTTGCGGAAACAGCCACTTTTGGAGATTATGACAATGATGGTTGGCTCGATTTATATATCACCAACAGTGGTGGTAACAACAAAAATTATTTGTACAAAAACCTCAAAAATGGAAAATTCGAACGCATAACAAATCATGTTTTAGTCAATGATGCAAAACTCAGCCGAGGAGCTATTTGGGGAGATTTCAATAATGATGAAATAACAGATCTTTTTGTGGCAAATGAAAACGAAACTTCAAATGACATTTTCTATGGAATAGGCGGAGGAAATTTCGAAAAGCTTACTTCTGGTGCCATTGTTTCGACCCAAAAAAGTTCGATGACAGGCTCTTGGGGAGATATTGATAATGATGGCGATTTTGATTTGTTTGTTGGTAATTCGCTTTACTTTCAACAACAACGAAATCAACTATACCTCAATCAAGGTGATGAATTTGAGGTGGTCACCAACGGTCCTATTGTGACGGATGAAAAATGCACTTACGGCTCGGCTTTTGGAGATTATGACAATGATGGAGATTTGGATTTGATTATCGCAAATGGTTTTTGCAACCTAGGTTTGGAAAATACTTTATATGAAAATCAAGGCGATGGATCCTTTATCGATGCTTCCAGTCAATTAGCCTCAAATTTCACTTTTTGTTCTTTTGGAGTCGCTTGGGGCGATGTAAATAATGATGGTTTTTTAGATTTAATGGTCGCCAATTGTAAAAACAACTCTTCAAATGGTCAAAAGGCTAACTCCCTTTTATTGAATAAAGGAAATGACCATAATTGGTTAAAAATCAAACTAATAGGCATTCAATCCAACAAGAATGCTATTGGTGCTAAAGTAAAAACAAAGGCAACAATTGAGGGAAAAGAAGTTTGGCAAACACGGGAAATTAGATCTCAATCTGGTTATGCAGGGCAAAATTCAATGATTGTACATTTTGGATTGGGTAACGCTGAAAATGTTGATAGTTTAATAATCAATTGGCCAGCCGGCGGAACTCAAATATTTGAAAACATTGAAGCCCGCCAATTACTAACGATCAGTGAAGATATGACTAACAATGTTTCAAAAACCGAGAAGAGATCAGGCATTTCATTCGAACTTTATCCAAATCCCGTTTCAAAAGATAAAGCAGAATTTTGGTTGAATATCCAAAACGATTCGGAACTCAAAAACGGGGAATTGATCCTTTTTGATTCGTTAGGTCGAACATTACTGACTCAAACGATTCAGGTATTAAAAGGAGAAAGTAAAATTTCAATTCCTATCAGAAGTCAAAAGCTACCTTCAGGAATCTATCAAGCCGTAATTCAAATTGGATTAGATAAAATCAGTCGTAAAATCATCGTAAAATGATGCTTCCCTTCATTATTGTAAACCTAACTAAAAAATAGAGTGCGGGGTTAAATTGATTGATTTAACCCCGCACCAAACCTTTCATTTTTCAACTAATTTCTTTGCTCACTTTCCGCTGTATTTCTTCCGCCTTTCTTTGAACTTCTTTTTGAATATTTTTAAAAAGATCTTTGCCTTTGAGATCCTCAAAAATTGGGTTGTTTTCCAACATTTTATAATCCAGAAACCCTTGTTCGGTTGCCTTTTTTAAATATTCAATCGCTTTTTCTTCCTCATTCAAAACAGAATAAATAGCGGCAATCATTAATTGAAATTGCTTTTTAGGATGTTTCGTTTCCTCTTTTTCTAAATCTGCCAATAATTTATGAAGTTGAGACGAATTTTGGGTTTCTGCGCTGAGTTTGTCTTCTATAAAAGCAAGCTCCATCTCGAGGTCCCAATGTTTTTTTGAGCCTTTCTTTTTTTGAGCCAATTCTTTAGCTTTTATATAATACTCCTTAGCTTTCTCATAATCCTTTTCAAAAAAAGCGACCTTACCAAGAAGAACAGGTGCTGTTGGAGACTCAGGTTTATTTTTTGCTAGGCTAGCAGCTTTTTCCTTTGCCTTATCTAAATGATTCAATTTCAATTCCAGGTTTCCTAGTCTAAAATTTAGTTCTTCATTATCAGGGTTCCAGCCAATGCCTTCTACTAAAATAGTTTCCGCCTTTTCATCCAAACCGATAGATTCGTATAATTCAGAAAGGCGTAAAAAGGACATTTGATGTTGTGGATTCAATTCCATCGCTTTTTCTGCCCAATCAATTCCTTCGACAAACTTTCCTTCCTCCTGACAAATTAGTGCAATATTGGAAATAGCCATTTCATTATTTGGATTTATTTCCACTGCTTGATAATAAGATTCCATGGCTTTTTCTTTCTCGCCTTGATAATGATAAGACAACCCTAAGGCTTTGTAGCCTTCTGAGCTATTACTATCTATCTGAATAGCTTTTTGGCTCATTTGCATTGCTGTATTCAACAATTCAGGATTGCCGTACTTAAAGTTTGATTTTTGACTCAGCGCATCTCCCAATCCTGCATAAGCAAGGGCAAAATTAGAATCAATCTCCAGTGCTTTTTCAAAAAGCTGAATGGCAATTTCATTATCTTTTTCCTGATAATTGGTGTAATATTTTCTTCCTTGTAAATAATATTCGTAGGCCTGTAAATTGTCAGTTGGTTTCCTTTGAATCATTTCGCAGTCTTGGGGGCTCAATTCCATCTTCAACATTCCTGCAATTTGCTCTGCCACCTCACTTTGAACCTCAAAAATTTCAGTCATTTCTCGATCATAAGTATCTGCCCAAATATGTGTGTCATTTCTAGCATCGATTAACTGGGCAACCACCCTTACTTTATTATCTGATTTTCGAACACTACCTTCCAAAATATGCGTAGCATTCAATTCTCGTCCAATCCTAGGAATACTTTTTTCTGTGTTTTTATATTGCATAACAGATGTCCTAGAAATCACTCTAAAATCTTTAATATTAGAAAGCACAGTTAGGATATCTTCCGTTATCCCATCACTAAAGTATTCATCTTCTTTACTTTCACTAAAATTAGAAAAGGGCAAAACTGCAATAGAAATTTGATCCGATTCTGGTAAGTTAGCTAGATAGTTAACTTGCTCTTTTTCAAAAAAACTATTACTAAGATAAAAGATGGTCATTAATGCTAGTAGACCCAAAAAAGCTTGAGATAATTTTTTTAAATAATTTGGAGAATGACTTTTAGATCCCGATATAGTTGAATTGACATTGACAATTTTAGCCTTACTCTCTTTTAAATGAGACAACTGTGGATCGGTAGGAAAAGGAAGCCCTTCATTATTAACTGCATATATTTCAATAAAATCTTGATTGCCTTTAAATTGAAATTCACCAACACTTTTGGCACTTAACCATGAATGATTTTTTATATCATCATATACTTTATTAGATACAAAAACACCACCTGGAATACAAGCCGTTTCGATTCTAGAAGTTGTATTCAACGCATCTCCAAAAACTTCTTCTTTACTATAAGTGATATCTCCACTATGAATGCCTATTCTTAAAGGCACATTAGGTGTTTCCTGAAAGGACTTTTGCATTTCTACGGAGCACTCTACCGCAGCAACAGAGCTTTGAAAAATACTTAGCGTACCATCTCCATAATATTGTAATATTTTGCCTCCATACTTAGGGGTAAGATTATCAAATACCGCACGATGGCGAGCTCTCATTAGAGTCGCTTTTTCCTCGTCTTCCCGCATCAATTTGGAATAACCGACGATATCAGTAAAAACAATAGCTGCTAATTGTCGATGTTTTTTTGGCATTATGAAAGCTTAAGCTTATATGAAAAAGTGAAATTAAAAATCACCCTATTTTTAAAGACAAAAGGGTTAAATGCTAGTTGCAATCTGCAAATATCACGAAACGCTTGTCCCTAAACTATATTTTTAGATAAACTCCGTCAATTTACATAGAGACGAATCGAAAAGTTCATTAGTATGCATTTTATCTAATAAATTCCTTAATGATCTCAAATTTACGTTTGGTAATACCTCATAAAGTTAATTTGAATCAATTGACTCTATTTCGCTCCTCCTCTGATCCTGTACTTCTACTTCTTGCTTCTTTCAATTTAGAGTTTCCAAAATTTCGGCTGTAGGTAAGTCTGAAGGTTCGCTCAGAAAACTGATAATAACCTTTATAGTAAAAATTGTTCTCTGGCAATAAAATTGTCCCAGTCCAGTTTCCGGTAAACAAGATGTCTGTGACATTAAGTTTTAAGGTTCCATTATTATTCGGTAATTCTTTTTGTACTCCAACATTCAACTCACCAAATGGATGTGAATCAAGTGCTCCATATAGAGCCTTTGAAAAATAATAACCTGATAATTCGGCCGAAAAACCATGAGCAAGGGTAAAGTTCATACTTCCGTTGTAGTACCAACTCTTACGCTCAAATTCTAAATTATTTCCTTCTGTATCATCTTTTATTTTTTGCCATTGTGCAGTGATATTATTTCTCATTTCCCACCATTTTGTTAATTGTATTGGGAAAGAGAGTGTGGCTGCAGCAACTTGCATGGATTCAAGATTTGCTGAACCATTGACCTGTATATCGTTATCAATATCAATAGATGGTTGAAACTCTGCAATGACATCATTTTCATAACTATACTGAGCAGAGAATTGGACTACTTTCCAACGATAATTCAACATAGCCGCATTCGTAATGGATGGTTGTAATCCAGGGTTGCCGGTCTCAATAGTAGTTGGATCATAAAAAATAAAAAAGGGTGCTAACTGGTTAAAGTTTGGACGATTTATCCGACGACTATAAGAAGCTTGAAACTGATTGTTATCATCAAAGTTTTTAGTGTAAAAAACGCTTGGGAAAAAATTGCCATACTTGCGATCAACTATATCTGGCTCTACTAATGTCCCTAAATTGGCACGAGTGTATTCGTACCGAAGTCCTGCCTTGAGGTTAGAACTTTCATTGAGTTTAATGGTAAAAGAAGAATAGACCGCAGCTATATCTTCTTCCATGGTATAATCGGCTGAAAACAAAGGGTTTGCAATCCATTCTCCATTAATTTGATTTTCAACCAATATGTCATTGTCAAAACGGGTCCTCGTCCCTTTCATACCGCTTTCCCAAATAATATTTTCGTTTAAATTTTGAGAATAATCGATCTTCCCTACCAAAATCCCCATCGGTGTTTCTTTATCTACTCTCTGTGCATCTTCATTCAATAATGTTCCTTGAGAATTATAATATTGGAACTTATAATTGTTTGGATTAGTGAAATCATAAAATGCATAATCAAAATCCACATTTAGCACCTTGTCTTCCGTAAAGCTATGTTGGAGATTAATATTTCCTAAAATATGTTTCCAGCGATTTATTTCATCATTTGGGACTTTTAGTATCTCTGTAGTTTCGCCATTGATCCTTTTCTCAACCTCATTCTCTGCATCCATTTTCCAATATCTATCAGACCACCCAGCCAATATTCCAAAAATCGTTTTATCAGTCACTTGATAATCAAACCCCAATCGAGCTTGGTTTGTGTAGGTTCTCGTAGGATCCCGATCACTAGATCCAATCGTTTCTAAAAAATCGTTCCCTCTATCAAAACTTCTATAATTTTCGAAACGCTGAGGATTATTATTGTAAGTAAAAGCATAATCACCAAATAGATTAAGCCTTTTTTTCCTATAATTGAAGTTTAGGTTTGCACCTGCTTTCTCCTTCATGCCATAGCCTGCATTTACAGAATAAGTACCATTCAAGCCCTCACTGGAGGATTCCTTAAGCACAATATGTAGTATACCTGCATTGCCTTCCGCCTCAAAATTAGCAGGAGGTGTGTGAATCAACTCGATCTTCTCTATATTATCAGCACTCATCCCATCAAGCATCTGAACGATTGCTGTAGATGGCATTCTACTTATCTTACCATTAATCATGACCACGACTCCATCTTTTCCACCCATCGAAATCATGTTCCACTGTTTGTTGACAATAACACCAGGAGACCGCTCTAAAACCTCCAAAGCGGTACCTCCGGCAGAGGCGATACTATTAGAAACATTGACGACCAATCGATCAATTTTTTGCTCGTAAAGTGGTTTTTTAGCTTTAACAGTAATGGCATCTAAATTAGCTGTTGCTTCCTTGATATAAATGAGTCCTTTATCAATTTGTGTTTTGTCTTCTGTGACATTAAAAGGTTGACTATATTGGGTTTCATAACCAAGGTTTGTTGCAGCAAGCAAGTAATTACCAGCCATTACATTTCGTATTCTAAAATTACCATCTATATCTGTAACTTCTCCTTTAACAAGTGTAGAATCATTAGACTGAAGCAAAAGTACATTAGCGAAAGGGATAGGATCCGCCCCTTTTTCGGCTACAATCCCAAACACCTCAGATTGAGCAGATGAATTTTGGATGGTAACAAGGAGGATAAAAGCAAAAACAGGAAGATATTGCAGATGATTTTTCATTAGGCTCTTTTTAGGTTATTATGATTTCAGAATAAAAAAATATTTGATTCTAGCTATGACTCTTTTATAATAACGGGTTTGTTGCTCAAATTAGAACCGCACGATACCTCTCAAACCTCGCTATTAAAGTAAGTACGTGAAGAAGATTGAGGGCAAAAGATTAATTTTTAGCCATTCAATCTTTTGAAATAAAGTCTATTCCTAAGTGAAAGATAAAGGATTTTCATAAAAGCGATCAAAATATAACCGCTTGCTTATTAAAAAGGCTAGGAATCAACTGGATACATACCCATTATCGACAGTTATCTATACTTTTCAACATATTATTGTAGTCTTCTTCTAATTGAATATCGTATTGACTTAAAAACTCTAAAACCCTCATTAGCTCTTTCATTTCAGCTTTTTGCAATGCCCTAGCTGCCTTTTCGATTTCATTGACGACTCTTCCTTGAAGGTTGTACATCCCTTCTAAAATATAAAGACATTCATAATTAAATACATTGGCTGTATTAAATGATTTAGTCGTCTCCCAAGCTATTTTTGATAATTCCGCTAATTCGAGATTTATAAAGGTAGAACCTTGATAACGATATAAACCTTGTTCCACTTTGACAGAGTCAGTTACGGTAAAAAAATTGGGATACTTTTTCTGAAGAATTACAAGATTTGCTGGAGTGGTTAGTATTTCATTGGAATTACCATTATATAATGGTTCATACGCTGAGTAAGCATCTTTGACCTGTTGATTTATTTTTCGGGCGAATAATAGTTCTTTTAAATTATTCTGAATTTCCTCTTGCATTTTAGAAACAGCAATTCTTTTCTCTTTGGCAGAGTTTACAGACGAATTCCAATTATTAAACCAAATCGCCAAGCTAATTCCAATAAAAATTAACAGAATTTCACCTAATATATATTTCCAATCTAATGACTCTCTAAACTTCAAAATTCTCATTGATCTCTATTTTTTTTAAGGAAAGATGAAAAACAAAATTCTAGTAAAATTTAGCCAAGGCTTTTCAAAACCTCCTTCAGCCCCGTAAACCGTTTTGCTACCTTATCATTTTTCACCGACATATAAAGCGCCTTTTTTGAACCCACCATAATCACCATTTTCTTACCTCGGGTGATACCCGTATAAACTAAATTTCGATACAGCATCATATAATGACTGGTATGAATTGGTACAATAACGCAAGGACATTCGCTACCCTGATATTTGTGGATCGAACACGAATACGCGAGTACTAATTGGTCAAGATCAGCAAAATCATATTCAATTCGCCGATTGTCAAAATCAACCCACACAATTTGCTCACTTCGATCTATCTTTTCAATACGCCCCACATCGCCATTAAACACATCTTTGTCATAATTATTCTGAATTTGCATGACCTTATCTCGATCGTGGAAGGTTCGTCCAGCTTTGATGAGTGGTTCATAGCTTGGATTGAGTTTTTTCTGTAAAATTTGATTCAAATTTCGATTACCAATGATACTCCGATTCATTGGGCTGAGCACCTGAATATCTTTTATGGAATCAAATTTATAAGCTTTAGGTAAGCGATTTTGCACTAGGTCTGCAATAAGTTCACCCATTTTTTGGGTGTCTTCTTCTTCAATAAAAAAGAAGTCTCCTGCTTTATCATTTGAAATATCAGGAAATTGTCCCGCATTGATTTTATGAGCATTGGTAATGATTTTTGAATGTGCTGCTTGCCGAAATATTTCAGTCAATTTTGTCACCGGAATTCGATCCGAATCAATTAAATCCATCAAAACATTTCCTGCACCAACACTTGGCAATTGGTCTATATCACCCACAAAAATCACTCTAGCCGAATCGGGAATGGCTTTCAACAGATTGTACATTAAGACCGTATCAATCATACTTGCTTCATCCACTATAATCAATTCACACTCGAGTGCGTTATCTCGATTTCTTCTAAAACCATTTATCGAAAAATCAAATTCTAAAAGACTATGAATAGTTTTTGCTTCCCGTTTTGTGATTTCAGCCATACGCTTGGCGGCACGACCTGTCGGGGCAGCAAGAAGTACCTCTTTTGTCAATGCTCCTAAAATTTGGAGTATAACTTTTGTTATTGTACTTTTTCCAGTACCAGGCCCTCCCGTAATTATATGAATTTTTTCACTGAGTGAATTAGCAACGGCCAGTTTTTGATTTGACGCCAATTGGATGGATAGTTTTTCTTCGGCATATTGGATGGCTTTATTTGATTCGACGGAACGCAATTCAGATTCAGTATTTTGTAATCGATTGATCTCTTTCCCTATTCCTTGCTCGCAAATATGAAAAACCTGCAACCAAACACAAGCAGTCATTTGTTCTTCTATCTGTAAAGGAGCAATCATGATGCGTTCTTCTTCTTGAATAAATTCCAGTCTGTCTGAAATCAATTTCGAATCTACCTCCAATAATTCATGCGCTTTTTCTAGAAATTTATCTACCGGGAAACAAGTGTGCCCGTTATTCGCCAATTCATTCAAAGCATACTCCACGCCCGCATCAATTCTTATTTCGGAGTCTTTCTTAATGCCCATTTTCTGGGCAGTTTGATCAGCTGTTTTAAAACCAATACCCCAAATATCTCGAGCTAATTGATATGGATTTTCTTTGATGACTTCAATACTTTCTTCCCCATAGGTTTTAAATACTTTTTGAGCATAAGTTGGGCTTATTCCATAACCTTGCAAAAAAACCATCACCTCTCGGATGGCCTTTTGTTCTACCCAGCAAGATTTTATTTTTTCTAATCTTTTGGGACCAATTCCATCTACATCTTCCATTAAAAGATGAGGTGTTTCCTCAATAACATCCAAAGTTTTCAATCCATATTTTTCGACAATTTGCTCTGCAAAGTGCTTACCTATACCTTTAATCATACCAGAACCGAGATATTTTTGAATACCATAAATCGTAGCAGGTTGTTCAACTTTATATTCTTGAACAATAAACTGAAACCCAAAATTCGTATCATTTTTCCAAGTCCCTTGACAACGCACCGTTTCGCCTACTTGCACGGAGGTCATGGTTCCAACAACAGTTGTTAGTTCTTGCTTCCTAGGTTCTTGAAGACGTGCAACAGTCCATCCATTATCAGGATTCTGAAATGTAATCCGTTCGATATGCCCTGTAATTTCATCCATTTATTTCTTTTTCGCATTCATTTTTCCATAGAAGGCACTTTTCGAATATTTTTCACCTGTGAATTTTAATATTCTTTGAAATAACTCCAAGTCTTCATCCTTCAATTTTTTAAATCGAATACACGATTTACCGCAATTGTAGGCTTCTAATTCTTCTCTAAAGCCTTCCAACAAATCATGCGGCATAATGTAAAAGGACATATGTTGTTTTTGGCTAGCAAGCGCACATAAAGTCTCACCGTCCAGTAGGTAGGTCGGCATTTTATAGTCCATGGTTTCGACGATATTCGGGTAGGTTAATTTAATTAACTCCCTTATATCTTGAATCATTTTTTGTCGATTCTCAGGTTGTTTTTCGATGTAATCTGAAATTGTCATTTTTTAGTTGTTTAGGGATAAATGTAACCCTTTGAAATGAATCCAAAAAAATAGCCGTGCACAAATCTGAAATCTGTACACGGCTATTTTTTATTTGCAGAGCTAAAGGTCTATCCTACCATCGAAACATAATACCGGACTAAACCAGCCGTATTTTTCGCATTCAATTTTTGCAAAAGGTTTCGACGATGTGTATCGACTGTCCGAGGACTAATATAGAGCATACCTGCAATTTCCTTGTTAGTCATTTCTTCAGCAATACACTTTAATATTTCCATTTCGCGAGTAGTCAATGTATGGTTGATGTTCGCTACGGAAAGCTTGCTAATTGGTTGTTTTAAATTTGTGACTAATCTTTGAAAGATTTCTGGAGAAAAATAAACATTGTCATTATAAATAGACTTGACAGCTTTAGTCACTTCATCAGCTACATCTGTTTTTTTAACAAAACCCATCGCCCCAGCATGTACAACTTCCAATAATCGTTTCTCATCTTCATCACCTGTAACCGCGAGAATTTTCACGTTCGAATTCAATTCTTTTAGCACTCTACACAATTCAACCCCATTCATAACAGGCATAACCAAATCTGTAATAACCACATCCACAGGGTATTGTCGATATTTAATGAGAGCATCTTTCCCATGCGACGCCGTAGTCACCAGTTGAAGGTCTGGACAATTCTTAATTACCACAGACAACCCCATTCTAAATAGTTGGTTGTCTTCGACTAACATTACCTTGATACGCTCTGCCATTTTATTAATTTTTGGATTCTTCTTAATTAATAGTTTACCGATAAAATAATGCCAAACAATATTCTTCGGATATTGAATCTTAAGAATCAGGAACAATTTGAGTTCTATTTTGAATAATCAACATTCAAAATAATGCCTAATTGCATAGGCAAACAGCAACTCAAAAGAGTAAAAGGGGGGGATGTGTTTGTTCAAAGTCGTTTTACAAGTCGCAAATATAGGATTTAGAGGACTTAGTATAGGAATTGTAAAACTAAGCCTTTTTTTTAAAAAAGAAAAAGAAAAAGAAGGTTGGTGAAGATTCAACTTTTAGGGAAGAGGAAAAATATAACCTACCCAAATTTTATGAAGTTAATTTTTCTCTAGACGAGGCAAAGAACACAGACTGTTATACTTTCCCCCTCTCTAAATTGGATTCTTTCTTGAAATACCTTTTTCCAGTGGAATTGTAAAAAGTCTAAATTCTTAATATTTCAAAGATCACAGTAATAACAATGGGAGCTCTCAAAATTTTGTTGAGCGCTCCCATTTTTAACCTGGTCTAGAATAAATAAAGTAAATTTTTGAACAGAATTAAGTTGCACTTAAATACTGCAACATCGCGCCAAAGGCGCCCGTTGCAGTAGAAGAGGCTTGGGGGGGAGTCCAAGCACTTAAGAGGGAATAAATAGTCTTTTAAGAACTCATATGGATTATTGCCACTCCGGCATTTCAGCATTCTCAAATAGAAGCGTTCTATTATTTCCTTCTAGATCCATATAATGAATATTTTTAGGCGTATTCCCATCATTTTCCATATTTGTAAATATGATAAATGCTCCTGTAGAAGAAAATCGGGGTTCAAGGTCATTCGAGCCAACTGGCTTATTACCAGAGAGATCTATAATTCCCCCAGATTCCAAATCCATCATAAAAATATGGGTATCCAATTGGCGACCATCAGGTGATTCGAATTCTGAAACGTCATGTGTATAAAGTATCTTTCTACCATTGATGGAAAAGACCGGACCTTCCGTTGTGCCGGGTAAATCTTCGACAATGGTTTCTGTAATCTGACCAAAAGAATTCATTAAATAAATTTTGGATTCATAAGAATAAGATCCCACTGTTCGAACCGCAATTTTATCCGTTACGCCACTCCAAACAACTTCCGCAAACATTTCGCCAGCAGGTGCTTCTGCAAACTCGACCAAACCGGTTCCATCTTTATTGATTAAATATAATCGGTCAAAATGCATATACAATAGTTTTGTCCCATCTGGCGACCAACAGTAATCCAATTCAAAATCATTATAACTCGCTATCGAAATATTCGTCACTTTAACTACGTCATTACCATTTCTATCCATCGTATATAAATGAGGTTCAATCCCGGCATTGGAAATAAAGGCAATTCGGTCTCTTTGTGCATTCATACGAGGGCGCCAAGAACTGGCAGTTCCATTGGTTAATTGTAATACATCGCCTTCTCCATCAGATGAGAAAACATTATAGACCCCATTTTCAGAATTAGCATAAAAGAATCGATGATCAGGAAAAGGTCGCGTAGAAAAATGCCAAACCGAGCTATTCACGGGGTCATTAAAATCATCTTTCGCGATAACCTGCCAAAAATAGGTTTTACCATATTCCAGATGAGTTAACTCCACCGATGTATCAGGCGAATTCTGTAAAAGATAAGTTGGATTAGTCATTCCATTATCAAATAATAATACATCGAAAGTTAGTTCATCAGAATCATCCACATCATGAGAACTCCAAGTCAATGTCAATGGGTTCGATGTCCAAATTTCACCATCTGTTGGAAAAATGGGCTGAGGCATAGTTGGAGGCGAATTGTCAGAAATTTGAAGCTCCATTTTTAAAATGACCTCTGTTTCATTTCCTTCCGAAACAGTTACAGCCTCCAATTCTCTCAAATACCCATCAAAATCTGCCTGTACCGAATAAGACTGCACCAAAACTTCACCGAGATCAAAATAACCATTTAAATCTGTCAGTACCGTTGTGGTTGCTGGGTTTGTTGTTATGGAAACATTAGACATTGATTTTAATGTCTCGGCATCAAAGACACGCCCTTTTAGAGTACCGTAGAGTTCAAATTCAATTGGGTCATCAGCACAAGAAGAAAAAATTACAATTAAGGCGATTATTATAATGTTATACTTTTTCATGGTTCTGTTTTTTGTGAAGTGTTGTGAGATTAAAATGGCTTTCCGAAATAATAGCTAACACCTAATTTTCCTTGCCAATAGGCGTCATTGAATTTGCCATGAGTCGTATTATCTATCATATCGTCAAAAGGGTAATTATATTGGCCAGAGACATTGAGGCTTATATTTTGATTGAGCATAAATTCCATCCCCATTCCAAGGTTTAGTTTAAGCTGGTGCTTATCCTTTATGGAAAAATCACCTTCTTTATTTTCTGTAAATAATAGCCCCAAACCACCTGTCAAATAAGGTGTATACTTATCAAAAGGCAGCATTCGATATTTCGCATTAGCATCTACATAACCTGCCCTAGTATTGAAAAAATGACGCATACCTAAATTACTCATTCCATAATTAATACCTGCGCTCCACCATTCTGAAAAATGCCTTTGATAACCAATCTCGATACCTGGCTTTATTGTTCCCCGCCCAAAATCGCCTATATACATAGAGCCTATTCCATTGATTGTCCAGCTCGATTTTGAACGATGTTGTTCCTTTGTTCGACCATTCAAATCAGTGACTGCCATTTGCATTTTTTCTCGCTTGATTGCCTTGACTGCCTGTTTTGCTTTTTCAGGGTCTTTCGCTTCCCAAAGATTTTCCTCGATTCCTTCCAAAACTAAAATTTGAATAGCCTTTTCAATTGCTTCTGTTACCGCTTGTTCGGCAGGTTCCGTGGTAGAAAAACCTGTTTCAACTTCCAAAAGACGTTTGAAACTTACGAATTTGAACATACCACCATCAACAGATTGGGAAAGAATAGTTTTTGAAGTATAAACGGTCTTCAATACTTTGCCTGAATTAGTAGAAATGGCCCTCAGGCAAACCGTCACTCTATCTTGGCGATATTGTCCAGATGCACCTGTACCAAAATACCGCATCCCAGCACCACCGGTGATAACATTGGCATCGTAAGAAATAACGCCTCCCTCTAGTATGACACCAGCAAAAAGCAGTGGTGGGACAGAATTAACACCACCGCCAGAAGGATTATATTGTAGATGACTTGAACGAATTAATTTTCGCTCATTCAATAAATTACCTATATTTTCTCGCTCAATTGGAATAAACCATTCTGAATCTTCCATAGCTCGCATAAGCAAACTTGTGCCACCTTGAGTGACTGCTGTTGACCAACTTGCACCGGTCTCAGATGGTTGATATTGTCCAGTTTGATCTTGAAATTTATAAACTGCCGCTACGATTTTATCTTTCGGTTCAGGCAATTCGCGAAGGAGTTGGTTGGTAGGTGTAACTTCGCCAAATCGGGCATCCCGATTTTGCAAAGGTTGGTGCATATAAGCGCCACAACTTTGAAGTCCAATCAGTAGGACAGTCAGTAGGAATAACCGTCCGATTAAGTTTTTGTAATTTAGCATAGTATGCGATTTTTGTGTAGTTCTGATAAAAACGGGGGAAGTATTCCTTGATTTAGTTTTCTCTCTATAAAATTTTATTCAAACTTAATGAGTCCTGAAGATTTCGTGAAAAACCGAGGCCGCGACAGAAAATCACACTGTTGAATCCCACTCCAATAGTGTTTTGCGGCCTTCGGAGATTTCACAAAAATCGCCGTTAGGCTACAGAACTATTCTTTAGTTTTGGGTTAATAAAATGGGACAATGACTTGGGTTTGCCCGCCTGTTGCAGCATCTAAAATTGTAATCGCTAATCCATCGGCAGTCGGTGTTATTTCAACTTGAAAATCACCCAGGTTATAAGTTCCTTCTTGCAGTCCGATCCCTTCAGAACCAAATTGATTTCGAAACAACTCTTGGGATAGTCGTCCGAGCAATTGCCGATTCAGGTTTTCGGAAAAATCATCTAATGGATTTTGATTGAAGTTAAAGCTTCTGTCTATCGCATCAGGGTCTTTATTGGTATCCTGAGCTTGAGCCGAACTTAGCAGCCAATTATAATTAAAAGTGTTGCCTCCAAAAGCCGGATTCTTAGGCTTATATGTTAATGTCTGGGCTTGAGAGGGTAGGGAGAACACCAGGTACAGGAGGCAACTTGTAATTAGTTGTAAAATAATTTTTTTCATGGTTCTGTAGTTTTTTGTTGAAAATTTCAGGTTTAACATTTTGGGGTTCTATAAACAGTTAAATAGTAAACCTTGAACTCAATACTGTCCTAACATTTCACTTTTCATATCAAAATTATTACTTAAATAATAGCTCAATTGTGCAACGGAATGGCTAGCTGTTTGCTCCAGAAGGGAGCGTTGAGGCTGAATCCATTTAGTCAATATTTGTCGATTGTTGATGTTAAAAACAATCATCGAACCGCGCCCTCTTCCCGGTTTTTCCTCAATGGTCATCATAATACCATGCACACCCGGCGGAATTTCCCATTGCTGGAAGAAAAGGTCATAGAAATCTTTACCATGTTTTGTTCTGGTTTTGTTTATCAATAACCCGTCAATTTCTTCCATCAAATTAGGTGAGGAAAGGGGCAATGTGCGATTCGAAATTGGGTGCTTAAAAGACTGTGGGGGTAGAGCCTTGTGGTCGTTAATCTTTACATTGTCTAGTATTTCTTCTGCGATCATTTGGTTTTGGTGAAATACCCTCAGATGAATCTTACATGTTTGATTTTTACTTAAATTGAGTTCGTTTTTTGCGAGGTCTCTTGGCACATTGGGTTGTACTTCAAAACCACCTTTTTGTGTATTAGTAGAGTTATTTTCGCCTTTTTTTATAATAATTAATTCAAAAGTGATTGGGAGGATTTTAGGTGTATGGTTCAGAAATTTTGCTAAAAAACTCGTTGTATTCTCATCGTGGATAATCTCTACCCAGGCTTTATATTTTTCTTGCGCGTCTATAGTTTGGATGCAAAAAAAGATTAATAATAGTGGGAACAATGAGTGTTTCATTTTTTCTACTTAAAAAAGTGTTTGTTTGTTAAAATCAGTGTTTGTTTTTTGCTTTAGTAAAATAATCTAACATCCTAAAACGCCTTATTCTGAATAATTACCCTTGGTGCAATACCCTTTTGAATAACTTGTATCGGTTCTGAAGAAAAATTTGTTGCTTTAAAATCAATCTGTGCTTCATTCCCAAATCCTTCTTGAATGACAATAATAGGTACTTGATTTGCTGATTCAATATTTTGAATGAATCGATTTTTTATACCTTGTTGAAAAAGAATCGTCTCAGATTGATCACCTGCGACTTTTCCTATAAAATAATTATCATCTCCTTGTTGCGCAACGGTGGTTTGATGATGATGACCTTGCGACTCCATTTGAGCAATATTGCCATCTCCTTGCTGCGTAACATTAATGTTATTTGAGGCATTAAATAATTCCATTTGCTGAATAATTAATGCCTCATTCGCATCACCTAACTGTTTCATTTGAATATTCTTTCCTGAATTTGATTGTTGGATTTGAAGAATTTGAGTGTTTGCATATTGTCCATTCACCAGGAATGAAAAGTTCAAAAACATCAAAACCAAGGCAATTCTATAGGAATTATTCATCGTTTTCTAATTGGGAGATTCGAGAAAAATTATCAATATGGGAGGAAGTTCAAGTTTTTGTTTTCTATTTAAAGTTCATTCTCTGGGAGGAGATAATCAGGTCTGGAAGGATATATTTGATAATGTAAAGATAGGTCAACATTTCGCTTTAAAGCTGACGTGAAAGGCGTAAAATATTAAATACGCTTTTTAACGGAAACCTGCGTAAAAGACCTAGCTTTTCAAATATATCGGCGAGGCAACAAGATGCCTCGCCATTGGAAAATATTAATTACCAGATTGTCGTATAATCGCGTTGTTATTATTCCCTGATTGATCTATAAAGTTTATATTTCCATTGCCAGTTTGATGACTTTCAAAAGTATTAAAATTACCACTTTGAATGATGGTACTTTCACTATTAGTTGCATCTACCTGCTCTATTACTCCTGTATTGTTGTTTCCTGATTGAGTAATGCTTACTTCTATACTTGCAAAAGCATACACAGTTCTTTTTTGGGTAATGGTAGCTTTATTATCGTTACCATTTTGAACAAGAAGAGCCTTTGCATTACCTATTATCTCTTGATTTACGGTTGCATCGTTTCTGTTTCCATTCTGAACAATATCAACAGAATTATTGGTTCCTGCAATACTTCGTTGATTTACAGTTGCCAGATTATCATTCCCACCTTGGCTGATATTATTAGTTGTATTAACAACAAAATTAGTCTGATCTATAACTGTTGTATTTCGGTGACCATTTTGCGTGATATTGTTTAAAGCATTTGTTTGAAGACCAGTCGCATTCATTTGGGTAACAAACGTATCATTCAAATTACCACCTTGATTGATATTATTCACACTACCATAAATATTATCTGCTTGCGAAACAATTACATCGTTTTCATTCCCAAATTGCTCCACATTAATATCATTATTTTGGACACTACCATATAATTGTTCTACAGTAGCATAGTTCAAAAGACCAGATTGATTAATATCTACCATATTATCCTTCACATCAGAGCCTGCTTGCACAATGGTTGCATCATTTTTATTTCCACCCTGGGTAATACGAGCCTGATTATTAGAGTTTGCCCCATCTTTTTGATCTGTCAAAGCGGTATTTTCATTACCACCTTGAGTTATTACAGAAAGGTTGAATTCCGCACCTGAACGCTGAAGTGCGGTAGCTGCATTTTTGTTACCTCCTTGAGTGATATTAGAATTATTTCTATCTGAATCTTGGCTCACATCAGCCGTATTTTCATTACCTGACTGCGTTTGTACCGCATTGTTTCCAGTACCATTTTGCGTAACATTAGAAATATTTCTATGACCACTTTGAGTGGTAGAATTTTGATTAGTTTGTGCGAAAGAAAAGCTAATCGCGAATACCATCGCTAATAATATAATTATACCCTTTTTCATTTTATTTGATTTTTAAAATAAGGGATTTCGCAATTAATAAAATACGCAAATTTGGCGTAGTAATTTTTTCATTTATCGAGACAAAATTTTTTCGCATAGCAGCGCTACGGTCAAAAATTTTAACGAAGAGAAATGAAAAAAGGACAAGCGAAATACGTAGGTTATTATTTTCGAAGTCCCTAAGCAATTTATTCAGTTGGCAATTTTCAGTATTAAGTTGTCATTTATTTACTCAACCTATACCTTTTCCCCAACTATATTTTTTGTTGTCTACAGAATTCTTCAGGAATGATTAGTTACCGTTTTGATTAACATTTGACAGGTTCAAATTTCCACTTTGGATAACAGTATTCGTATTTCGATTACCAGTTTGAGAGCTGAATGCATTATTTTCATTCCCACTTTGCATCAAGTCACTTCGGCTGTTTTCTACATTCATTTGATTAATAGTTGCATTATTCTTATTACCCGCTTGATTGATAGTCGCATTCGTTGAAAAACTACCTGCACCGACAGTGTTTTGAAGAATAGTCCCCACATTATCATTTCCGCTTTGAAGTAAAATAGCCTCTGCCTCAAATGATTGGAATTGATCAAGACCAGCGATATTTCGGTTTCCACCTTGAACAACGTCTACCTTATTGTCAAAAGAAGTAGTTTGGTTAGTTATTGCAGTATTGTAGTTTCCACCTTGAGAAATATTAGAAATATTTCCATCAGCATTGAGCTGTTGAAGAACGGAAGCTTGGTTGGTATTACCCAGCTGAGTTATATTCGTTTCATTTCCAGAAGCTAATGATTGAGTAATCAAAGCGTTATTATCGTTTCCACCTTGATTAATATTGTGCTTGTTAATGAGTTCCTCACCAGCCAACTGATTTACAGAAGCAATATTTCGATTTCCGCTTTGATCGATTTTCGTTTCATTACCCTGAATAATCCCACCAAATTGAAAAGTCGACGAAATATTCTCCTTACCCGTTTGATTAGTTTTTACCTCGTTTTGAGTAACAAATTGACCAGATTGCGTATTTACTGATAAATTTCTCACCCCTGTCTGATGCACCTCTACAAGGTTGCTATTTGCAAAATCTTGTTGTAGAATAGCTGCCCCATTTTCATTGTCATTGCTTCCTCCAGAGATTCCTTGATTAATCCTTGCAGTATTTTGATTCGCACCCGAAAGTTGATCTGTCTGAGCAAAGTTCTTATTACTGTACTGATTGATTTGGGAGTTATTGGCTCTACCAGAGCCTTCTTGAGTTACTTCAGCCCGGTTGTCATTGCCTTCTTGCAATTGGATGGCCTTGTTATTTAGCCCACCTTGGTCGACTTCAACAACATTATTTTTTCCGGTTTGAGTCGTAGTATTTGATTGAGCGACCCCCAAACACGTCGATAGGACTACCATTAAAGTAGTGAATAAATACTTTTTCATAGTGAATTGTAAGTTTTGGTTGAAAAATGTAGGGTTCAACATTACTTGCCCAATTGACGAAATAGCCAATCTTTGGGAAGATTGCGTTAAGCTTTGTGTTTAAAATATTGAAATACTTTAGGAGGATTTCGCGACGTGATGTTTGAAAGTTTGTGGGTGTAAAATTAGACAAGATTTACCACTCTGGGCTGACGCAAAAGGCGTAAAGTCACAATTACGCCTTTTGACTGACGCTTCGGTACAAAAGCGTAAATCAAAGGATTATTATTATTGACCTTACAAATATGAAAACCACACATCATCCACTCGACAGCATTGTAACAACTGTTTCCGAATTAGAAATATTTGTAGTTTATCCAGTAGATAAAACCAATGATTCTAAAATTCTAGTGGCATCTGATTTCTGATCCAATTAGTTGATAAAAAAGGACATTGATGAAGAGGCTTTTCTTTTTCAAAAATATTTTTCCCAGATGCAGCATCCCTCCCAAATTTCGCACCTTTAAAGATGAAACAACTTTTTTGCAAATGACGCTCCAAGAACAAGAATTAATTCAAGCCTGTAAAAAAGGTGATCGAAAAGCTCAAAATGCATTTTATGACCGATATAAGGTCAAAATGTTTGGCGTATGCATGCGTTATGCTTCCAATCGCGAGGAGGCAGAAGACATGCTTCTAGAAGGTTTTTTTCGGGTTTTTAAAGACTTACATCAGTTTCGAAACCAATGCCCAGTGGAGGCATGGATACGAAAAGTCATGATTAACTCAGCGTTGATGTATTTGCGAAAAAATCACTTAAAATCTTTCAACTTCATTAATATTGCTGAAGTGCCTTATCTGGAAGCAGATGATGATTTTGGATTTCAACAGGATACAAAAATGGTTATTGAAGCCATTCAACAATTACCTATTGGTTTTAAAACCATCTTTAATTTATACGCCATTGAGGGGTTCTCGCACAAAGAAATTGCTGAAAAAATGAGCATTTCAGCAAGCACTTCTCGATCACAATATACTCGAGCTAAAATCGCTTTGCAAAAGTTGTTATCAAAACAAAAAGTCATATGACCACTGACGTTAGCGGTACGATGTCCGAATGTGTACACAAAAAATACGGACACCGCACGCCTGACTTCTATCAAATCAATAATCATGTCTAAATCTAATTTTGAAAATCAAATTAAACAATCGGTTGAACGATTCGACGATCTGCCATCAGGGCAAGTTTGGGATAATTTGGATCAAAAATTAAATCAAAATCTAGTTATGAAAAATGCAAATAATCAGTGGTTGAAAATATTGAGTTTGGCAGCTGCAGGAGCTTTATTGATCATGGCAGGGTATTTCTTTTTACAGACGGAAACAGAAAACAATGAACCTGATAAAACAGAAAACCAAGTGTTATCAGAGACAAATAGTGCTGATGTAACCATCATGAAAAAATATTTCAAAGAAGAATTGGAAGAGGCAAAGTTTAATCAGAAAGGGCTTGCCATTTACATTTGTATGGAAAATTGTGTTTTCTGTGAACGCTTTCAAAATGAGACACTAAATCAACCACAAATTAAGACTCTTTTCGGTAATAATTTTGACCAAATTATAGTGGATCTGAAAAGCAAAGAATACTTGCCATTCTTAAAGCAATTTGATATTAAAGCAGCTCCTTCAATGTTCTTTTTTAAGAATGATGGGACATTTATTGACAAGGTAGTTGGCTTTCGGTCTTCGAAAGATTTTGAAGGATTTTTAAATGCGATTTTGGAAATGTCAGAAAATTTAGAACCAACTGAAGTAGTCAATATTTCACAAGAAACTTTTCCAACCGAAATCAACGTTTTCCCAAATCCCTCAAATGGATCTTTCACGGTTCAAATAAAATCTGATCCATTAACGACTCATATTCGATTGATTGACATGAACGGAAAAGAACTTTTATCAGAAGAGTTGAAAATTATGGATGGGCTTTATGAGCAAGAATTTGACCTTTCGAATCATCCAAAAGGGACTTATATTTTTCATTGTTATCAGAAAGGAAATTTGTTGACGGAACAGATTATTGTGCAGTAATTATCTTTAATAAAAGTATCGGATACATTAATAGTATCCGATACTTTTGACAGGTTTATTTGCCTTCAATAGTTTGTTTTTGGGTAAAGATTAAGGCTTCGCACTATTCTTCAAAGTCTTATCCAACCATCCAAAAAATTCCCGTTGCCAAAGAATTCCGTTTTGAGGTTTCAATACCCAGTGACCTTCATTTGGAAAATACAAAAATCGACTTTCTAGTCCTTTTAATTTTGCCGTTTGAAATGCCTGCATCCCTTCACTTATTGGCACTCTAAAGTCTTTTTCGCCATGGATAACCATGATAGGCGTGTCCCAATTTCGAGCATATTTATGAGGCGAATCGGTGAGATAAGTAGAAGGCACTTTATCATCAAAATAGGCTCCACCCATATCGTGATTAGCGAAAAATAGTTCTTCGGTTGTCCCATACCAACTTTCTAAATTGAATACCCCACAATGCGAAATGAATGATTTGAAACGCTTATTATGATTGCCTGCCAACCAATATACGGAGTAACCACCATAACTTGCCCCTACCGCACCTAGACGTGTTTCATCAATAAAAGGCTCAGTTTTCGCATCGTCGATGGCAGAAAGTAAATCTTGCATAGATTGACCACCCCAATCACCTGAAATTTGATCATTCCATTCACGTCCAAAGGAAGGCAGCCCCCGACGATTAGGAGCGACAATGACATAATCATTTGCAGCCATCATTTGAAAATTCCAACGATAAGACCAAAATTGAGATACCGGACTTTGCGGTCCTCCTTGGCAATATAATAAGGCTGGATATTTTTTATTTGGGTCAAAATTCGGCGGATAGATCATCCAAACCAACATGTCTTTTCCATCAGTCGTTTTTGTCCAACGCTTCTCGACTTTCCCCATTTTGACATTGGAAAGTAAGTCTTTATTGACGAAAGTAAGCTGATTGACTGCTTTGTCTTTCAGATCAATTCTGAATAATTCATGCGGTTCACTCATTGAACATCGACTCGAAACGATACTATTATTAGCAACTACATAACCATTATAATTGTAATCACCTTTTGTTATCTGAGTAGGTTTCCCACCATTCAGCCCAACCTGAAACACTTGATAAGTAGCTTGTTCTCCACTCGTAAAGTAAAAACCTTTGGAGTCAGCTGCCCAGTGCAAATGCCCTGCATTTCTTTCCCAACCTTCTGTAACTTCCATTTTAGAATTGGTCGCAAAGGTGTAAACAAAAATACGATTTCTGTCTGCTTCAAAACCAGGCGTTTCCATGCTTGACCAGGCGATATATTGTCCATCAGGAGAGAAAATCGGCTCCATATCATACCCTTTCATTCCCTCAGAAATATTGGTAGTTTCGCCCGTCGCAAGTTCATATAAATAAATATCAGAATCTGTACTCACGGCATAATCCTTACCCCTCATCTTTTTACAGGTATACGCAACAAAACGTCCATCAGCACTCCAATTGATTTGTTCCATCCATCCAAAAGGTTTAAGTGGACTATCGAACCCTTCATTCATAATATTTTTGGGTGAACCAACAATTTTTCCATCAGTATATTTGGCGATGAAAATATTGGAATACGAGCCGTCTTCCCATCCATCCCAATGCCGATACATCAAATCGTCAATGATTCGAGCCTCTGCCTTCGGCAAATCTGAATGTAATTGTTGAGTCGATTTATCATATTTGACATCTCGAATAAACAATACATTTTGACCATCTGGTGCGTATTTAAAACTTCCCATCTCTTCCTCTGAAACCTGTTGAGCATCCGAGCCATTAGGATTCATTTCCCACATTTTCCCAGCTTTCATAAAACCGATTTTTTTCCCGTCAGGGCGATATTGAGCTTCAGATTCGCTGCCAGGTGTATTTGTAATTTGAGTCGGTTCACCCCCCTTCACAGGAATGGTAAAGAGGTCTCGACTCCCTTTATTTTCTGGAACATCATAATTAGTCATGCCAAATAAAATGGTCTTTCCATTAGGCGAAATATCATAAAGCGAAATACGACCCAATGACCATAATAATTCTGGGTTCATTCGATCGCTTTGCGCCCAAATATGGGAAACAAATAATAAGATAGTTAGGATAAGGATTTGTCTTTTCATAATTGTTGTTTTTTACACCAAAAGTTGAATTATAGAATTTTCAAAGAGAGAGAGAATCGGTTCGATATGAAAATTACAAAGTTAGGGTGGAGGAAATAAATAAACTACCCAGATTTCAGGAAGATAAAATTTAAACATGCGCTAACTCTATCGACAAGCATTTAATATCAATCTTTGATAAAATCGTATCGCATTTTTATAATTCTCCACTCGAACGCGCTCATTTAATCCATGAAACCGCTTCGTATCTACCTTATCGCAATGAAGTGGAATAAAGCGGTAAACATTGTCAGAAACATTGGTAAAATGTCTTCCATCTGTTCCCCCCACTACTAAGGAAGGAGCAACCACCGCCTCCGGGAATATCTCCCGAATGGTCGTATGCAAAATTTGAAAACCAAAAGCTTCCGTACTCGAAACAGGTGACGGCTCGGTAACATTTCCTTCTCCTGACACTGAAACAATCACCTGATTATCATCAATTACTTCTCGTACATATTGCTGAACAGACTCGACCGTTTCGCCAGGAAGAATCCGAAAATTTATTTTAGCCGAAGCTTTGGTAGGTAGGACATTATCTTTAAAACCGCCCCTCAACATAGTCGGTGCTATAGTCGTTCGAACCAAAGCATTGGAAGTATTTTCATTAGACAAATTGCTCAAAATCAAACCCTCTGTTGCCCATAAATTGGAGAACAACATTTTGTGAAAGAAACTCATTTCTGGACCAATAAAATTGAACATCTGACCAACTGCGCCATCTATTTTTGCTGGAAATGGATTTTGATTTAATTTATAAATTGACTCACTTAAAAGTCCAACTGCAGTTGTTTTGGGTGGAATCGAGGAGTGACCACCTTCTTTTAAGTTAGCAGTTATTGAAAGCGTCACATATCCTTTCTCTGAAAGTCCAATCATAGCCAAAGGTGCATCCAAACCACCCATGGCATTGTTCAAAACCATACCGCCTTCGTCCAAAACAAACTCAAATCGAATCCCTCTCTTTTCGAATAATTTGGCGATGGATTTTGCACCATTTCGCCCTCCTACCTCTTCATCATGTCCAAATGCCAAGTAGATAGTTCTTTCTGGAATATAGTCTGTTTTCAAAAGTAAATTCACCGCCTCTATAATCGAAAACACACTGAATTTATCATCCATCGTACCACGTCCCCAGATAAATCCATCCTTAATCTTTCCACTAAAAGGTGCTTCTTCCCAATCTTTTAAACTGCCTTCTTCCACAGGCACCACATCCATGTGCGCCATTAAAAGAATAGGTTCTAATTTGGGATTTTTACCCTGCCATTTATAAATCCGACTAAACTGATTGACTATTTCTTTGTCTAAAAGGGAATCAAGTAAAGGATAGGTCTTTTCAATGAAAGTATCCAAGTTTCGGAATGCCTGAGTATCTACTTTTGATTGATTAGAGATAGTTGGATAAGACAAAGCCTTGGTAAATCTTTGAACCGCATTGTCGTCAATCTCAATATTTTCGATAGGTTCAATTCGAATTTGGAGAGAAGAAAAAGTAAAGGCATTATAAACCAAAATACAGCCTGCAATAAAAGCAAATAACAAGACAAGCTTGAAAAGTAGTTTTTTAAACTTTCTCATGTATAAAGGGGGCGTTCGGTAATTTTTGTTGTTTCATAGCTTCCATTTTTAAAAGCCCTGAAGCTATTTATTTTTAAGCAAATTAAGCAAATATTCTCCATATCCACTCTTTAGAAATTTATGTCCTAATCTTTCCATCTGAGTATCATCGATGAACCCCATCTCCCAAGCGACCTCTTCAATGCATCCGATCTTTAACCCTTGGCGTTCTTCGATAACTTGAATGAACTGCCCAGCTTGCAAAAGAGACGCATGAGTCCCTGTATCTAACCAAGCTACTCCTCTACTCAACACCCCCACTTTGAGGTTTCCATTCTTCAAATAATGTTTATTAACATCCGTGATTTCGTATTCTCCTCTAGGACTAGGCTTAAGATTTTTTGCAATCTCCACTACATCATTATTATAAAAATACAACCCCGGAACCGCATAGTTCGATTTCGGTTTTTGTGGTTTTTCTTCAATCGAAAGCGCATTAAAATCTTTATCAAAATCTACTACCCCATATCTTTCTGGATCTGCCACCTGATAAGCAAAAACGACTCCTCCATCAGGGTCATTATTTTCTTGAAGGAGTTCTTTCAATCCATTTCCATAAAAAATATTATCTCCCAAAATCAAGGAAGCAGCATCTTTTCCAATAAATTCTTCGCCTAACACAAAAGCTTGCGCTAAGCCATTTGGCTCATATTGAGGTATGTACGAAAAATTCATCCCTAAATCTGACCCATCCTTCAGTAGTTTCTGAAAATTGGGTAAATCATGTGGCGTAGAAATGATTAGTACATCTCTAATACCTGCCTGCATCAAGATAGACAAAGGATAATAAATCATTGGCTTATCATACACAGGCATCATCTGCTTGCTCATTGCCAAAGTCAATGGGTACAATCGAGTTCCAAGCCCTCCGGCAAGAATAATTCCTTTCATTCTGGTAATTGGTAATTAAGTGATTGAATACAATGTAAAAATAGAAATAATGATTGAGTCTTTATTGATCGTCTCAAATTCGATCAAACTCCTGTCGTAAATCTGATAAAACTCCTTCCAAATTTTTCTCCAGTATACTCATCAAATCCGAAATCTCATAGGTATCATCCTCATATTTGGATTTCTTTTCCAATGCTTTATTGGTATTAGTCATTTCATCATTACCCACAAAAGCCAAAGTTGATTTCATTTTGTGACTAACCATACTCAACTCTTCCCAATTTTGATCATCAGTGAGTATCCTCATTTTAGAAAATTCTTCAGGAAGCTCTATTAAAAGCATCTCCAACATAGTTTTTTTCATGTCTGCATCCCCATCAGACATCAATTCCAAATAATCTAATTTTACGTTTTGATAAATAGTACTTTCTGTCATTTGTACAATAAATATAGGTGAATTTTGCCTGAAATACCTATGAAAGGTTAAATTCCAAATGTGTAGTTCAAAAACATTTTGCCTCTTTATTTTCGTAAGTATTTCGCAATTTTATTAAATAAGTCTTCTGGTTCAAATGGTTTTAAGACATAATCATCCAATCCATATTCCTTAAATTTTTCATCTTTTGAAATATGTGCATGAGCCGTCATAGCTAAAATGGGAAGGGTAGCTATGCTGTCTGGCATTTCTTCCCTTATATGTTTTGTTGCCTCATACCCATCCATGACCGGCATTTGAATATCCATTAGAATAATATCAAAGGACTCTTGCTCCAAAATATCAATAGCAATCTTTCCATTATCAGCGATTTTTAGATAGATATTAGGAAACTTGCGCTCCAATGTTTTTCGAGCGACCAATTGATTCATTTTATGATCTTCCACCAATAATAACCGGAAAGGTGTCTCTTCGTCAAGTTCAACATGATCTAGTTCTGGCGATTTTGGTTCTAATTGTGATGCTTCTCCTACTTCAAAAATTAAGTCAAAAAAGAATTTTGAACCCTTTCCTTCCTCGCTAGTCGCCCCTATTTTTCCACCTTGTTGCTCTACCAAATTTTTACAAATAGAAAGCCCCAAACCAGTGCCTTCATACAATCTGTCCTTTTGGCGAATTCGGGTAAAGGTTTCAAAAATAGCATCTATTTTTTCTGACGGAATCCCAATCCCGGAGTCTTCCACAATGAATTGTAACTGCACACTATCCACTATATCAAATAGCTTTTTTATATAAATTTTTATAAATCCATGATCTGTAAATTTGATGGCATTGCCTACTAGATTATAAAGGATTTGATTGAGTCTCAGTTTATCCCCTAATAAAATCATGGGGGTCTCTTCATCGATAATCGTTTCGAAATACAAATCCTTTTCTTGGGCTTTGTATTGCATTACATTAACTAAATTGGCTAATAATTCTTCTAAATTGAAAAACTTATTTTCAAAAACAATTTTTCCATTTTGAATAGCCGAAATCTCCAGAATATCATTCACTACACCTAAGAGAATTTCAGAAGACTGTTTTATGGAACTGACCAAATTAAACTGTTCTTTTTCTAAGTCCATCTGAACAAGAATATTACTCATTCCTAAAATAGCATTCATCGGTGTACGCATCTCATGACTCACACTTGCAATAAATTGCTCTTTCATCATTGCCGAATGTCTTGCCAAATCCCTCGCTTTCTTCATTTTTTCGGCTTGCTTTCGTTCGGTAATATCTCTAAGGATACAGTTATATCCAATAAAGTCATCCGCAACAAAAATATTCGCACTGATGACACAATGCCTCACCTCGCCACTTTTGTGAGCAACTTTTATTGAATATTCTTTTATTGATTTTTGAGTTCGAAGTTTTAGTAAAAATTCATTTTTCTTTTCTCGTGGATAGAATAATTCATGAATGTTATTTTGGCTTTCTAACTCCCTTTTTGGGTAACCAAATAACTCTGTCGTCGCATTATTAAAATCTACCAATTTGCCCTCCAATGTGGCTATGAAAATTGCATCTTTCGATTCTGTAAAAATCTCCTCATACCGCTCTTGGCTTTTTAGGAGCTCTTGTTCTGACAGTTTCCTTTCGGTGATATCTTGGATGATTCCATGAATCACCTCTCCATACTCCTGACTTTTCCGAACGGTACATTGGATATAGACGTATTTGGAATAGCCATTTGCCTGAGTGACTTTAAGATCTTTTTTCAACTCCCCTACGTCTAAAACATCTCGATTTATTTGATAAAAAAAATGGAAAGGGCACTTAGGATCTTCTAAATCTTGTCCCAAAAAAAACGTTTCCCGAGGGGGCAATCCAAATATCCGATATACCTCATCAGAGGCAATAAAATAATTAGATTCTGGCTGATACTCCCAATTACCAATGTGAGCAACCCTCTGAGTTTCTTCTAATCGTTTTAAAACTTGGTTTCTTTCAATGGAAAAACGTAAGGTTTTGGCAAGTAATTCGGAATCAAATGCCCCCTTTACAAGAAAATCTTGAGCACCAGCCTTCACTGCCTTTAAGCCTAAGCTTTTATCTGCTAATCCGGTTAATACAATGACATTATTATTAGGAAACTTTGTAATCAATTGTGCTAAGGTCTCAAATCCTTGACTATCTGGTAGCGTTAAGTCCAATAGAATCGCCTCGAAATCCGTATTTTTTTCCAACTCCATCATTGCTTCCGCCAAAGATACTCTGTGATAAATCTCACAGTCTAATAAGTCAGATTCACTTAATAGTATCTCTACCAAACGAGCATCCCCTGGATTATCCTCTATGAGTAATATTTTGTTGGTATGCATTGCACCAGAAACTATGTTCAAAGTATTTTCTATGGAAAAGTTAGTATTCACGTAGTTCATTTTGTTAGAACTATTAGTTCTGCCAGTTAATATTATTAAAAGGGGGCAAGTCGGATAAAAAATGAAAATCAGTATGAATCAACAGCAAAAACCGGAGGGGTCTTAACCTGGTTTACCTTTGCACTTGGAATAGATTTTCAATAAATACAGGGGGGGATGGGACTAAGATGCCTAGTTTCTTGGTATGAATACAAATTTCGCACCTAATTCGCTCAAAACGAATAAACACAATTCAGAATTAGGATTTTTATAGACAGTTTTAAATTGATTTACTTTTCCTTCTTGGATAATTTGTTTCGTTACAAACTCTTCTAAAGAGGATGCATTAACCGACCATTTGCCGTTTACACTTTCATTATCAACTATTTGTATACCTATATCAACCGAATGTTGATGAATCACAAATATTGGAAATTTAGAAACGTCTTGTTGGATGATTGTATCAGAAGCTTTACCCAAAATATCTTTATAATTTTTTAGTTCTTCTTCTAACTGTTGAAATGAGGTAGTCTCCGCCATATTATTTATTCAAACTTTTTCACAAATTTAGATAAGAGATTTTGATATTTATAATCTACACAAACTTGATAATTTAAATTATCAAATTTATATAGATCATGAGTTTCTAGTTTGAATCAACCATCTCCATCTAATAAATCACCTATAGTACCCAAAATACTGCCTTCTCCTTTTCCACCACCTGCTCCTCTAAGATTAGATAGGACACGCCCTGCCAATCTTGAAAAAGGTAAAGATTGAACCCAAACAGTCCCTGGTCCCTCCAATCGAGCAAAAAATAATCCTTCTCCGCCAAAAACCGTATTTCGAATGCCGCCAACAAGCTGAATATCATAATCTACATCACGAGTAAAACCGACCAAACAGCCCGTATCTATTTTCAAAACCTCTCCAATCATTAATTCTTTTTCAATCACTGTACCGCCAGCATGCATAAATGCCATTCCATCACCTTCAATCTTTTGCATGATAAAGCCTTCTCCACCAAACAACCCTCTTCCCATTTTCTTTGAAAATTCAATACCAACAGAAACACCTTTCGCAGCACACAAAAAAGCATCCTTTTGGCAAATAATCTTCTCTTCATAGTTACACAAGTCAATTGGAATAATCTTTCCTGGATAAGGCGATGCAAACGATACTTTTTTCTTGCCTCTCCCTTGATGTGTAAAAGCAGTCATAAACAAACTTTCGCCTGTTAACAAGCGCTTGCCAGCAGAAAAAACTTTATCCCAAATACCTCCTCTTTTGCGACTTCCATCACCAAAAATAGTAGCCATTTCAATCTCATCATCCATCATCATAAAAGCACCTGATTCGGCAATAACCGTTTCAAATGGATCTAATTCGATTTCGACAAATTGCATCTCTTCGCCAAATATTTGATAGTCAATTTCGTGTGTATTCATTGGTTATGAGTTTAGATTTAAAAAATTATGTCAAACAGATTCTTTCAATTTCTTTTTCAATGCAAATAATTCATCTCGATATTGTGCAGCTGTAATAAAATCCAATTCTTTCGCAGCTCTTTTCATCTTCTTCTCCGTCTCTGCCATCGTTTTCTCAACCTGATCACGGGTCATATAAGCAATTATTGGATCTGCTGCAATACTCGGCTCATCTGGCTCTACATAATATTCTCGATTACCTCGAATATCCAAAATAGAACGTTGATTAAAAATCTCCTCCTTCGATTTTATGATAGTTGTTGGCGTGATACCATGCTCCTCATTATAAGCCATTTGAATACTTCTACGGCGGTTTGTTTCTTCTATTGTTCGACGCATGGATTTGGTGACCTTATCCGCATAAAAAATCACCATACCATTTGAATTTCGCGCTGCCCGCCCCGCTGTCTGAGTAAGAGACTTATCATTCCTTAAAAAACCTTCCTTATCAGCATCCAAAATTGCGACCAACGAAACTTCCGGCAAATCTAATCCTTCTCTTAAAAGGTTCACTCCAACTAAAACATCAAAATTTCCAAGCCTAAGGTCACGCAAAATTTCAACCCTTTCCATGGTATCCACTTCTGAATGAATATACCGAACCTTGATGTTCAGTTTTGCCATATATTTTGACAATTCCTCTGACATCCTTTTAGTCAAGGTCGTCACCAAAACACGCTCATTCTTTTTTATCCTTTCATCAATTTCTTCTAACAAATCATCAATTTGATTCAAACTAGGGCGTACATCAATCGGTGGATCAAGCAAACCTGTAGGACGAATTAATTGCTCAATAATCAACCCATCTGTTTGTTCCAATTCATAATCTGAGGGTGTTGCACTCACATAAACAATTTGATTGGTCAGTTGCTCAAATTCTGTAAAATTCAATGGTCGATTATCCATTGCCGAAGGTAATCGAAAACCATAATTCACTAAATTCAATTTCCGCGCTCGATCTCCCCCCCACATCCCACGTACCTGAGGAATAGTCACATGACTCTCGTCCACCACCAACAAATAATCTTCTGGAAAATAATCCAAGAGACAAAAAGGCCGAGTACCCATTTGCCTATTATCGAAAAAACGAGAATAATTTTCAACCCCATTACAATAGCCCAATTCTCTAATCATTTCAAGATCAAAGGTTGTTCTCTCTTTCACTCGCTTGGCTTCCAAGATTCGTCCCTCCCGCTCAAAATATTTTATTTGAAGATATAATTCGTCCTCAATCTCTCTGATAATTTCGCCCATTCTATCACGTGGCGCAATATATAAATTGGCAGGAAAGATGGCCGCAAACTCTAAACTCTCTATGCGTTTCCCACTTTCAATTTCGAGCATTTCTATTTCCTCAATTTCATCGCCAAAAAAAGTCACCCTATATCCATAATCCACATAAGGTAAATTGATATCAACCGTATCCCCACGCACTCGAAAAGTAGCACGCCCAAACTCAATTTCCGTGCGTGAATAAAGACTTTCGACCAAAGAATATAAAAACGTATTGCGCGTAATAATTTGCCCTTTTTTTATTCGAATGATACCCTGTTTGTAGTCTTCTGGATTACCCATTCCATAAATACACGATACGGATGCAACAATAATAATATCACGCCTTCCAGAAAGCAAAGAAGAAGTCGCACGAAGCCTTAATTTATCTACCTCTTCATTAATCTGAAGATCTTTTTCAATAAAAGTATCCGTCACCATAATATAGGCTTCAGGCTGATAATAATCGTAATAAGACACAAAATATTCGACCGCATTATCAGGAAAAAACTCTCTAAACTCTCCATATAACTGAGCAGTCAAAGTCTTGTTATGGGTCAAAACCAAGGTTGGCCGATTCAATTCAGCGATCGCATTCGCAATAGTAAATGTTTTTCCTGAGCCTGTTACACCAAGTAAAACTTGGGCTTTTTCACCTGCTTTGACGCCATCCACAATTTGTCGAATAGCTTGTGGTTGATCACCAGTTGGCTTAAAAGGAGATTCGAGTTTAAAACTCATATTCAGATGTACAATTTTGGATTTATTATTGACGATTCTTTGGCATTGAAGAATGCAACAAAAATATGTAAAAAAAGGTCAATTACATCTGTCAAAATAAACCAAATATCCTGAATCAAAATAAATATTGGAGCGCGTTTGATTTTATTCTCCTTATTCAAAGCTTAATTGAGGTTATTTACTAAAAAAATCATCAATCAGCCCATGGAAGTGATGAACACCCTTTTCCATCGTAGGAGAGAAACGCCCTGATTTGTAATATCTCGATTGAATACCTAACTGGACATTTTCTACCACCGCTTCATCTTCTATTTCAGTATTTTCCAAATTATTAGCTGTTCTTTGAAAAGAAGCATTTTTGAATTTGTAAGTCCTAAAAGAAACTATCGTTTGATTATGAGAAATTGGTTGGACATAATTTAAAGAAAGTCCCCATGGATAAAAATTTAACATCAGATTGGGAAATAACCAAAAGTAATAAGCATACACCTTTCGCCCATAATCTGGTGATCCTTTGGGAATATCAAAATGAGGCTCTCCTTCTCCAGCTATACCAACCTGAAGATTGCAATAAGGGAATATTTCATAGTCATAACTCCCAAAATCCAACGCCTGGTTGAGCGCAGGGTGGACAAATGGTACATGAAACCCTTCTAAATAATTGTCACAATACAATGCCCAATGAGCATTGACAGAATAATCCTTTGTCCCTTCTTCATTAAACTCCAACGTATTCAATGGCATCCATCCTACCCGATCTTGTATTGGGCGAATCAGTTCCTCAAAATCCAGTTTTGGTTCTAAAGAAATGAAATATAAACCTAACCATTTTCGAAGATGAATTTTAGTAAGATTGTCCGCCTCAGAGGGAAAATTTTCAGTTTTTTCAAATTGAGGCATGCTCTTAAATTGTCCATCTAAATGAAAACAACGACCATGATAACCACAACTCAACAATCGATTTTTCCCTGCTTTTTCAACAATTATTTTTCCACGATGCGTACAAACATTTGAAAGACAATGAACCTGATTTGCGCGGTCATGAGTCAATAAAAGTGGCTCATCTAAAACACCCGTCAAAAAAGTAAAAGGATAAACAGCTCCTTGTTCTTCAACAACATTTGCATCGGCTACATACTGCCAAGTAGAGGCAAATATTTTCTCTTTAGACGCCTCAAAATGAGTAAAATCACGATAGAAATCGGAAGGTAAGGTTGACGCTTTGCTGATGTTTTTGTGTATTTGAAAAGGCATTTCACGAAAATTTCCTAGAATAAAAAAATATAAGTGGTTTCGAAATTATAACCGATGTTATTGAATACCAAAACGCAATTTCTTTTCATTTAGCCATTTTTCAATTGGTTCATAAAATAACAAAAATGCCACTAAAATATAAAATCCATAATCACAAATATTCACAAAAAAGTGAATATCATCATTATCCCAAAATCTTTTCTTCAATTGACCATATCTAATAAAGATAGCTTGATTAAGTAAGTGCTTAGACAGAAATAACTTGCACATATTATGACGGACTATTTTTTTACCATATTTCGTTAAAAATGCTCGCTATATCTAAGGATATACCTGTGCTTTTTGCCTCATCTGGCAAAAAAATAGTTTTCGTCAAATATGGAACTTATTTCTGTCCTAGCACTTACTTATAAATCCCTGTACTAATAAAGGCTTACACCAAAAAAATAGGCACGAATTTTATCAATTCGCACCTATTATAGTTCATTCTCTTTTTATCTTATCAAGCGTTTATCGGCGCCCTTTTCTTCTACTTCCTCCTCCAATTCTTTCTCTTCTTCGTCCGCCGCCGCCACTTCTTGGATCACCAATATTTACCCTTAACCTTCGACCTTCAAATTCACTATTTTTGAACTGTGCCAAAACATCTTGCACCAAATCAGTTTCCACATCGAAAAAAGTAAATTTCCGGTTCATATCAATCCGTCCAATCGAACTTCCTGAAATATGCGTATGTCCACATACGAAAGCCAAAAATCCACCTTTGCCCTCTACATCCATAGATCCGATATTAATAAATAACCTATTGTAATCTTCTCTTCCTTTCTTTCGTGTTTTCTCCCTCATACCATTACTTCCTGGTCTTGGATTCAAATCAGGAGCACGACGATAAGCCTTAAAATAATGGCTAAAAGATAAAGAAGCGACATGCTTAATCAAATCTTCTTTGGATAGATCTTCCAAAACTTCCTGAATCTTTGGCAAAAAGTCCTCGATTTCATCCAAAACAGGTACTTCTTTCACCAAATGCATGTGAGATAAAAGGCGTTTTTCACAGATTTCCTTTCCTGTAGGAATATGCGCTAGTTTGAATTCGATTCGCACTATTCGAGACAATTGTCTCAAAAGTCCCATATCCTTTGGATGTGCTAAAACTAGAGAAACACCTTTGTTCCCCGCTCGACCTGTTCTACCGGCTCGATGTGTATAAAAAGATTTATCATCAGGTATATTATAGTGAAAAACATGTGTAATATCCTGAACATCAATTCCTCTGGCAGCGACATCCGTAGCCACTAAAACCTGTAATCTTTTTGACCGAAAATTATCCATCACTCGGTCTCGCTGATGTTGATTTAAATCTCCATGCAACGCATCTGCATTGTAACCATCTTTCGATAATTTTTCAGCAATTTCTCGGGCATCATTACGTGTTCGAGTAAAAATCAACCCAAAAGTATCTGCCTCAAAATCTAGAAATCGCTTCAAAGCCAAATACCTTTCTGACCCTCGAACCATAACATATTGATGCTCAATATCAGCATTAGAGGTGTTCCGGGTTCCTACCGTAATTTCGAAAGGCTCCAACATATAATTTTTGGCAATTCGACGCACATCTGGCGGCATGGTTGCCGAAAATAACCAAGTCAATTTCTCATCTGGGGTATCTTTTAAGATATCATCAATCTCCTCTTTGAATCCCATATTCAACATCTCATCCGCTTCATCTAATACTACATAATCAATGGCAGTGATATCTACCACTCTTCGTCGAATCAAATCACGCAAGCGCCCTGGAGTCGCTACGATGATGTGAACACCTCTCTTGACCTCTCGAATCTGTTTTCCGATATCTGTTCCACCGTACACTTCGAGAATTTTCAATCCTCTCTTTTTCTTAGCAAATAGTTTTAATTCTTTGGAAATCTGAAGACAAAGCTCTCTAGTTGGTGCGAGCACCAAAGCTTGAGTTTGATTTTCTTCAATGTTGACTAGATCAATTAGTGGCAAACCGAAGGCAGCGGTTTTACCCGTTCCGGTTTGAGCCAAACCAACAAAATCTGTGTCATCTTGTAAAAGTCTAGGAATTGCCTTTGCTTGAATAGGGGTGGGTTCTTTGAATCCAATCTCCTCAATGGCATCCAACACTTGTTGGGAGAGCCCCAACGTTACAAATTCACTCATTAAAATTTTTGAGTTGCGAGTTTCGAGTTGCGAGTTTAGATGAAAGCGACTTTGAAATGAAAATAATCCTGAAAAGTCCCGATTTTTTTGCTTTCTGCAACCATTGACCGAAACTCCTAACTCGATAATCCTTTTTTAAAATAAGGCACAAAGGTATATATAAAAAGGGATTTCTAAAATTTGGTATTCCGTCTTTCGTATTTTATACACTTTTACCAAAAAATTATTCTATTTATTTTTTAGCCGTTTAAAAAATTTTTAGAAATCGATTTACGCTTTTTAGTTAATAATTAATTTGCTTTTCTTAAAAATTACCAAATAATACTACACTCTAAATAATAAGTGTATTTTCTACAAAATCACAACAATGAATTTGACAAAACAACTTATTTATCCAATATCTTTGATTCTTATCATCTTGATTTTTGCCTACCAAAATGCCCCCAACAGCTAAAGTGATACCAAGCAAGCATCAGAAGTAACGCATCCAAAAGACTTTGCAAATGTCCCGATCAGTCAAGAAAAAATCTACCAACCTAGCGCAAAAGAATTGAATGTTTTAGGGTTTGACACCACCCAAGCTATACCTCAAGGAATAAAACAAGGAGCTAACGCACCTGTTTTTAGGGGTGTTGACCAAAATGGCAATACGGTGAGCCTAAAAGAAAGATTAACTAAAGGTTCTGTAATATTGATTTTTTATAAAGGCGAATGGTGTGGGATTTGTAATCGGCACCTTGCCACATATGCCGATTCATTAGATATGATTCAACAAAATGGGGTCTCCGTAATCGCTATCACTCCTGAAATTGCCACAAACGCAAAAAAGACTGCTCAAAAAACGGGTTTGAATATCCCCATTATTTCTGATTCAGATTTGACCATCATGAATGCATACGGTGTTACATTTAACGTAAATCAGGACTATCAAGATAAGGTTCGAAATTTTGCAAAAAACGACCTTACTTTAATGCATAGCATGAATGAAGCCTTTTTACCCGTCCCCGCAACATATATTATCAATCCGGCTGGAATAATTTCTTATGTTCATTTTGACCACAATTACCGAAATCGTCCTCCTGTCAAAGAGTTGTTGATGAGTCTTTAAGAAGCTGTTTTAAATCATCAGTTGCTTAATATTGAGGTCACCAGAATTTAGCACTTTACGTATCCTCAATATTTTACCTTTAGTAACGAATAAAGAATAACTTCATCATCTCATCGATAATCTTTATTCTAGTGGCGAACTTATTCTTTGCTCGTTGCTTACAAAAATACTTCTTCCAAATATTTTACTTCTGTCAAATATAGCCCTTGAGGATATGCTTCCTTAAAAAAAGCAGGGCGGATACCATTTTTTAAACAATTTTCAAATTCGTGCAATTCTAACTTCCCATAACCTACTTCCAAAATGTTTCCCACCAAAATACGAACCATTCCTCTCAAAAAACGATTAGCTGTAATTCTAAACCGTATTTGTTGTTTGGATTCAAGTTGCTTGATTTCTGCATTCGAAATAATACATTGTGTATTTTTATAAAGATCAGGTTGCTTACAGAACGCTTTAAAATCACTGGCCTCCGAAATCAATTCTGCCGCCTTTTTCATCTTTTCAAGGTCTAAATTTTTCTTCGAATAATAAGCACTAATTTCACTCAAGAAAGGATCCTTTTTGGTGTGTATAAAATATTCATACGTCCTAGAAATAGCACCGTGTTGAGCATGGACTTCTCTTGAGACTTCCAAAAAATCATAAATACAAATATCGTTCGGCAACATTTTATTCAGTCGAAAAACGGGATCAAAGTCAAAAGCATTCTCTACCACTAAATGACAAAAAAAATGTCGGGCATGCACTCCTGCATCTGTTCGACCACATGGTATACAATTGATTTTTTGTCCCATCATTTTTGCTATCGAATCTTCCAATACCGCTTGAATAGAAGGCGAATTGGGTTGCCGTTGCCAGCCTCGATAGTTGGTACCTTTATAAGCCAAATGGATAAAATATTTCATAATAATCGTTAAATTGAATCCGAAAAACCACTTAAACATCAAACAAGAGGCTGTTCTATAAATTGCTTTCTAAATAATTTATAGAGTATTTTCCTTAGTAATAAGTGCTTGGACAGAAATAAGTTCCATATTTGACGAAAACTATTTATTTGCCAGAAGAGGCAAAAAGCACAGGCATATCCTTAGATATGGCGAGCATTTTTAACGAAATATGGTAAATAAATAGTCCGTCATAATGTGTGTAAGTTATTTCTGTCCAAGCACTTACTTCCTAGAACCGCCTTACAAAATTAAACTAAACATGGATGAAATGAATTTTATCCCAATTCTAGTTGCCTCACTCATTCCAATGACTGTAGGGTTTGCCTATTATCATAAAAAGACGGTAGGATCTGCCTGGATGGAATCACTTGGTAAAACGGAAGAAGAACTACAAGAAGGCTTTAATATGGCACTTGTTACAATCGTTGGATTGGTGATGTCATTCCTTATGGCATTCTTAATCAATGCCTTAGTTGAAATTTCACACAGAGACATTAATGATGCTGGAGAATTGATTTTTGCAAGTGATTACAATTTTGGACACGGTGCATTTCATGGATTATTATATGGGTTGTTATTTGCGATGCCTATTCTTGTAACCAATGGGATGTATGAGCGAAAATCTTGGAAAAACATATTCATCAATGTAGGGTATTGGCTCATCACCATCTCTTTAATGTCTGGTTTAATGGATGCATGGAATTAAACTTTAATAAACAATTGACTATTTATAGTCAGCGGCTTTTTACATAGCAAATACATGAAAAAAATCTCATCAGCTCAGTACTGATGAGATTTTTTTTTGGAAGAACTTCTACTAAACAATTCATTAAACTTATCAATCAGTTTTTACATTTGCAGCATGAAAAATCAACCTTCAAATTTCAAATTAGCTTTAAAAGGTATGGCGATGGGTATTGCCGAAGTTATTCCAGGTGTTTCGGGAGGTACCATTGCCTTTATCACAGGCATATACGAGAAGCTAATCAATACCATTAAAGCTTTTAGCCCCGCTTTAATACTCGTTTTCAAAAAGGCCGGAGTTAAAGGGGTTTGGACAACGATCAATGGTAATTTTTTGACTACCCTTCTTATTGGGATGGCTGCTGGAGTAGTCCTTGGTGTTTTTGGAGTTACACATATTTTAGAGACTTATCCTCAATTGTTGTGGGCTTTCTTTTTTGGTTTAATCATCGCTTCTTCTATTTATATTGGAAAACAAGTTGAAAAATGGGACATCGTCGCTATTATTTCTTTGATCCTTGGAATAGCTGTCGCTTATTATATAACAGTGGCAAGTCCAGCACAAGGAAACGAAGCACTTTGGTTTGTTTTTATTTCGGGAATGATTGCGATTAGTGCGCTTATCCTCCCTGGTATTTCCGGTAGCTTTATATTATTACTAATGGGCATGTACACTTTTATCATTCCAACCGTCAAAAGTGCATTATCTACTTTTGATACTCAGAGTTTAATAATTGTAGGCGTTTTCGGAATGGGTTGTTTAGTTGGTTTAGCTACTTTTTCAAGGGTATTGTCTTGGACCTTTAAGAACTATAGAAATCCAACCTTAGCATTATTGACAGGTTTTATGATTGGTTCTTTAAATAAATTATGGCCGTGGCGCAATGTTTTGGAATATCGTGAAAATAGCAAAGGAGATATGGTTCCATTTTTAGAGCAAAGTGTAATGCCAAGTAGCTTTGAAGGAGAAGCAATGGTTATAGGCGCAATTATTTCTATGATTTTTGGATTTATAATAGTCTTCGGTTTGGAAAAACTTGATACATCAGAACATGAATAAGATTAAAAGACAATTTGGGTTGATTGGCTTTCCGCTGACACACTCATTTTCAAAAAAATATTTTTCTGACAAGTTTGAAAGAGAGGGAATTGAAGATTGTCACTATGAATTATTTCCACTAAAAACTATTGATGAATTACCCTCATTGATAAAAAGTTGCCCACATTTAGTTGGGCTGAATGTCACGATTCCATACAAACAGAAAGTATTTCAATATCTAAACGAGGTAGATGAAGAAGCAGAAAAAGTAGGTGCTGTCAACACTATAAAAATCCAAAACGGCAGACTAAAAGGTTATAACACAGATGTGTATGGCTTTGAGAAATCATTGATTCATTTGTTAAAAATTGATTCAGATCATAAAGAAAATAGTTTTCCCAGGAAAGCATTAATCCTTGGAACTGGAGGTGCAGCAAAGGCAGTGGCTCATGTTTTAAAAAAATTAAACATTGACATATCTTTTGTGTCTAGAACTATCAATAAAGGCGATTTGACGTATTCAGAATTAGACCATAATTCGCTAAAAAACCACGCCTTAATTATCAATACAACTCCGCTTGGAACATCTCCCAATGTGGAATTTTGCCCCGATATACCCTATGATTTTCTGTCCGAATCTCATTTTTTATATGATTTGGTTTATAATCCTGAAAAATCCTTATTTTTGACCAAAGGAGAAAACAAAAATACCCAAACATCTAATGGGTTGGAAATGTTATACTTGCAAGCAGAAAAAGCATGGGAAATTTGGAATAACTGAAAACAAAACTCACCCTTCCAAATTCATCCATCTCACCTTTAGAATGACAGCATATGAATAAATCAAAACCGGTTGAGAATCCCTATAAAGACCTAACAAAAAAGATGAAAGAAGCTATGAAAGAAACTAAAATTGTAGATTTTTCTAACACTGAAATCGCCTTTGCCGATAAATCTGACAGAGAATTAAAAGACGCAGCATGGCTATTTTATATGATGAATAAGCCGTGGGTATCTAATTGGGGTACCGCATTCGGGGCATGGGCTGTCAAATGGCAACTACCCTTTTCAGAAATAGTCACACAACGTACAATATTCAAACAGTTTTGTGGTGGAAGAACACTCCTAGAGTCGACTGAAACCATTGGAAGACTATCCAATTTTGGCGTTGCAAGTATTCTTGACTACGGTGCAGAAGCAAAGTCTACCGAGGAGGAATTCAATAAGACGATGAATGAGAATATCCGAGCTATTGATTTCGCTGCACAAAATGGTAGTGTACCTGTTATTAGCACCAAAATCACAGGATTAGCAAGGTTTGGTTTATTGGAAGCCATGCAAAGTGACTCGGATTTAACGCCAAAAGAAACTGCTGAATATAAAAATGTATTGAAGCGCATTGATTCGATTTGCCATACCGCTCAACAAAAAGGAGTAAGCGTTTTTATAGACGCAGAAGAGAGTTGGATTCAGGACGCGATAGATCATTTGGTCAATCTGATGATGAAACGATACAATCGCGAAAAGATAGTTGTATATAATACTTTCCAAATGTATCGAAAGGATCGTTTGGAATATTTGAAAAATTCATATGAAGACGCAAAGAATGAAGGTTACATCTTGGGCGCTAAACTAGTTCGCGGTGCCTATATGGAAAAAGAAAGAAATAGAGCAATGGAATTGGGATATGCATCTCCTATTCATGAAAGCAAATCGGCGACCGATGAATCCTATGATTTAGGCATCGAATTTTGTGTCAATAATTATGAAAAAATTGCTTCCTGTAATGCTTCTCATAATGCTAAAAGTGCAAACCTTCAAGCAGAAATGATTATTCAGAAAGGAATTCAAAAAAATCATTTACACCTTAATTTTTGCCAATTGCTCGGCATGAGTGATCATTTGACTTTTAACCTTGCCAAAGCTGGATTTAACGTCGCTAAATATGTGGTTTATGGTTCTGTTCGAGAAGTCGTTCCTTATCTAGTTCGTCGTGCACAAGAAAATACAGCGGTAACAGGAGATATGAGCCGAGAGTTAGAATTGATATTGTCAGAGGTAAAAAGAAGAGGACTCTAAACAGGTAAAAAGCATTGAGAAGTTGAAGTCGAAATAAAATCAACTTCTCAATGCTTTCAGTAGATCATAAACGACGATCCCCGCCGCACAAGCTACATTCATCGAGGTATTAACTCCCAACATTGGGATATGGATACTTGTTTCAGCCAAGGCAAGTAAGTCATCAGAAATACCGAATTGCTCACTTCCCAAAATTAGAATCGTTTCTTCTTTAGGCGCAAACTCAGTATATGGTATACTTTTATTAGTCCATTCTAAAGCGATAAGTTGATGGTTTTCCTTAAGGTTTTTGACCTCCTCTAGTTCTTCCAATATTTCATAAGGCACATATTGAATCGTTTGGCGGGCAATCCGAATTGCCTTTTGAGAAGTCAATTTCCAATCAGGAGATTTATAAATATAAACCTTACGAATGCGCGCCGAATCTGCCAAACGAAAAATTGCCCCCACATTTCGGATATCATGCACCCTATCCAACAACAATGAAACGGGGTTTCGATTTTGATTGATATGGGCTAAATGAGCCTGAAAATCTTTTCGCTCCTCTTTAAAAGTGATCTGGTGTTCAGCCATCTAGATAAATTGGGTCAAATTTAGAAATATAAAGTAACGAGCAAAGGGCTAAAAAGTCCCATTATTTTCTCGGTAAACCACAGCTAAAACCACCTGTCCAGAAGCCTGTAATGTTGCCGGATCAATCACGTCCATATCATCATTATGCGTGTGCCAGTAGTCTCCAAAACCAGTTTCAGTATTTACAGGTTTATTGATAATATCAATCATTGGAATGTTAGCAATCGTATTTACCATATAATGGTCATCCATACCAATGGTCGTAGGCTGATCAACGAAATAGTTATTTTTTTTCATTGATTTTGCTAGTTTCCAAACTTTATTCATGACTTGAGGTGCATATTGCATGGATATTTGATCCTTTGCAAACCTGGCATCTTTTGCACCCACCATATCTAGCAATATTCCGTATTCAGGCTTATAGTTTTTGGCATGTAAATTTCGAGACCAATGTTGCGATCCTAAGCACCAAGAGAACATATCTCTAGCTGAAGAATCGTCATTTCCATAATCTTCCGCGTCAAAAAGTATTAAATCCACACCCATCCCGATCGGGTATTTATGTAGGTTTCGAGCAATCTCTAATAAAACACCTACCCCACTCGCTCCATCATCGGCACCTAGAATAGGTTCTCCTTGACGCTCTGTACTCAAAGGAGAATCAGCAATATGCCGAGAATCCCAGTGTGCTGCCAAAACGATTCTTTTTCGCTCTTTAGGATTGTATTGTGCGATAACATTGGTACCATTTAATAGCTCCCCAGTATAGGCCTCAGCTTGGAAATCTTGTTCTATGACATCTGCACCAAATTTTTTAAACTGTTGTACAAACCAATCTTTACATTGACGGTGTGCTTCCGAATTTGGAACTCGTGGCCCAAAATCAACCTGTTTTTTCACATACATGTAGGCTGAATCACCCTCAAATTTTGGGACATTCACAGTTGTATAAACAGGAGGCTCCTCAGGCACTTCTTCTACATCACAACTCTCAAAGGAAATAAATAGGGTCAAAATAACCACCCAAATAAAAAAGTATCGGGCACTTCGGAGGTATCCGATACTTTGCTTTTCAATCGTAAAATCTTTATTCATGTTTATAATATTATGCGGCTTTACCTTTTAGAAAACCTATAACTTATTTATTATCAAAATGTTGCCAACCTTGAGCCGTGATTTGGTGAACATTTCCACCCTTTGTATGCAATTTAATGCCGTCCTCTTTGGGAACAATTTCGCCCATTATATAAATATCTGGCAAGTATTTTACCTTATCAACATCCTTTGGATCAATCGTAAAAAGTAGTTCATAATCCTCCCCTCCACTCAAAGCACAAGTGATAGGATCCAAATTAAAACTAATTGCTCGATATTGAGCCTCTGGGTGAATGGGAACACCACTTTCCTCTACAATTGCACCAACTCCAGACTGTTTGCATATATGAAAAACCTCTGAAGCCACGCCATCAGAAACGTCAATCATGGAAGTCGGAATGAGCTTGTTTTTTGCAAATGCCTCAATCATATCTTTCCGTGCTTCTGGTTTCAACTGTCGCCCTACCAAATATTTTTGATTTTCCAAATCCGGCTGAACCCCTGGATTAGATAAATACACTTGCTTTTCTCTTTCCAAAATTTGAAGACCCAAATAAGCTGCCCCAACATCACCAGTTATACATAATAAATCACCCACTTTGGCACCATTTCGATAAACCAATTTATCCTTTTCTCCTTGCCCGATTGCAGTTACGGAGATGACCATTCCTTTACGAATTGAAGTCGTATCACCTCCCACTAAGTCCACATTATATTTTTCGCAAGCCAAATGAATACCTTCATATAACTCATCCAAAGCTTCGACAGAAAAACGATTCGAAAGAGCGAGCGAAACAGTAATTTGTTTCGGAAAAGCATTCATCGCATAGATGTCTGAAAGATTGACAATGACAGATTTGTATCCCAAATGTTTCAGTGGCGAATACATCAAATCAAAATGAATACCCTCCACCAACATATCCGTAGAAATAACAGTCGCAAAATCTCCATTTTCTATAATCGCCGCATCGTCACCTATCCCCTTGAATGAAGATTGATTTTTTAATTTAAAGTTTTTAGTCAAATGATCTATCAAACCAAATTCGCCTAATTCATTTACATCTGTCCTTTTTCCAAATTCGTTTGTCATAGTTAAGGATTGTTATGATTGTTCGATTGTTTTTCGAGGCGCAAAGGTAGGAAATGGTTTCATGGTTTCACCCTTTCTGAGTTCCTTTGTTTATTTGCTGCTTTAGAGATTTTATAAGGAAATCATTAATGAATAAAAATTGATTAAACTTTCGTTAAAATTGCACTTAAGATTAGAAGTCGCCCAACCTTTTCCAGATAAAAATGAGTCTCTAACGATAAAATACATATAATAGCTCAACTAAAAAAAAAGAACACCAATACCCTGATTATCAAATATTTAAAATCCAACTTCAAAATTAATACCACCTGATTATGAAAAAATTATTGTTTCTTTTCTTTGTCTCAGCCTTCTTTTTTCAAAGTTGCCAAAAGGATGAAAACACTCCAGCAAGCGTAGTAGAATACGTCGTTTTTGGGCATTTTTTCGGTGAATGTTTTGGAGAGAGTTGTATCGAAATTTTTAAAATAGAAAATGATATCCTTTATGAAGACACAAAAGATAATTACCCTTCTTTTATTAATCCTTATGTTGGGGAATATCAGGCGGTCGACGATTCCTTATTTCAACAAGTAAAAGACTTGGAAACCTTATTTCCGGATGCATTATTGGAAGAAACAGAAGCTGTAATCGGTCAACCGGATGCTGGAGATTGGGGCGGTTATTATTTTGAGGTCGTTGTAGATGGCAATCAATATCATTACCGGATCGATAAGTTAAAATCAAATTTGCCTGATTATTTAAAAGACTTTGCAGATGTATTGGAAGACTATATTTCAAAGGCACAAGGTTGATTTGTGTAAAAAACGTGATTTACTATTGAGTCCCATGTAAGGGAGCAGGAAATAAATTGAACATTTTTTGTCAAAAGAAAAACCGTCAGCGTGTGTAAAACGCTGACGGTTTTCCTTTTATACTTCATCAGGCTAAATTTTGAACTTTTTGAAGGTGATTTATGCTCCTGTACTTCATCACCTCCTCGCCTTGATAACTTTGGCTATCAGGCTGCGAGCTTCTTCGTACAGAAACAAACCTCTCTCTTCAAAATGCCCAAAACCCAACCTGATGAAGTATATAATCAAGATCATAAATCAGAATTAGTTAAATACTTGGCACTTTGGGTCAATTTTTGGATATTGCCAACCCTTCAAATATTTCTCAATGAAACTCATACAAATCACAGATTTACATATTGGAAAGATTGGTGAAAATTCACACAACATCGATGTCAGGAAAAATTTTCTGGATGTATTGGAAGCGGTGAAAAATGAAGCCCCTGATCAACTGATTATTTCTGGTGACTTGTGTTTGAATGATGGAGAAAAAGAGGTTTATGAATGGATTAAGCCATACTTGGATCAATTACCTTTTCCTTATCACCTCATTTCGGGCAATCACGATGACCCCAAATTGCTAGTAGAAACCTTCAACTTGGAGGATAACTTTTTTGATAATCAATTATTCTACAAGAAAAAATTCGAAAATCAAACTGTCTTATTTTTAGATACTACCCATTACTATCTGCCTGACCTTCAATTAACTTGGCTAGAAAAAGAGTTGAAAAATTTGGATGAAGAATTAATCATTTTTATTCATCATCCGCCTGTAAATAGTGACGTTCCGTTTATGGACAATAAGCATCATTTAAGAAATATGGAGGCGCTCCAAAATGTTCTTTTTCAATACCCTCATCGTATTCATTTATTTTGCGGTCATTATCATGTTGATAAAATCATTCTAAAAAAGAATATTGCTGTTTATATTACACCAGCCTGTTATTTTCAAATTGACTTTAGAGTCCCCCATTTTAAAGTTGATCATTTTCGAATCGGATTTCGGCAAATTGAAGTAAAAAATGGCACGGTTATCACATCTGTTCGCTACCTTGAGGGCAACAAAATCATTAATAACTAAATAACAAATGACTATTTGTAGTCCTTACTAATAAATACTTGAATATTTTCACGAATACAATCAATTGATTATCTAGCACTAAAGCATTTATTTATTTCAAAATAAACTATCAACTTTAGTCGGCGAATAAAACCCTATGAAATTCAATTCCAAACTTCCTAACGTTAGCACCACTATATTCACAGTTATGTCCCAACTCGCCAATGAGCATGGTGCGATCAACTTATCTCAGGGCTTTCCAAACTTCGACACTTCCGAAAATCTAAAAAAATTGGTTAATCATTATATTACTAGTGGGAAAAACCAATATGCTCCAATGCCAGGCGTTTTAGCTTTGCGAGAACAATTGTCTTCTAAAATTGAGACTTTATATGGCTTGCAGGTTGATCCGAATTCAGAAATCACGATTACAGCAGGAGCTACTCAAGCATTATACACCGCAATTTCTGCGTTTGTCAAACCTGATGATGAAGTGGTTTTAATTGAACCTGCATACGATAGTTATCGACCTTCCATCAAGGTAAATGGTGGTATACCTAAGGCTTACGAATTGAGTGGTCCAGATTATAAAATTGATTGGAATCAATTGAGAAAGTTGGTCAGCGTTCGTACGCGCATGATCATTATTAATACGCCCCATAATCCGATCGGGAAAATATTAAGTGAGGAAGACATGAAAAGTTTAGATCGATTGACGGAAGGAACTGACATTTTGGTTTTAAGTGACGAAGTATATGAACACTTAGTATATGATGGATTACAGCATCAAAGTGTGTTGCGCTTTCCTAATTTATGGAAACGCAGCATGGCAGTTTTTTCATTTGGAAAAACATTGCACGCTACTGGATGGAAATTAGGATACATTGTGGCACCAGACTATATCATGGCAGAATTTCGAAAGGTGCATCAATTTAATGTGTTTTCAGTGAACACACCAATGCAATATGCCATTGCAGATTTTTTAGTTGATCCAAACGAATATCTGAGTTTACCTTCTTTTTTTCAGAAAAAGCGAGACTTCTTTTTGGAGGCAATGAAAGGATCTAGTTTGAAACCAATTTCATCAGAAGGGACTTATTTTCAGTTGTTTGATTATTCCGCCATAAGTAGTGAAAAAGATACTGAATTTACGAAAAGAATGACAACCGAATTTGGTGTAGCCGCTATTCCTGTTTCTGTCTTTTTCTCAAATAACAATGACAATCAAGTAGTTAGATTGTGTTTCGCCAAAACAGAAGATACCCTATCGAAGGCCGGCGAGTTATTGCAAAAAATTTGATTGATTTTTAGTTAATAACTTATAAGATTTAAAAATATTATCCGGAAAATAGCATTAACTTAAAAACCGAATCAAACCACAAAGCACTTATTACCAATTTATTACACATTAAAAACACCTTTCCAAAACAGTAATAAGGATAAATAATCGATTTTTAAATGTAATTGTAATCCTTTACTCTTTCCTTGAATTGTCGTAATTTAATTAAATAAATACTTTGGGAAATAATCGACGACCGACTTTTTGACTTTTCTTTCCCTCTTTTAAAATACTAAATAACCCTTTAACAGGGGCTTTTTTTCTTCTATTATCCCGACTCAAAATTCAATGCTTTTTTGTCAATGTTCATTTTGAACAATTATTCTGTAACTGCTTACAAGAACAGATTTTATAATAGGTTTTGGTAAAAAATCTGCATTGAAAGTACCACTATATGCTAATACAGGAATACAGTTAAACATACACAAACACTTTTTTAAAAATAAATAGCAGACCTATGAAAAAACTACCCTCCTTAATTGCTTGCCTATTTTTATTTGTAGGAAGTACATTTACGCAACCTCCTAAATGGATGGATCAAGATGATTATCATTACCAGAACTTTGATAACCGATCTTTTATTAAATATGGTGACTTAGATGAATATCGCTCCGTTCAAGATGAATTTTGGGTGTCCTTACCGGATGTTTTTGTGAAAGAAGCGAAGAAAGTCAAACGAAAAATGAAGAAACAAAAAAAACGTTTTGGCTTTAAATCACAAACAGAAATCCAAATCACCTCAAACAGAAAAGAACTAATACTTTCCGTTGCAATTGATGATTTTGAATCGAAAACCATTAATTACGAACTCGTCACCCGCAAAAATAAGGTCATAAAATCTGGCGCTGTTTCTGATGATTTCGAATTATCAGTATGGCGGTGTCAACCAGAAAAATATTGGCTAAACTTTTATGATTCTGAAAATGGAACGCTATTAAAAACTTATAAAGTATTTAGGTTTTAATTGATATTGGAAGCCTCCAATATTTTAGTTCTATTTTCATTTGGGAGAAACCGAATGACATAGTTTTGCATAAAAGTTAGTGTAGCTGACAAAGTGAGTCAATCAAAACATTCTCATTGTATTTAGATTTTGTAAATTTGTATTATCTTTAAATCGTTGTAAAAAAATTACTCATGAAGCAAATTTTACAAACTCTTATATTGTGCCTAATGACTTTTTCCACATTTGGGCAAATAAAAATTAATCCTACTATCACTGATGCCCATTTTGAAGATGCGGACTTGACGGATAACTGGACTGACTTAATTGCACATTTTGATATCACTAATGAATCAGATGCGCAAATTGCACTTAAATGGGAACGCGTTTTAGATCAGGATTGCGTACAAGGATGGGACTACCAATGTTGTGACAATAACCAATGTTACTCTACTCAGGTTACTTCTAATATTGACCCAAGCATTGGCTTGGATGCTCCATTTTATTTAGCAGCTGGTGAGACATTCGAATATCAATATCATATTTTACCGCGAATGTTAGCAGGTTGCTGCACAGCATACATCCATTTTTCTGCAGTAGACGACCCAACTAACATTCTTGCAACTGCTGAACTCGACATCAAAGTCAATAGTCCTGATTGTGCAGTTGTATCTGTAACTGAAGTGGAGGTTGAATCACTTAAATTGTTTCCTAACCCTGTGACTGATGTGATTCAAATTTCATCAAATGAAGTTGTTGAGAACATTAGAATTTATAATATCTTAGGAACTGTAGTAAGAGAATTTGATGCAAATGGCATTACTCAATTTGATGTCAATGATTTATTACCTGGTACTTATTTAGTAGCTTTATCTGATGAAAATCAAGATATTTTGAAAACGCTTAAAATTAATAAGCAATAAGAAAATCATAAAATGATTTTTACGGGGTGTTTCTTTATAAAGAGACACCCCGTTTTTATTCTGTTATTGCTTAGTAGTCATTCAAGCCTTACCTACACTTTTAACTTAAATGACTACTTTGAGCATGTTTAAATGATCATTCATGAATTCTCGCCATTTTCTTTCACTCGTTGCGAGCCTCCTCTTATTAATACTTGCAGGCGCATTTTGGTATGCCAATCAAAATTTTAATAATGCTCAATTGACTTTGAAGTATTACCAAGAACCCAATTTAGCAAGTAATGCAAATGTTGAACAATCAGAACTAACCACTATAGTCAGAGATGCTTTTTCAAGAAAAAACTATAAACGAGTCATCGAATTAGGACAAAACATACCACCTGACATGCCTGGATATTGGAATGCTCGCCTCCAACTGGGACATGCTTATATGAAAAAAAACCAACCCAAAGAAGCCGCAGAAGCTTTCACAGAAATTGTAAATACAAAACAGGTAGCTTTGATGGAAAATGCCGCTTGGCATCGAATCTTAACACATGTTCAGGCAGGTAACGAATCCCAAACAATTCATTTTCTGAATGAAATGATTAAACAGAACTCAAGCGATTATGTCTCAAAGGCTAGACAATTAAAAAGCGATATTCAGAGCTTTTGGCGAAAATTAGTATTTAACAAATAGAAAAGCCCCACAATCGTCATTGCAAGGCTAATCAATATCATGTTCTTATGATTTCTAATACATATAAATTCACAACACAAATTCCAATCTAATTCGCGTCACTTACATCACCACTTCCATCAATATCTACCTCTAAAAATGGATTACCTTTATACCTTACATCACCACTTCCATTGATAGTCACATTTAATGTATTAAGAACTGTAATCGAAATATCGCCCGAACCATCAATTCTCACATCAGCATGATCCACCGTCAAATCAAAAGCAGAGAGATTGCCTGAACCATCAATTCGAAAATCTAAATTTTGAGCCTGCCCTTTCAAACTTATATCGCCAGAACCATCGATATCCCCTTTAATTTTATCGTAATCTAACGCTGCAATTAGATTCCCAGAGCCATCTATTTCCAAATCGATTTCTTCACCTGTAAATAAATTTTCGCCAAAGACATCTCCAGAACCATCTATTTTTATACCTCGGACTTTAGGTAAAGTGATGAATATTTCCAATTCATAATTATTATAACACCCATTCTCTAAGTCAATTTTCCAAATGTTGTTATTCACATCTGTTTTGAGCTTTTCAATGATGTTTACATGACCAGTTACTTCTACGAATTGTTCACTCCCTTGTCTGATGTGCACATTGTCGGAAATATCTAATTCAATTCCGTTGAAATGCTCAATATTTAATGTTTGAGTGACAACAGATCCTTCACCGTTTGTACAATCGCCAAAAAATCCATCGCCATCACAACTAGTCATTCCAAAACTTAATCCCATCAAAAGGATAAAAAGCAAATTCAAATTTTTACGTTTCATTTTTCATTTTTTTAATTAGATCTGAGCGTCGAACTGAAGTTCAAAACATTCAGTCAGGTGATTTCTTATATAAATCTTTATAGATTCAATCGACTTTGGGAACCATTTAATATGCCTAATAAAAGGGTATTTCTATCAACGGTTGGGTTTTATAGATAAACTGAAAAATTCACCTAAAATTCAATCCGTCCATAAAATTTGGAAATAAATATTACTGCATCCAAATCTCAATAGGACCGGTATCTTTGTCAAAACATCGACCCTATTCATAAAAATGAGTAGTCACATTTTGTATATCTAACAGGATGGAATGAATCGTTTTCTTCTTGTTTATTTTATAACTCACGCCAATATCACTCCGCCAATAAATACTTAAGGGAATAGGGAATAAATAAGATACCCAAATTTTGCAGAGCTAATTTTTCTTCAGTTGAGCCAAAAAACACAGACATACCCATAGGTATGACGAGTATTTTTAACGAAAAAGGAAGGCAAAAGAGCAAGTAAAATGGGTAGGTTATTTATTCCCTACTCCCTAAACGAGAATCAAAAGGTCGATTTACTCAGTAAAGACAAAAAAAAAGGTCATTCCACTTTATTAAAAAAAGTGGAATGACCTTATGACTAATGATGCAAAAATTTACTGCTCATCAGATTAAGATTTCAAAACATCAAGAAAATTAATTATTAACATTCCTTCGCCCAAAACCTCCTATCTTAAAAGTCAATGTACCAGTAGGTCCGCTAATATCATCATTTCGAATATTCATCGTATTGTCTAATCCATTTACAAAACGATAACCTGCACCAGCACTAATTCTCAACCAACGGAAAAAGTTAACTTCAAAACCGACTTCTGGACTCAGTAGAAAAATATTGTGTTCAACATCGAATGCACCATCGTTAAATTCAACATTTAAGCCTCCCCAACCAATTTTAGCACTGGCAAAAGGGTGAAATGCCTTATGGCGAAAAGGTACAATTCCAAACCAAAATCCACCATGTCCCATATTTAATTTAGTTATATTCCCATCAAATAAATCGGCGTAGCTTACAGTTCCCATACCATATCCACCAAAGAAAACATCACCTGCCACGAAAGCGGCTCCTCCACCTACTGCCGAAGTTACATCACTATCAAAATCGCTATATTCAATCATCGTCGAAACGAAAAATCCACCACGATGCGTTTTTGAAAATAAAGTCTCATCTTGTTGTGCCCAAATTTGCCCAATAAGCATAAGTAGAGCTATTGTAAAAATTGATTTTTTCATCATTTTAAAATGCATTTGCATACTAATGTATTTGTAAATTGCTCACGCTAAACATTAACGTTTCCGTACAAATACATCAATAAATCATTGACTAGACTTCTTCGGAAATAAGAATTGGATATATGAAAATTAGATTTCTTTCTCAGACGAGGCTCATTTTGAGTTTCGTACCCGTAGGTATGGGAGGAAAAATAGCCGAAGTAGGAGGCGAAAAGATTTTTTCATATGCTAATTTATTATTTCTGAACAAGTCTATTAATAAAGTAAAATTTAATCCCACCAATAATTTCCAAAACCTCCAAAACGCAATGTTAAAGTCGCTCCTAGTTTACTGAAGTCTTTGTCTTCAAAGCCGTTTAAGTTCCGATCAAGTCCATCTACTAAGCGGTAATTAACAGTAGTTGCCAAACGGAAAAAATCGAAAATATTAAATTCAACACCAGCCTCGGGAGTAACAACAAAAACGCGATCTTTAACCTTATTGGTTTCCTCATTTCCTGATCCTAAGTCAGTGACCACTTCATAATTGACACTTCCCCACCCTAGCTTTACCGCACCGAATGGATGAATTGCTTTTTCTTGTTTTGGGGTGATTCCTAACCAAAGCCCTCCGTGACCAAAATCTAAATCTTGAATACTTTGGGTCGTTGAACCGTCTGTTTCTATATCCGAAAAATCGATCCCACCCATACCATAACCACCGAGGAAAAAATCATCCAAAATTAGAGCACCGCCCCCTCCTACAGCCGTATTAGGGTTATCGCCGAAATCTGAAAATTCAAAAAGTGGCCCACCAAAAGCACCAATTCGATTAACGTCACCAAAAATAGTTTCATCTTTCGTCTGTTGAGCGGAAAGATTTAGTGTAAGAAATAATAATAAAATAAACTGAAGTTGTTTCATAACAAAGTGAGTTATCATACTTTAGTAATTATGCATTTAAATGCTTATCTCAACTCAATGAATTGTTCATAAACACTTTTAATACCTAAACACTAAAACACATTTTAAAACCTAAAACCTATATTCAACCCAATCCAACCTTTTAGACTGGTACCGTCTTTCAGGGTTTTGTTAATAATCTTGTAAGGGACGAGTGAGGAGCCATATTCGCCTGTATCAGCATTTGTTTTTTGAGAGAGCATAATATTAACCGTTGGTCCCCAGAAAAAACCTGCCATTTTTCCAAGTTTCCGGAAATGAAGCATTTTCAATTGAGCAATGGTATTAAGTTCATTCGTCCAAATCTCCTTTTCATTTAAATGTATTACTTGAGCCTCAATATTTACATAGGTTTTAGGCGTAAAATCGAGAACGGTTCCGATTCCATAACCAACGCCCCATGAATAATTATTGAACCTTGGAAACCTAGTTCCAAAATGGAAAATATTGTAAAACTTCTTTACCCCAAGCTTGAAACTCATATTAAAATAAAGTAAATCACTCGCATACAATTCAAACTTATTGTAACCGTATTTCACTATATTTATAAGTCCAATTGGTACACCGCTAACTGTATCTGAAACATTAATGAATCCAATCTGAAAACCGTGTACTTCTTTCGCAATATTTATTCCGCTCACCTGTCCGACTCTTACATCTTTGGCAACATTAAAAATAGCACCAATTTGCATTTTCGATTTGCCAGCACTCACGTTAAAAAGTCCAGCCGCTTGAAGTGCATCCGATTCTTTTCCAACTATATTGAATAAACCAGAAGCTTGAACTCCATCAAATTTACCAGAAACAATATTCATCAATCCTGCGCCTTGAACTGCCGCGCCTTGTCTTGAAAAATTAAACAGTCCAGCTGCCTGTATTCCGGTGGTGGTACCTTTTGTTGAATTGAATAAGCCACCTACTTGAGTCCCAATCACATCATTTCCAACACTATTTCCAAGTCCTGCAACTTGAAACCCTTTAACATCCTTTTTGACAGTATTAAATAACCCACCGACTTCTAATCCATTCACGCCTCCTGTTGAACCAATCAACAGATTGAGAGAAACGTTATTTGTTGTTCGGTAACCATTCTTATTGTTCGTGCTCAAAGTTGGAATAATGGAAAATTGAGCAGGTCGTTTAATTCCTATTGGAGTTAGTTGAGATTCCCATTGTAGGCGTATTTTTTCCTGTCGCATCAGACCTGAATCAAAAGGAAATATTTTTTCCTCTGAATTATCAGATTTTATTTCATTAAAATCTCTTTTGCCCGCAGGATCAATATTCAATTCATCAAATGATAATCTTTCAAAAACTGGTTCTTCCAATTCATTTTGAGTCAAAATCGGTTGTACTTTGTGAGTATTTCTTTCAGAAATTAATTGCTTATTCTCATCTACTCGAAGTACGATTTGATCTCCAATGGAAACATACACAACCTTGGTTTCACTCAATAATTCATCCAAAGCCATAGATAAAGGTTTGTCAACAACTTTCGAACTAACTCGCTGATTTACAGGCAAAAAACTACTACTGTATGAAAAATAGACGTTATGATTTTTACTAATATCAGCAAGTGCTGTCTCCAATGGAACTTCTTTAAACTCCAGTGAGACAAGCTTATTTAATTGGCTTGACTGTGCGAAAACATTCACACATAAAAACCACCCAATTAAGAATAATCCTAAATGCTTCATTTCTTATATCGACTGCCAAAAGCGAATTCAAAACTTCGTAAGTTCAGATTTTGACAAAAAAATTGAACTTTGAACAACGGAATTTTGAACATTTTTTTCCTAAAAAGCAATCATTTGGGCGAGAACGATTAATTAGTACTTTGCCAAACTGAAAATTGAAAACTGCTTGCACAATTACAACCATTGTCTTTTAGAAGGTAACCACCGTTATAAGGTACAAATTTCACATTTTCTGTGGTCATTACTTCCATAACTTTTAAAACAATTGAAATGTCTGCTTCTCGTAGAAAAGTAGAAGTAAAATGACAACTCAAAATAGTAGCATCTCCAACTTCACTCCATTCCGAAGCTGAAAAACCTTTTCCAAAGCAAAAGAGGCAGTAATTTGCCATTACTGCCTCTTTTTCAACCTAATACACTGTTTGCTATTCGTTTCCTGAATCAGACGCTGCCTCTTCATAAGAACTTTCATTTATCCATCCAACATGCACAATCTTCCACTGACCTCTCTTCTTTTCCAAAATTCGAATTTCCCGTGTGATAGCCTCACTTTCTTGAGTAAAACAAACCCAAGCTCCATTTTTATAAATTCTGAAACTCCAATTTTTACGTTCAACAGTACTTTGGTTTGGATCTGGGTATTTTTCAAAACTTTCTTTCACAAAAGCATTTACTTCATTCCATCCTTGGTGATCCAAACGCATAAAGTTGGTAGTTCCACTCCAACTTACATAGTCTTTATGCACCCATGTATCTGACCATTTTGCATAATCACGCTGCCACCAAGAATCAGTTTCTTGTTTGATGGTATTGACAATTGCTTGCTCCTTTTTAGAGAAAGGTTGGCTAAAAGAGGAAAGTGAAAAAATCAAAAAGGTAAAAATTAAAGTAAAACGATTCATCTTATTAGGTTTTAGAAAGCCGAGGCTTTAAAAGCTAATAAACTACATGAATTTTAACATACTCCAAATCAAAACAGACAAGTCCTATATGCAGGTTATTATCTTATAAAGTCTCTAAGTAACGCCTAAAGAATAACTCAGACATTTGCCTATGTATTTTTTGAACTTTTGCGGCGTTAAAAATACTCGCCGATGCCCTGCATCCTGCGCTGGCTTGTGCCAGAAGGTACAAAGGCGAACGCAAAAAGTATTTTTGCCTTGCTAAAATCCAAAATCTACTATTTCAAATTGGCGGACTTATTTTTTAGCCGTTACTAAAGGAATGATTCAATAATAAATATCTATTGACTAATGCATCATTCCTAAACAAAAAATGCTTTGATTATCGAATTATTATTCTGGTAGGAAAAGCTTAGGAACGCGGATAGAATAAATTTACATTTATTTTGTCCGTGTTCCTTAAAGTGCGTATCGGTATCGTATTATCGGTTTGCAGTGATTTTTCTTGAACGTGCGAACTCCTTAAAGATAAGTCTTAATTATGTGTAAGGCAAATACAATAGGAATTGACAATGTTTTTTCGGTAAAAAAACTATATTTACCATATATCTGTGATTTCAAATATTACTTTAATGAGCACCTCAAATAAAGGATTAACAAGCGAAGATTTTGTCATTATTGCAGTCATGGCATTTGGTTTTTTTGGCGGATTAATCGCTCAAAAAATGGATTATCAACCTATTATTGTTTCTATTCTTTTTGGGACAGGAATCGCATCATTGGTTTATCGATTTTTAGGAGGTATACAGGATAGTACTTCTTTCAATCTTGGACCAGTAAAAATAGTAGGAGCCCTTGCTGCCCTTATTGGAACAGCTTGGGTGATTGATTTTAAATTAGAAAAACAAGTTCAACCAATTGAACAATTGTCTATTATGCCTCCAATTAATGAATGGTTTGGAATGAAAAAAGATGGTTCACCCGTAGCTGTTTCTGTCAATGAAGCTACCATCGACCCACCTACTCAAGGATTAGAAGAAAACCGATTATCTTTAAAATATGAAGATGACCAAATCAAAGTTTTCGATAGAGATAATGCTGATTTTTTGTTCGGATATTTTGGAATGAGTGAGTTTAAAAATTTTGACAAAGGAGCACTTTTTAATGCCTTTCCAAATAAGGTTTCAGATTTTACAGTTACCAAAGAATTAAGCCCAGAAGATGCACCTTTGGATTTGAGTCGAGACAATATTCCTTTCAAAATCAATGTAACCAGTTTTGAAAATAATAAGTCATATTTCAAATTATTAAGCTCGAGTGATAATTCGGTTTTATATACTGGAAACATCACTACTCGAGGAGCTGAAATCGTTGAAATCAATGGAAGGTTTTATTTCATTAGTATATTCTCAGTAAATCATCAAGGCAAAGAGAAAAAACATTATGCGAAATTTTTAGTAGGCGAGCTATCCCCTAAATTAAACTTAGAATAGGTCATGAAAAAACGAAAAACGCCATTTCTATTTATGCTTTTTGCGATAGGTCTTGCCCTGTTCATTCATCAAAAAAAAGCTCCTAAAAACGCTTCTGATTTCATTAGACCCTCCAATCAAGTCCAAAAAAATGTACTCGGTTCGGCACTTCAAGTTTGTTCAAAAGAACCACTAACTGGTTTTCTTAGAGATGGATCTTGCAATACCAACCGCAATGACGGTTGCCGTCATGTAGTTTGTGCAGAAATGACCAAAGACTTTTTGGAGTACACCAAAAAATCAGGAAATGACCTATCTTCTCGCAATACAAAATCAAACTTTCCTGGTTTAAAAGAAGGCGATTTCTGGTGTTTATGCGTTTCTAGATGGATGGAAGCCTCTAATGATAGAGTGCCGCCTCCTGTTTTATTACATGCGACGCATGAAGAGACTTTAAAGTATATTCCGATCCAAACTTTGCAAAAAGAGGCTGTTTATACACATGAGTTTTAATAACAGGCATTCGGAGCTTTGAGCTTGCCTGAAAATAAAAGCTAGACTTTATGGTATCTTTTTGACTTCATCCTTCGTTGTGAAATTGGTCATTTATCCAGATAAATTCCCAACTCCACGCCTAAACTGAATCGTTTATTTATATGCAAGTTCTTACTTCTTCCGCTCTGTCACATACTTAACCAAATTTTCGAGAGAATCACGGACAGTTGATTTTGGGAAAGTATGAAGGATTTCAAAAGCCTCTTCCCTGTATTGATACATTGCTTTTTTGGCATATTCTAGCCCACCGCTTTGATGAACAAAATCAATTACTTCCTTGACTTTTTCGGACTTAGTATTGTGTCTTTTTATGATATTGATAATACGCCGCCGTTCCGAACGTGGTGCTTCTTGAAGTGCAAAAATAAGTGGTAATGTCATCTTTTTCTCCTTGATGTCAATGCCTAAAGGCTTACCTACATCATCCGTTCCGAAATCAAATAAATCATCTCGAATTTGAAACGCAATACCAATTTTTTCACCAAACAGACGAAGTTTTTCAACAACTTCAGGATCTTGATTAGTAGATGCCGCTCCTGCACTACACGCACAAGCAATTAAAGAGGCCGTTTTTGCTTTTATAATTTCATAATAAATCTCTTCCTTAATATCTAACCTTCGAGCTTTCTCCATTTGCAAAAGCTCCCCTTCTGTCATTGCTTTCACAGCTCCTGCCATAATTTCTAATAAGAGATACTCTTTTCTCTTGGTCGCTAACAGCAAGCCTTGGGATAAAAAATAATCTCCAACAATTACCGCAATTTTATTTTTCCAAAGCGCATTGACAGAAAAAAAACTACGACGCTCGTAGGCATCATCCACAACGTCATCATGAACTAAAGAAGCGGTATGAACCAATTCAATAAAAGAAGCAGCCGTATAGCTAGATTCATTTAACTCGCCGCAAAGTTTAGCACTCAAAAAGACAAACATTGGACGCATTTGCTTACCCTTCCGACGAGCAATGTAATAAGTAATTCGATCCAATAAAGCCACATTACTTTTCAAGGAATCTCGAAAGTGTTTCTCAAATTCTTTAAGCTCTTGCTCTATCGGTTGTTTGATGGTCTTAAGTGATTGGACCATAGAAGGTTTTTCCAAAAAATTATCGATCCGTTTAATGGTATTCCAATGAAACTGATCGGAATTAAAGCATCTTTAAAAATTTTCCGCACTGAAAATCAATAGGTTATGGTTTTGACAAAAAATTATCCCATGAGTTTATCTAGATAAACGAGCGAGGAATTTATGATCAAGTTCATAAGGCATTGGTTTTCAAGAATGAAAAGTTTAAACATGTTCTTAAATATAGGTGACCAAAGGTAAATTAATAAAGGATATTTTAACGAAATGGTTGCTGGAATTTGAAAAAGTTGAATAACAATAAAATCAAGTAAAAGTTAAGACGATTAATTAAATAGCAAATCTCAGCTTTTACAATTACCTTTGTAAATTGAAGTTCCGATACTGAATTACAGAAAATTGAGCAATCATGAAGAAAAATCTACTCGTACTTTTTGCATTTTTTCATCTAACTACTATCTCACTAGCACAAGTCGTAGTGACCTCTGCAACGTTTCCGCAGATTGGTGACACGCTTAAAGTTGCTGTTGACAATCTCCCCGAAAACATAGAAATAACTGCCGCAGGTGGGAACCAAATTTGGGACTACAGTGGTCTTTCTGCACCTTTCGAAGCTATCTCTATTTATAGAGATGCTTCAGAAGGAAGCGTTTTTGACCAAGTTCCAGATGCTACCCTATTCTTCGAAACAGCTCAAGCAGGCGAATCTTATTTTAAGGTCAACAATAATACTTTGGAACTATTAGCTGTCAATGGTGGTGGCGGTGGTCAAGGTGGAGGTTTTGACTTGAATACATTACTTCGATTCAATCCACCTTTGGTAGAACGTAGAGCATTGACTTTTCCTCAACAAGATATTTCAAATACCAGTGTTTTCATCGCATTAGCTACTGACGATTTACCACAAGAGATTTTGGATATTTTAGATCTACCCCTTTTACCTGACTCCCTTCGAATCAATATAGAAACAGAGCGAATTGACTTCGTCGATGCGTGGGGAAGTATGACAATTCCGGGTGGAATTTATGATGTATTAAGAGTAAAAAGAACGGAAACGAATAATATATCTGTTGAAGCATTAGTTCCCATTTTAGGTTGGACAGATGTAACAGATTTAGTCGCTCCATTTTTAGCTGATTTAGGCAATGGCACTAGTGTTTCTTACTTGTACTATAATGATGTTGAAAAAGAAGTCATCGCAAATGTCTCTATGAATGAAGATGAGACAGAGGTCACACAAGTTATTTTCAAGTCAAATGAAATTGTAAATAGTACTGCCACGGTTACTGATCTTTCCCCAAATATTTTCGCTTATCCTAATCCTGCTATTTTCGATACTAGGTTTGAATTTACCAATTTGAAAACAGGTGATTACAAATTGAAAGTTTACAATATCCTTGGTGTTAATGTAATGGAGAAGAATTATTATATCAGCGGAAGTCGAACTGTGAAAGTCGATTTAAATACCTTAACAAAAGGAACATATCTATATAGTTTGGTAGATGGTAAAGGGAAAACCTTAATGACCAAAAGACTAATGATCGTAAGACCATAGTTTAATAAGTCGTGCATAAATTGCACTGACACTTTCATTCATAACTAATTATATCGCTATAAAAATAGAAAGTGGTGTTAACTATGGCACCACTTTTTTTATGTCCAATTGAGAACTTTAAAAAGCTCAAAAAATTCAGATATTTGTGGTTATGAAAGACCATGCATTTATACCATACAAAGGGCTCAACTTTTCTGAAGAGAAAGCACTTCAACAAAGTGCCGATTTTCACGAATTCTTTGATAAACGTCGAAGTGTTCGCCATTTTTCAGATAAGCCTGTCCCTAGAGAAATTATTGAAAAAATAATAATGACTGCCTCGTCAGCGCCTTCAGGTGCCCATAAACAACCCTGGGTTTTTTGTGCGGTTTCTGATCCTCAAATCAAAAAACAAATACGAATCGCTGCTGAAGAAGAAGAATACAAAAGTTATCATGGTCGAATGTCTGAAGAGTGGCTTGAAGATTTGGCTCCTATGGGTACGAATGAACACAAACCATTTCTTGAGATTGTACCATGGCTCATTATTGTTTTCAAAAAGCCTTATGATATTGTGGACGGACAAAAAAAACAAAACTACTATGTAAGCGAATCTGTCGGCTTAGCGGCTGGTTTTTTACTTGCTGCCATACATAATGCCGGCTTGGTATCTTTAACACACACACCAAGCCCGATGAAATTTTTACAGAAAGTCCTCAATCGTCCTGAAAATGAAAAGCCCTTTCTACTTATACCGGTAGGATATCCGGCGGATGATGCCGAAGTTCCTGATATCTCCAGAAAACTTGCAAAGGATGTAATTGTTTACTACTAAAAAATCAATATTCTCAGTTTACGGTTCCGCTCATCTAAAGGGAATTGCAAATTGTGAGTTTGAAAACTGCGAACTAGAAACATGTGTACGGTCACTTATATCCCTCAAAAAGAAGGTTTTATTCTAACTTCAAATCGGGATGAAAATGCTGCAAGATCACCAAAAAATTTGAGTCGAATAACGCAAGATGGAGTTGAGTTAATCTTTCCGAGAGATACAGCTGCGGGTGGAACATGGATTGCAATCTCAGAAACAAATCGAATGGTTTGCGTTTTAAATGGAGCTTTTAAAAAGCATAAACATCGACCACCTTATCGGCGAAGTAGAGGATTAATTGTTTTAGATTTTTTCAAATATTCAAATGCCAAAACCTTCTTTAAGGAGTATGATTTTGAAAGAATCGAACCTTTTACCATGTTTATTTTTGATAATGGCGATTTATTTGAATTTCGATGGGACGAACAAGAAAAGCATATATCCATCTTAGATAAAACAGAAAAATATATTTGGTCTTCTTGTACCCTATATAATCCAGAATGGCAAGAAAAACGGGCTAACTGGTTTAATGAATGGAAAGAAGATCAAGATGATTTCAGCCGAGATTCTATTTTAGAATTCCATAAAAACGGCGGCGAAAAAGATGAATGGAATGGGTTCATCATGAATCGAATGAATATGGTTCAAACAGTTAGTATCACCAGTATTTCACAAACTTCGAAAGGCTTTGACATGAAATATTATGACTTAGTAAATGAGGATATGAAGCAAGAACAATTGATATTCAAAAAGAATTTTGTCAAAATATGAGAATCAAAAAACTAAAGCTTTATTCTAATCAAATCAATAAATTAATTCACTTCTATGAATCTGTTTTAGGGTTTGAAATCACTAAAAAAAAATCTACTTATTTTGAAGTAAAAATAGGTTACACAATACTAGCTTTTGAAGAAAGTAACCAAGCTTGTTATTATCATTTTGCCTTTAATATTCCCTCCTTTCAAAGTTTAAATGCTTTAAAATGGCTACAAAAACGAGTAGAGATTTTACCTGATGAAACGGGTAAATTGATTTGTGAGTTTGTGAATTGGAATGCAGAAGCTATTTATTTTTATGATCCAGCAGATAATGTTTTAGAATTTATCGCCCGAAAAAATTTAAACATCGTGGCGAATGAAAAATTTTCCTCAAAATCAGTAATAAATATTAGTGAAATGGCAATGCCAGTAAATGATGTAAAGGCGCATTTTGACTTTTTGAATAATGAATTTGAGGACTTCAGTATAGAAAAATATTCTGGCGATTATAAGCGATTTTGTGCCTCAGGAGATGAGGAAGGTTTATTCATTATTGTTGATACAAAAGTTAAAAAATGGTATCCGACAAATAAACCCTCTTTAGCATTTCCATTTGAGATCTGGTTTGAGTCAAACAATAAAAATTATCATTTAATTGAAAAGGAAACTTTTACTTTTGAGGTTTTATAAATCAATTTCAAAAAGTGAAACGACTTGAAAGACTCACCGCAATATTATCCTTTTTATAATCGAGGTTCTATACCAAAATGTTAAAAATCGAAGTCAAATTTAGAGTGAACAAACGAACTGCATTTCAACGAAACCTTTGACAAAAATCATTGATCTTTAATGGCATATATCCAAAATTTGTAATGACCAAAACGGACTGGCATAGGATTGTCAGTGAAAGGGATTTATTTTGACTGATATTAGATTAATTTCAATTGAAACGATAAAGAATGTCCCATTCAAAGACAATCATTCAAAAATCCAAAATCATGAAAGCTTACAAAAATTGTCAAAGTTGTGCAATGCCTTTAAAGAAAGATCCAAATGGAGGTGGAACGGAAGTAAATGGGAGCTTAAGTAACGAGTAAAGAATAACTCCATCATTTCACCGATCATCTTTTGTACTAATCCGTCGTTATTTTTTTCAGCAATAGCTTGGGCTATTCCTTCAAAAAATGCCTAGTGTTAGTACAAAATCTGTATCTCCAAATGGCGGACTTATTATTTGCTCCTTACTAAGTAAAATGTATTGTAGTTATTGTTATGGAGACGGTCAATTTAAACAGCCAGATATTTTAGCCTCTGAAATGCAAACTTTTGTAAAAGGAAAATTAAAAGAAATGGGTTTCCCTGGGTTCATCGCAGGCTTTTTCACGAAGGGAATACCAAAATTAGAGCGATGGAAAAAATAATCAATTTTCCATCTATGTAGAAAGAGAATTGCCCATTATATCTACCAAAAACGAGTTTGAATTTATCGAAATTTTGAGTTTTAGGTTGAAAGCGTTTGAAAAAAAGAGTAAGCGTAAACGAGTGGAAAAAGTGATTAAGAAATTGAGGAAATAAAACTCCAAACTTCTTTTTATTTTCGCGACATGACTACTGAAGATTATAAGAAGGTCGCACCAACTTTACCAAAACAACCTGGAGTATATCGCTTTTTGGATGGAGAAGGATTAGTCATTTATGTTGGTAAAGCAAAGAATTTAAAAAATAGACTTGCCTCCTATTTCGGTTCGAAAAAGCACCAGATGAATAAGACTAAAACGATGGTTAAAAATGCCCAACGTTTTGTCTATACCATAGTGGAAACAGAGACAGATGCCCTTCTTTTAGAAAATACATTGATAAAAAAGTATCAACCTCGTTATAATGTCATGCTCAAAGACGGCAAATCCTATAGTTATATATGTGTCAAAAACGAACGATTTCCGCGAGTAATGATTACGCGATATGTAAATAAAAGAGATGGCTCCATTTATTTCGGACCTTATACTTCTAAGCCACGTTTGAAAGTATTGCTCGAATTGATAAAAACCCTTTTTCCTTTGCGAAATTGCACTTTCAATTTGTCTGATAATAATATTCAAAAAGGCAAATTCAAAATCTGCTTAGAGTATCATATAAAAAACTGTCAAGGCCCATGTGAAGGATTAGAAGAAGAGGAAAGTTATAATTCAAAAATTGAGCAAATCAAAAATATACTAAAAGGAAACTTTGGGATGGTCAAGCGGCATTTTAAAGAAAAAATGCAACAACATGCAGAAAATTTAGAATTTGAAGCGGCGCAAAAAATAAAAGAAAAACTCACTGTTTTTGAAGATTACCAAGGTAAATCAACAGTAGTCAATCCGACTATAAAAGATGTAGATGTTTTCACAATTTCGAGTGATGAAAAAAATGCCTACGTCAACTATTTAAAGGTAGTCAATGGCGCAATCATCAATGCCTACACACAGGAAATGATCAAAAACCTTGATGACGATGAGTCTGAGTTATTAGCTTATGCTATTCCGAATTTGCGGGAAAAATTTAGCAGTATCGCTCCTGAGATTTTAGTCCCTTTTGAAATTGATATTACAGAAGAAAATCTCCTCTTGACAGTTCCAAAAATTGGTGATAAAAAGAAATTAGTAGAGCTTTCAGAGAAGAATGTGAAATATTTTTTGCTTCAAAAAAGGAAACAAGAGATTTCTCAAATCAAAAAGCAAACTTCCTCTGAACGAATTCTTCGTACGCTTCAAGAAGATCTTCAAATGGAGGATTTACCTATGCATATTGAGTGTTTTGATAATTCGAATATTCAAGGTTCTTTCCCCGTATCCTCCTGTGTAGTTTTCAAAAACGCTAAACCGTCGAAAAAGGATTATCGTCACTATAATATTAAAACGGTCGAAGGTCCAAATGATTTTGCTTCTATGGAAGAAGTTGTTTCGCGGCGTTATTCTAGACTCGTAAGAGAAGGTCAAGATTTGCCTAATCTAATCATTATTGATGGGGGAAAAGGACAATTAAGTTCTTCTGCAAAAATTCTTAAATCATTGGGTATTTTAGATAAAGTGACCGTCATTGGCATTGCCAAACGGCTCGAAGAAATTTTTTTTCCTGAAGACCCTATTCCTCTTTACATTAACAAAAAATCTGAGTCTTTAAAACTTATTCAGCATGCCCGTAATGAAGCACATCGCTTTGCGATCACTTTTCATCGAAATAAGCGTTCTCAATTTTTCACTACTTCTCAGTTGACTGATATTAAAGGAATTGGAGAAAAGACAGCAGAAAAATTATTACAACATTTCGGGTCAGTTAAGAAGATAAAGGAGGCAGGAATTACAGCATTATCAGAAGTAGCGGGAATGAGTACAGCGAAAAAAGTCATTGCGTTTTTTGAAAAGGAAGATACCGAATCAGAAATTAAATAAACCTCACTTCCTTAATCGCAAAATTTTCTTGATCTCCATATTCATTTTCTATCAATAATTTGCCCGTTTCCTCTACACCCAAAATTTTTCCATAAAAAGTATCCTCATTCGGTCTTTTAAATAAAGACATTTCATCATATCGATAAAGATTGTGGAGATAGTCTTGATATAATTCGTCAATCTTTCCAGCTTTTAGTTGAAGATAACGAGTTTCAATTTTTCGACACAAAACTTCTCTGACTCTTTTCAAGCCAAGCTCGTGATTAGTTTCTAATTTTAACGAACTTGGATTAGGTGGATTGGTTATAAAAGTGGTTTGATTTACATTAATACCAATGCCTATAACACTTGAAGAAATGATAGAACCCGTCAAGGTGTTTTGAATAAGAATACCACAAACCTTTTTGTTATGAATATAAATATCATTTGGCCATTTAATTTTAACATTTTCAGGAACAAAATGGGCGATACAATCTTTTACACCTAAAGAAACAGCTTGGTTGAGTTGAAATTGTTTGCGAATAGGAAGGAAGGTTGGATAAAAAATAATACTCAAATTGATGTTTTTGTCTGCCTCACTTTCCCAACCACTGCCAATTTGTCCTCTTCCGGCATATTGATTGGGGGTCGAAATGACAGTTCCTTCGCTTGGTTTGCTTTTTGATAGCAGATCTGTGGCATATTGATTGGTAGATGCCAATTTTGGGAATTCTCTTACAACCTTCCCTACAAATAATGTGTTTAAAGTTTCCAAAGAGAAAAATTTTGTAACTTTATTTTTGGTAATTCACGATTGGTTATTTGTGATTAATTTACTTTTGCCTCCCGAATTACCAATCACAAAACTAAAATTCTGAATTTGAGTATACAAGCCGCTACAAAAAAAGAATTGAACATTGAGGAATTGAATGAACTTATCCTTGAAAGTATTCAAGATATAAAAGGTAAAAATATCGTAAAACTTGATCTTCGTAAATTAGAAGATGCTCCTACAGATTTCTTTTTTATTTGTGAAGGAGACTCTAATGTGCAAGTTAAAGCTATCGCTGATAATGTTTACGGTCGTCTCAAAAGAGAAGCCGATACCCTCCCAATTAGCTATGAGGGGCAACAACATGCCACATGGGTTTGCCTAGATTACTTCAACGTCGTTATTCATGTCTTTTATAAGGAAAAACGCGGTTTTTACCAATTAGAAGATCTTTGGAGCGATGCTGTCTTCACCGAATATGAGACTTTATAGAATTTTAAGATTGTATTCAATACTCGATTATAAAGCTGGTATTGAATAGTAAACTAGAATTTATAACTAAAGATTTTTTCGCTTCGTATGAGATGCGGTTCGATTGGTCTATTAAACAGGGTATTTCATAACGTTTAGAGATACTAACCGTTTTTTAACTTTGGAAACCCTAATTTTGCACTACACAACAGGGACTTTAGCACATGGAAAATAAAAATAAGAAAGATAACAAACAAGGCGATAACAAAGAGCCAAATGCTCCAAAATTTAATTCCTACTGGATTTATGGTGTCATTGCACTATTCTTACTGGGATTGAATTTCTTGGATATTGCCGAACAAAGTAATGAGCCAGTAGCTTGGCCTAAATTCCAACAGATGGTAGTCGATCAAGACATCGATAAGTTGGAAATCATTAATCAAAAGGTAGCCCATATTTATATTAAAGAAAGTAAAATAGGCGATCCTAAATATGCAGATGCTACCAAAGGTGGATTTGCAAAAAATCGCCCTCATTACTTTTTTGAAGTCCCAGATACAAAGCATTTTCTGGAACAACTTGAAAAGATTCAAGATAAAGCAAAAATTGCGGATTTTGATAGACTATATGCAGTGTCTCGCACTAAGCCTAATTATCTTGCACCTATATTGAGCTGGGTATTGCCCATTATTATTATTGTTGCTATTTGGATTTTTATTATGCGAAGAGTGGGTGGCGGTGCAGGTGGACCTGGGGCACAGATTTTCAATATTGGCAAATCAAAGGCAACTTTATTTGATCAAAATGCGAAAGTAAATGTTACCTTCCAAGATGTGGCAGGTTTGGATGAAGCAAAAGAAGAGGTCATGGAAGTAGTAGACTTCCTTAAAAATCCCAAAAAGTATACTTCGCTCGGAGGTAAAATCCCTAAAGGTGTTTTACTCGTAGGCCCTCCAGGAACAGGAAAAACGCTTTTAGCAAAAGCCGTTGCCGGAGAAGCTAATGTTCCATTCTTTTCAATTTCAGGTTCCGATTTTGTAGAAATGTTTGTGGGAGTTGGTGCTTCTAGAGTCAGGGACTTATTCCGCCAAGCTCGCGAAAAAGCACCTTGTATTGTTTTTATTGATGAAATTGATGCTATAGGTCGTGCAAGAGGACGTGGAGGAATGCAAGGTGGCAATGATGAGCGAGAAAATACATTGAATCAATTACTAGTCGAAATGGACGGCTTCAGTACCGATAAAGGAGTCATTTTAATGGCAGCAACCAACCGACCTGATGTTTTAGATAGTGCGTTACTTCGTCCTGGTCGTTTTGATAGACAAATAGGAATTGACCGCCCAGACTTGAAAGGTAGAGAAGCGATTTTCAGAGTACATTTGAAAACCATCAAAATTGCAACTGAAATCGACCCAATGACGCTTTCTGAGATGACACCGGGTTTTGCGGGAGCAGATATTGCCAACATTTGTAATGAAGCAGCTCTGATTGCTGCAAGAAGAAATAAAACTGCCGTTGACTTAGACGACTTTAACTATGCTTTAGATCGGGTGATCGGTGGTTTAGAGAAAAAGAATAAACTTATTTCACCTGAAGAAAAGAAAATTATCGCTTATCATGAAGCGGGTCATGCTGTTTGTGGTTGGTTTTTAGAACATGCTTCACCACTGGTTAAAGTAACTATTGTCCCACGTGGAATTGGAACATTAGGGTATGCACAATATTTGCCTAAAGAAGAATATATCACCCGGACAGAGCAATTACTGGACAGAATGTGTATGACTTTTGGAGGTCGTGCAGCTGAGAATATTATTTTTGGGAAGATTTCGACAGGTGCTCAAAACGATTTAGATCAGGTGACAAAAATGGCTTATAGTATGGTCGCTGTTTTCGGAATGAACGAGAAAGTTGGACAAGTTTCTTTTTACGGTATGCAAAATGACCAATTTCAGAAACCTTATTCAGATGGAACAGCGAGCATGATTGATGCGGAAGTTCGAAAATTAGTGGACTCTCAATATAAAAGAGCTCAAATTTTATTAAGAGACAAAAAAGAGGAATTAGAGATTTTGGCAAATGCTCTACTTGAAAAAGAAGTGATTTTGAAATCTGATCTAGAACGATTAATTGGTCCTCGTCCAATAGATGTAATAGAAAGAGCTCAACAAAATGGAGCTATCGAGGAAGAAACAAAGGAAGCTTAAAATTTATAGTCATATAAGATCCAATCAAGGGAGCATTTTTTTGCTCCCTTTTTTTGTCCCATCATATTGCTTTCTGAATATGTAAAATTATCACTTTGAATGAGGTTATAGATATTCAGGTACTTTTCTAATTAAAATAAAATTCTAACTCAACTCTACGATTTAATTGACGCCCTTCCCGAGTATAGTTGGAAGAGAAAGGTTTTTTATCTCCATAATACTCTACAATCATTTGACTTTCATTCACTCCTCTATTCAATAAATAATTCATTACTGCTTCGGCTCTTCTCTTAGACAATTGAATATTATAATAGCTGCTGCCGATCTTGTCAGCGTGTCCAATAATTTTAATTTTCCAATTCGGCTCAAGTATTAAAATTTCAGCTAAGTTATCCAAATATGGATACCCTTCTCGCCATATTTTAGCCTCATTATTCGCAAAATATAGATTCCTCCCTGCTAGACCAATAGCTTTCAATGCATTGTCAGCAACCGTTGGACATCCGTCTCTTTCTATACTTCCAGGAGTATTAGGACATTTATCTATCGCATCAACAACACCATCTTGATCACTATCTTCTTCAGGGCAACCCATTCCTTTAATAGTACCAGGTACACCTGGACATTTGTCTTGTTCATCCAAAATACCATCATTGTCACTATCCACTAGAGGACAACCGCCATTGGTTATTTTCCCCATGACATTAGGACAGTTATCTTTATCGTCGGGAACACCATCATTATCCGAATCTACAATTGGACAACCGCGATTTTCTTGTAATCCAGCAACAGTGGGACATTTATCTTTAATATCAGGAATCCCATCATTGTCTTTATCCTCCAAATCTTCTTCGGCAATTTCTTCTCGCTCAGGGCAACCATTGTCGGCTTTTTTTCCCTTCTCGAATGGACATTCATCTAATGTATCTGGTATCCCATCCTCATCAGAGTCTTTTCCAATACTTCCTAATCGAAATCCAACAGAAATCTCATGACTACCCGAGCTATAATTTTTCAAATTAGAGGTTGTGTAATCATAGGCATAAGATATATTAAACCGTGAAAAACGGAAGCCCGCTAAACCCGAAAAAGAATCATCCGTTCGATAAGATCCACCAATCCAAATATTTTTGAAATTGAGCTTTACTCCGCCATCAATTTGCCAAGGCTGATCAAGAGCTATTTTTAATAATCCCATTGGTTCAATACTAAAATTTTGGCTGACACCAATTTTATACCCCATCATTCCATAATAATGGCGAATCAATTGATTATTTTGATCCGCATCCGAATATGCTAAAACAGGTTCCAAGATATGCGGTGCAGAAGCACCTATATAAAAGCCGCCTAATTGGAGATGGATACCTGCATTAAGATCAAAGACTTGTTTTCCAATTAATCCTTCAGCCACCAATTGATCACTAACATCTGAAACATTTAAATCTCCACTCAATAATATCGAATGATACCCACCTGAAAAGCCAACTGAAAGTCGAACATTATCAGTTAAATCTTGCGTATAAGAAAGATTTCCCCAACCTCCTGTCCTTTTCAATACTCCAGCCTTATCATTAAAGAAAAAAGCACCAAACCCTAAAGGTATCTTCTTCGATCTACCTCTCAATCCAGCGACCTGAGTCTCTGGAGCCAAATCAATTCCACCCCATTGTTTTCGATATACCGCATTAACATATAATCCACTCGTATCAATCGAGATAGCTGGATTGAAAGCATATTGATTGGTCACAAAATTGGTGAATAAGGGATATTGCTGGGCAGATGATTTAAAACAAGAAAAAAATAGTATCAGGAGTGGGACTAGGTATCTCATATTTAAATAAATTAACTTGAAACGGATATACAAAAACGAACGACTAATACCTTTTTATCTCAAAATAGTAACGGATCCAGTATGTACGGTTTCGTTTTCATCATTGAGCTTCATGATATAATAATAAGCCCCAACAGGAAGCGCATAGCCATCATTATTGACACCCGTCCAGCTATTATCATAAGATTCTTGTTCATACACTAAGCTCCCCCACCGATTATATAACTCCAAATTATTGAATGGATATTGATCTATATTGGTTATTTCCCAGATTTCATTGGAACCATCCCCATTTGGAGAAAAAAGATTTTTGAAATCCAATTCTAAACAAGCTGATTCAATTAGAACATCTAAAAACATGGAACATCCCTCAGCATCTGTTACTTCCAATAGATAATTCCCGATTGGTAAATCACCTAAATCCTCTGTCATTTCACCATTTGACCATTCAAAAAAATAGGGTTCTGTTCCACCAAAAATTGTGGCATCAATAGTTCCATCAGGTGAATTTCCGCAAGAAGTTCCTGTTGAACTAAAAAACCCATCCAAAGTATCAGGTTCTATAATGGGTACTATTCCCTCAACGACGCAACTATCATTATCTACGATGGTATAACCATAATCACCCGAAGGTAAGGACGTTAAAACGGTATTTTCGGAGCCATTTGACCAATTAAAAGAAAAGGGAAATAAGCCACCAATCACTGTAGGTTCTATGATTCCAGTTTCATTTCCAAAGCAATCAACATCGGTGATATTCAAATCAACTGAAAAAGTAGGTTGTATATATTCGAATGTATAAGTCGTGTCATAGGAACAATTTTCGGTAGTTACTACCAACGTAATTTCCTTTTGACCACTACCTCCAAAAGTAACATCTAAAGGGTTTTCTTCAGTTGAAGTACTAGGTATCCCATCTGGACTAAAAGTCCAACTAAACATAGTCTCAGCCTCTGAATCTTCTGTATAAATAAATCGATAATCCCAACCACAGTTTCCTGATCGAGTACTATCAATTAGGAAAGCAGCTTGAGGTGCATTTTGGCAACGTAAAGGCTGAGGCTGCTGAAAACCTTGGCGAAGATTATTTTGACTATTCTTTATCGTACCTGCATTAGGAGGCTGTGCAACGGTACTTCTGAGAATGACCCCATTTACAGGATTTCCTTTTGAACCAAAACTTGAAATTACACTTCGGCGAACATTTTGCCCATAGGTAAATTGAACAAACATTGCCAATATCAAAAAAATGATGAATTTTCTCATGGCAATTATTTTTAATTCGCGTCTTTTAAATAACCTGTAATAATAATCTCATCATTTCCTGTCTTTCTGATTTCTAGTTCTGAAGGAATAACTAGATTTTGAACAGTCGTACTGAAAAAATTAGCGATTTGGTTGTTTAGTGAAATAGGAGTATTGTTTGTAAGCCCACTCTTCAAGATTAGGATTTTTCCAGTAGGAACCGCATAAAAATTAGCCTGACCGGGAAATAAGACAAAAATAACAGGCTCTATATTAGTAGGAATATCTTTTAAAAAACCAGTACATCGACAGTTATCAATTTCTTGTCCTGCCACAAACATCGGCATACTAGGGCTTGTCTTATGTTCCCCTTGATCCGCACCAATACCCGGTAACCGAACTTCATCTTCTGCAGCGACTATATAAAATATTTTCCCCGTTGGAACGGTGTATGTATCCGCTACAAATAGATATTCAGCATCTTCGACACCCTGCGGAAATTGAAGGGTCGCACCTGGGTTTGAAAAGGTACTTTCTGAAGTCAACACAACCGAATTTCCACCATTGATACTAAGTGTATCTCCGCTAATACTCAAGTTCTGAATTTCATTGGTAGAGTCACGGTCAAAATCATTCAACTCATATAGTGCAAAATTCGAGGTATCAGAATAGGTAGAATTGCCTGCATTGAATGCATAAAATGCGGTATCAGCTGTTAAAGCATGTAAAGCCGTTTGAGAAAAATCAGAAGTATCAGATTCAATAGCAAATAAGCTTATTGAAGCAGTATCAGCAAGTACCGTGTTCAAAGTAGATAGAGCAAATAAGGCAGTGTCAGCATACGTAGCTTGGAGTGCACTCAGAGCATAATCAGCAGAATCAGCAGAATCAGCGTTAATGGAGTTTGCTGCTTGAAGTGCATAAGGAACTGATAATAATTGATTAGTTCCTACCTCATCAAAGTTTGTTCCTCCTATTGGATCCATTCCTATCTTTAAGAAATGGTCACCAGACGCCCAGTTGATTTCTGAGAAATTCGTGACGGTGCCACTAATAAAGAGTCCATTACCAATCTCTATGGAAAAAAGTCCAAATTCATCCGTGGTAAGGGCATGTCGCTCTACCCACTCTTCCGTTCCTATCAAAATATCCCCACTAATAATAGTAGCTTCTATACTAATATTTTGATTAGGAAGCTCATCTCCATTTAAATCTGTAGCTAAGGCTTGATAAGAAAATAAGGCTGGAACTTGAGCTATAATAAAGGTATTACTACAAAGAAAAATAAAAAGTAGAAGAAGTTTATTCATACAAAACGACTTTAAATAATGAAGTTGTCTAAAGTTTTTTTGGAGCTTTTTCAGCTTTCCTCAAAAGGATAACCGAAAAAGCCAAATAATGTAGCCCAAGCCAGTGACTGGCATTTGTCTCATATCGGATTATTAAACTTTTAAATCCGTCAATCCAA
>JANSWP010000087.1 GCA_024743405.1 Bacteroidota bacterium
ATCATCCCCAATATCGTCCGATCGCACAAGTCAGAATGGTACATCCACTAAAAGAAGGATTAAGACGTAGCTTTCAATCTCTTGAGGAAGGTTTTCAAGGTCAAGTCAGAATGGTACATCCACTAAAAGAAGGATTAAGACTCTTGGAGACTTAACTTTGTATCGTTCATCAAATTCGAAATTCTTTGAAATATGTTATGAGTGAAGATGAAAAGCCATTCTTGAAAGATTTGAAAAAGGTATATCGGGCGTCTTCCAAAGAAAGTACTTAATATAATTTGGAGGAATTGGACAAGAAATGGGGGATAAATATCCTGTTGTGATTCGTTCTTTGCAAGCCAATTGGGAACTTTTAAGTCAATATTTTAAATATGGTAAAGAAATCAGGCTAATCATTTACACGACCAATACAGTGGAAGGATTTAATCGTCAAATTCGAAAAGTAACCAAGTCAAAATCTGTTTTTCCAAATGATACGGCTTTATTGAAAATGGTGTTTTTGGCAGCTCAGAATATCATTAAAAAATGGACGAGTCTGATTCCAAAATGAGTCTTAGTTGTTCAGTAGCTTGCCATTCAATTCGAAGGCAGATCGTAACTCCATATTAACATCGGGAATGATACAAAAGAGTAGTAGCAGAAGGATTATTTTCACCCAAAAGCCCCTCTTTTTTTGAGGGCTTTTAGGTGAAAAAAAATGTATTGAAATAGAATTATTATTAACTTACACAGTTTAATGAATTATTCCAAATCAATCTACTGGGAGGACATTCTTACTTGTGCTTTGCGTCCTGACCGATCCCATACTGTACATGGCTCCATCGCTCCAATTGGCTACCAGTTCTTTTTGCCATATATAAATAGCCTCTCCTGGAGGTAACTCGTAGTTAATAATCTTCCCTTCATCACGTTTTTTCTCCTGTGACTTCGTTTCGGAATAAAGGTCACGGTTTTCACCAGAGATAGTTGCTTGTACACCAAACATGCCGGCCTCCATACTTGCGGAAACTGTAGTCTCCTTCTCAGTGGTAGATTCATTTGACTCCATTCGGCCGACTGTTACCGAATAAGACCCAGTGGTCGTGTTATTAGTGTTGTTAACGTCTTGATGAATTAGTTTCCAACGACTAGTGGTTTTGACAGGAAGATTAAGTTTTAAGGGGAGACCATTAGCGCCTACCGCAATGAATTGAGTACTGGGATTATGTGAAGTAAAAATGACAAGTGGTGTGTCATTTGATGGCAAATCTGAACCTCCATAAGGATGCCAATAACGTCCACTTTTATGCTCTATGAGTTTTGTCTCATGGTTGATTCGGAATTGGGTTCCTACTAGTTTCCCTGTCCAAAATCCTAAGATTGAACCATCACCAGAATTAATACTAGATCCACGAGGATGTATGGACAGTTGAGAGTTAACTGAGGAAACTAGGTATCCCCATGTTGAGATGGTCTAAAAAATCAGGACATATTTTTAAGATGAAAAATTAAAAGTGTAAGGGTTAAACAGATGAAAGTAGAATGTTCAGAAACCTTAGGCTCTTAAGCCAAGTTTAAAACCAATATGTTGTCGATCATTTTTTCTTTTCAGATAGCTGCTTTTGCCGCGAAAAATTCTTTTTCGGAGGCGAGTCCAACAAAAATTGCAAGCACTTTTGCTGTACTCGCCTCCTTTGTTTTCTCGTCCCTCCGGACGACTTTTTCTGGCGACAGCTATGAAAATCTAGAACCTGCGATAAATTGTTTCACAATCCATCTCTGAGTTTTCGGGAAAAATCCCATTGAGTTCTTTGAAAATTGGAAAGAGAATTTAAAGCTGATTTGATTGTAAATGAAATTGTCAATAAGCTTATAAGCAAAGGAGAAGCAGGACAGAACTTTATGGTCATTTCTGACTCTTTGTACTTTTTTTCGCCACTCACGTTGGTCATATTGAATGGCTAAAACTATCAGTAAAATAAAAGCTATGGACATTTGCAGCCGCAGCCAATTGTACTCAAAACAAGGAATATGAAATAATTGCTCATCGAGCTTATGAATATTTAGTTCAATATTTTTTAGATAAAAAAATGGAGGACTATTTTGGATGCTGGATTTTAAAGGTAATCCCACCCAAACAAAAAAATAAATTTATGCTCAAGCATTTGGTATTTACGGTCTCTCCGAATATTATCATTTAACCAATAATCAAAAAGTGATTGACCTAGTAAATGGGTTATTTGAACTCATTGAAGATTTTAGTTTGGATAAAATTTTGGTGGGTATTTCGAAGCATTTACCAAAAAATGGCAGCCTATTGAAGATCTCCGATTAATCGAAAAGGATGCGAATGAAGCGAAGACTATGAATACTCATTTGCACATAATGGAAGCTTATACGACCCTCTTTCGAGTATTTCCAAATAAAAAAATCGGCAAAGCACTTGGGTATTTAATCGAGTGTTTCAGCGACAAATTTATTGGTGTGAAAACAAAACATTTAAATTTGGTTTTTGATGAAGAATGGAATTCAAAATCTAAGGCAATTTCCTATGGACATGATATCGAATGTAGTTGGTTATTGCAGGAAGCAGCTGAAGTTTTAGGTGATGAAAATTTTTTGAAAAAAGTAAAAGTAATTGCATTTGAAATGGTTCAAGTCACTTTAGAAAATGGTTTTGATAGCACAGGAGGAATTATGTATGAAAAAGAAAATAATCATTTTGAACAAGAAAAACATTGGTGGGTTCAAGCTGAAGTATTGATCGGTTTTTTCAATGCTTATGAATTTTCTAAGGAAGAAAAATATTTAGAAGCAAGTTTTAATTGTTGGATATTTATTCAAAAAAATATTTTAGATAAGGGATTAGGCAAGGAATAAACTACCAATTTTTAGAAAGTTAGTTTTTTCTTATTCAAGGCAAAAAAAGTAGGTGATGCAGTGCATCAATTAGGCTTTTTAACGCAGAATAAGAGAAAAATAGCCTATGAAGAGGGTAGGTTATTTTTTGCCTAATCCCTAAAGAAAATGGCGAATGGATTTGGAGTAAACTTGAGAATGGAAAGGTAAATGAAAATGAGGATAAGGCAGGAGCGTGGAAAGCACCTTATCTTAATGCTCGAATGTGCATAGAGATGATTAATCAGTTATGGGAAACAGTATTTAATACGCTGATAAATAAAAATTAAATGAACAGAATAAAAATAATTTGTTTTTCATTTTTCTTTTTGCTAGTCATTATAAGCTGCCAAGAACAAAAGACCATCATCACAATAAAACCAAATATAGTAATCATACTTGCCGATGATCAAGGATGGGGAGATTTAAGTTTAAATGGAAATCCACTTGTTAGTTCGCCAAACATTGATAAGTTGGCAACTCAAGGAGTGGTACTCGACAATTTTTATGTTAACCCTGTTTGTTCCCCAACTAGAGCCGAATTGCTAACAGGAAGGTATCATGTTAGAGGTGGCGTATATAGTACATCAGAAGGTGGAGAGCGATTAGACTTAGAAGAAAATACTATTGCTGAAGCATTCCAAACAGCAGGGTATAAAACTGGTGCATTTGGAAAATGGCACAATGGAATGCAGCCTCCTTATCATCCCAATGCCAGGGGCTTTGATGAATTTTATGGTTATTGCTCAGGACATTGGGGAAGTTACGTAGATGCAGTATTAGAAAATAATGGTAAAATCATTCAGACCAAAGGTTATTTGACAGATGTTTTAACGAACAGCGCCATTGACTTTATTTCCGAAAATTCAGAGAATCCTTTTTTAGCATATCTTCCTTTGAATACTCCACACAGCCCAATGCAAGTTCCCGATAAATGGTTTGATAAATTCAAGGATGTAACCTTACCCAAACATAGGTATAGTGAAAAAGAAGATATTGAAAAAACAAAAGCCGCTTATGCTATGGCAGAAAATATTGACTGGAATGTTGGTCGAGTAATGCATGCACTAGATTCTCTTGGAATTTCAGAAAATACAATTATCATTTACTTTTCTGATAATGGTCCCAATGGAAGCCGTTGGAATAGTAATATGAAAGGTCAAAAAGGAGATACTGATGAAGGTGGGGTTCGTTCTCCATTTGTCATCAAATGGGGAGACAAAATATCAGGTGGGAAAAAAATAGAAACGATTGCTCATGCTATAGATTTATATCCTACATTGACAGCATTGACGGAGGTTCCTCCTAAAAATAAATTACCTTTTGATGGTACCAATTTAGCTACTCTGCTTTTAGATAAAAAAGAAAAAACGGAGGAGAGAATTCTTTATAGTTATTGGAGAGAGAATTTAAGTTTGAGAAATCAACAATTTCGATTGGATAAGGATAATCAGCTATTTGATATGCAAAAAGACCTTGCTCAAGAACAAGATGTCTCTGATGATTTTCCTGAAATTTATCAACAGTTAATAGCAGCAAAATCAAAATGGGAAAAAGAAGTTTTATCAGAGTTACCTAAAGTTGATGAACGGAGTTTTCCAATCACACATCCTGATTTTTCAATCACACAGCTCCCTGCTCGTGATGCTAAGGTCGATGGTGAAATTATCCGTTCCAATCGTTGGCCGAATTGCTCTTTTTATACGAATTGGAAGAATGAAAAAGATAAGATTTATTGGAAAGGAGAAGTACTCGCTGCAGGGGAATATCAGCCTGTGATTTATTACACTTGCGCAAAAGAAAATATTGGTGTTACAATTAATCTTTTTGATACAAACAAGCTATTGACGCGAAGTAAAATTGAAAAGGCATTTAATCCTCCGCTCCGTGGAATGGAGTATGATAGAATAGAAAGAGAAGAATCTTATGTTAAAGATTGGAATCAATTAATTTTAAATCCAATTTCTTTATCGGAAGGTTCAATCGAGTTGAGGCTAACTGCTTCTGATATTCAAGGAGGTCAAGCAATAGATTTCAGATTGATGACCTTAGAGCGAGTGAATTAAATAGATAGGAACGAGTAGAAAAATCTTCCAAAACAAAACTAAAAAATTAACAAACCAAGTATGAAAAAAAACAATATTATCTTGATTAACTACTTCGGGTGGCTGCTTTTTAGCTAGACTCATTGGCAAAAACTAAAATCAAAATGTAGTCGATAATCTACAGTTTATTATTGATACCAAATGCTACTTTTGAAGACACAGGAATAGCTATTCAGAAGCAATTATTATCGCTTTTGCCAAAATTGGGAGATATGAATTGGTTGTATGAAAATATGAATGTTCCTGAAAAGCAAATGTTCTTAAATTTGGTGGGTGCTCAGTCGAAATGGGAGAAAATTGAAGGTGGTTATCGAACACCCAAATTCTATCGACTTTTTTCTTATAACTTATTAGAAATGAGTAAGATAGGGGTACTAAAAGTAGAAGAACTTTGCCCGAAAATCGGACAAAGTTCCATTTGTACCCGGAGCGGGACTTGAACCCGCACGAGCCTAAGCTCACAGGATTTTAAGTCCGGCGTGTCTACCAATTCCACCATCCGGGCATCCTGTTTTGTGCTTTTTAAATAAAGCAATTTTTAAAAAAAAAGCCTTCAACTGCTGAAGGCTTTGAGCGAAAGACGGGATTCGAACCCGCGACCCCGACCTTGGCAAGGTCGTGCTCTACCAGCTGAGCTACTTTCGCTTATTTATCGAATAAAAAAGTGCTTTTCTTCAAAAGCGACGCAAATATACATTAATTGATTTCAATTAATCAAACTTATTTTTGAAATTTTTAAAATTAATCTATTGTCGATGGAGTTTTTGGGTTTAGTTAATTGACATTCAGTTTGTTAAAAATTACAAAATTAATTCTTTATGGTAATTGAAATCATACTTCTCTCCTAAACTGACCATAATTAAACCTGCTTTTTGAGCATTAAGTTCCGCTCTAATTAACTCAGAAGCAATTGAAATATTTTTTGCATCTAAATGACTGAATGGCTCATCTAACAATAAATATTCGAATGGCTGGCATAAAGCTCGGATGATGGCTACTCTTTGTCTTTGACCATAGGATAGGGTCGCCGCTTTTTTATTTAATAAAGAATCAATACCAAGTTTGGTTGCCATCATCTTAATGTCTTCTTCCGATTTGAAACTTTGTAGTTTTGATTTTAGCACAATATTCTCAAATGCTGTCAAATTTGGGAACAGACGCAAATCTTGGAAGACTATGGACATTTTCGTTTGGCGGAAATCTGCCCATTCATTTGAGGACATATCCGTTATATTTTTGCCGTCAAAATGGATAGCTCCTTCAAAATCATTACGTAACCCATAAATAATATGTAAAAGGGTAGATTTTCCTTTGCCAGAGGGTGCAATGACCAAATATTTTTGCCCTTTTTCGAAATTACAATCGGCTGAAAATATTTGAGAATCTGAATTAATGCCATCTGTTGTTTCCTTCAGTGGTATAGGTAGAATATCCGTAAGTTCAATCACTATTTTCAGTTTTCAAATAAGGGAGTTGGTAAACAATAAGGTACCCAACTCCCCAACTGTAGGTAGTAGGCAGTTGATATTAGGAACTACCTACTATCTACTTTTTTAAAGATTTTGCATTCCTTTTTCTTGGTCTTTTTTATACTCTTCATTGATCATCTCGAAAATAGCTTTTAGGCTATTTTTGTTCTTTTCGTCCAAGTTTAATTTAAAATCTGCACCTTTTCCATTTACATTAAATTGCATGTCATCTACTTGAATGCCTTTCATCTCGCTAGCAATTTCTTGTAGAATATTAATATCAAAAAACGAAGCTACAGTATTATCCTCTATTAGATTATCTAGTTTTTTAGAAACGCGGTTAGATTTTTTGATGTCGCCTGTTTTAATGTTATTTAATAAATTGTCATCATTAGAAACAAAAAGTAAATCGTCTTTTATCAATAGTTGACCAAATCCTCCTCCTTGTGAAAAAGACATACCGCCAGGGATCCCAACCGTCATAATTTTATAAACATCTTTTTCTAATTCCAGCAAGGCATTACTTTCAATGGCTAAGTCAAGAATTTTTTGCATGGCTCCTTGGTTTTTGATACTCATAGAAAATAGAGCGGATCCTTCTTCTAATTTAATATTTTCTTTGGGTTCACTATAAGCTGCCATTAACATATCTCCTCCAAAAGCTGCAATAATATCTTTCATTTCTAAGCCTGCGTCTTTTGCCATAAAAACAAGCATATCTCTTGCTTGGGGGCGCTCTGTCAAAAATGCATCAATGCCTCGGATGTCCATAGCCGCTGTGGTTGCAGAAATTAAGTTTTCAGTAGGAATATATTTTGAAAAATCAGTCGTGACTTCATCTTTAAAGAATCGCCCAAGAAGGTTTTTACCTAAACCATCTGAAATAAAAAAGTCTGAATGTCCTGCGATTACACCATCTTCAAAATCCATGGTACTATGAATGTGGTTGTCTTTCAAGGCATTTTTATCAATATCCAAAAAAGTAAGCGCCATTCCAGCTTGAGGGTTACTCGCTATCGGATCTGTACTAAACCAACTTGTCATGTCATGATTCCCAGATATTGCTTTTCTTAGGTTTTTGTTATTAACAACAGAGGTGCTTGCATCTGTTTCAAATATTTTTCTGGCTTTATCTAATAAGTCAATGTTATTGACATTGGAACCTCCGAAAATTCCAACCTCTCCATTCCAGGCTACAATTTGTTGATTGTATTTAGTGATGGTTTGAAATCCTTCATGATCTTCAAATACAACTTCTTGATCAGCGTTTTTTAATAATGCCTCAAAAGCAGCTTTGTCTTTTATTGAGAATATTGAAGCCACGAATACTTCCTCTGGATTTTTTGGATTAATATCAGATGTCACATATAAATTTTTTTCTAGGTCAATGCCTGAAAGGGCTGGATCCGCCATTATTTTTGCCAATGCTGGACTTGTTCTTTCTGCTTTTAACAGTGCATCTTGGAAAAATTCCATTTGTTTGACAGCCTCAAAATCCGCTTTTTCCATCAACTGTGTTAGGTTAATTGACGAAACTGCTGAAACATCTTCTGGAATATTTCCTAGCGCGTCTTTTGGTACAAAAACATCGTCTTGACAAGCGGAAAATAATAGAACGAAGACACCCATAACCAAGGCTAACTTTTTTATTTGTTTCATTTAAAAGATAATTATTTAGTGAAAAACAGAAGTCGAAGTACAATACTACACTTAGACGAACCGAATAGTTATTTTGTATGGATGAACCAAGGATTATTTTCGACTTTGCGCACAAAATGGTGTTTTTTGATTAAAAAACTAAAACTCAAAGAACGGTTTTTTGAGAAAATGATGATCGCCAAAATCGATAACACCAAACTTTATATAATGGTCTATGAGTGATTCAAAAATTAGTTACAAGTAGTTTTTAATCCAATTAAACCTTCCATAACAAAATCCGTTTTTAGAGCTATGGATCATAGACGAAGTGAAAAAATTAAAAAAAAGGAATCGCCATCTTGGCGTAAGAATTTCGAATCACTAAAATATATCCCACGATTTTTCACTCTCATTTGGCAGACTAACAAATGGCTGTTTCTGGCAAACATCTGCGTGAGGTTGGTCAAATCTATTCTACCTGTTTTAATGCTTTGGGTTGGAAAATTGATTATCGATGAGGTAGTTTTGCAAGTTGATTTTTCGGAAAAAAACTTTACTGAACTATGGTTTCTATTGGGACTAGAATTTGGTTTGGCGGTTATTTCAAATTTATTTTCGCGAATAATCAGTTTAACAGATGGTCTCTTAGGTGATTTGTATGCCAATAAGTCTTCCGTTGAACTTATCCAGAAATCGGCAAAGTTAGAACTGGCTCAATTAGAAGATTCTGTATTTTATGATAAACTCGAGCGAGCTCGCCGGCAAACGACCAATCGCATCTCACTAATGTCAAATGTTCTTTCACAAGGACAAGATATTATTACAGTTATTTCGTTGATCACTGGATTGATTGTGTTCGAACCCTGGTTGATTGTGTTGTTATTTATAGCGATTATTCCATCCTTTATTAATGAAATCAAGTTTAGCCGAACGAGTTATTCGCTCCAAAGAAGTTGGACTCCAGAACGCCGAGAACTAGATTATTTGCGGTTTATTGGTGCGAGTGATCAGACGGCTAAAGAGGTTAAGTTATTTGGTTTGGCAAACTATATTTCTACAAAGTTTGCAGAGGTAGCCCATCGTTATTACCTCGCCAATCGAAAATTATCGATTCAACGATCTTTGTGGGGGAGTTTATTCAATATTATTGGCGATGTCGCCTATTATTGGGCCTATTTGGTGATTATTATGCAAACGGTTTCTGGAATAATTACAATAGGGGCAATGACTTTTCTTTCAGGTTCTTTTAGTCGATTAAGAGGACAATTACAAACCATCTTTTCCAGGTTTTCCCGAATTACAGAAAGTGCCATGTATTTACAAGATTATTTTGACTTTATTGACATCGAAACAGAGGAAGACCGAACAGAAGTTTTCCAAAAAATACCAGAAAAGATTCAAACGGGATTTAGTTTCGAAAATGTCAGTTTTAAATATCCTGAGTCAGAAAAATTTGTTTTAAAAAATATCACTTTTTCACTAAAAAAAGGGGAGAAATTGGCCCTTGTTGGTGAGAATGGAGCTGGAAAAACGACACTTGTAAAGCTTCTATTACGAATGTACGAACCTGATGAGGGACGTATTCTTTTAGATGGTAAAGATATTCGCAATTACCCTAAATCCGAATATCAACAATTGTTTGGCGCCATATTTCAGGATTTTGTAAAATACTATTTTACTGCTGGTGAAAATATCGGAATAGGTTATGTAAAAGAAATCGAAAATCGCCCAAGGGTCGAAATTTCAGCTGAAAAAAGCTTAGCAGACAAGGTTATTGCAGATTTACCTGAAAATTATAACCAACGCCTTGGCAAACGATTTAATGATGGAAAAGACCTTTCTGGTGGTCAGTGGCAAAAGATCGCCTTAGGACGTGCCTATATGAAAGATGCAGAAATCATTGTATTGGATGAGCCTACTGCTGCACTAGATGCACGCGCCGAATATGAAGCATTTGAGCGATTTGTCGAATTGACAAAAGGAAAAACTTCAGTGATTATATCCCATCGTTTCAGTACCGTTAGAATGGCGGAAAGGATTTTAGTTTTGAAGAATGGGACAATATTAGAATTAGGAAGTCATGAAGATTTGTTAGCGAATGAAGGCTTGTATGCTGAGTTGTTTGAATTACAGGCGAAGGGGTATCAATAATCTGCCATTTTGTCAATGATTGCTTTATTATTCCTGCCAACAAAAGATCTTAATGAAAAAAATTGGTACAAAAAGTCAGTTAAAAAGTACAAATTAACCAAAACATGGCATTGGCACATCCATTGATAAAGAGTTTGGAAGAATAATAAATTGAAAAACAAAAAGTAAGTTTCATTTTCATTGAAATACTTCTGCTGAAAGAAATCGCGAAGTTAAAGTATTGGAACTTGCCCAACTAAAATTGAATAAACAATGAGTAAAATTATTGGAATTGATTTAGGAACAACCAACTCTTGTGTGGCAGTAATGGAAGGAAATGAACCAGTGGTTATCCCTAATGATGAAGGACGAAGAACAACACCATCTATTGTCGCTTTTTTAGATAATGGAGAGCGCAAAATTGGTGATGCTGCCAAACGGCAAGCTATTACAAACCCTACTAGAACCATTTCTTCTATCAAGAGGTTTATGGGAAATCGTTTCTCAGAAGTTGGAAATGAGTTGACCCATATTCCATACAAAGTTGAGAAAGGTGATAACGACACCATTAGAGTTAATATTGATGGGCGCCCATATACTGCTCAAGAAATTTCTGCGATGGTTCTTCAAAAAATGAAGAAAACAGCGGAAGACTTTCTTGGTTCTGAAGTAACGGAAGCAGTTGTGACAGTACCTGCTTACTTTAACGATTCTCAGCGTCAAGCAACAAAAGAGGCTGGTGAAATAGCTGGATTGACCATCAAACGAATCATTAATGAGCCTACTGCTGCTGCATTAGCATATGGTCTAGATAAAAGAAACAAAGACATGACCATCGCTGTTTTTGACCTTGGTGGTGGTACTTTTGATATCTCTATATTAGATTTGGGAGAGGGTGTTTTCGAAGTGAAATCAACAAATGGTGATACACACCTTGGTGGTGATGACTTTGATAGGGTGATTATTGATTTCTTAGCAGAAGCTTTCCTAGCTCAAGAAAATATGGATCTTCGTAAAGATCCGATGGCTTTGCAAAGATTGAAAGATGCTGCAGAGAAAGCAAAAATTGAATTATCTGCAGGAACAGATACAGAAGTCAATTTGCCATATATTACTGCAGTTGACGGAGTTCCTAAACACTTAGTAACAAAATTGTCAAGAGCAAAATTTGAGCAATTGGCAGATAGTTTAGTACGTAGAACTTTAGAGCCTTGTCGACAAGCATTGAAAGATGCCAATTTGACAACCAATGATATTGATGAGGTGATTTTAGTGGGTGGTTCTACTCGGATTCCTAGAATTCAGCAAGCTGTTGAAGAATTCTTTGGTAAGAAACCAAACAGAGGTGTTAATCCTGACGAAGTTGTTGCAATTGGAGCTTCAATCCAAGGTGGTGTATTGAGTGGTGATGTTCAAGATGTTCTTTTGTTAGATGTAACACCATTGTCAATGGGTATTGAAACGATGGGGAACATGTATGATGTAGTCATTGAGTCAAATTCAACGATTCCTACTAAAAAATCTAAAATTTACTCAACTGCATCAGATAACCAACCATCTGTTGAAATTCACATTTTGCAAGGAGAACGTCCTATGGCTAGAGATAACAGAACTGTTGGACGATTCATTTTGGATGGTATTCCACCAGCTCCAAGAGGAGTTCCTCAAGTAGAAGTTACTTTTGATATGGATGCAAATGGTATCTTATCTGTTTCTGCAAAAGATAAAGCTACAGGGAAAGAGCAAAGTATTCGAATTGAAGCTTCCACTGGTCTTTCAAAAGAAGAGATTGCGAAAATGAAGGCAGATGCTGAAGCAAATGCAGATGAAGATAGAAAAGCAAGAGAAACTGCTGAAAAATTGAATGGTGCAGATTCTTTAATTTTCCAAACGGAAAAACAGTTGAAAGAATTTGGAGATAAAGTTCCAGAAGAGAAAAAAGCACCAATCGAAGCGGCTTTGAAGGAGTTGAAGGAAGCACATCAAGCTCAAGATATTGACAGAATTGATGCGGCAATGGCTACTATGAATACTGCATGGCAAGCTGCTAGTCAAGAGATGTACCAAGCATCTCAAGAAGCAAATGCAGGTGAAGGTGCTCAACCAAATATGGAAGGGCAAGAACAACCTACAGAAGATACAAGTGCGGAAGATGTTACAGATGTTGAATATGAAGAAGTAGACGAAACTAAATAACCGGTTTCTAAACCGATTAGAATAGAATTTTTAAAGCCTCCTCAATTTTTTGAGGGGGCTTTTTAGTTTTCCACATTGATTTTAATTAAAATTATCATTTATTAAAGAAAATTTTAATATAAACGCATTTTGGCTAAGATTTTGTAAAGATTAGATTGGTCTCACTTTTAAAAGAAAACAAACAATTGATTTAATGTCAGTCAGAGCATCCACTAAGTGGTTGACTGTGTGCTTGTACTACAACGAGCCATGGGAAGAGTTTCTTCTGAAAGCAGTAAAGCCGTATGTTGACATTGTAATGCAAACAGGTATTGCAGAACGTTTCTACTACCAAAGATGTTGGGAATTTGGACCACATATTCGATTGTGGTTTAAAGGGAACATAAATATTTTGGAAGGTATATTGAAACCAAATATTGGGGAGCATTTTGCTCATTTCTTTGATTCTCGTCCATCTTTTCGGGTAGAACCTAACTACCCAGATAACTTTCCCAATCATCTAAAGTGGCATCCCAATAATAGTCTTAAATATATACAATTAGATGCTCCTGTATCGAATTGTCTTAATGGCGCCTTAGGTTTGTCAATATGTGAAAAACATTACCATGCTTCTTCCAAAATTATTCTTCAAAGCCTATCAAATAAAGGGTTAAGATGGACTTATGATGATGCATTGAGTACTGCGAATAAACTTCATTTAAGCTTTGCTTTTGCTATTGGGATGGATTTGGAAGAGGCAAAGCAGTTTTTTGGACAGTTGTATAACAATTGGGAAGCGGGAAATTTTTCTGAGGGAGATAGTCTTCGTTCATTGGAGCATAAAAGCCATACTAGGCGGGCATTGTCTTTTTATCGAATCTATGAATTACAAAAGGAGGGAATTTCTTCCTTTAATCTGGCTCTTTGGGATTCATTGGAAAATGGAATCAATCTGGACGAAGGAGCTGACGAAGAGTGGATTCAAACAACTCTAAATGTAAATATAGAATTTGGTTTAGTACAAGAAGCAAGAAAATTAAAGATGGAGGAGTGTGTTCTAGAATTTAGCCCAAGTATTGAATTATCCCGTGAGAAAGAACAAATGTGGAGAATTTATGCACAGTTGGTTCGCTTGTCGAATAATCGGCTTGGAATTCTGAATGGAGATGAAGGATATCTATTCTACTCTTTGTCAAAAAGCCTTGAAAAAAAGAAAGAAACTGCCAAAAGATATATTTCTCAGCAATATTGATAAGTGAGTTCAAGGTTTAATAGTTCTAGTATAGAACCTTGAACTCGACTTCAGTCTAAGCTTGCGCTTTAGGTGTAAAATTCATCGGTGGAAAATTAGGCATACTAGGCTCATCAATCTTTCCATGTTGATCTTCAAATTTTTTCACATTATCAATTAATGCTCGCATCAAACGCTTAGCATGCTGTGGAGTCAAAATGATTCTCGACTTTACCTTTGCCTTAGGAACATTAGGTACCATTCTGACAAAGTCAATCACAAACTCTGAAGTAGAATGAGAGATAATTGCCAAGTTTGAATAGGTACCATCAGCAATGTCTTCGGGCAATTCAATACTCATTTGCTTTGGGGCATTTTTTTTTGGTGTATCAGCCATCTTTATTAAGATTTATTATGTTTAAAATTTTTGTCTTCTAAAAAGAGATTGCAAATATCGATATTATTGTCTATTTACCCAATGATTTGCAAAATGATCAGAATCGGAATTCATGGTTCAAAAGATATACCATCAAATGTTAGAAAAGTATCAAACAGTTATATTGTTAGGAAGTTCTAGAAGTAGGGGAGATACTTTTAAAATTGCTAAATATCTTCAGGATAAGGGTGATCTAGACTTAATTGATTTAAATAATTACAATATCAGTTATTACGATTATAATCATGAAAATCGAATTGATGATTTTCTTCCTTTGATCCGTCAATTAATTGAACAATATAACACCTTTATTTTTGCTACTCCTGTTTATTGGTATACAATGAGTGGAATAATGAAAGTTTTTTTAGACCGATTTAGTGACTTGTTAACGATTGAAAAGGAAATGGGAAGAAGATTAAGAGGAAAAAATATGGCGTTAATGAGTTGCTCCAATGAAGATGATTTGACTAAAGAATTTAATATACCTTTTATCAAATCTGCTGAGTATTTAGGCATGAATTGGGTTGGTCAAGTTCACGGATGGATTGAACAAGAAAGCTTATCAATAGAAGTTCAAAATAGATTGAATGAGTTTCTAAAATTGTGCACTTAATTTTTCAAGTAAATAAGCTGGCGCCAGAACGGATTTGTTTGTTTTCACATCTACAAAACAAAGCTTTACATTGCCACCATTAACAAGCTTACCTTTTTCATTAAATATCTCATGATGAAAGGTGATGAATTTTTCAGGTAGGTCTCTTAAAACCGTTCTAATTGTCAATAATTCATCATATCGAGCTGGGCGAACATACCGCATATTTAGAGACATCACTGGCATCATTGTTCCATGTTCTATTTCCATATCTCTATAAGTTAACCCTAACGAACGGATCATTTCGGCTCTTCCAATTTCATAATAAATAGGATAGTTGCCATAATATAAATATCCCATTTGATCCGTTTCGGCATATCTTACTCTTTTTTCAAAATCAAATGTAAACATATTGTTTGTATGGGTTTTGAATTTGATAAGTACCAGGCAAAAGAAACTGAAATTTGATATAGATAGTATTGGCTAGGTACTTAGTTTCAAGAAATTGAAAATAATTCTTAATTACGATCTTTCAATCGGGCAGGTCATACAATGAGAACCTCCTCTTGCTCTGGACAATTCGTTTGATGGTAAATTAATAATCGTATTTTGAATATCTTCTGGTTTTTTTGTTCCATTTTCAAATGATGCTAATAAGTCACGTGCGTGTACAATAGAATATCCATATTTTTTAAATTCCTCACTGGTTTTAGGGTTCCGATCATAGGTGAAAGCGACACCTGGCTTGATCGTTACTAAATTACAACCATCTGTCCATTGTTCCCTTTCTTGCCAGGGTGATAAACCCTGGCCGCTCAAAAGAAATTCCATATTGGGATTGATTTCATTTTTGATAAAATCTCTAATAGAACTATAAAAAACAGAAGTCCCATTATGTTTATGAACCTCTACATTTGAGCTCATTCCATCGACTACAATAGGTTTGTAAGCAACAATATGGTTCTTGTTTATTTGAGTAAATATGGTGTCAATATGCATGTAGGAACGATCATTCGGTATATTAATTTGAACTACATTTTTAATAGCACCTTTTTCAAATAAAATATCTCTCAATGAATGAATTGCATGTGCAGTCGACCGTTCAGAACATCCAATAAGTAAATAATTTTCATTTAAAATCATCATATCCCCACCTTCAACAGAAACTTGTTCTCCTGATCTTGATGGTGGAAATAATTCTAAATCATTCAAATTAATCAATTTTCCTTCCTTTTTTAAGTAAGAAAAATCTGGATGTGCCCAAAATATTAGCCTAGTCAAAAAATTCTCCCTAGCTCTAGCTGATTTAGCCGCTTTGGTAATGACAACATGGTCATTAATAGTTACTGCGATATCTCTTGTAAATATAAAGTTTGGAATCGGATCAAAGAGATAAAAATCTTCGTCTTCTAAGTATCCAGTAATTAGAACCTTCGCTAATTTCTCTGATGGTAGCCTAGTAAGTTTTTCTTTAAAACTATTAGGCAAATCTTCATCAATGATTATTTTGTCAATGATAACCTCTGTTGTACTTCGATCATTTTCTATAGCTTCTTTTAATAAATCTTCTGTTTCCAATACATTTTCTTTCCCTAGGAAATGTTCTAATAAAGTAGTAAATACATCGTGTTCCTGCTGCATTTGGGGTAAATGAACAATATCGTCAAATAATAACTCCTCGGCTTTCCGAGGAGAAATCCTTGAAATACCTTCGTCTGGTCGATGGACAATTACTCGTTTTAGATTTCCAATTTCGCTCGAAACTTGTATTTTTTTAGCCATGGTCTTACTGGTTCGTGAAACAATTATTAGCTCTTAGGGGATTGGTTATTTAGGGTGGGCTATCCACCTGTTCTAGATAATTTTTTCCACTTCGTATATTGAATTGATTTTGCCTGCAAATATGCAATAAAATGGTGGATCTTGATTTAGGATAGAAATTTCAGTTGGTCTACCATCATCAATATAATTAGCTTTTAGTTTTGACTTGATTGTAAACAAAGAAGTAAAATAATCCAACCGAACTTTATCAGTAAAATAATGACTGATTTGGCTGATCATTTTTCGATAATTAGAAGGAGGTTTAGCTTGACAAAAATTACAATTTGATAGAAAGTTGGGTTGGCATTCTAGATTCTCATTTTGACAGTCAAAATGAGGTAAGTTATCATAAGAAACTTTATGATGAGTATAAGCAACAGAAGAAAGTGATAGCAAACCGGATTTTCCATAGGGCATCAAAGACCCAAATTGACCATCCATAACGGTCAATCCCATATTCTCTAAGGGCTTACATGTCAAAAATGCCATCTCAGAAATTTCATGCATTAATTTGATTTCAGAGACCCCAAAAAGGCGGTTGATACCATTACTTCCACTATAGGTTGCATTGAAAGCAGCAGTAGCATGAAGAGATTTGATTTCTAGGTTATCGAGGTCTTGGTAGTTAATTTTCCATGATGAAGTTAAGTTTTCTGCTTCGATTATTTTTACATAGTTCAATACTTCAATCAGCTTATTTTCCTTAATTTTTTGCTTATAATATTCGGCGATTAATATGGGATCAAAAGTATATTCAGTAGTTGAATATAAAGCCTCTAAACGATGAAAATTAAATAATGGATGGTTCTTTACACGGACACATTTTATTTTTATGTAGTCGCAAAATCGCTCAAACTGTGCAGCGTCTGTCAAAGAGCCGTATTGATCAATTGCATAATATTTTTCAAAATGGAAATTAATGAAAGGCTCATGATCTTTTGTGAATCTAGCTTTATTGTCGTCTGACATAATAGCCGTTGCTACGCTTCTTGGATAATGATAACCGCTATGCAATCTAGCTTGATTAACAATGGAGGCTTTTTTGAAGAGTTCTTTTTCTTTTTCAATTATGCAAATCCGGTGACCTTTTTTCGCCAAATATAGGGCTGCATAACATCCGAAAATGCCACCACCAATGATTGCGAAATCATATTTTTCACCAGGTTTTATCATTTAAATCGATTAATATTTACTTCTTTATCAAGGGTAGTACCATTTACTAAATAATTGACCATATGTTTCGCGAAAAAAGGTCCTAATGAGGCGCCCTTCGTTCCTAAACCATTAAAAATGGCTAAGTTTGGAAAATCAGGATGTATCCCTAAAAAAGGTCTTCGATCTTTTACAGTCGGTCGGACGGCTGATCGATGTTCAACAACGTCAAAAGGAATTTTGAGAATTAACCTCAATTTATCTTCTAAGTATTCCTTTCCTTTTTGGGTTGGTTTTTCATCTTCAAAATTCCATTCATAAAAGGAGCCAACCCAATATAAATCGTCTTCCAAAGGAACAATAAATAATTTATGTTTTACCATACGCTCAAAATTTGCATTTGGTATACGCACAATTAATACTTCTCCTTTGGCACCATTAAAAGGTAAATATTTAAACCATGGATTTTTTTCACTTTGAATACCTTCGCAAAATATTATTTTACTTGCCTCTATGTTTTTATAAGTGAGACCTTGTACTTGATGTCTCACTTCTTGATAGTCAAATAATTCTTTAATGTACTTTCCTTCTTTATTCAAATATTTTTTAAATGAATTTACCAAAAAAGGGACATTCATTTGGGCCGAATTAGCGATTTCACAATAAGCGTCACTAGCTTCTATTTTTCCCTCAAATTCTTTTAAATCAATAGTCTCATTGAAATACTTTTGATACGATGGTTCTCCTGTCCTTAAGAACCATGCGTTTTCGTCTTTTTGACTAAAAATGGAACGAACAATGTTTTTTTTATGAAAGAAGGAGACATTTAAAAACGATTCTAAATCTTGGTAGGTTTTTTCGGCAAAAGGAAAGAAGGTTTCTACTTTCCAACTTTTAACAAATCGCCTTCCTGTAATGGGGTTCATGATACCTGCAGCTACTTGAGAAGCTGAAAATGGATTTGAGGTATCAATAATTTTAAACGTCTTTTTTTCGGAAAGTAAAAACCAAGAGAGGAGTGTGCCTGCAAGCCCTTGACCAACAATGAGGTAATCAATTTTTTCGGTCTGGTTAATTATATTACTGATTTTCATAGGTTTTCCAGCAGTTCCCTATCTTTTTTTCGCAATTTTTTGACTACCAACTCATAGGAATGATCAATCAATTCGCGGATCAAACTATCATTCAAATCTCGCTCAAAGTAAACAGTATTCCAGTGTATTTTATTCATGTGCCAACCTGGAATAATGGATTCTGGATATTCTTCCCTCAACTGAACTGATCTTTCAGGATCACATTTTAGATTAACTGAAAATTCTTCAGCATCTAGACCACAAGCAGTAAACATTTTACCGATAACTTTATATACTAAGGTAACATCGTCAAAGGGAAAGGTTTCTTCAACTCCTTTTTTGGAAAGACAATATTCGCGGAAATCTTCAATATTCATATTGTTGATTCTCGATGTTAGGATTCATCACCCGAAAGTAAATCGGGTCTTCTAGCTTTGGTTCTTTCCAAAGCTTGTTCATTCCTCCATTCTTCAATTTTTGGGAAATTTCCAGAAAGCAATATTTCTGGTACTTTTTGTCCACGAAAGTCTGAAGGTCTCGTATAAACGGGAGGAGACAATATATCATCTTGGAAAGAATCGAAAAGGGCTGAGGTTTCATCATTTAAAACACCAGGAAGGAGTCTACCAATCGAATCAACTAAAACAGCTGCTGGCAATTCACCTCCCGATAATACAAAATCTCCAATGGAAATTTCTAATGTGACATATTGTTCTCGAATGCGTTCATCAATGCCTTTATAATGTCCACAAATTAAAAGGAGATTTTTTTTCAACGAAAGCCTATTAACGCGTTTTTGTCCTAATCGTTCTCCATCTGGAGTGAGGAATATTATTTCGTCGTAAGTGCGCTCAGTTTGGAGTTTTTCGATGCAATTGGCGAGAGGCTCTGGCATCATAACCATTCCTGCACCACCACCAAATTGATAGTCATCTACTTTTTTATGATCTCCAATTCCGAATGGTCGAAGGTCGTGGACAACTACCTCCAAAAGCCCTTTTTGTTGCGCTCGTTTCATAATCGAATGCGAAAAAGGACTTTCCAAAAGATCTGGCTGAACGGAGATAATGTCTATCCTCACTTTTTATACCGATGAGGGTTAAACGAGGAACGATGAAAACCAATTAAAGTGAGTTCATCGTTCTTCATTTATCCTTATAAATTATTCGATGCCTAATAATTCAACTTCGAAAACTAATGTTGCATTTGGACCAATCGCACCACCTGCACCTCTATCACCATAAGCGATATCAGAAGGGATCGTCAATCTCCATTTTGAGCCAACAGGCATTAATTGTAAAGCTTCAACCCAACCTTTGATTACTTGAGTGACGCCAAAAGTTGCTGGAGCTCCACGTTCAACAGAACTATCGAAAACGGTTCCGTCTATTAACGTACCATGATAGTGAACACTCACTCTATCTTTTGCTGTTGGAATAGGCCCTGTTCCTTCTTTCATGACTTCATATTGTAAGCCAGAATCTAGAACAGTCACACCTTCTTTTTTTGCGTTCTCCGCCAAGAACTTCTTCCCTGCTTCTGTGTTCGCAGTTAATTCTCTTTCTTTTTTGGAGTCGATATAGTTTTTCAAAATTTCTCCTGCCTTATTAGGGTCAATAGCTAAATCTCCGCCATTTAATACATGACCAAGTGCCTCAGACATAGTTGAAACATCAACCTTATCAAAACCTTGTTGCTTAACAATATTGCCAAGCCAAACGCCTACTGCGTAGCTTACTGTATCCATTTGAGTTCCCGAATTTTGTGCTTGTAAAGTACTGATACTTAACAAACTAATGAATAAAATTTTAAATACTTTCATTTGAATTAGTAATTTGTGAAACGTGATTTGTGATTTGGACAATGAAGGCTGGATTTCCAAAAATGATTGCAATCCAATCAATTCTCTTCAATCACTAATCCCCAAAAACGGCGCAAAAGTAGTGATTGCCTTTTTGAGAATGGTTAAAATATTCTAAATGAATCAAAAAATTTATCAGTGGAGGGATTTAAACTTTTGTTTTTGAACATTATTGTTTGAAGAGAATAATAACGAGTGCCTATAATGAATGCTTTAGTTTTTATGATTACATCTCCTTTTAGATACTCAATTCTCCAAAATTTTCCTGGATAATCATTGTAATCAATATCCGTAGAGTAAATGACCTTTCCATCTACACTTTGAGCGGCGGTTTCAATTGTCGCTTGAAAAAATTCTTCTAATACCTCTGTAGAATCTGAGTGAATACTATTAGTGGGGTAGTCACAATAAGAAACCATATAAAATAGGTTATCAGCATCCCTTTTTTCGGATTGATAATAGAAGACATGATAAGCCAAATCACCTAGGTCAGTATGAGAACTATCGACCTTTTCCGTCATTGATCCTGGAGTCAAGACTCGAAATTTACCCTCATAAGACTCGAATTGTTGCCAATTGGTGAGTCCAAGACCACTTAAAAACAACACCGAAGAAAAAAGCTGTAGTATAATGTACATGAATAGTTAATGCATTTGGTTAGAAAGAGTTCAAATATTCCAAGGACGGTTGTATCGAGAGTATTTTTTTGCGGAATAATCCATAGTCTATAATACAGGATCAATATTTTGACAAAATTAACACAATAAAACTGTATTTGATTACACACAGGTTCTCTACCGTACACTTCTGAAATCCACGGGTCTACGGCGCGAAATTTCTTTTGAAGAGAGACCTTTGATGAAGAAATCTAAGATTTCTTCATCAAAGGTCTCTCTCCTTATTATTCTTTCGCCGTCTTCGACGGCATTTTCCACAACTTTCAAAAAGTGTAACCAAAAAGGTTTTATTGTTGGATTTTTCTGTAAAAAATGCCAAAAAATGTTAGCATAATTTGGATAAAATGAAAAATGTAATCATATTTGTGATATAATTTAGTTTTGAAACTATTTTAATTATAAAACTTAAATCTTGTATCATGATCTCGTTACTCAAACAAATTATCAACCCTACTTTAATCAATATTTCGACTCCTACAAAAATTCTTCAAACAGCGACAAAACCTCAACCAATAAAATCAATAAGACCTTCTAAAAAACCAATTCCTTCGGCACCAAAAAAGGAAGCGGAAATTGCTCGTAGAACTGCGAAGTTGATTATGGTTACAGCTAATAATAATAACAAGTTTTATGAGATGACGGATAATGGCGACGGAACATTTACTGCCTTTTATGGTAGAGTAGGAACTCAAGGCGCACGGGTTAACTACGCTCTTCGTCAATGGGATAAAAAACGTCAAGAAAAAATTAGAAAGGGTTATGCAGATCAAACGCATTTGTTTGCAAAAATGCAGTCAACTGAATGTTTTGCGGAAATGGAGAATAAAGAAATTGAGCGCCTGATAAATGACTTGAATAGGTTCGCAAAAAGCTCAATATCAAACAATTATACGGTGTCAGCTGAACAAGTGACACGTAAACAAATCGATGAAGCCCAAGGAGTTCTTGATGATTTAGTTTCTCGGGTTAAATTGAGAATGAGAGTGCCAAATTTCAATAAAAAATTGATTGAATTATACCAAGTGATTCCACGTAAAATGGCAAAAGTCAAGGATCATTTAATTATTAATCCAAAAGGTCAAGCTGATTTAGAGGAAATCGAAAAAATGTTAGCGGAAGAACAAGCCACCTTAGATGTTATGCGGGGACAAGTCGAAACGCTTGATAAGCATCCTAAAAAACAATCTGAAAAAATCACCTTGACAGATGCTCTAGGTATTACCGTTGAAGATGTAAGTGATGCTCAATTGATTAAACAAATTAAAAAGATGATGGGCGATCATAAAGATAAATTCTATAAAGCTTATAAAGTCACTAATTTGAAAACGCAAGATGCATTTGACACTTTTTTAAAACAATCTGATGATAAGAAGACTGAATTGTTTTGGCACGGAAGCCGAAATGAAAATTGGTTATCTATATTGAGAGGAGGTTTGGTTTTACGTCCTGCTAATGCAATTATTACCGGAAAGATGTTTGGATATGGGCTCTATTTTGCAGATAAATTTCGAAAGTCATTGAATTACAGTTCTTTAAATGGATCCTACTGGACAGGGGGCAATCAAAAACAAGGTTATTTGGCGCTTTATGATGTACATGTGGGCAATCAATTCAAAATTCAAAAACATCAGCCTTGGTGTTACGAACTCTCAGCAAGTGAATTGAAGAAACGAGGCAATTTTGATTCTCTTTATGCTAAAGGTGGGGCAGATTTAAGGAATAATGAATATATCGTCTATAACCAAAATCAGTGTACTGTTAGGTATATAGTGGAAGTAAGATAATTCTAAATAGCTTGGTTTTGTCCAAGCACTTAATAATGCCTATTTGATAATCTCTATTTTACATAAATCGCTGATAAAAAAATAACTATGAATCAATCCATTCAATTTCGAAATGATATTACCAAAGAAATTGTCAAAAAAGCCGCTGAACATTTAATTTTGACGAATGGGCAAACCACAAGTCTAGAAGTTAAAGAATACCTTCGAAATCAGTATTATAATGCTTTACAAGATGAAGTTTCTATACTTTTGGATACTATTTCAATTGAGCAAGATTGGTATTGTGCATTCAATGGTACCTATCGAGTTTTTGCCTTTCAACAGCCTTCAGGGCTTGCAGCGGCTTGGGGAATTTTAGCTTTTTCTGATAATTAATACGCTTTTCAATTAATGTTGTCGCACAAAAAACGCCGCTTTTAGCGTTAGACTTTGTTGAAAAGCCTCGTGATAGCTAGGCTATCCCTGCGTTTTTCGCCTCGTCTAACACCAAAATAAACTATTTTATTTGTACGACATCATTAACTGAAAAGCGTATAAGTACCAAGACTATAGACTTTGGGATTGGTTTTATGGTTCCTGAAAAGAAAATAGAATTGGTTAAACAAGGTTTGTCAATGTAAGAATCTTAGAGAGAGAGGAACTATGGTCCTTAAGAGCTGATTTAGGAGAGTCGTGTCAAATCCATGGCATTTTGAAACTCTAAATTAATAGGAGCCTTTAATATAATCGATTCATTATCAATTGGATGTATGAATCTTAATTTTGAAGCATGCAATAACATTCTGGAAATGCCAAGTTCATTTCTAAAATAATTGTTATGCTTGACGTCGCCATGCTTTTTACAATTAATAATAGGGTGCCGAATATGGGCAAAATGTTTCCGTATTTGATGAAAACGACCCGTCTCTGGTTGAATTTCAACAAAGGAATAACGAGAAGAGGGATATTTGCCAACCGAAAATAGAAGTTCTGATTGGGCTAATTTTTTATAAGAGGTGATGGCATTTTGAAGTGGTTTCCCTTTTTCTTTAGCCATCGGATAATCAATGGTGTCTTTCTCTTTTACAAATCCTCGGACGATTGCTAAATAAGTCTTTTGAGTCTTTTTTTCTCGAAATTGTCCTGCCAAAAGTGCAGCCGATTCTTTAGATTTTCCAAAGACTAAAACACCCGAAGTACCTCTATCTAGGCGATGTACAGGATAAATTCTTTGACCGATTTGATCACGTAACAATTGTAAAATAAAGACTTTATCTTCTGAAATATTCGTGCGATGAACTAGTATCCCCGGAGGTTTATTGATCGCAATTAAATAATCATCGTCGAATAGAATTTCTAAATTCATTCTTTCAGGCTCAAAGTTTATGATTCCTAATTCAATATTGAACTAGGAACCATAAAATTGAATTAAATTATTGCTTCAATACTCTTACCATTTGATTCAAATCTTTATCCAAAAACCGAACATAATAAACGCCATTTGGATAGGATAAAAGAGACAATAAACCAGTGAAAGTCTCATTGTATTTGACCAATTGGAAATTTTGAATTTTCTTTCCTGACGCATCAAAAACTTGAATAGGCAATTGATAATCAGGTGTATTATAGCCTTTCAAATTAATTCTGAAAAGACCATCGGTAGGGTTTGGCATGACTTCAATAAAGTGATCGCTAAATTGCTCATTGGAAGAAGAAATCACATCAACGGTGTATACAACATCGGTCTCACAACCCAAAGCGTCTATTACAGTGATTGTGTAATCACCCATTCCCAAATTTGAGAAGATAGGCCATGTTGTAAAATTATTTCCGTTTAAACTATATTGATAAGGTGGGTTTCCAGCAGATACTTCTACTTCAATTTTCCCATCTCCAGCATCAGGAACCGATTCACCAGTTATAGTTGCCATTACCTCGAGTGCACAAAGAGTAATAGAAGTAGTAATCTCAAATAAACAATCAAACTGTCCTGCCACCACAACATCATAATCTCCAGCAGAAAGATCATCAAAAAAGTTATTGTCTTGGAACGTCAATCCTCCATCAATACTGTATTGGTATGGTCCGACTCCATTTAAGGCCGTAATCATGAGGGTGCCATCTGTAGCACCTTCACTAGTTTCTGGAGAAAAATCAATATGTGCATCCATCATGCACATAAAAGTGCCACAAAATTCACTCGATTCTTCAAATCCGAAATTCGAACTGGTTAGGTTGGCTAAGATATTCCCAAACCCATCTGTGATTTGATAATCTCCATCATCATTTGGATTACCGGTCGAGTTATTTAATCCATCACCATAAGAATCAAAAATGGTGAAGATGTAACATTCTTCAGCATCAAGGCACCACGTTTCCGAAATAGTCTGTTGGCTAGCCGTATATGGGCCTCCCGAGAAAACTATGTCCCCAGCTTCATTCGTGAGTTGCCAGGTTGTTTCATCTGGGAAATTATCCGTTACTAGAGTCAGGTTAATTTGGACACCATCTGTGATGACTTCAAAACTCCGAGAAAGGGTATCATTGACAAAAGTCTGATCAATCATTCCATTTGGCAAAGAAGTATAAATCGTGATGATATTAGTTCCATCAAATACGCCATTTATTTCGGTGTTAAAAGTCTCAGATTGACCGGAAGGGAGTTCACCGCCCCAATTAATATCAGCAAAATTAGTCCCATTCAATTCAAGTGTAATAATCACCTCTTTTAAGGTATCTGTACCGAAATTGGTTAAAACAAAATCAAATGGTAAAGTGTCTCCACAGACTAGACCTTCCAATCCATCGATCATCGTAATTCCAGCATCAAATCGTGGTAATTTCGTTACAGTTGCTCGTAAAGTGTCATTCGAGATTGCTTGGTCAGTCTCTAATGCTGTGAATATTTTGAATTCATAGTCTCGAATTTCTGACATATCTACCGTCTTTGAAAACGTATGTATGTAGGTGCTATCAGCGGGTAAAACAAAGTTTACTGAGTCGATAACGGCGGTATCTCCTTCGAAAATAAAACCTAAATTATAGATCTGTTGAGTATCAATTCCTACATTTTGAATTTCAATTTGAACGGTCTCAGTATCAGTTAAAAAAGGAGATGTTTTAGGAGATATTAACGCAATTGGGGCTATGTCTATCGTATCTCTTCCCAAGTTGAAAGAAATAATTCTTGTACTCCAACCTTGATTTGCTCTATATTCACCAGTATACCAGAATGTTCGATCATCATATGGGTCTATGGCCATTTGAGCATAATCTCCGAAACGTCCTCCAGGGCTTGTACTTCCTCCTTGAACAGCCACAAATTCATCAAATGTCATTTCACCCAATGGATCGTTTTTTCGACGACCTGTAAAACCAATACCAGGGTAAATATCTGGACTTGAAATTGAATAAGCCAATCCAATATTACCTGAACCATCTATTGCAATACCTCCCATAAATCGGTGATATCCATCATTTGGGGCAAAAGTTCCTTCTTGAAAAACGGTCCAATCTTCTCCAGGTAATCTTCTCATTTCCACCCAGCGAATACCAGAAAGGTTAGAACCTGAAGCGTCAGTAATATAATTCATAACCATCGTTTCATGTGTAATGAAATTTCGATAGTGAACTTGGTGCATAATGACTTCGGGTAGACCATCAATACCTTGACCGCCTAATTGAGGAATACACCCAAAATTTGGTCCAGGTGAAGAACATGGGTTAGAGTCAAACGCAGAAACAGGTATTTGAGAGCTTGTTACAACCGTATTCGAAGGATTATCAAAGTCTAAATCAATTGAGAACATTTCAATATGATCAAAAGTAACACCACCCCAACCATCATCTCTTAATGCCAAAATCATGGGTTGGGCATCCGCTGGAGGGGGCGTAAAACCTGTCCAATCAACTGGAGTGGCAACCTGAAACCCAGGTCCACCACCACTTCCTGGCAATGCGATCCTTTGAATAGCTACATTTGCATCGCCATCTAATAATCCTTGTCTATCTATAAAATAAGAAGGCAAAGTACCTGGTCCTTGCTCATTTGTAGTTACGCATAGTGCATTTTTCCATAAACTGTATTTTGGATAATCAGGGAAATTGGGCGTTGCAAAATTATATGCTGTCCAGCTTCCCATTGGGTCAGAAGTGTCGGAAATAGCAACTAACAATTGATTGCCACTTGGAAATTCAGTGATATACCAACGTTCTGCCTCTTGATCAAATAATACAATTGGGTCACCAGATGAAGAAAACCCAATGCTATTCCAAATTGTATTGGTAGCAATTGGACCAAATACGACATTCCCTTCTTTGTCATGGACTCGAATCAGAGAAGCATTGATTTGTTGTATGTAATAATCCTTGCCAATATCTCCACAAGGGTCGGGTGGGGTACCTCCAAAATTGGCTTGAGACATCCCATTAATATTGACCAATGGCACTAATTCGTTATCTACATTTTTAGTGATTTCAGATTGCCAAACAGGGTCTGGTCCTTGTGGTAGCGCATTAGGATTTACTGTGGGATGCGTGCGTCGCCCTGCAAAATTTGGAATTTGTTTTTTATTTTTTTTGACTTCCGCTCGTTTTTCCAAGGTAATGGTTGGTTGCGGAACAAGGTGCCTAAGTTGCGGTGTAGTACCTAACTTTTTGGCGTAAGTGACTTCAACCTCGATGTCTTCGAGTACTTTGGTAATCGTTTGCGCATGGAGTGTTGAGACAAGAAAGAAAGCTACAAGTAAATGAAATAGGCGAAATTTTTTGGACATGGTTAGTTATGTTTTTTATACTAATTCTTGATTTTTATTTGATGGATGGCAATTTATTGCCGCTGCTGCTCATACCATAAAATGGCTTTTGCCTCTTCTGTTTTGATAAATTTATCCTTCCCAGTGTTATAATCGTTCCCGTCTTCCCAATTTCGCTTACTTAATTCTTTTTTTAAGTTTTCGTATTCTTTTTTGATATTGGGGTGGGCTATTAAATAGTCTCTAAAAGCGATATGTCGAATCCAATCTGGGGTGCCAAATTTCCAAATATGTACGTGTGCTATTCGAGACTCATTTAGTTCCTGATGTGGAATATTGTCTAGCGTTTGATATATTTTTGGAAAGAGGGTTGTATCGACCTCATCCTTTAATCTAACAAAAAGTCTACGATTGGGCATGGATGAATTATAAACTTCATAGTAAATATAAGGATGACTTTTCATCCGTTTTTCTATTTCCCTGAAATATTTTGTGTCATCTATTCCTACCAAAATATCAATCACTGGTTTTGCTGCCAAATGGGGAATAGAAGTACTACCAAAATGTTCAATAATAGGATCAAAATCTACCAAAATATCATTCAATTCATTTTTGATTTCATCGAATTGATGAACCCAATTTGGGTTATATGGCTCGATTGTTATTTTCATTTATCAAGTTTAGTAATTGGCGCAAATGCTGCCTCTATAACTATTTTGGCATTTCTCAGTTTCTCCAACATTTCTTCGGGCTTAATTTTATTAATATTGTAAACCATAATAAATCGGTTCTCTGTTCGACTCATTTGACCATGTGTTTTGAGTTCATAGTCCTCAAAAACTGCCTCTAGTTTTCTAGGTTGAAACCCCTCTTTTATCAAAACGATAATCTTGTCTTTCATGAATTGTTCCTCGGTTTGGGTTGTCTTTTGACTGTTTTTACAACCAATGGAAAAAATGGTAAGACAAACGATGGAAGTAATTGTAAGTAGCCAATACTTCATTGTAGTGATTTTGTTTAGTAAGTATTTTTCATTTCTATAAGATCTACAAAGGTGAGAAAATGATTTAGATAATATTATTTGAATTCAAAAAAAGGATAGATAATATTCTGTTTATGACAATTCAAGTAGATGGTCGTTTCTTTTCCCAAGAAGCAGTTATAAAACCTAATGACGGATTTATTATCTGAGTATTTTTCGATTTTCATGGCATCGCTATGGGGCGATAAAAATCTAAAAACAGGCGGAAAACAGCTCGGTGAAAAAAGGGTAGTAGGTTTTGAAACAGCTTCCAAGGGGAAACTAGGTGTTTTCAACCTAAAAATGGTCTTAACAAAAAAAATGCCCTATTTGACATAATAATCAAATAGGACACTTTGTGATCAGAATAATTCAAAAGAACTATTTCTTATTTATTTTCATTCTTACACCTACACTAAATGTAGTTCCTAAGAAGTTTTGCTGCTGAACAATTGAAGAATATCGGAATCGTCCACCTGGAGACTCACCAGTCTCAAGATTTAATTCATCAGGATACACATCGAAGATATTATTGATATTCAATGTTACATCAATATTTTCATCCATTCTCCAACGTGCGTTGAAGTCCGTAATCAATTTTGAAGAGTGAACCTGGTCATTTTCTGGATTCAAGTCAGCTGCAGTTACAGTAACCTCACCAAAATTAGTATTGTCAATTCCAAATTTAAAGTCACCAATTTCATAGTTCAAACCAACGATGATTTTAGATTTTGGACGAGAAAGCGTAATCAAAGATTGCTCTCTTTTGTCAAAAATATCATATCCTCCAGTCTCTAAAGCACTAGGAACATTGATTTTTTCAATACTTGTTTCATTAAAATTGGCTGCTAATACACCTCCAAAATAACCACCTCCTACTTCAACTTTATTCAAATTCAATACTAAATCAACACCTGTTGTTTTAGTATCTCCAGCATTAATAAAGAACTGTACACCAACAACTCCATTTTCTTTAAGAATGTTATCGATTGCATCTCCATCATTTAATGCTGTAATTTGAGAAGAGAATAAGATTCTATCATCAACATTGATTTGGTAAAAATCAACAGAACCAGATAAGTATTTAGAAATTTTATAAGTCAAACCAGCCGTTAAGTTTTGAGAAGTTTCTGCAAAAAGATCAGGAACTCCTAATGCCTTTACTGCAGGGTTATCATTAGCCAAAGTACCTTGTAGTACTGGATCAGGAGAACCTGCAACCACGATATACTGAGAGTTAATCAAGTGTCTTTGGTGAAGCGTTGGTGCTCTGAAACCAGTTGAATAAGATGCTCTAACTGCACCATTATTTCCGATTTTATATCGAGCATTCACTTTATAAGAGAAGTTATCTCCAAAATCACTAAAGTCCTCATACCTGGCTGCAGCTCCAATTAAGAAATCATCTGTGATATCATAGTCAAGAGATAAATAACCTGCATAACTGTTTCGGCCTTCATCAACAACCTCTTCAGGCTTAATACCTGCGAAAGAATCTGAACCACCTTTATAATAGGAGTGGCGGTCTCCTTCATGAGATTGGAAGTTTTCCTCTTTCGCCTCAAAACCTAAAGCTAAAGTGATGTTATCTGTAGCACCTAATGTTCTATTCAAATCAAGGTTGAAGATCTTATTTGAGAAAGTATATCCTCCTGGTTCGAAAGTACGAGGAGACCAACCATGATCAGCTAAATAATCTCTATTGACAGAACGATTTACAGTGTAGGAAACATCATTTCGACCATAAGTTCCACTCACGTCAGCATTGAACCCTAAAAGATCAAACTCAAAACCTGCGACATTCATATTATCTGTAATGTCTGTTTCGAACGTAGGGTGGTATCCAACGAAAAGGTTTTCTGGCGTCCAGAATTCAGCTGCTGCTACATCAGGTCTCCAATAAGGTGCACGATAAAATGCGAAAGAACGACCTGTTCTTTTAGTAACACCATTGAAGGTATAGAATTTAGCATTATCACCTAATGGATAGGTGAAATTCGTGAAAGCATCAAATTTTTCCATATCAGGCTGCCCGACAATCATTCCACCTTCAGGATTTCCATCAATCCAGTGTTGGTAAGTAGGGTCTGTATCAACAATTTCACCAGCTCTGTTGGTTAATTTTTGGTTGTAATATCCTAATGTATGAAGTTGTCTAAAGTTAATTGACATTTTGTGAAACAGTTGCAGCGAGTTAAGTTTGAAAATCCTACTTAACTCACCAAACCCACTGCAACTATGATGAAATTAAGCAAAAAGCTGATTAACCAAAATTTAGTACCTCA
>JANSWP010000015.1 GCA_024743405.1 Bacteroidota bacterium
CAAGTGGGGTCATTCCCATCGACGATGGTTAAATTTAGGTTACCGTTTCCAGCAGTTCCTGAGGTTGTTTGGAAGCTAGTTACGCCTCCATAATTTCCACTATTAGGAGTTAGGGTTGCTCCAGTGACGGTATAATTTACACCAAGATTAAGACCTGTAGGATTTAAATCAAAGGTGATGTAATCATCTGTATCATCACTTGGTGTGCCGTTATTATTACATTGAATATTGGTAAGTCCAGAAGTGGCTATATTACAAGAGTTTGAACAAGAGCCTGGATCATTAACAACAAAAGCCAATGTACAAGTGGGGTCATTCCCATCGACGATGGTTAAATTTAGGTTTCCATTTCCTGCGGTTCCTGCGGTTGTTTGGAAGCTAGTTAGACCTCCATAGTTTCCACCATTAGGAGTTAGGGTTGCTCCAGTGACAGTATAATTTACACCAAGGTTCAAACCTGTAGGATTTAAATCAAAGGTGATGTAATCATCTGTATCATCACTTGGTGTTCCGTTATTATTGCACTGAATATTAGAAAGCCCAGAAGCGGAAATGGAACAGACCAGTGGTTGAATAACATATTCCTGAGCAATAACACTAAATGAATTAGCACCATTTATATACGAAACATAAACTGTATCAGCATCAATTGCTATACTATTAAAAGAGGTTTGACTATCCATATTCCCTCCTAATTGTACCCATGAATTTCCATTAAAAAAATCAACTCTAGCTGCATCTGAACTACTATCATCTGAATAAACTAAATAAGGAATCGAATTACGAAAAGCTAACTTAGTATATTCTACAATGCCTCCAGAAAACCCAGCAGATCCTACATTTGACCAATTACCTCCACTAAAACTCATTACTGAAGCTTTGCTCGCATTTCCCCCATCTTTATAGGCTACATAAGGAGTAGATCCATCGAAAGCCAATGAAACATATTGTGATGTACCTGCTGAAAACCCAGCAGATCCTACATTTGACCAATTACCTCCACTAAAACTCATTACTGTAACTTTGCTTCCATTCCCAAAGTCCTGAAAAGCAACGTATGGAGTGGAGTTGTCAATGACTAAAGAAGCAAAGTTGCTACCAGAGGCAGAAAAGGAAGAGCTTCCAACATATCCCCAATTAGTTCCATCAAAATCCATTACAGACATACCTCCACCTGTGGCTTCTGAAAAAGCGACAAAAGGAGTTAAACCATCAAAGTCCAAAGAAATAGAACCACCCGTTGCAAAATTTGCGGCTCCAACTGCTACCCAACTACTTCCATTAAACTTTTGTACATTGACATTATTAGTGCTGTTTTCAAAATAGGCAACATGTAAATCACCATTACTATCAAATTTCATCGATACACCTCCAATTCCGGATGCTGAAAAATTTGGGGCACCTACAAATGTCCATGATGTTCCATTAAATAACTTGACATTCAACTTGTTGCTATTTATTATATCCCGATAGGCTACATAAGTTGTATCACCAGTGACTACAATATCTGTGTTTAAGGAAAGGGTAGAAACTGCAGATCCTATTTGAGACCATTGAGCATTGACAATAACCTGAAAAAGGCATACGGTAAAAATCAAAAAGTATTTTTTCATTTTGGGATGGATTCTTAAGTGATTTTCTAATTGAAAGGCTTCTAAAAGCTCTGATGAGGAATTTCGAAAATAACAAACTACACATTCAGGTATTTTTCATTGATTTCATCCAAAAAAAATGGACGGATTATCGCTAAAATTTTTGCAAAACCGAATAAACTTAGATCAAATTTGCATACTTACTATTTTCGAAACTCCTAAATAAATAGATTAAGATCTACCTAGTGCTATATACATGGTCTAATCAAAATTAGAGCATTAAACAATATCTAACTAGGTATTTATAATATTTTGAATTTGTATTTAATTAGATTGATAAATAATGCTAGCCGATTAATTTGGTGATTAATGGCTATCTTTTTCCACTAATTTTTACCCAAATAATCAATCCGGAATACTTGTATGGGTAGAAAAAAGAGCAAACAGAAATTACAACTCATAAATTGATATATATTTTCTTTTGCAATAATCCAAAAAATATTTAAAATTAAAAGATTCCCCAGTGATTTTTTCAATTAAATCCTCCGCATTATATTGTTTTCCATGTTGATGGATTCTTTCTCTGACCCAATGAAGTAATTGACTATTGTCACCAGATGCTATTAATTTTGGTAGATTTGGTATTTCTCTTTCTACGGATTGATACAATTGGGCAGCATAAAAACTTCCAATAGAATAGGTTGGAAAGTAACCAAATACACCATGTGCCCAATGGACATCTTGCAAAACCCCTTTATTGTCATCTGGAACTTTAACTCCTAGGTAATCCATATATTTATCATTCCAAATCTGGTTCAAGTTTTCAACTTCTATTGATCCTTCAATTAGCTCTTTTTCAATTTCATATCGAATCATTATGTGGAAATGATAATGTAATTCGTCTGATTCTGTCCGGATTAGATTAGGTTCAACTCTATTTATGCCTTTGTAAAAAGCCTCCAATGAAACAGGGGAAAGATTGTCTGGAAACAAGTCTTGTAATGTTGGATAGTTGAATTTCCAATAATCAAGACTTCTCCCTATATGGTTCTCCCACAAACGAGATTGAGATTCATGTACTCCAACTGTTAAGTAACTACCTAAAGGTAAACCATATTCCTCCACAGATAATCCTTGTTCATACAGAGCATGACCTCCTTCATGAATACAACTCCATACCATATTTGCCAAATCATTTTCGTCAATTCTCGTTGTTACCCTCACGTCGTTAGGAGAAAAATTAATGGTAAAAGGATGGGGCGATACATCTTGACGTCCTTGCTCAAAATCATATCCCATATTTTTTAATAACTGTAATCCATATGTCCATTGTTTATCCTTAGGATAGAATTTCTTTAAAAAGCTATTTTGAACTTGAGGTTGGGATTTTATTTTATTGACAAATTCGACCAACTGTTCTTTCACATCTTTAAATAATATATCTAATTTATTAACAGTCATTCCAGGCTCAAATTCGTCCAATAAACCATCATATGGATGTTGATCATAACCAATCAAGGAGGCTTCTTCCCTCTTGATTTCTACTAATTTCTTAAGGGCTTTTGTATATATAGAAAAATCATTTGCTTTTCGAGCTTCTAACCAAGCATGATAAGCAGTGGATATAACTTTCGATCGTTCAATTACAAAGTTGGTATCTAATTTTTCTATTCTAATATAATCCTTTAGGCTTAATTCAACATTCCTTTTTTCCTTTTCTAAAAGCCCATTTGAATTGGAGTTTAATGATTTCAATAATTCTCCAAACTTCTTATCCGTAAAAATTTCATGAGAAATACCTGAAAGCGTAGCAACTTGTTGAGATCGGAAATGGGCACCTTTTGGTGGCATGTAGGTTTCTTTATCCCAACTTAAAACAGCCGCGGCATAGTCGATATCTGCTTTTTTTCGTAGTGTTTCGACATATTCTTTGTACTTTTTATTCATATCGGTTTTCAAAAATTTTGTTCATAAAATTCTACAATTCTTTCATCTACCATTATATCTCGCAAAGTTAGCTTTTGTTTTAAAACTATTCCTTCTAATGACCGACAACGACTCAATGCTACGTAAGTCTGACCATGCTCAAAAGCGCCTTTTCCCATGTCAATAATTACATTGTCGAAGGTCTTGCCTTGGGATTTATGGATGGTGACTGCCCATGCTAGTTTTAAAGGGAATTGCTCAAATGTCCCAACTACATCTGATTCAATTTCCTGTGGATTTTCTTCACTTGCTTTATATTTCAAGATTTCCCATTCTGCGGTTCCAATTTCTATTTCTTCTTTCTTTCCATGGTCATCAATCAAAACTTTTATACGATTAGGGTGCAATTCGGTCACTTTTCCAATAGTTCCATTTACATATTTTCCATTTTCATGGTCATTTCGAATAAACATAACTTGTGCACCAACTTTTAATTCCAATTCACTTTTTGTGGGATATTGTCTTGGATCAAACTCTCCTGTTACTTTCGCAAAATAGATTTGAGAGATCTCTACTAGGTTGGATAATTCTCGCTTGTTTATCTCATCCACCTTATAATTTCTGGGAGATAAGGTGATATAAAATTCATTGGATTCAAATTGTGGGTTATATCTTTCATTTAGATCCTCTATATCTTCCCAATCAGCTTGTTTTAAGCGAACGGCTTCTAGTAATCTTAAAAAATGTCGTTGTTCTTGGCGGTAGACCTTTCTCAATTCCATCATCTCTACTTCGAAAGTGGTCTCAAAAACCTTAGCAGAAAAAAAATAAGGACTGCCGTAACTAAATTCAAAATATTTTTGCTCGACATTTGACGCAATTACAGGAGGTAATTGAAATAAATCACCTATAAAAACCATTTGAACGCCACCAAATGGCATCAGGTTATCTCTGTTAATTTGGAAGAACTTATCAATTGCATCTAACAAATCTGCTCTTACCATTGATATCTCATCAATGATACAAACCTCCATTCGTTTATATAATTTTTTGAACCTAGTTCGCTTTTTTATATCTCTACGAGTCAAAAATCGCGGAGGAAATGCACAAAAAGAGTGTATGGTTTGTCCGCCTACATTTAAGGCGGCAATGCCTGTAGGAGCAAGTACAACGACTTTTTTTCTAGTTGTATTCCGAAATAATTGTAGGAGGGTGGATTTACCTGTGCCAGCGCGTCCAGTTACGAAAAGACTATTGGAAGTTTTTTCAAGTATATCTAGTATATATTGAAAATCTTCATTTAACTCAAGCGGCTTCTTTTTAAGCAAAGTGATTGGGTTCTCAATATTGTTTTCAGTTCCTGGTTCAAAATAAATAGTAGTTATGAACCAGGAACTGAAACAAACTCAAATTTCTTTTAATAAATATACATAAACAGGAAAATGGTCAGAATATCCGCCTAAATAATTATCACCACCAAAAGTCCGGTATGGATAGCCTTTATATCTACCATTTTTTTGAACTAAATATTTTTTATTGAAAATATTGGCTTTGTAAAATTTATAGCCTTCTGCCTTCCTTGTTAACAAACCATATGAAATGATTATTTGATCAAATAAATTCCAAGAATCCCTATAAGCTAATGTCCCAAACCCTCTGCGATGTATATCTTGCCAAGGATTAAACAATTCACCTTTTCGAACCTTGTTTTTTTGAAATTTACCTTGTAAAACATTCTTCACACTTGGACTGGTCGGGTCATCGTTTAAATCACCCATGATAAAAATCTTAGCGTATTCATCTGCTTGCTGAATAGAGTCTGCAACGGTTTTGCAAACTTTGGCTGCAGCTTCCCTTCTATGTTGAGAACCTTTTTCACCACCACTTCGCGAAGGCCAATGATTCACCATGATATGGATTAATTCATCGTCAAAAATACCGGAAACTAATAAAACGTCTCTTGTGAAATCTCGCTCTCCACTTCCATCATAAATCATTACAGGATAAGTTTTTGAACGCGTCACGGTGAAGTGTTTTGGATTGTATATAAGACCTACATCAATCCCTCTCTCATCCGGAGAGTCGTAATGGACGATCTTATAATTGCGATTAGCTACTAATGGATGTTTTACAAAGTCTTCTAAAACCTTTCGATTTTCTATTTCACAAACACCTAAAATAGATAACCCATTTGGAGTAACTTCTATACCCATTTCGGAAACGACTTTAGCCATGTTACCTAACTTTTCATTGTAAAGCTTTTCGTTCCATCTTCGTTTACCCTTTGGTGTAAATTCTTCATCTCGAATTTCAGGATCATCTTCAGTATCGAAAAGATTTTCGAAATTGTAGAATCCTATAGCTCCAATCTTGTATTCTTTTTTCTTTGATTGTGCTTGAGAAAAATTGCAGAAGCCTAATATTAAGGCTATAAAAATTATTTGTTTCATAACTATTTTATCAAATTCTTGTGGAAATATTTTTTAAAACCCGTCTAGGAAGTCAAAGATTAAAATTTAAATGAGTGAACATTATCTAAAAAATAAGAATATATAGACTAATTCTTCAACAGGAGGTATTATCATTTTGAAATCCATATTTTATTTGAATGCGGATTGTCCGACAAAGCTAATTCTTTCAAGGCTAAGAATCGATTATTTTTTATCAATTAGGAACAAAATGATTACAGTAGTGTATCTTTGCGCCGCAAAAAAGTAGTTAAACCCTTCAAATATATCCAACGGATTCGAAACACTATTCGATTGTAACTCAATTTTCTATTAAAAGCATTTTATTTTCATAAAAATCATTACGAATAATTAATTAATTACAAATACATGAAGCATTTTATCCTATTTGTTTTTCTATCAATGTTTAGTCTCTGCTTATCTAGTCAAGACTTGATAGTTTCGGGAACCGTGATTGACGCCCAATCCGATGAACCTATCCAAGGTGTTAAAGTGACAATTAACAATACCACTGATCAAACTAATGAGCTAGGAAATTTTGGACTTGCATTTGATACATCAGCCAATTTAGGTGCTGTTATTTTTTCCAAATCTGGTTTTTTTAAGACCGAAATTCAATTAGAAAAAGGTAATGAATCAATTAATTTAGGCGAAGTTTTTTTAGCAAAACGTCAAGAAACACTAGAAACAACTAATGAAGATAGAATTCCAATTGTAGTTTTAGATAATGTCGAGTTAGAAGGCAATAATTTTGATGAAAACATTTCAGGAATACTTTCAGCTTCAAATGATGTATTTTTGGAAGCAGCAGCATTTAATTTAAGCTCTGCGCGTTTTAGAATTCGAGGTTATGATTCTGAAAATATGGCAACCATACTAAACGGAATTCCAATTAACGAATTGGAAAGTGGTCGTGTCTTTTGGAGTCAATGGGGTGGTATGAATGATGTTATGCGTAATAGAGAAACTGACATTGGCTTATCTGCTAGTTCTTTTGGTTTTGGAGGAATTACGGGAGTTACCTCTATAGATACAAGAGCCTCGACTCAAAGAAGTCAAAAGCGATTTTCTTATTATTTCGGAAATCGTGCCTACCGAAACCGAATCATGGGAACATGGTCAACTGGGATGATGCCTAGTGGCTGGGCAGTTTCTGTTTCAGGGTCTCGAAGGTGGGCTGAGGAAGGATATTTGCCGGGAACCTCTTACGATGCATGGTCTTATTTCCTCTCCGTAGACAGAAAATTGGGTGATAAACATATGCTTAATTTGACGGCCTTTGGGGCTCCCAATAAAAGAGGTAGACCAGGTTCAAGTGTCCAAGAAGTTTATGATTTAGTAGATAAAACAATTGAAGATGATAAAACATATTTTGACTTTTTCAATGTCAAAGAAGGTAAATATTATAACCCTAATTGGGGTTACCAAAATGGCAAAGAACGTAATTCTAGAGTAGCTAATTCGCATCAGCCAATTATCATGCTGCGTCATGATTGGGAAGTAGGCGAAAATTCAACTTTGACCACTGCTGCCTCTTATCAATTTGGTCGATTTGGAAATACTAGGCTTGAGTGGTTTAATGCCCCTGATCCGAGACCCGATTATTATCGAAACCTTCCAAGCTACTATGCATTAAATGGAGATGAAATCGCTCAGGATATTGAAAATGCTTTTTTAGCAGATCCTACTTTATTGCAGTTGAATTTTGATAAAATGATTTCAGCGAATCAAAATAATCCATATAGTTTTCAAAATACAGCAGGACAATGGTCTCAATATATTATTGAAGAACAACGATTTGATTCTAAAGAGTTTAATCTAAGCTCTAATTATGAAGGTATACTTTCTGATAATATAACCTTCAACCTTGGTACCTATTACCAACAATACAATGGTCATAATTTCAAAACAGTTGATGACCTTTTAGGAGGTGATTATTATGTGAATATCAATAAGTTTTTTGATCAAAATGAAAGTCCTGATGGACTTCAATTTGATTTAAATGACCCTGATAGAGTGGTTAAAGAGGGTGATGAATTTGGTTATGATTATGAACCTAAGGTATGGAAATCAGGGGTATGGACACAGCTTCGTTTTGAATTTGCTAAGGTTGATGCTTTTGTTTCAGCTAATACCTCTAGAACAAGAATCTGGAGAAAAGGGAATTATCGGAATGGATTTTTTCCAGAGAACTCATTCGGAGATTCAGAAAAGCGTAGTTTTTTCAACTATGGAATTAAAGGTGGCTTGACCTACAAAATAAGTAATCAATATTACCTTTATGGTAATACTAGTTATAGAACTAGAGCTCCATTTGCTAGAAATGTCTTTGTTGCTCCTAGGACACGACATGGGTTTATCCCAGGACTTACTGACGAGAAAATATTTTCTTCTGAAGGTGGATTAATAATGACTACTCCTTTTTTGAAGGCTAGAGCAACTGCTTATTTTACTAGATTTGAAGATGCAACAGATGTAACCCAATTTTTTGTAAGAGGTATTGTCACAGATTTTGGAAGTTATATCTTACAAGATGTTGATAAGGTTCATTCTGGAGTTGAATTAGCAGCCGAATGGAAAATTAATTCTTCTTTAAGATGGAGTGGAGTAGCAGCATTAGGAAAATATGTTTTCACTTCTAACCCTACTGGGCTTTTCACTATTGATTCAGAGGATAGCTTTGAAGATTTAGGAACTATCTTTATCAAAAATTTTCGAGTAGCAGGGACGCCTCAAAAAGCATTTTCAACTTCTGTTAATTACAATGGTAAATTTTGGTTTATGGAAGTTACTGCCAATTATTTCCAAGATTTTTATGTGGACTTCAGTCCAGAAAGAAGGACTGAAAATGCAGCTTTTGGTTTAGACGAGAATGAGCCTTTTTATAATGAATTGGTTCAACAAACCAAAGCGCCAAGTGGATTTACACTGGACTTATTTGGAGGGAAATCTTTCAAAGTTGGAGATCGAAAATATATTTATCTGACAGTTGGTATTTCAAATTTATTGAATAATAGAGATATTGTTTCCGGAGGATTTGAACAACTAAGCCTAGATAGAGCATCTTGGCAAGAAGGGGGAAGAAATCTTTTCCCACCAAGAATATATTACGCCTTTGGAACCAACTTTTTTGCAATGGTTTCTTACAGAATGTAAAACAACTCAAATCAAATGAATTTTAAGATTTTCCAAATATTTGGAATTTTTGGAAAATCTTCATCAAAAAGAAAACATTAAAAATTATATGAAACAGTTTTTTCAAATATCAATTTTAGCTTTAACTATCAGTTTTTTATCAAGTTGTGTTGACCAAACTTTTGACTTACCTCCTATTGATGGAGTCGATCCAGGTCTAGAAGCTACCCTTACAATAGCAGAGCTCAAGAGTTATCATTTTCTTGGAAATATCGAAGAATTAGATGCAATTGATGACTTACAGGCGCTTGACGAAATAATTATTAAAGGAACAATCGTTGCAGATGACCGCTCTGGAAACTGGTTTCGATCTTTCATTTTACAAGATGAAACAGGAGGAATCGAAATTAATCATTCAGAAGCTAATGCATATGTTTTTTATGCGATTGGACGAGAAGTTTATATCCGATGTAATGGATTATTTATGACCGATGATTCAGGAATCATTCAATTAGGAGGGTATACTTACAACCAAAATGGAGGATTGAGAATGGGAGCAATAACAGATGCATATAGACGAATTGAATTAAGTACTAAAGTAGGTGAACCAGAACCAAAACTAAAGACTATAAATAGCTTAGGATTTAATGATATTAATACTTTAGTTAAAATTGAAGATATTCAATTTACTAATGGGGATGCTAATCAAACATATGCAGATATTGTAGGCTTTAGAACTTTAAATAGGGAATTGGAAGATTGTAACGGTACAAACATAGTCGTTCGATCGAGTGGATTTGCAGAATTTGCAGGGGAATTGACCCCAGAAGGTAAAGGATCTATTACTGCAATTTATAGTGAATTTAATGGCAGTGGCCAATTATTTATCAGAGAATTAACTGATGTGGTAATGGATGAACTCAGATGTGGTGAGGAGCCACCAGAGCCTTGTACCGGTACACCTCCAGTTTTTGAAGAACTAGAAATGGATTTTGAACAATTTGCTGATGATGAAGATATAATGCCTGATGGTTGGACAAATCAGCGTGTAAGCGGAAGTCGTTTTTGGAGAGCCACCGAATTTGATGGAAACCTTTATGCTCAAGCAACCGCTTTTGGTGATAATAGTGGTGATCCAATGGAAGCATGGCTAGTCACACCAGCTTTTGATTTCTCTATTCCAAAAATGATTAGTTTTGAATCAGCTAAAGCCTTTTGGGATCATTCTGGGTTAAGTGTTTGGATTTCTTTTGATTTCGAATGCGATGCAGTAGAAGCAACGTGGGAACAATTGAATATTCCTTTGGCTAGTGAGAATGATGCTGACCATGCATGGATCCCAACAGGTGAAGTTGACCTTTCGGCGTATTCTGGGACTGGTGTAATTGGTTTTAGATATATTGGGCAAGGACCAGAAGATATGGCGACTTCTTTCAGACTTGATAACATTATTGTAGAAGATTTATAATGAACCTTCCATAAAAATTAAAACAAAAATGCCGAGAAGATTGTATGACTTCTCGGCATTTTTCATTTTAGGTAATTCCAACTATACTTAAACTATTTCTTTTGTTGATATTCTTGCCAACTGGTACTTGTATAATGTTCTTCAGCAGCAAAAGTTAATTCTTTTATCATCCCCGGTGCTTCTTTAAAACCTGGAGATATCATAATCCTTTCAAATCTTTCATTTAAATAAACAACCGTAGGGTAGGATAGGTTACCGTCCAAAAGTGAATAAGCTAAAGTATGAATGCCATTTCTTCCACCTGCAACCCATTTAAATTGATGCCCATTGAAATTAATTTCTTCCTTTTGTTCGGCATCAAATTTTACAGCATAAAAATTATCATTTAAATATTTCACCACCTTAGGGTCTTCAAAAGTGGTTTTATCCATTTTTTTGCACCAACCGCACCAATCTGTGTAAAGGTCTATCATGATTTTTTTGGGAGCTGTTTCACTAGCTTTCACGGCTTCTTCAAAAGTCATCCAATTCACTGTGGTACTTTCGGCAAATTCGTATTTTTCGGGAGAATTATTTGGTGAAAATCCAAAAAATAATCCTGTGAAAACTATAAGGGATGTAATTACAAGAAACTTTTTCATCTTTTGTTGTTACTTATTAAAAATTTAAAGTTTTGAATATAGATTAGATTTTATATTTCGAATCTTTACTCAAGTATTTCCTTTTGTAAGGGCAATTTCAACGAAAGTAGCCGTTTTTAAAAGCCATTTAATAAGTTTTAAGACGTTTTATTAAAACTTTAACTTGGAAGAAAATACTCAAAGACACTCACAGAAATATGAAGAAAATAGTAGTTGCTATCGGGGGGTCAAGCGGGTCTATTTATGCAAAAGTTCTTTTGGATAGGCTGAAAATGTTAGAGAAACAAATCCAGAAAGTTGGCGTGGTTATGAGTGATAATGCCAAGTTAAATTGGCAACTAGAGCTAGGAAACAAGGATTTTGATAAATATCCCTTTGATTTTTATGATAAAAATAATTTCATGGCTCCTTTTGCTTCAGGCTCTGCCAAATATGAAACGATGATTATCTGTCCTTGCTCTATGGGAATATTGGGAAGAATTGCAACTGGAATATCCAATGATTTAACAACAAGAGCAGCTGATGTTATTTTAAAAGAAAGACGTCGATTGATCCTAGTCCCAAGAGACACACCTTATAGTTTAATCCACATCAATAATATGAAAACTATTACCGAAGCTGGCGGTATAATTTGTCCAGCAAGCCCTTCTTTTTACAGTCATCCAAAAAATTTTGAGGAATTAGCGGCTACCGTGGTTGATAGGATAATTGATTTGGCAGGGTTAGATTTAGCAACTTATCGTTGGGGCGAAACTTAAAAGAAGGAGAGATAGAATTAATGCTTACTACCTCTCCATCTTTAGTAGACACTTCGATTAATCCATTAGCGTTATTGCCTTTTTAGGATCTTGAACAGGAAGTTTACAAACTTTATTTTGGCAGACATAAATCATAGTCTCTCCCTCCTGAAGTTTACCTTTTAGTAACTCTAAATTGCCTTCATCCTTACCTCCTAATAAGATGGCATTTGGAATGTAATTTTTCATCAATTCATTCCTTTTAACCTCAAAATCATTTCCTACAATTGCTACCTCATAAGGTGGATTTGCCATATCTAAATATAAACTGCACCAATTTGAATAGAAATTTGGTTGTTTTTGATTGACTAAGTCGGCAGCCAAGTTGTGCATCATGCTTTTGGATCTTTCAACATAGTCATTATTATAAAAGTATAAACCTAAGCTATAAATAGCTCTTGCCATTGATGAATTAGAACCTGGAATTACATTATCCGCAACTTCCATTTTTCGGGTGATTAATTCAGGATCTAATTTAGAGTTGTAATAAAACATTCCAGTTTCTTCATCAGAAAAATTGTCAATAGCATATTCTGCTAATTCTTTGGCTTTATTAAGCCATTTCTCTTCAAACGTAACTTCATATAGACCAACAAATGCATTAATTGTTAAGGCATAATCATCCAAAAATGCATTGATGACAGACTTTCCATCTTTATAATTTCGATTGAGTCTTCCATCTTTTTGCATCATGTTTTTCAATAAAAATTCTCCACTATTTTTCGCATTGACTAGGTACTCTTCATTACCAAATGCTTTGTAAGCATCTACATATCCGCTGAGCATTAAAGCATTCCAGGAAGTCAAAATTTTATCATCCAAACCTGGACGGGTACGTTTTTCCCTAGCATCAAAAAGCAATGTATTTGCCTTTAAAATCTTATTGTCTAATTCCGCTTCCTCTATTTTATATTTTGACGAAATATCTTGTTTGGACTTTCTGCGATATAGAATGTTCTTTTCATCTTCCCAGTTACCAGATTTTTTGATTTCATAATAATCATTATAAATTTCTGATAATTTTTCATCTGCTAAAATGGAATCAATTTCATGTTTGGTCCAAACGTAAAATTTCCCCTCTTCTCCTTCTGAATCTGCATCATACGAAGAGTAAAATCCTCCGGATTTATCCGTCATTTCCCTTTGAATAAAATTCAAGGTTTCTTCTACAATTCTTTTATATTTTGGTTTTTTGGTAACCAACCATGCCTTTGAAAAAAGGCTAACCAATTGTCCATTGTCATAAAGCATTTTTTCAAAATGAGGAACAATCCAATTTGCATCTACAGAATATCTTGCAAAACCGCCTCCTAATTGATCATAAATACCTCCATCCGCTAAATTATCTAATGTAGTGATTACACCTTCTAAAGCCTTTTTATCTCCAGTTTTATGATGATATTTTAATAGAAAATCATAATTATTGGGCATTGGAAACTTTGGTGACCCCAATCTTCCTCCCTTATCAAAGTCAATATTACTTAGAAAATTGTCACCGATAGTTTTGAGGTTTTCATTGTTAAAATTTCTTTCTCCAGTAGCAATGGAAATTTCTTCAGAAGTTTGAATGCCATCAGTTAGCTTGGCTGCATATTCTTCCAATTTCTCTGGTTCATCTTTTCTTAATTGGATGAAATATTCTAAAACTTTCAACCATTCTTTTTTGGGAAAATAGGTTCCAGCCCAAACAGGTCTTCCATCAGGCAATGCAAAAGCATTTAAAGGCCACCCACAACCTTTTCCAGTAGCTAAATGACAAGCTGTCATATATACATCATCTACATCAGGACGCTCTTCTCTATCAACTTTAATGGGAATAAAGTGCTCATTCATAATACGTGCCACTGCGGTATCTTCAAAAGATTCATGCTCCATAACATGACACCAATGACAAGCTGCATACCCAATAGAGATCAACAGCATTTTATTTTCTTCCTTAGCCTTTTTAAGAGCCTCCTCTTTCCACGGATGCCAGTTTACAGGATTATGTGCATGCTGAAGAAGGTAGGGGCTACTTTCATTGATAAGTTCATTCGAGTACTTATGGTCGCCCGAATGTGCTTTTGATCCAGAAAATTTACAACTGAATAGAAAGGCTAAAAGCAGAATGGGTACAAACAATTTTATAACTTTCATATGATATTTTTCTAATTTCAGTAATTTATAAAGATTTCAAAAAATCCAGATATTGCCGATTTTGGGTTAAATATTCCAAATAGTTTCCTGAAGTGATTACAGGCAAATTATTAGGAGACAAATTGTATATGTATGCCCAACATTCGACAATTCTATTTTCTAAAGTAATATTAATTCTTTCTCGCCTATACTCATTTTCTATTCCAAAGCGTTGTCCCACATTTTCATATTCATCTAGTATTTTGATTGTTTTTAAAGGGTGAAACAACTCAAAAACATGTCCAAACACGGTTGATTCAGAATTCAAGTCAGGTATTAATCCAGGATAATGCCCTAAATCATATAGCTTTCCTTTTATCCAACCATCTCCCAGAAACCGACTGTGTTCATGCAATTTATTGGCTATTCCAGTTTTTATATTAGCCATTAAAGTTCCATAGACAAATAAGTACTCTTTCATAAAAATTGAAAATTGGCTGCAAAAATAGACTAATTAGATAAATGTGAATGTGAAAAGAGATTATTTCAACTTAAGATTGGAACTATTTCTTTTTTTATTGAGTTTAACCTCATTTTGTAGCCAGGAAAATGTAAATTCACATTTATCTACATATGATAAGTTGGAAAACATAAAGTTTAAATATGAATTTATACTTTTATCGAACTAATTCTCCTCTGAAATTTATGTTCTAGATGAGAACTAAATAAAAATACCAATGAAAAAATGGCGGAAACTAAATGGTCAAAAGATTGAATTATCTATTAAAGAGGCTGTTGAAAAAACGATTATAAGAGAACAGACTTTGGGACACAAATTAAAAGTTTGTATTGGAACTGATTCTCAAGTACGTGGTGGTGTAGCTGAATTTGCAACTGTAATCGTATTTTTGCGTGAAAAGAAGGGAGGTTTTATGTTTATCCATAACTCAAAAGAACAGCGAAAATTGGGGATTCGGGAGCGAATGATTATTGAAGTTGGTAAATCTGTAGAGATTGCCTATAAATTGTGTGATCTATTGGATAAATATGACGTGGAGTTAGAAGTTCATGCAGATATCAATACTGATCCTAGTTTTCAATCAAATACTGCCCTTAAAGAGGCAATGGGCTATATACTGAGTATGGGATTTGTTTTTAAAGCTAAACCCAACGCGTTTGCTAGTTCTTCTTGTGCAGACAAAGTTGTATAATCTAACATTAGATTTTTATGCAAGATGAAGCGCAAATCAGACATGATATTTTTATTGTTTTAATAAATTCACCATTGCTTATTTATGATGATTTAATAGTTTATTGGTAGATCAGCCAATTTTTAATGTTTATCCCTAACAATTCAATTTTTTTTCTTTGTGTTATCTTTTTTTATCAAATAAGTATTAATATGCAGCTTGTCATGGATAATGATTTATCTTTTTTGCAAAAGATAATCAACTGATAGTCTTCGTTTTATAAGAATATTAAAATCTAATATCCTGTTAATGCTTTGTTTTTTAGCGTTCAAACTATATCTTTACGTTTGACATTCCTTATTTTTTTAATAACAATTAAGTTTAGAGATTGCGACACACCTAACCAACAGTTAAATTCAATGGAATCCTCAAATACCCATTTGGGTAGTTTTTTCTATTTAATCTAAACTGTGTCCAAATTTTAAGCTGCTGTTTCGAAGGGAGTGAGAATACTTTGGTGAAAATAGATTAGATCAGAAAAATCAATTTGTACGCTTCTTGGATTTACTTTTTAGTATCTCTGTAAATCGTTCAATTTATTATTGACTCTTCTTTTAAAAAGAATTCTTATTTCTTGAAAACAACCAAAAAAGAGAGAGCGTGTTATACAAAGTCAAATTAAAAAACGCTGATGAACATGTACTGCTCGATGACCAAGTATATGAGTGGTTAACATCAGATCCTTACCTTGTAAAAGTTGATTTTATCAATAACCTAAGAAGACATTCTTCAGGATGTGCTGTGTTTCAGAAAACTTGGAAAAAGGCCGATGGAGGCTATAAGACTGAAACGATTTATTTACATAAATTAATAGCGGAAAAATACTTGGTTGATTCTAAATCTTCCAATCGAAATCTTGTAGGAGCAAAAAATGGAAATAAACTTGATTGCCGATTAGAAAACGTGGTTTATAGATCAAGAGCTGTAGCAAGTAGAAAGCGAAAAACTTCCAGCAAGGTTGGATATACTGGTGTATACAAAGAAAACAATCGTTTTCGTGCTGTCATATCTGTAAACCGTAAATCAGTACATATTGGAATGTTCGCAACTGCTGAAGAGGCAGCATTAGCCTACAATAAAAAGTCAAGGGAACTTTACGGTGATGATGGGAAAATAAATGTCATTCGTAGAAAATTACCGGATGGTCGAGAGGAAATAATCACTTAGGAAACACTTAAAACATTAGAGGATTCCAAATAAGCCGCAATTTCTAACATGAAATTGCGGCTTCTGTATTTGTAAAATACTCGTCATAAAATCTATTGTTCAACTATTCATAATGCTAAAACCTATTATTATTGCGTTCATGGCTTTTTATACTCTGGTAACTAAGTATCTTATTCTTTTTTAGGCTTTTTTTTATAAAAAAATACCTAATTAGTTTCCAGGGTATTTATCCAACATTACTAAAAATTCTATAGCCTATTCTAGTGTTTTTTGCCTGGTAATTTCGAAAAAAGGCCTCGCCAATACTAAGGATATGACTAAATTTTCAGACAATATTTAATTTTTTAAACCTATATAAATAATATGAACGATTTATTTTTAAGAACAGCATTGGGTGAAAAAGTTGAAAGACCACCGGTTTGGCTGATGCGACAAGCAGGACGTATTCTTCCTCAATACAGAGCTATTAGAAATAACCTGTCTGGGTTTAAAGAATTAGTTGAAACTCCATCTTTAGCTGCTGAAGTTACGATCCAACCTGTTGATGAATTAGGAGTCGATGCCGCCATAATTTTTTCTGATATTTTAGTCATTCCCGAAGCAATGGGATTAACTTATGAATTGATTGAAAAAAAAGGACCTTGGTTTCCTAAAACTATTCAAAACAAAGCTGATATTGAAAAATTAGAAAAAGGAGAAGTAGCGGCTGAAAAATTGAAGTATGTTTTTGATGCTGTTCAAATAACGCAAAAGGAATTAAATAATCGAGTCCCTCTGATTGGATTTTCTGGTGCACCATGGACTTTGCTATCCTATATGATTGAAGGGTCAGGTAGTAAGACTTTTTCAAAAGCTAAGAAATTCCTATACTCTGAGCCACAACTAGCTCATTTGTTGTTGGAAAAAATCACAGATACGGTTATTGCATACTTGAAATTAAAAATAAATGCTGGAGTTGATTTAGTACAAATTTTTGATTCATGGGCTGGAATATTGTCTCCAGAGCAATACCGTACATTCGCTTTACCCTACATATCTAAAATTTGTAATGAAATCGATGAAGTACCTAAAACTGTTTTTGCAAAAGGTGCCTGGTTCGTTTTAGAAGATTTAGGGAAATTAAATTGTAATGTTTTAGGGCTAGATTGGAATATGACTCCCCAATATAATCGTGAAATTGTAGGGGGACAAAAAGTATTTCAAGGTAATTTAGATCCTTGTCAATTATATGCGACCACGGATGAGATAAAGAAACAAACCATCAAGATGCTTGATTCATTTGGTTCAAAGCATATTGCCAATCTTGGTCATGGCGTATATCCTGATACACCATTGGAATCCGTTAAATGCTTTGTTGATACAGTGAAAAATTATCAATATCCTTTAAAATAATAAGTTAAGGGAGGAGGAAAAATATAACCTACCCATTTTACTTGTTACTTTTCTTTTATACATCGTTGAAAATACTCGCCATACCTTTGGGTATGTCTGCGTTTTTTGCCTCGTCTAAAAAAAATAACTTCCTAAAATTTGGGTAGCTTATTTATTTCCTCCCCCCTAATGATATTGATCTGCCCTTTTTTTTTAAGGAACAAACAATCAGTCGATTAAGGGCATCAACGAGTATTTTTAACGATTTCTCCGGTGAAAGGGGATGAGCTTAAATCGGGAAAATATTATTTTATCATTCTTAAGTTTGAAAAAATTTCTTTCTTTGTTCTTTAGAGTAAACTATCGATTAAAAAAATAGACAAAAACAAAAATAATGGGCTGGTTTAATCGCTTAAAAGACGGAATTCAAACAGCAACGAAATATAAGAGGGAAGCACCTGATGGTCTTTGGTATAAATGTAGATCTTGCGGGGAAACAAGTACCTCAAAGGAAATGAGGGAAAATTACTTTAAGTGTCCAAAGTGCACCTACCACGTAAGAATAGGTTCTGGTGAATATTTTGATATCATTTTTGATGGAGAATATAAAGAATTATTTAATGAACTCACCTCTAAGGATTTTCTGGAGTTTACTGATTTAAAGCCTTACCACGAGAGACTAGTTTCAGCTAAGAAAAAAACCAAATTAACAGATGCAATTTCTGTAGCTTCAGGTAATGTAAATCAATTACCATTGGTTGTAGCTGCTATGGACTTTTCTTTTATTGGAGGTTCAATGGGTAGTGTAGTTGGCGAAAAAATTGGCTTGGCCATCGATCATTCCTTACAATCAAAAACTCCTTTTTTAATGATATCTAAATCGGGAGGTGCAAGAATGATGGAATCAGCCTTTTCTTTAATGCAAATGGCAAAGACCTCAGCCAAATTGACTCGATTAGCTAAAGCTGGAATTCCTTATTTCTCTATGTTGACCGATCCCACTACTGGGGGTGTAACCGCTTCTTTTGCAATGCTAGGTGATATTAATTTTGCGGAACCAAAAGCATTAATTGGTTTTGCTGGACCTAGGGTTATTAAAGAAACCATTAAAAGGGATTTACCTGAAGGGTTTCAGACCTCAGAATTTTTATTAGAAAATGGCTTTCTTGACTTTATTGTAGATAGAGCTGATTTAAAAGAAAAACTCACGGATTTATTGACTATCTTCAGCATAAAAAATGCATCATAGATATTGTTTTAACAATTGGGAGTTGATCAGAAAAAGGTAATCAATTTGTAATATTCGAGTAAGAAACCAACTGCTTAAATGAAGCGTTTTTAAGGTTCCACTGTATCCCAAAAGTAGATAAAATTGAGAATGGCAAATTTTACGGCTATTTGAGATGATTTTCTTTGAAATACGAATTCTAGACAATTCGATAAGCTCCCTACCAAGTAAGGGATAGTGTTTAAAATCACCCACCTCAATCTCTGCCCCATATTTTTTTGTATTCACCATAATCATAATTGGCTCGATTGGCACAATTAATCACTGCAATCAAGTTCCTAAGTATTTTTGGTAGTATTGAGAAGACTAATCAATTGTGAAATTATTTTTCAATTTTTTACCTTGTAAATTCCTTGAATTTATTTTAATTAATCGAAATTTACGTACATGAACAGAACTATCTATACCATACTATTTTTTCTAAGTTGCACGTTAATTTTCTCTTGTTCGAAAAAGCAACAAAAAGTGCTCATTTTTTCGAAAACAGTAGAATTTCGACATAACTCAATTGAAGAAGGCATTAAATCCATTAAAAATTTATTGGAGTCAAAAAATATTCAGGTTGATGCGACAGAAGATGCTGTTTTTTTTAATGAAGATTCTCTAAAACAGTATGCCGCTGTCATTTTTTTAAATACTACAGGAAATGTCTTAAATAATATTCAACAAGCAGATTTTGAAAGATATATTCAGGCAGGTGGAGGTTTTGTTGGCATTCATGCTGCAACGGATACCGAATACAACTGGCCTTGGTATAATCAATTAGTCGGCGCCTACTTTGAAGGACATCCTGCTATCCAAGACGCTAATTTAAAATGTATTAAAAAGGAAGATGCCTGCTGTCAGCATATCCCTGAAACATGGACATTCAATGAGGAATGGTACAATTTTAAATCCATAAATCCTGACATCGAAGTCTTGATGGAAATAGATGAATCCTCCTATGAAGGAGGCACCAATGGTGTAAATCATCCTATGGTTTGGAAACACGATTACGATGGCGGTCGATCTTTTTATACCGCATTAGGGCATAAAAAAGAGACATTTATTGATCCTATATTTCTTCAGCAAGTATTTGCAGGAATTGAATTTGCAATGGGAAATAACCCATTAGATTATTCTAAAGCTTCTACTGTGAGAATTCCTGAGGAAAATCGTTTCAACAAGCGAGTGCTTGATTTTAATCTAGATGAGCCAATGGAATTAGATGAGTTGGAAGATCGAGGGATCATATATATTGAAAGAAGAGGAGCAATAAAACTTTATGAATTTGAAACTGAACAAATAAAAATCCTAGATACCTTAAACGTTCATTATGACAATGAAGATGGATTATTAGGATTGGCAGTTGATCCAGATTTTCAGGACAATAATTGGTTGTATTTATTTTATTCTCCGGATATAAAAGAAGCCACACAATATGTATCTCGATTTACATTAAAAGATGATAAATTATCAGATGAAAAGATACTTTTAACTATACCACTCATAAGAAAATGTTGTCATAGTGGAGGGTCATTGGAATTTGGAAATGATGGTCTTCTTTACATAGGAGTAGGAGACAATACCAATCCTTTTGAATCATCAGGCTATGCACCTATTGACGAAAGATTTAATCGACAACTTTATGATGCCCAAAGGTCAGCGTCAAATACAAATGACTTAAGAGGGAAAATTTTAAGAATCAAGCCTGAAGAAGATGGCAGTTATTCCATCCCAGAGGGAAATTTATTTCCAGTAGGAACTGAAAAATGTCGCCCTGAGATTTTTGTAATGGGTTGTAGGAATCCATTTCGTTTTTCCATTGATTCAAAAACAGATTATTTGTATTGGGGAGATGTCGGACCAGATGCAGGTGTCTCTGATAGTTTAAGAGGTCCAGTTGGAATGGGAGAATATAATCAAGCAAAAGAAGCTGGTTATTATGGGTGGCCTTATAGCCGGGGAAACAATCAAATGTATTTTGATTATGACTTCACAAAAGAAAGATCAGGTGATTCCTTTAATCCAAGTCAAATAATTAATAACTCTCCCAATAATACTGGAATTCAAAACTTACCGCCTATTCAGGAATCAATGATTTGGTATAGTTATAAACAATCAAAGGAGTTTCCATGGTTAGGAGCTGGTGGTGTCAACCCAATGTCTGGTCCTATTTATTATGAAGAAGATTATGTTATAGCTGAAAAAGCCTTTCCAGCATATTTTGAAGGCAAATGGTTTGTATATGAGTGGATGCGTGATTGGATACATGTGGTACATTTAGATGAAAACAATCAGATTGTACAGTCAGATCCATTTATGCCTAATACTGAATTTTCACATCCTATGGATATGCTTTTTTCTAGAGATGGGAAATTATATATTTTGGAATATGGTCAAAAATGGAACAGTAGAAACTTGGATGCACGATTGTCATTGATCACCTATAATGAAGGTAACCGACCACCAATTGCCCACTTTGAAGTAGACAAAGAAGTAGGTGCTGCACCTATGAAGGTTCATTTTTCCGCAGCTAAATCATTCGATTATGATCATGATAAAATGAATTATACTTGGTCACTTGGAGATGAAATAATTAAGTCAGATTCACCAAGTTTAGTATATGAATTTCAAAAACCAGGTATTTATGATGTAGAGTTAAAGGTAACAGATTCAAAAGGTGAATATGCTAGCATAAATAAAAAAATAATGGTGGGTAATGAGCCTCCAAAAATCAAAGTTAATTTAAGCAATACGAACACAACTTATTGGAAAAATAAAAAACTGGATTATAGCATTGATGTTTCAGATTTGGAAGATGGGAATACATCTGATGCCACTTTGGATGCATCAAAAGTAAAAGTAACTTTCAACTATATTCCAGAAGGTGAAGATCTTATCTTGGCAAGCATCGGTCATCAACAAAATACTTCTCCAAAAGGGCTCGCATTAATTAATTCATCTGATTGCAAAGCCTGTCATGCAATCAAAGTAAAGGTCGCCGGTCCAAGTTATGAGGATATTGCAGCGCGCTATGACAATAAGGATAAACAAACCCTCATTCATCGAATTATCAAAGGAAGTCAAGGAGTTTGGGGAGAAAATATGATGGCACCGCACCCTCAATTAAAGATTGAAGAGGTTGAGCAAATGGTGGATTACATCCTTTCATTAGATCCTGAGAAGCAAGTCGCGGAAAAATATCTTCCATTAGATGGAAGCCTTGATTTTAATGAACATTTGACAAATGAAGTAGCTGGCAAATATGTTTTAATGGCATCGTATTTAGATCAAGGTAATCCAAACATAGAGGGTTCTTCACTTTCTGCGGTAGAACAGGTCATTTTTATTGCTCCTAGAATTGAATTGGAAGACGCTTTTGAATTGGATAAAGACCTAGGTGTTTGGAATAGTCAAGGCAGAACGCTTGTCGGTTCAATAAAAAATGGAAGACAAATCAAAATCGCTCCAATAAGTTTTGACGATTTATCTAGTATAAGTATTGGAGCTGCGTTTAACAAGAACTATGCATATGAAGGGGAGGTTGAAATTAGGAAAGGGAGAGCGAAAGGGCAACTATTGGGTAATGGGTTAGTTCAATACTTTAATAAAAATAAAGAAGGCTTTAAAGTAATTGAAATAGATCTTGAGGCAAGCAGCGGTACGGATACGCTTTTTTTAGTTTTTAATAATCCAAAAGACCAAGATCAATTTACTATGAATGGGGATTGGATTCAATTAAATTACAATAAGTAGTCAAATAAATGAAATCCGATGCTAAAATTTTATCGACGAATAAGGCGCAACTTGATTGATGATGGGAAGGTAAAAAAGTACCTAATCGTAGACACAAAAGGAAAGATATATTTGCCTGCATCATACGAAATAAACAAAAACCTTCCAGCAATTTATTTAATTGATTACTAAGAACAGCATTTTCAAATTGCAACTGATGAGTTTGAGAAAGTAATTAGTGGCGTGAATCAAATCGATAATTTTGATGCATTGATTGTTACATTAGACGCCCATTTAGATATTGAGACTCAACCAGGTTCCTTTGAGGATCATTATGATGTTTTCAGAAGCATGGCTTCTTATGTTGATGAGAACTATACCGACAATACATCTAGGACATTTATGGGACGAGGGAGTGAAGGAGGGATTGTGCTTTTGACTCTTTTACATGAAAATCCTGATTCCTCTTTGTTTGATAATTATATTGCTACTGATCCTTCAGACCCATTTATGAATAATATGATATTCATGATTGAAAATAATGATGTCCCAAATTACATTAATACCAAAAAGCTGCACTTTTCTTTTTCATCTGATAATAATTATGCTAATTGTACATATTTAATTGACTTAGTTGAAAACACTCAGTTCCCCTGGTTGAAATTCGGTTCAAATGAATATCCAAACAATGTTTACGAAGATACCTATCCAATCTCTTTTGCCACAGGACTTAAATTCGTATTTGAAAATTAGTAGAAAAAACAAACTGAACTTGTGTTTTCTCGTTGAACGATTTCTTACATTGAGCTATTTATCGTCAGACACAAATCTAAAGAATGATGAATAAAATAGTATTCCTTTTTGTTAGCTTCAATTTAATAGCCTTTTATTCTTGTAGACAAGAACAGTCAATTAACCTAAAAATAATGACCTATAATATCCATCATGGTGAGGGTATGGATGGGGTATTGGATTTATCACGTTCTGCGAAAATAATAGCATCACAAGCACCGGATTTATGTGGATTACAGGAAGTGGATAATTACTGCACCCGAACAAATAAGGTTGGACAAATAGATTTTTTAGCTCAAAAAACATCTATGACAGGGACATTTGGCAAGTTTATGAATTTTCAAACTGGTGAATATGGTATGGCAACCTTGACTGCAAAACCATTAATTTCAACGAAAATATTACAATTACCTGATGGGAAATATGAGCCTCGATCCTCCATTATTCATGAAGTACAGTTAGAAGAAAACTGTATCCTTTCATTTGCAAATGTCCACTTTGATTGGATAAGTGAAAAAGAGGGGAGTATTAATCGATTGAAACAGGCAAAAGTATTGGTCAAATATTTAGATGAATTAAATAATGCAACCATTGTCACGGGAGATTTCAACTGTAAGCCAGATTCTCCAACTATGAAATATTTTGCAGCCCAAGGTTTTGTTTTTTTGCAAAAAGGCGATAATAATTTGAGCTTTCAGGGTGAACACAAGTCTGAAATAGACCATGTGATTTTTAGAAATGAAGGCAAAGTAAAATTTAAAAAGAAAAGTTCACAATTATTAGAAGAGCCAGTTGTTTCCGATCATCGACCATTGATAACTGAGTTGGAAGTGATTTATTTTCAGTAAAAATAATTCTTGATCGCATAAGTGATTATACTTCTACTATTTAAATTTTATATTTGTGCGAATTCGACCCTTCCCGTATTGACAAATTTAAAATAAATTAAAATAGTTAATTTTGAAAAGAGTACTTATCACCGGAGCAGCTGGTTTCCTTGGCTCTCATCTTTGCGATCGTTTTATTAAAGAAGGCTGCCATGTTATTGGAATGGATAATTTGATAACAGGCAATATCGACAATATAGCTCATTTATTTCCTTTGAAACAATTTGAATATTATCACCATGATGTCTCTACTTTTGTTCATGTGCCAGGAAAGTTAGATTATATTCTTCATTTTGCCTCCCCCGCAAGTCCGATTGATTACCTGAAAATGCCTATCCAGACTTTGAAGGTTGGTTCCTTGGGAACTCATAATCTATTAGGTTTAGCGATAGCTAAGAATGCTAGGATGTTGATAGCATCGACTTCTGAAGTATATGGTGATCCACTAATTCATCCTCAAACTGAAGACTATTGGGGCAATGTGAACCCTATTGGACCCCGTGGAGTATATGATGAAGCAAAAAGATTTCAAGAAGCAATGACAATGGCTTATCATACTTATCATGGCTTAGAAACTCGTATAGTTCGGATATTTAACACCTATGGTCCAAGGATGAGAGTAAATGATGGGCGCGTATTGCCTGCTTTTTTCTCTCAAGCGATTAGAGGGGAAGGGTTAACTGTATTTGGAGACGGTTCTCAAACTCGAAGTTTTTGTTATGTCGATGATCTTGTTGAAGGGATATACCGTTTATTAAAAAGTGATTATTCGCAACCAGTAAATATTGGAAACCCTGATGAAATTACCATCAAAGAGTTTGGAGAAGAGGTATTAGAAATGGTGGGTAATCCTAAGGCTAAATTAATTTTTAAAGAATTGCCAGTAGATGATCCAAAGGTTAGAAAACCTGATATTACAAGGGCAAAGGAAGTATTGGGATGGGAACCTAAATATTCTCGTGCTGAAGGAATGGCTATTACTTATGAATACTTCAAAAAAGTTGTCGAAAGAAAATAGTTAAATAGCTGATTATTAAGTTATAAGGACTTCCTGCTTAATTTTAAGCAACAATAAAAATTCACTTTTTTATGACTCTTACTAAAACAGTTTTAATCACTGGGGGAGCAGGGTTTATTGGCTCTCATTTGGTGCGACTTATGGTTAATAAATATCCAGATTATAAGATTGTTAATTTAGATAAGTTAACATATGCTGGAAATTTGGAAAACCTAACAGACATTGAGAACTACTCGAATTACGAATTTGTCAAAGGTGATATTAATGACCGTAATTATATCGATCAATTATTCGTTGATTATCAATTTGATGCTGTTATTCATTTAGCTGCTGAGTCTCACGTTGATCGGTCTATCACCAATCCTTTAAGCTTCATAGAAACTAACATTTTAGGGACTATTCATCTTTTACAAGCAGCCCGAAATATTTGGAAAGAAAACCTAACAGATAAATTGTTTTATCATGTTTCTACAGATGAAGTGTATGGCTCTTTGGGAGAAACAGGCTTTTTTACAGAAGAAACAGCCTATGATCCAAGATCTCCCTACTCTGCCTCAAAAGCGAGTTCCGACCACTTAGTTAGAGCCTATTATCATACCTATAATTTGCCGATAGTTATCTCTAATTGTTCTAATAATTATGGGCCTAATCAATTTCCAGAAAAATTAATTCCTCTAGTCATTAATAATATCAAGAACAACAAGACTTTACCTATTTATGGAGATGGAAAATATACTCGTGACTGGCTCTGGGTTAAAGATCATGCTGATGCTATAGATGTCATTTTTCATAATGGAAAAGTAGGCGAGACCTACAATATTGGAGGAAATAATGAATGGAAAAACTTAGATTTAGTCGAGTCTTTGTGTGATGTAGTTGATGGACTCTTAGGAAGAGAAATTGGTACAGCACGTAAATTAATATCGTTTGTAAAGGATAGACCTGGACATGACAGAAGATATGCTATTGATGCAACAAAATTGATGACTGAGTTAAAATGGTCACCTTCTGTTCAAGCTGAAGAGGGTTTGAAAATGACAGCTGAATGGTATCTAAAAAATACAGAATGGTTGGAAAATGTAACATCAGGTTCTTACCAAAATTATTATTCTAAACAATACAATTAAAAATTGAAGTGATTTAAATCTATAGAAACGGGGTATTTCTCAAATTAGAAATACCCCGTTTTCTATATGATTAGGTGTATTTTATATCATATTCTTTCCCATCTTTTTCCAGATTTTAGATAGTTGTAAACCTGAACCAATTGCTAATAGTGTCATGACAGTTGCAGGTACAAAATCTCCATAAATCCAATTACCTACAGCGAAAAGTAAGCTATAAACTAGCAAACATCCCAAGATCATGGCAATAATTCCATTAGGCACAGACCATTCCTGCTCATCTAAAATAATATCATTTCCTTTGCTTTTGGCTTCCTCAATGACTTTTTTCCAACCAGGGCCACCAGGTTGAATCTTCTTGTAAAACGATTCCAACGTTTCTGAACTTTCTGGCTGTGTAACCATCATTACTGTTATCCAAACAATTGAAGTTATCAAAACGACCATCGGGAATTGAGCCCAATCAGGTAAACCACTAGGAAACCAACCCCAAAAAGAGAAACCTAGTGAAATAACCCCTGAAGAAACCATGGCAGCTATTTCTGCCCATGCATTGATTCGCCACCAAAACCATCTTAGAATAAAAATCAATCCTGTACCAGCACCAAACATAAGAATGATATTAAATAATTGATAGGCATTTCTAAGGTTGAAAGCCATAATCAACGCTAAAATCATTAATAAAAAGGTAGCTATTCTTCCAACTAAAACCAGTTCTTTTTCATCAGCACTAGGGCGGATAAACCTTTTATATAGATCATGTATTAAATAAGAGGCGCCCCAATTCAAATGTGTAGATATAGTGGACATAAAGGCTGCAATCAATGATGCAATTACAAGTCCTAATAAACCATTTGGTAAAAATGTTAGCATGGCTGGATAGGCTAAATCATGCCCAATTTTGTCATCTGCAACATTTGGGAAAGCCGCCTTTAAACTTGCCAAATCAGGAAAAACGATCAAAGAAGCTAAAGCCACTAATATCCAAGGCCAAGGTCGAAGTGCATAATGTAATATGTTAAAAAAGAAGGTTGCTTTTATTGCATGACTTTCATCTTTAGCTGATAGCATTCTTTGAGCGATATATCCACCACCACCAGGCTCTGCGCCTGGATACCAGGAGTTCCACCATTGAATGGCCAAAGGAATAATTAATATTGGTACATATATATCTGGAGAACTAAAATCAGGAAAGAAGGACAATTTATCTGAAACCGCTTCATTATTAATTAATGCGGTAAGACCACCGACATCAGCATGATTAACTGCTACCACTGCTGCTCCTATCGCTCCAATCATTGCAATGAAGAATAATAGAAAATCAGTATAAATAACCCCTCTGAATCCTCCCATAGAGCTAAAAATTACGGTAATTAATCCAGCGAGAACAACTGTGTGAAAGGTTTCAAAACCAAAAATACCTACTGTTGATTCCATCCACACGGGCATATCGATAAGGGCGTTTTGCCCCATTATTACATCAATTATTTTTATGGCGGCAAGGCAAACACCCGACATGGCCAATAGATTAAAAAATAAGCCTAAATAAACGGATCTAAACCCTCTAAGAAAGCTAGCTGCAAAACCTCCATATCTCAATTCATAAAACTCCATATCCGTCAGTACATTTGACTTTCTCCATAGTTTGGCATAAACAAAAACAGTCAGCATCCCAGTTAGTAAAAAAGCCCACCAAACCCAGTTTCCAGCTACACCATTTTGTCTCACAATATCAGTTACAAGATTCGGTGTATCGGTAGAAAAAGTAGTTGCCACCATTGATAGTCCTAGTAACCACCAGGGCATGTTACGTCCAGAAAGAAAATATTCGGAAGTGCTTTCTCCAGATTTTCGGGAGACATAAAATCCAATCGCTAAAGAAATAAGAAAAAACCCGATGATAAATGACCAGTCTAAAGTCGAAAGTTGCATATTCTGTTTGTTTTGAATTTTTCGTTGTGCTAAAGGTAATATTTTTTAAAAACCTGGAATTGATCAAATTTTTAGATCGATAAGTGTATGTTTTTATTTAATTCAAATTGTTGTTTTATATCCATTTCAAAAACTACAGTGAAATCAGATAGCCAAGTTGTAACCATGTTGAAATTAGGAAAGGTCTTAAATTTGGGTAGGTGTAAAAAACATCTTTGCCAAACAAAAAAAAGCAATTGGATCTTGCATTAGTTTTCTAAAAGTGGAGCAATAATTCAGGTTAAAAAACTATTGTTCCACTTTATTGATTAATTGCTAAAAAAAAATGATTTTTCTATTTGGATATATTATTCTTCAGGATTGGTTAAAATTTTAGTTTTCTCTCCAAAGTATTGAACAAATTTTTGCATTTCTACTGCCAATTCTCTATTCTGAGTTGCTTTAAAATAGGTATCCGCCATTGCTCTTAAGGTTTGAAAAAAGAATCGATCCATTTCGACTACTTGCATTTCAGTTGTCCATAGATCTATCTTCATAGTATCTTTGGTTTCTTTATCAAAAAGTGAAAGAAGCATGGCTTTAGATTCATGCTTGGTAGGACCATTTGGATTGCCATCAGCTTCCCAGTTCATTTTTACAGGAACTTGCTTTTCGTCTAAGCCAATTTTTATTTTAATCGTCGATGTTTTTTTAACTTTCATAAATTTAATACTTAATCTAGATACATTTCATTCTCCTTATTTGCTAGCTCTTGCAGAAAATGAGAAGGGTAGTAATGAATTCCTTTTTCTAATTTTTGCGCGGCATTAACCATAGCCTTTGCCACTACATCTGATTCAATAGGTCGATATTTTGTCAGTAATCCGCCTGTAAACCGATCAAAAACACTACCTATTTTTCCAGCGATTTCTTCCCCCCATCTGCTTTCAGGTCTTTGTCCCAAAAGTACAGAAGGACGAAAGATATGTGTACTCCAATAATTTAAATTTTGAACTGCTTCTTCAATCTCTCCTTTTACTCTGCTATAGTAAAAAAATGATTCCTTGTTAGCGCCCACCGAAGAAACCATCAAAAATTGATTCAACCCATTTTGAAATCCAATTTTTGCAATTCTATAGCTATAAATAAAATCAACTTTAAAAAATGCCTCTTTACTCCCCGCTTTCGCCATCGTAGTACCTAGACAACAAAATAAATCATCTCCTAGGATAAGATCTTTAAATTCATCAGGATTGTCAAAATCAATGATATGATGTTCCAATTTAGGATGATCTATTTCTATGGATCGTCTTCCAAAAGTTATTACCTTTTCATAAGCTCCATGAATAAGTAAAAAATTCACCAAATGGCTTCCAATTAACCCCGTAGCACCAAAAACTAAGGCCGTTTTTTTGTCTTTACTGATTTTCATTTCGGCAAAGGTATAAATTTTGTATAGTAGATTGGAAAGCTAATGAGTCTTCAGATTTGATTTTTCGATTCTAAGCTCATCGCAACATAAATTGATATGGTCATGATCCCCCAATTCAGTTCCCGCATCAAAATATTTATCTCTATTTGTATTTTAATAATTAACCTGGAAGCCACTGCCCAACAGGAGTTAAGTATACATTTTATTAAAGGTTTAATCCAAAACACAGAAGCTAATCCAGCGAATATTTCATCAGATAAATTTGTTCTCAGCCTGCCTTCTGTTTATGGAAATTATAATAATTCCGCTTTTGCGCTTAAAGATTTAGGAAAAATAGAAAATAGTACACTTTTCCTGGCTCCCCAAAAAGCATTGGAAAAACTAAAATCCAATAATAATCTTATTCAGAGTAATGTAAATCTTAGTCTAGGCTCCCTAGCTTTTAGATTTAAAAACTCGCAATTGAGGCTTTTTCATAATTCTAATTTAGATTTCTATGGATATTATCCTGAAAAAATGATGGAATTATTGTGGTATGGTAATGAACCATTTATTGGTGAAAATATTGAAATTGCTCCAAAAATTGACATATTTGCTTATCACGAATATGGTTTAGGATTCGCTATTCAGGTGAATGAAAAAATATCTGTAGGAACGAATATTAAATATTTGTCAGGTATGGTGAATGTAAATAGTCAGCGGATGCAAGCTAGCCTTTTTACAAATAATGGTAATTACCAATTGAGTGCTCAAACAGATATGAATATTTATTCTAGCGGTCTATCCGCATTTCTTGAGGATAGCAGTGATGACTTGATCATAAATGATGATAATTCGGATTGGTTTTTAACACAAAATAGTGGATTAGCCCTCGATTTTGGTCTCAATTTCCAACTTACAGATCAGGTTAAACTTACTGGTAGTGTTCTTGATTTAGGTTTTATTAATTGGCGAGAAAATACAATTGAACAAGTTAGTAAAGGGGATTTCGTATTTGATGGAATTGAGGTGAAACCATTTGATGATTCCGATGATTTTGAATTTTATACCGTTATCGATTCTATAGGAAGCCTAGTGGATTTTGAGTCAAAAACCTTAAATAATGGCTATAAGACCCAGTTGCCTTTTCGGTATTATGTCAGTGGGATTTGGGATATAGATTCAACATTTTCATTGGGTGCATTAACTTATGGGGAATATTATCGAAATAAATTTAGCCCTGCTTTTGCTGTAAATGCTCAAAAAAGTTTTCGCCATTTTCTTGAGGTTGGAAGCACGATTGCTATTAACCATAATCGGAGTCCCAATATTGGATTTAATCTTACATTGCGCCTGGCTGGCATTCAAATCTATGGAATAACTGATAATGTTATTCCACTAATAAATATTTCTAATGGGAGAAACTTTAATGTTCGGTTTGGTCTCAATGTCGCCATCAAAGGAAAACAAGTAGACGAAGAGATTAATGACGATTTAATTGCAGAATCCTTAGATAATTCAGTTGAAGAAGAGGCAATTACTGAAACCTACAAAAAATCAAAAAAGAAGAAAAAAGACACTAATGCTCTTGTGAAAATTTCAAAAAAGAAAGAATATTTCAGACGGACAGATAAGTATTGATTTAGAAATTATGAATGTAATTATAGCTATTGAATGAATGTCTAATTTGATTATTTCAGCCAAAAAAAATAGGGTATGAAACATCGAAACAAGACTAGTCTAGAATTTAGGAACTCTTTATAGTATTTCCATAGCCTGCTCTAAGTCTTCCATTAACCAATTTGCATCTTCCAAACCAATATAGATTCGAACTAAATTCCAAGGAACTTGAACTGCCTCTCGATCCTCCATATTATGAAAAGCAATAAATGGAATCATTAACGACTCGTATCCTCCCCACGAGACTGCCAATAAAAATCTTTGAATTCGATTAAAAAACAACTCCATTTTTTCAGGTTGATCCGTCTTGAAATAAACAGAAAACAGCCCTCCACAACCACGCATTTGTTTTTTCGCCAATTCATGTTGAGGAAAAGACTCTAAAAATGGATACGCAACCCTTTTTACCTTTGGATGACCATCTAACCATTTGGCAATTTTCATCGCACTTTCATGCGTTTTTTGCATTCTAATTTCAAAGGTTCGCAACCCTCTTAATATCAAAGATGCTTCATTTGGAGAAATAATACTTGCCAATGTCATTTGCTCTGAATTAAAAATTTTGGATACCATCTGATGACTGGCACACAATACCCCACAAACTACATCGCTATGTCCGTTGATATATTTTGAGCCAGAATGGACAACAATGTCAATTCCAAAATTGATAGGATTTTGAAAATAGGGAGAGGCATAACTATTGTCAATACAAGAAATGATTCCGTGCCTTTTTGCTAATTCGGCACAGGCTTTTAAATCTTGGATTTCAAAAGAGATAGAGTTTGGACTTTCCAACATCAAAAAAGTAGTATTTGGTTGAATGGCTTTTTTGATTTTATTAATGTCCCGACCATCAACAAAAGTATGAGAGACGTTGAATCTAGGAAGGAATTTTGTCAGCAAACTAAAGGTCCAAGAGTAAGGTTTATCTACACAGATAATATGGTCGCCGCTCTTTACATTTCCAATAATGGCTGCCGAAATAGCTCCTGCCCCGGCGGCAAAAACTAAAGCATCTTCTGAACCTTCCAGAGCAGCTAATTTTTTTCTCAAAATCTCTACCGTTGGATTATTGCCTCGAGTATATATATTGTGGGCTAATTCATCTGTCATGGCTTGACGAAAATCGGACAAAGAGTTGAATACAAAATTGCTCGTTTGAATAATAGGCGGGGAAACTGCGTTAAAGTATTTTTTGCGGTCTTCACCAAGGTGGGTTAGGATTTCGCTGATATTCATTTTGATTTTATTAAAGTTGGAAAATCGAGGAAAAAGATAAGGAATGCGTAAAAAATTAGGGGATACTGATTTCTCCAACTAAATAGGTTACTGCTTTTCCACCAATTTCAACACGATCACCTTTTAATTTACAGATCAAATCTCCTGCTCTTGCCGAAATTTGCTTAGCAATCAAAGTTGTTTTCCCTAATTTATTTGCCCAAAAAGGAGTTAAGGTAGTATGGGCTGAGCCGGTTACGGGATCTTCGTCAACGCCAAATGCTGGGAAAAAACACCTGGAAACAAAATCTACCGTTTCGCCTCTTGATGTCACCAAAACACCTCGTGCCTTTAGTTTTTTCAAAATTTCAAAATTAGGATTTACCTGTTCAACCTCTTGTTGGGAACCTACTACCGCAATAAAATCCTCTCTTCCTTGATAGCATTCTAAAATATTGATATCAATAGAATCAATAATTGGTTGAGGTATTTCGACTTTTTTGATTTTATCAGTTGGGAAATTCAAAATATAATATTCATCTTCTTTTTTGATACCTAATTCACCACTTCTTGAATAAAAAACGATTTGGTCTTTGGAATAATTTAAATGTTGCAGAATCACATGTCCTGCTGCCAAAGTAGCATGTCCACATAAATCAACCTCTGTTGTCGGAGTAAACCATCGAATATGGAATCCATTATTTTCAGGGACAAAAAAAGCCGTTTCAGAAAGGTTATTCTCTAATGCGATTTTCTGCATTAGATCATCAGTAAGCCATTCATCTAATGGACAAACTGCAGCAGGATTTCCTCCAAAAACATATTGAGAAAAAGCATCAACTTGATAAATTTTTTGTTTCATATTTAGGATGATTGGTACTACTTAATCAATTTAGAAATGCCAAAATAGACAAACCCTCAAAAAAAACTAAATTTTCAAATATACCCATGGACACCTTGAATTGACAGAGTAATAATAGTCAAACAGACAATATAATAAATTCCTGATTTGAAGTTGCACAAAATAGAATAGGCGACTACATCATGTAATCGCCTATTCTTTAAAGCAAACTAAAAGATGATGGAAAGGCATTATTCTGCAATCACCATAAATTTATTCTTCTTTCCATTTTCTACCATAAAATATTTTCCATGCAATAAAATATCTTGATTGATATTTGTTTCATGGCTATTTATTTTGTCTTTATTTACTGAGATTGCATTTCCCTTTATTGCTCGTCGTGCATCACTTTTAGAATTCAAAATTTGAGTCTCTTCTGCCAATAAGTCCACAATGTTTAACCCGTTAGATAATGAGTCTTTTGATATATTAAAACTTGGAATCTCTTCTGAAACAATTTGTAAATCTATTTGCGCCAATGCCATTAGACTTTCTTTATTGGCCTTTTTATTGAAAAGGATATTAGAAACCTTTTGAACAGAATTAAATGCTTCCTCAGAGTGCACCCGAATGGTTAATTCTTCTGCTAACATTCGTTTTATTGCATTTGGATTATCCGCAAATTCAATCTCAGCTGCTTCGACTTCTTCTTTCGTTTTCAAAGTGAAATAGCGCATGAACTTATTGATATCTTGATCAGAGGCATTAACCCAGAATTGGTAAAATTTGTAGGGTGTAGTCATATTGGCATCTAACCAAATATTACCTTCCTCAGATTTTCCGAATTTACTTCCATCCGCTTTAGTTAACAAAGGTGTAGTAACTGCATAAGCTTTTCCTTGGATATTTCTTCGAATAAATTCAGTTCCGGATGTGATGTTGCCCCATTGATCAGAACCACCCATTTGTAGGGTTACTTGGTGGTTTTGAAACAAACATTGAAAATCATAAGCTTGCAATAATTGGTAGCTGAATTCCGTGAAAGAGAGTCCAGTTTCGACTCGTTTCTTCACGCTTTCTTTAGACATCATATAATTGATAGTCAGGGTTTTTCCAACATTTCTAAGAAAATCAAGGACATTCATTTCTTTATAAAAATCCAAATTGTTGACGATTTCAGCTTTATTCTCTCCTTCATCAAAATTCAGAAATTTCTGCGCTTGCTTCAATTGAAAACTTAGGTTATGATCCAAGACATCATATGATTTTAACTCTCTTTCTTTGTCCTTGCCTGATGGATCTCCAACTCGACCAGTGGCGCCGCCCATTAAAACAATAGGTTTGTGCCCACATTTTTGAAAAATGGTCAACAACATTAATTGAACATAATTACCTATAGTCATAGAAGGTGCAGTCGGGTCAAAACCTATGTACCCGACTCTCATTTTCTCGTTTAAATGATCTTCAATGCCAGGTGTACTATCATGTAACATACCTCGCCAACGTAGTTCTTCAATAAAATTTTTCATGCTTCAAAATTTAAGGACGCAAAAGTAAGGATATAATTCTTTGGTCGTAAAAAATGATGGAATAGTTATTTACAATCTCCATAAAACTTATGGATAATAGAATTTGATTCTTATTGAAATCGTTCCACTGTGGATTCTTTTGTTACAGTTGGGAATAATTTGGACTAATGATTTTATACATTTGTGCTAACCAATATGAATCTAGAATATTTCATAGCCAAACGTGTTGCCACTTCTACTAGCGAACAATCTTTTTCAAAATTGATAATAAGGATTGCGGTGGTTGCAATTGCCTTAAGTCTAACCGTTATGATCGTTTCCACGGCCGTTATCTCTGGCTTTAAGCATCAAATTCAAGAGAAAATTTTCGGTTTCTGGGGACATATACACATCACAGATGGTGCGGGGGTGCGGTCTCTTGTGGAAGCTTATCCTGTTAGTAAAAATCAAGAATTTTATCCTAGTTTAGATACTATTGGGAAAGTTAAATATTTTCGAGAATTAGAAGCATTTGGGCAAGTGAGGGAAATGGCAAGTGAAACGAATGGGGGCGTTCGTCATGTTCAAGTTTTTGCGCTAAAACCTGGAATTATTCAAACAAAGAAAGAAATTGAGGGTATTATTTTAAAAGGTGTAGACGAGAGCTTCGAATGGGATTTTTTCAATAAATACCTTATAGAAGGATCTCCAATAGAATTTTCAGATTCTACTATGTCTTCTGATATTATTATCTCTAAACAAACGGTTGACCGCCTAAATTTGAAATTAGGAGATTCATTTCGATTCTATTTTATTGATGCTGGGGAGGTTATAGGAAGAAGATTTAAAGTAAAGGGAATTTTTAAGACAGGTCTGGAAGAATACGATAGAAAGTTTGCAATTGTCGATATCAAAAAATTAAGGCAAATGCTTCAATGGGAAGATGATGAAGTGGGTGGCTTTGAAGTGTTTATTGATGACATACGTGATTTAGAGGTATTTTCCAATTACATCTATATTAATGAATTACCAGGCCATTTATATGCTGAAAATATTAGAGAATCCCGTCCGGCTATTTTCGACTGGCTAGAATTGCAAGACATCAATGAAAAAGTAATCTTGCTCTTAATGTTAGTAGTTGGTATCATCAATATGGTCACTGCTCTAATGATTTTGATTTTGGAAAGAACCAATATGATTGGAACCTTAAAAGCACTTGGTCTAACTAATTGGCGTATCCGAAAGATATTTCTTTATCAGGCATCTTATATTATTGGTCTCGGTTTGCTCTGGGGAAATATTATCGGAATTATTATCTGTTTCCTTCAAGATAAATTTCAAATCATAACCCTATCTGAAGAAAATTATTACTTGTCAGTTGCACCTGTTGAATTAAATTTCTGGACTATACTGATATTAAATATTGGCATCTTAGTCGTTACCATTGTTTTTTTAATTATTCCATCATGGCTTGTTACTCGCATCACTCCTGTAAAGGCTATACGATTTAAATAATTAAAAATGAACCGTTTAAAAGATAAATTTTCCGGTTCTTTTATTAGAGTTAAAGATGCTTTTGCCTTTTTTCCCAAACGAATTAAACGCCTAGTATATCATTTCCTTAATGCCTTCCAATTTCAATATTCCTATATCTACATCTCTATCACAATGTGGTGGAGTGAACTACTTTATTTATTGTTGGATTTATTTGCGATCCCTGAGTTATATGAAACTTTCCAAGAATTCTTTAAATATAATACAAGGAAATTATCGCCATTAGAGATCAAAATGGCAAAAACTATATTTGGAGATTCAATCAATTACGCTAGAGTACGAATCGATGAAAAAGCTCAAATCGGTTGTCGTCATTGGCATTTTTTATATGTCAGTTTTTATACGATAAATGCTTGGGGGGCTTTTCGTGAGGATTTATTGATTCATGAATTAGCACATGTTTGGCAGTTTCAACATTTTGGAGGCGTTTATATACCTAGAGCCATCAAAGCCATGAATTCTGAGGAAGGTTATAATTATGGGGGAATACAAAAATTAAAAGCTCAACTCCGTCTAGGAAAAACAATATTTGATTTTAATTACGAACAGCAAGCTGATATAATAACCGATTATTTTAGACTAAAAAATGGAGTAAGTCCCCAATGGGGTAGTGCTACCCAATCAGATTTGTGGGTATATAAGGAAATGTGTGAGGTGTTAAAAAATTATTCAACGCCAAATAATGGTACAAAACAAAAAGACAAAGCTTAATTCATTTTGTATGTTTGCGAGTGCATAGGTTGAACAAGAAATATTTTATTTAACTTTCCAGTAGCAAAATCATGATCAAATACTACGTTTCAGAGGGACGAAAAATAAAAGAACTGGAAGAGCCAAAACCGTCGTGTTGGATCAATATTTCTCCTCCCTTTAGTGTTGAAGAATTAGAAGAAGTGGCTATAAAATATGACATTCCTCTTGATTTCCTGACGGACTCATTGGATATTGATGAACGTTCAAGATATGAACGTGAAGAAGATGTTAGATTAATTGTTTTGAACACACCTCTTTCAAACCCAATTGAAGAGGAAATTGATGCGATTTTTATTACTGTGCCCATTGGGATCATCCTTACTCCTGATAATATTCTAACAATTAGTTCGTACGAAAACCCAATTCTAAAAATGTTTTTAGATGGGAGAATCAAAAACTTTGACATCGCAGATGAAGCAAGGTTTGTATTGCAAATTTCTGAACAAACCGTCTATCGATTTTTGACTTGCCTAAAACAGATCAATAAAAAGCGAAATTTAATAGAGAAAGAATTATATGACAGTAGTCGAAATAAAGAATTAAAGCAATTACTTCAGATAGAAAAGAGTCTAGTTTTATTTGTTAATTCATTAAGCTCAAATGAATTGCTGAAAATGAAAATGAAACGAACAGATTTTTTAGCAATACGTGCTGACGAAGATAAAACTGATCTTTTTGAAGATATTATTATTGATAATAGTCAAGCATTGGAAATGGCAAACATATACACCAATATCCTCAATGGGACAATGGATGCTTATGGATCTATCATCTCCAACAATCTAAATATGACTATGAAGCGATTAACATCCATCACAATTATCTTGATGGTCCCTACATTGGTCGCAAGTTTTTATGGAATGAATGTCGCACTCCCTTTTAGAGATGATGGCATGCCTCATTATTTTTTAATTATACTTTCCATCTCCTTGATTTTGAGCGGATTATTAGCCTGGTATTTCCAACGCAATCGACTTTTCTAATTGATTTCCTGTCTTTTACTAGCTGAGATTTAATTGTTATTAACTTTTTTGGTGATACTGTTGGTAAGTTTCCACAGCGTGTTACTAACATTGTGGAAAAAATTGACTAATACCTAAGTAATTATATATCAGTTACTTAAATAGTTTTTCCACATTTTGTGGAAAATTCAAAAGCTCGAAAAGATCTAATTTCACTATTTTAGTGCTGACAAAATTTGTTCGACAAGAGAAAACTTATAACTAACCACTCATTTTTTATCCAGAATAGAAGGGATGCTTCTTCTTTATATAAGTATAGCCCTCCCTTTTTACATGATGTACTACAGATCAAGTTTTGAAAAAGAAAAATTTTGAAGGAATATACATTCCGATAACGTTAATTCTTTTGACCTAATTTGACTCTAATAAAAGTGCATAATGTGCATTTGATCAATTTCTTATTTGAACACTCAATTATAATAATTGATCATTGGAGAGAAACAAGCTTAGACGAAAAGGATTTATAGATATGTCAACTATTTATCAGGTTCTGTCTCTTTTCGGGTTTTTCTTCTATTTCTTAACGAATTCATTATTGAAACACAACTAAAAAATAAAGTTGATGGAAACGGTTGTACTAAAGAAGCCCTCAAAAGAAAAGCGTGGTGAAATGAAAGTGAAAACTTATTCATTTAAAACCGCTTTAAAAGCTGCTACAGAATACTTCAAAGGTGATGAGCTAGCAGCAAACGTTTGGATTAATAAATATGCTCTTAAGGATTCTGCTGGGAATCTTTATGAAAAAACTCCAAACGATATGCACCGCCGAATAGCGAAGGAAATCGCTAGAGTTGAGAAAAAATATGTAAACCCTGTATCCGAAAGTGAAATTTTCGATTTACTAAAGGACTTTAAATATATAGTCCCTCAAGGTAGTCCAATGGCTGGCATTGGTAATAATCTACAGGTTTCTTCTCTCTCAAATTGCTTTGTTATTGGATCCGAAGCGGATTCATACGGAGGCATCGTTAGAACCGATGAAGAACAAGTACAATTGATGAAAAGGCGTGGTGGAGTAGGGCATGATTTATCACATATTCGTCCAAAAGGTAGCCCTGTCATGAATAGCGCTTTGAGCTCTACAGGTATTGTGCCCTTTATGGAACGATACTCAAATAGTACTCGAGAAGTAGCTCAGGATGGTCGTCGAGGAGCATTGATGTTAACCGTCTCTTCTAAACATCCTGATGCTGAGGAGTTTGTAGATGCCAAAATGGAGCTTGGCAAAGTAACCGGAGCAAATGTATCTGTTAGAATTGATGATGAGTTCATGCATGCTGCCCTCAATAATAAGCCTTATAAACAACAATATCCCGTAAATGCTAAGAATCCTACTTATGAAAAGGAAATCGATGCAACGGCTCTTTGGAATAAAATAATCTACAATGCTTGGAAGTCAGCTGAACCTGGAATGCTTTTTTGGGATACAGTGATTAGAGAATCTGTACCTGACTGCTATGCCGATTTGGGTTATAAAACTATTTCAACTAATCCATGTGGAGAGATCCCTTTGTGTCCTTATGATAGCTGTCGATTATTGGCGATTAATCTCTTTAGCTATGTAGAGAACCCATTTACAAAAGAGGCTCAATTCAACTTTGAAAAATTTGGTCAGCATGTACAAATGGCTCAGAGAATCATGGATGATATTATTGATTTAGAGATCGAGAAGATTGATGGAATCCTTGAAAAAATCAATAAGGATCCTGAGCAAGAAGAGATTAAAGGTGTTGAACGAAAATTGTGGGAAAAAATTAAAAAAACCTGTGTTGAAGGTCGAAGAACTGGAGTCGGAATTACTGCAGAAGGAGATATGTTGGCGGCACTAGGTATTCAATATGGTAGCGATGAGGGAATTGATTTTTCTGTAAATGTACACAGCACATTAGCTGCCAATGCCTATAAGTCTTCAGTGACCATGGCTAAAGAAAGAGGATCTTTTAAAATATTTGACGCATCTCGAGAAATGCAGAATCCTTTCATTAATAGATTGAAAGAAAAGGATCCTGAGATGTATGAAGATATGGTTAAATATGGCAGAAGAAATATTGCTTTATTGACTATTGCGCCAACTGGAACTACAAGTTTGATGACTCAAACGAGCTCGGGAATTGAGCCTGTATTTTTAGTTTCTTATACTAGAAGAAGAAAAGTAAATCCAAATGACCGAGATGTTAAAGTTAGTTTTATTGATGAAGTAGGAGACTCTTGGGAGGAATACTATGTTTTTCATCACAAGTTTGAAGATTGGTTGAAAGCGAACGACTATATTGTTGAAGAAGTTAAGCAATTGCCCAAAGAAGAATTAGATAAAATAATTGCTGAATCACCTTACAATAAAGCAACCGCCAATGATGTTGATTGGGTTCAGAAAGTCAAGATGCAAGGTGCTATTCAAAAATGGGTTGACCATTCAATCAGCGTAACAGTAAATGTGCCTGAAGATACAACAGTAGATCTAGTAAAAGAGATATATAAGACCGCGTGGGAGTATGGCTGTAAGGGATGTACGATTTATAGAGATGGAAGTCGTTCAGGTGTTTTGATTTCTAATGAATCTAAAGAATCTAAAAATCTGGAGCAAGGAACTGCCATTATTGAGACCTTACCTCCAAAGAGACCTCGCAAATTGGAAGCTGAAATTATTCGGTTCCAAAATAACCATGAAAAATGGTTAGCCGTTGTCGGATGTATAGGTGATCGTCCTTATGAAATTTTTACTGGAAAGGCGGAAGATATTTTCATTTTACCTAATTATGTCACTTCAGGTTGGGTGATGAAAAGTAAGGATGATAACGGTGAAAACCGTTACGATATTCAATTCAAAGATAAGGACGGTTATAAAGTTACAATTGAAGGTTTATCTAGGTCTTTCGATAAAGAATATTGGAATTATGCAAAATTGATTTCTGGAATTTTGCGTCACGGAATGCCATTAAATTATGTCGTTAATCTAGTCCAAGGATTGAATGTAGACCAAGAACACATCAATAATTGGAAAAATGGAGTAGTCAGAGCATTGAAAAAATTCATTCCTGATGGAACTAAAGCCGTGAAAGAGGAATGTCCTGCTTGTGGTGATCCAGATGGCTTAATTTATAAGGAGGGATGTTTAATGTGCAAAAGTTGCGGTCACACTGAGTGCGGCTAATCTAATAAATTGTTTTTCACTGTTTTCAAAACAGGTTTACTTGTTTTGTGATAGTTGAAAATCGTTTTCTCATAGTATTGTTTTAGAGGTAAGCTGATCACTCAGCTTACCTTTTTCATTTTCATACTTTTTTTTCTAAAGTTTTTTCAATCAGCCAGCTACGACCAGTTAAGAATTTAGATTGTTTTAATTCTCCAACCAATGCTTCTTTTTTGTGAGGCTTAAGTCTCAAAATTTTGTTCATAAATGAGCAAAAATTAAGGTAATTAACTTTAATATTTTTTGAGACACTTTTATTCCTTTTGAGAAATAAGGTAAAAGAGGCGAGGAGAGAGGTAAGTGGATCGATTTCATCTAACTCATAATATATTTTTATTAACATCTCTTTGGCCCCAAAAGAATAATAGATCTCTGTGAATTGAGTCTGATTCAACATTACCATCGCTTTTGAATAATTTTTCTGATGCCAGAATAAATTTGCTAGGTTATAGTAAAGTGCATTTTGTTGGAATTTCTCATCTAACCTATCGTTATATTCATAAATGAATTCTTCAATCCAATCATATTGTTTTAAGCCTAAAGCCAAATCGATAATGTTTTTATAAACCCATTGGGAGAGTTTGCCATTTTCATAAAGCGTTTCAGTATCTATCGCCTCAATGTATAATTTCAACGCCTCCTCTGCATATTTACGTTCTCCTTTTCTAATCTTTCTAATACAATAATTGATAGAAGAAAAGTAAACAAAGGTGGCGTCTGAAACAGTAAAATGTTCTGTTTTGGATTGTAAAAATTGACGTAAAAGCTCGAATCGGTTACTGTCATCTTCCTTTTCTAACATTTGAAAGGTCAAATAGAATAATTCAATATTCGGATCAAGGTTATTGCTATTTTGAGATAAGTAATTTGAAATTTCTTCCTTTAAGGTTAGCTGATACTCAGAGGCAATCATTTTTTGATCATTGAGCATTGTACATAGATATTTTAGCTTTGTTGAGAGATAAAACTTATCTAAAAAATTAGAAGCATCTTTAAGGGCAATATTGTGTTTTCTGATTTGAAGGAGATTAAAATGCTCTATAGAGATTTCAGCCAATTGAAAGCTATTCAAGAAATATTCATTATCCTGTTTTTTTACTTTTTTTAGGTTATTGGATACTTTTTCATACTCTCGTTCATAAATCTTCAACTGCTTTTTATCTATAAGGGTTTGTAAACTAAATTTCTCCTGTTGGAATTTTTTTGCCTCAAACATGCGTATTTGGAAAAATTTTTCAAGTAATTTTGTCACCCCACTCATTATGTAGCTCAAATTTTTTTCATCAAATTTTTGATCTGGAAAAAGGACATCATAAACTGCCTCTTTACTAATCTTTTCTTCATTAAAAGAAGGGGCACAATTCACTAAAAAATTTGTCAATAGTATGTTTTCCTCATATTTATTGAAATAAGGAGAGGAAACAAAAAGAGAGAAAGCACGCAATTCTTTTTTGTTAAGAGTTTCTAACAAAGAGATGAGTTTACTTTTTTTCATGTATGCTATTTTTCATTCGAGTTTCAGTTTTGAATGTAATAGGGCGTTGCAATGATAAAATTGCTGCGTCAAATTACGAAAAATTGAAACCTATTTTTTTCATTTTTTCTGGAAATCTTAATTTTTCACATTAAAATAAATACAAATCATTAATTGCAAATAATTGATAATCAGATTATTGAATTAATTATAATTTTGTTTTTTATTTTAATTATGAATTTTTTATTCTGGAAAATGGGAAAATATGTAATTGTATTGAAGCTTAAATCGACCTAAATTTGTAAGGAATTTAATTCTTCCGTACTAAACAAACTGACCATGAAAAGAAAGAACCGATTAATTTTCGGAGTTAGTTATTTACTTTTTTTTGTTTGTCAATTCACTTTTGCTCAAACGATTTGGCCTGGTGATATCAATAACAATGGAAAAGTTAGTGGTGTAGATGTGCTTTACGCAGGTGTTGCATACGGAAGCTCAGGAGAGCCACGACAAAATGCTACTATCGATTGGATAGGGCAAGATTTGACTATGCCTTGGTTTTTAGACTACCCAAATGGATTGAATTATGGATTCGCTGATGCTGATGGAGATGGGTATATAGGTGACAATGATATCTTTGGTACTATAAAAAAGAACTATGAGTTGACCAATGGTCCAATTGGTTCAGATGGATATGAACTGGGGACTCCTGATATTGATCCCCCTTTAGTATTTAACCCTATTTTTGATACAGTGGCATACGGGTCCTATGCCGAGTTTGCAGTAGAATTAGGTGATCAAAATATTACAATAGACGAATTCTATGGTATTTCCTTCCAAATAAGTTATCCTTCTGAGCTGGTAGCCAGTTCAAATGCAATTAATTTTAGTTTAGATTCTAATACATGGGTAGATCCAACTGATGGTGAGAATTCAAGGGTATTTGTTGCGGAGAGCAATCAACCTGGCAAAGCGGAAATTGCGATAACTAGAATTAACCAAACTACCATAGGTGGTTCTGGAAAACTAGGTTCTTTCTTTATTCTAATTGAAGATGTAGGAAGTTTCCTTCCCGCAAACGATACCTTAATAATTTCAGTAGATAGTGTTAAATTAATTACAAACACAAATTTGGAGACTCAACCCATTGCAGCTTCTTTCGCAATGGTCGTAGTGTCCAATAATTCCATGAACAATCCGACATCAAACTGCCCTAACGTTGTATCGCCGGTGTGTGGTGTAAATGGTGTCACCTATCTGAACAGTTGCTATGCAGAGGCCGATGGTATATTTGTTTATACCCCCGGCGTCTGTTATAGTGATTGTATTGAACCAAGCCAAATGTTTTCCAATGCAACCTGCGGAACAGTTTATGATCCGGTCTGTGGTTGTAATGGAGTCAGTTATATAAATGAGTGTTTTGCAGAAGCAGCTGGAGTCAAATTTTGGACTGCCGGAAAATGTCCAGATCAAGATCAAAGCTGTTATGATTCTCAAAATGTGGTCAATAGTGGTTTTACCGATGTTGATCCAGATACAGGAATTATTACTCAAAATTGCCCAGATAATAGCGATACTTCCGTTTGTGGCTGTGATGGCATTACTTATGCTAGTGCTTGCTTAGCAGAGGCTAGTGGTATTACTTTTTATACAGCTGGTGATTGTGGAACCTGTGTTGACCCTTGGCAAATGAGCCCAGATACCTTATGTGCTTACAATTATGATCCAGTTTGTGGTTGTAATCATGTAACTTATTTGAATGAATGTTTGGCAGAGGCAGCTGGTGTGACCTCTTTTACTCCAGGACCATGTATGGGGTCTAGTCTTTGGTGTGATAATGCGAAACCAATTCAATGCGGTGATTATCTCCCTTATGAAACAACATTAGGAGAAATTAATAAAATTTCAAATTATCCGGGGTGTCTCAGTTCATCTTTATTAGGACCTGACAAAGTTTATGTTATTAATAAAACAACGCCAGGTGATTTACAAATAGGTCTTGAAATTACGACCCCTGGTCTTGATTTAGATATATTTTTATTAAAGGATAATTGTTCCCAAGTCGAATGTTTAGCCTCCAGCCATACAGCTAATACCTTATCCAATAATGAAGGCATCCTCTATGAAGATGCTCCAATTGGTACTTATTACATTGTGGTAGATGGTCAGTTCAACAATTCTGCAGGAAATTTCCGCCTAGAAGTTAGTTGTGGATACCTTGATTGTTATGGAGCAGAACAATTGGAATGTGATGTACCATTTGCTGGCTCCAATTGGGGTGGAAATGATGATGTTTCTTTATATAAATGTGGAAATACACTTAATGTCGAGAATAATGGGCCAGAGAAAGTCCATACTTTTACCATTACAGAACCAGGTGAAATTGATATAATTTTAACTGATTTAGATGCAAATTTGGAATTGTTCCTTTTGAAAGAATGCGATGCTAATTCCTGTTTGAAATTCAGTCAAAATAGTGGAACAGCCAATGAACATATCAATATTTGGTTGGCGGCTGGCACTTATTATGTAGTCGTAGATGGCTATAATGGCGCTGTTAGTAATTATTCTTTAACAGTTTCTTGCTCATCAGGCTGTGATTTTGACATTAGTTTATCCTCGACGGATGCTTCTTGCGGCAATAGTGATGGGACAATAACTGCTACCTCACAAGGTGGAATTGCTCCCTATTTGGTGTCATGGAATGGCCCCGTTTCAGGTAGTTTTACCACCTATTCCAATACTTGTACAATATACAATTTGCCATCCGGTACTTATTGGGTCACAAAAACGGATGCAAATGGATGTTCAGTTACAGACGAAGTTATTATTCAAGATTCTGGGAACCTGAATGCAAATATTACCCCAATTCATGCTTCTTGTGCTACAATGGGAATGGGTAAATTGAATGTTCAAATCTTAAGCGGACAAGGACCTTATCATGTGATCGTTTCAGGACCTTCCAACAAAAATATTTATACTAGTAATACGGACTTCACTTTTAATAATCTCAATCCTGGGAATTATTCTATTTATATTATTGATAATAATGGATGTGGTTATTCTCAAACCTTTTCTATCAGTAACACAAATGGATTGAACTTTAATGTCTCCACAAATAATGCATCTTGTGGTCAATTGGGGTCAATGACCGTTACTTTTGGAAATGGCACGCCTCCATTTTGGGTAATCATTGGAGGTCCTGTCACCAACAGTTACTTGACTTTTAATAATCAGATTACTATTCCAAACCTTCCAGGTGGGGTTTATCAAGTTATAGTTGAAGATGCGAATTGGTGCCAAGGAAATCAGCAAGTTGTCATTCAGTCTAATGTTCTGGATGTGAATACCTATGTAAACAATGGTGTTTGTGGACAATTGGGATCAATAAATCTGTATATCAATAATGGAACCTCGCCATATCAAATCGCTTGGAGTGGGTCTGTTTCAGGAAATACAACAATTAGTAACTCCAATTATATCATTCAAAATCTACCTTCAGGCACCTATTCAATAATTACAACTGATGCCAATGGATGTTCTGACTATCAATTAGTTACAATTGATAATTCTTCTAATGGTTTAGATATGGTTGTTACAGGAGGGAATGGACAATGTGGAAACACTGGGTTCATTTGGATTGATGTCTATAATGGAACTGCGCCTTATTTTATCGATTGGAATGGACCAAGCTCAGGAACTTCAGTAAGTCCAACTCCTGGCATTGACATTACCAACCTTGAAAGTGGTTGCTATTTTGTCCAAATCACCGATGCAAATGGATGTAGTGCTACTGAATCCATATGCATTCAAAATGAGCCATCTTTGGTTTTTGATGCTTGGGTTAATAATGGAAATTGTGGTCAAAACGGTAGTGTCTCTTTAAGCATCCTCAGCGGTACTCCAACATATCTAATTAGTTGGACAGGACCGAGTTCTGGCAATGCCTCTTCAAATGCAAATACCTATCAAATAAATAATTTACAAGACGGAAATTATACCATTTTCATTTCTGATGGTGCTGGCTGTACAGCAACTGAAAATATAACCATCAACAATACAGGAAACATGAGCTTAACAGCAAATGCCATTCCTGGAAATTGTAATAACTATGGAAGTATTCAAGTCAATGTAATTGGTGGGAATAGTCCGTATTCAGTCAGTTGGTCTGGTCCTGTTTTTGGTTCTACAAATTCTAGCTCTGGAAACGTTACGATACCCAATTTGCCTTCTGGCACTTATACTATAAGTGCTTGGGATTCTGGCAATTGTTATGTGATGAAGGTAATTTTACTTACGAATGGAGGATCAGGAATCACTGTGAATGCAACACCAAATAATTCTGTGTGTAATCCACTTGGTTCTATTTCAGTAAATACAAATAGTACTGCTTTTCCAATAACCATCTCATGGGATGGACCTTCCCAAGGGGTGACTTCTATATTCGGAAATAATTTTACCATACCGAATTTACCTTCTGGCAATTATTCAATAAACGTTGTTGACAATGAAGGTTGTACTAATTCAGATAGTGCTGCTTTAAACAATGGAAATGGCGTTAGTGGAACCACATATGTAATTAATGGTACATGTGGTCAAAACGGATCAATCAATGTTGATATATCAGGTGGGAGTTTGCCTTACGGAATTAGCTGGAATGGTCCAACACAAGGGTTTGTAACCGTTTTTTCCAACAATTATACTATCCCAAATCTTACTTCTGGTAATTATGTGATTACGATTGTAGATAACAATAACTGTTCAGATTCTAATACTGTCAGCATATCAAATAGCGGAATCATTACCTTAAATACTTTTCCAACTGCAGGAACTTGTGTAGGCAATGGTTCAATTTTAGTCGAAGCATGGGGAACCCTACTGCCAATTACAGTTGAATGGCAAGGCCCAATTAATGGATCAGCTACCAGTAATGTTAACAGTTTTGATATTCAGGATCTTCCTACTGGTAGTTATACCATCACTGTTATAGATGACTTTGGATGCCAACAAACGGAAACTGTTTATTTAGATAATGGATATCCTCTGACATTTTCTGGAAACCCAAATAATGGAATATGTGGTGCTAATGGTTCCATAGACTTAAATATTTCAAATGCTACAGCTCCGATAGCTATAAACTGGTCTGGTATAATCAATGGATCTGCAACCATTCAATCTAATAATTATAATATTCCAAATCTACCTTCTGGTATCTATACTATTTCGATTATAGATAATAATGGTTGTACTTACAATCAAACTATAACCATAAATAATGGAAACAATATCAGTATGATCGCCACTCCAAATGCTGGATCTTGTGGTCAAAATGGCTCGATAGAAGTTTCTATTTCTGGAGCTACAGGACAAAAAACAATTACCTGGAGTGGATCTTCAAGCGGCTCTACTATTATTAACAATTCAACTTATATAATCCCAGATCTTCCTTCAGGAAATTATATCATCTCAATTACCGATTCTAGCGGGTGCACTGCCTCACAGGGAGTGACTTTGACAAATGAAACAAACATGAATATTTCTGTAAATCCGATAAACGGATACTGTGGACAAAACGGAACTATTAATTTGTCAATTTCAAATGGCAGTGTACCTTTTTCTTTAAATTGGACTGGTCCTTCAACAGGGGCAATTACTATAAATACTATTAATTATTCTATCCCAAATTTACAAAATGGGACTTACAACATAAATATTATTGATAATAATGGATGCCAAGTAAATACTAGTGCTTCTGTTGTTGTAATAGCCCCTCCTATATCTTCTGTGGTTGCAACAAGTACGCTATGCGATGGATCAGCTAACGGTATCGCTACTGCAAATGTTATAGATGGAACTCAGCCTTTCAATTATTTATGGAATAATGGAATGACAAGTCAGACAATTGAGGACTTAGGAACTGGGACATATTTTGTTACAGTGACTGATGCCAATAACTGTACTTCCGTTTCATCAGCATCTATATCAGCCAGCCAACCAGTAACTATAGATGTTGTAACAACAAATGTCCTTTGTGCAGGAAACAATACCGGTGCTATAGAAGTGACAGGGTGGGGAGGTAGCCCAAATTTCACTTACACCTGGAGTAATGGAACTACCTATACAGAGCCGACGCCAAATGCTGGTTCGACATTATCTAATCTATATGCAGGAACTTATGGGATAACAGTCACTGATTTGAATGGGTGTACAACTAGTGCTAATTTAGTAGTTGAGGAACCACAACCATTGACAATATCTACAACTACAATAAATGCAAATTGTAATAGTGCGTCAGGGAGTGCTACGGCAATTCCTAATGGAGGAACAACTCCCTATACTTATTCATGGAGTAATGGAGATACCGATTCGACTATTTCGAATGTTATGCCAGGAGCTTATACTGTAACCGTTATAGATGATCATTTTTGTACGCAAACGGCTTCAGTTACGATTGAAACAGTAAATCAATTACCTATTGCACAATTTGAGGAAAATATAGATCTGTTGACAGTTGATTTTCTGAATACCTCGATCGGTAATCCAGTTTCATTTGTTTGGGATTTTGGTGATGGTTCAACTTCAAACCTTCAAAATCCTTCTTATGATTATTGCGAACCAGGTATTTACAATGTTTGCCTTACGATAACGAATGCATGTGGAGTTGATACTTATTGTCAAACGATTACTGTGAGTATTCCCTCATCAGTTGTCATATTGGATGTAGGAGAATCTATGGGCGCTCAAGGACAAACCATAGGCGTACCTGTTTATATCGAGAATCTGACAAATATTGTTTCAATTGCTGGTTCTTTGCAGTTATCTGATCCCTTTGTAGGATCCATCACAGGAATAACACCGGCAGCCATTTCACCAACATTTGGGGCTGCAAATAATACTTTTAGTTTCTTTGAAGGAACTGGGAATGGAGTTTCTATTAATAATGGAGATATTCTGTTTTATGTAGCCGTAAACCTTATAGGCAATCCAGGTGATGAAGCCAATCTAATTATCTGGAACAATCCATTAATGATTGAGGTAGGTGGAAAAGTAAATGGAGTACCAACTATTTTGGATCACGTAGAGTTGAAAGGTAAAGTATCTATCCCTCACATGGCGAATGTATCTGGTGCCATTTATACTTTTGGAGATGAAGGAGTTGCCAAAGCGGATGTTGCTATTTTCAATCAACAATTTTCAGGTTCTAAAAAGACGAATACAGATGGTGATTATTTAATTGATAATATACCTTTTGGATTGGAATATATTATTGAGCCATCTAAAGATACCTTTCCGGGGAATGGTTTATCGACGTTTTCTTTATTCGTTGGACAACAGTTCATTTTGGGAATGAATCCTTCGGCTGTGTGGTCACCTTATCAGGTAATTGCTGGAGATGCCAATTGCAATGGTTCTTTTACCTCATTTGACTTATTCTTGATCCAACAAATAATTCTGGGTACAGAAGATAAATTCTCCGATTGCCCTTCATGGGTTTTTGTTCCTGAACATCATAATTTCTCAACTCCTTTTGATGCCTACAACGTATTTCCATATCCTATGGCAGATACCATGGTGATTACTTCAGATACCGTTGCAAATTTCATTGGGATCAAAAAAGGAGATATTTTAGGACAGGCAGATCCACAAAATCTAGATGATCCAAGTACTGATGATCGAAATGAAGATTTGTTAAGATTAATCACACAAGATATAGAAGCCAAAGCTGGAGAATCTATTGTACTCACTTTTACGAGTAATAATTTTGATGAAATAGCAGCTATACAAATGGGTATTTCCTTAAATGCGGACAAATTAGAATACGAGGAATTCACTGGACTTGCGCTAAACTCTGCCGCTGTAGGTCACCCAAACAATGAAGAATTAAGAATAAGTTGGTTTGACTTAACTGGTGCGAGTTTGACTTTGGACTCAACAATTGCACTATTCTCATTTAAGTTCAAAGCACTCGAAGACATAGACCAAATATCTGATTTTATCGCAGTTGGTGCTACTAATTTTACAACAGAAGCACACGCATTTAATGGGGATGTATTAGATATCGAAATCATATTTGAGGATCCTATCACTTCCGATGAAGAAGCCATACTTTCTAATTTCTATTTATACCAAAATGTTCCAAATCCATTTGATGATTATTCAGTGATTCAGTTTGAATTACCTCATCGAATGGAAATAGACTTAACTATCCAAAATGCGATTGGAGAAACGATTGATGTGATACGAGGAGTCTTTAAAGAAGGCAGAAATGTAGTTAAATGGGAACAGCCAAACTTGAGTAGTGGAATTTACTTTTATACATTAAAATCAGGGAATTATCACATGACCAGGAAAATGATTAAACTTTAATGGTTTAAGGATAAAACCTTGCAAGGGGACGCTTCAGGTCAGGATGCGTCCCTTTTTTTCTTTCAAGTGAATGGAATATTTAAGTCGTCCCTCAGCCTCCCGATTTCTTTGTTTTGGAATATCCCTTTTCCAATAATAATTGAACTATTTTATCTCTATGGTTTCCTTGAATAATTATTTCTTGATCTTTTACGGATCCTCCTACACCACACTTTACTTTAAGAAATTTCCCTAATTCTTTCAAATCATCTTCTTTACCTGCAAATCCAACAACTAAAGTGACTTCTTTTCCTTTTCGCTTTTTCCGGTCAATCAAAACGCGAAGTTTCTGCTCCGATGGATCCAAAGAATCAATATCACCTGAATCATCCTGGTCATCAGAAAAATTAAAATCTGGATTAGTAGAAAAAACGATACCTAATCTATTGTTTTTACTTTTTTTGCTCATTCTTTAACTTTTGGAATTTAATTTAGGAAACATTTTTGATGTATCTACCGTCGAAAAGATAAAGATTCTGAATTTAGCCAAACTTTAGAATTCTCAACTGAAAACATATGAAAAAATAATTTCACTTGAAACTGCGTTTAACCATTATCACAAAAACAGCAGATTATGAATACTACAAAAAAATGGGAAAAGTCAGCCCAAAATCGCCGATTTAAAGCAATCGTCTATACAATGGCTTTTCATTTAATATTATTTGCCGGAATCGTCTATAGCATGAATTCTGACATCAAAGAATTAATTCCTGATTTTGCAAAAGAATGGTTCTGGGATGGAGAAAAAGATCTTCAAAAAGAAAAGAACTCAAAACCTAGTGCTTAGTAATTTTCTTAGTATTAACTTCTCGACGTTACATTTTTTGAAAGATGTGGAAAACGCCGTCAAAGACGGCGAAAGTCTCTCTCCAAAAGAAATTTTCGCGCCGTAGGCGCGTGGATTTCATAAGTGTACCTTAGAAAATATTAAATATGCAATTTCATCAAAAAAGACTTTGGAACTTTTGCCCAAAGTCTTTTTTATGTTTTGATGGAAATTTATGGATTAAAAAAGTCCATGTAATTCAGCCTGTACCTGATTGATGATCTCTCCAAGATGCTCAGGATTATTCTTAAAATCTTTATCTTTTACATTAATGACTAATAGCCGCCCTTCATTATAATTACTTATCCAATCCTCGTACCTTTTATTTAATCTTTTTAAATAATCAAGACTCATATTCCCTTCATAATCTCGTCCACGTGAATGAATATGAGAAACCAAAGTTGCGATGTCCGCCTTTAGATAAATTAATAAGTCTGGCGCTTGAATTTGAGAAGACATCGTTTTGAATAAATCAAAGTAATTATCAAAATCACGAGAAGACATCAATCCCATGTCATGCAAATTAGGAGCAAAGATGTAGGCGTCTTCATAGATGGTTCTATCTTGAATAACTGTCTTATCGCCATTTAAAATTGATAAAACTTGTTGGTATCGACTATTTAAAAAGTAAATTTGCAAATTGAAGGACCAACGCTTCATATCGTGGTAAAAATCACTTAAATAGGGATTGTCATCAGCAGATTCATAATGAGCTTCCCAGCCAAATTGTTTACTCAGTTGAGAACAAAGGGTGGTTTTGCCAGCACCAATATTTCCAGCGATAGCTAAATGCTTAATTTCTTTTTTAGTATTGTTGTCTGTCATTGTTCTAGTGTTTTCTAGATAGGGGCGAAAATAAGAAAAAAGGAACTCTAAACGATTTTTTGTTACCAATCATCCAATATTTTGTTATGCAGATAGATGAAAAATTAATTTCAAGGCTTGAAAATTTAGCTCGATTAAAACTTTCAAGCGAAGAGCGCCATAAAATTTCAGGGGATTTAAATGAAATTCTCAAAATGGTTGGCAAATTGGAAGAATTAGATACTGAAGATGTAGAACCTCTAGTTTATATTAATGAAGAAGTTAATTCTTTAAGAATTGATGAGGTTAAACACCAACTAAGCAATGAAAAGGCACTAAAAAATGCGCCTGATAAGGACGACCAACATTTCAAAGTACCTAAAGTAATCAATCTATAAGATTGTTTTCAGTTTACAGTTTTAATTTTGACAACTGGAAGCTGATCACTGATAACAGTATAAAATATGTCAGGAATAATTTCTGTAAAAAATCTCCGTAAGACCTATTATATGGGGACAAACATCATTAATGCGGTTCAAGATATTTCATTGGAGATTTACAAAAATGATTATGTCGCTTTGATGGGAGCATCCGGGTCTGGAAAATCTACCTTAATGAACCTTTTAGGTTGTTTAGATACTCCGTCTGCTGGTGAGTATGTACTAAATGGAATCAATGTAAGTACCATGGATGATGGCGAATTGGCTGATATTCGTAATAAAGAAATTGGATTTGTTTTCCAAACATTCAATTTATTACCCCGGCTTTCAGCCCTTGAAAACGTCGCCTTACCGTTGGTTTATTCAGGAATAAGTAAGACTGATCGACATAAAAAGGCTCAAGAAGTTTTAGCAATGGTGGGTTTAGGAGATAGAGTCGACCACAAGCCAAATGAACTCTCAGGTGGTCAACGTCAAAGGGTTGCTATTGCTAGGGCATTAGTAAATGGGCCTTCTATCATATTGGCAGATGAACCGACTGGAAACCTGGATTCTAAAACTTCTTATGAAATTATGGGGATTTTTGAAGAGATTCATAATTCAGGAAATACCGTGATTTTAGTGACACATGAGCCTGATATTGCGGAACATGCCCATAGAATTATCCGATTAAAAGATGGATTGGTAGAGACGGACATCAAAAATGAAAATATAGTTCGGACTTTAGAGAGAATTTAGTATCCAACCTTTTAGAAGAAGATGTGTTACGAATTTCAATAAAACTTCTCAAGTTTTGACAGCTTGGGAAGTTTTGTAATTTTAGGCGTATTATTCTGTAGTGATGATTATTTTTTTGCTAAATATGATTATCATTATAAGTATGTGAGCAATAACTTAACAAATGGCATTTAAAATATACACAAAAACTGGTGACAAGGGGGAAACAGGACTTTTTGGTGGGAAAAGATTACCAAAGAGTCATATTAGAATAGAAGCGTACGGAACTGTTGATGAATTAAATTCATTTATAGGAATTGTTAGAGATGGTTATGATAATGAAAAAGCTCGAATTATCTTAAAAGAAATTCAGGATAGACTTTTTACCATAGGTTCCAATTTGGCAAGTGACCCATCTAAGAATATGAATGTTCCCGATTTAGTGGAATCTGATATTGAATTGTTAGAATCGGAAATGGACCGAATGGATGAAGAACTTCCGCCTCTTAAAAGCTTTATTTTACCTGGTGGGCATACTTTAGTTTCTCATTGCCATGTAGCAAGATGTGTTTGCAGGCGAGCAGAGCGAGTCGTTGTAAGTTTAAATTCTATTGAAAATGTCGAATCCATATTGATTCAATATTTGAATAGGCTTTCAGATTATTTATTTGTATTGGCTAGAAAAATCGCTCTTGATTTAGGCGTTCAAGAGGTAGAATGGCATCCTAGAAAATAATAATGTTCGGTTGACAATAAACCATATTCTACCAACAAGAAATGTTTACTGCCAACTGGGTAGTGGTAACTGAATATTATGAATCAAAAACTAAAAAATTATTTAGACCGATTGCCTGATATTTTTCGTTATGCGATGGTGTTGGGTGTGGTTGTTTTCATTAGCCTTCTGTTTCCAAATAATGTAAAATTTAAGTATGCTTTTGAAAGAGGGCAAACCTGGAGGTATAATGATTTACATGCCCCATTTGATTTTCCAATTTTAAAAACCCCGGAGGAAATTGTATTAGCAAAAACTGAAATTTCAAAAAATTTCTCTCCTTATTATCAAATACTTCCAGAAGTATTAAATGAAAAAAAAGCAAGTTTTAAGGATGCCTTCGAATCTCAAAAACAAGCATTAAAAGATGATCTTCAGTTTTCTGATGTATTTCGAAATTCCAATAGATATATTCAATACGGAAATAAATTCCTTGAAAAAATATATGAAAAGGGTGTGGTTCAAATAGCACCTGAGCATTTAAATAGGGACAAAGGGTTTGTCGTCAACGTTGTTAAAGGAAATACATATAAACCCACTACTCTAAATAGTCTTTGGGATGTACAAAAAGCACGAGAAAACTTAACGGATTCCTTGCCTTATAGTAGACTGTATGTTCCAGAATTTTTGTTATATATTCTTCCTGATATTATTTCTCCAAACCTTTATTATAATGATACCTTAACCAGCCTGGAGCAAAATAAATTATTGAGTCAAATTGTCACTTCAAAAGGAGTAGTTCAAAAAGGAGAATTGATCATTCCTAGTGATGGAATTGTAACAGATGAGATATTTCAAAAATTAGTTTCTTTTAAGGCAAAGTATGAGGAAGATGTAACAGAAAACAAATCTTATTGGGGCGTTTTTGTAGGCTATTTTTTATTGACAAGTTTGATTTTAGGTGTCTTTATGATGTACGTTCAAACTTATGCCAAGGAGGTCTTCAAAAAGAATAATAGCCTGATATTCATTCTTTTATGGTTCTTAGCTTTCAGCTATTTAGTATACTCTATTGAAAAAACGGATGCCCTTAGTTCTTATATTGTTCCATTCTGCATTGTTCCAATTGTTATCAAACATTTCTTCTCTGAGCGACTTGCATTTTTTACGCATATCGTGATTATTTTGATTGCAAGTTTTCTGTCCTCTTTGGGTTATGAATTCACTTTTATTCAAATCTTAGCTGGAATAGTAGCGGTTTTAACAACGACTGACGCGAGGCATTTAAATAAATTTTTCCTGTCACTATTATTTTTATTGTTGACCTATGCGGGCGCATTTTTGGGGCTCAACTTAATACAGGAGGGCTCAATCAATACCATTGATTGGTCAGTTTATGTGTGGATATTCTTAAATGTATTTTTAACCTTATTAGCTTTCCCGCTTATTCCTTTAATCGAACGCGTTTTTGGTTTTACCTCTTCCATTTCTTTAGTGGAGTTGTCTGATATGACTCGCCCATTATTAAAGGATTTGGCTCTTAAAGCACCCGGTACTTTACAACATTCTTTGCAGGTTGCTAATTTATCAGAAGCAGCGGCAAATGAAATTGGAGCTGATCCGCTTTTAGTAAAAGTTGCAGCCTTGTATCATGATATTGGGAAAATGCAGAATCCAGGCTATTTTATTGAAAATCAAAGTGGAAAAAATCCGCATGATGAATTGTCTAATTTAGAAAGTGCAAAAATGATCATTGGGCATGTTGCGGAAGGAATAAAGTTGGCTAAGAAGCATCGGTTGCCAAAAAAATTAGTTGATTTTATCAAGACTCACCATGGAACTACTAAAGTAGAGTATTTTTATCGAAACCACCTGAAAGAAAACCCTAAAAAAGGACAAGCAGATGAACATATATTTCAGTATCCAGGACCACGCCCAAAATCAAAAGAAGAAACAATCTTGATGATTGCCGATTCTTTAGAGGCTGCCTCAAAAAGTCTCAAGGAACCTGCTGGTGTCGATATTGATAATTTGGTGGATAAAATTGTAGCTTTTAAGATTCAAGCTCGCCAATTTGAAGAATCTGAAATGACTTTTGAAGAGTTAGAGAAATGTAAATTAGTCTTTAAATTATTATTGAGAAGTATCAATCATGTTAGGGTAGAATACCCTGAAGAGGAAAAGATTGGTGGAAAAAAATAACGTTTATCTACAGAATGGAAAAACCCAAAAAAGTACTGGTATCTGGATGTTTTGATTTGCTACACAGTGGACATGTAGCCTTCTTAACCGAAGCTGCCAATTTTGGTGATTTATATGTTTGTATAGGTTCTGATGCAACAGTAAATGAATTGAAAGGACGTTTTCCTGTCAACTCAGAGAAAGAACGTCAATATTTATTAAAAGCATTGAAATCCGTCTTTGAGTGTCGAATTAGCAGAGGAAGTGGAATGATGGATTTTTTACCTGAATTAGAGGAAATTCAACCTGATATTTTCGTTGTAAATGAAGATGGCGATACGGCAGCTAAAAGTCAGATTTGTCATAAAAAGGATATACTTTACAAAGTATTAAATCGAATTCCTTATGAAAATTTACCGGCTCGTAGTACTACTAAGTTAAGAACTCAAACTACTATACCTTATCGGATCGATTTGGCTGGAGGCTGGTTAGATCAACCCTATGTTTCCAAATATTGTGCTGGCCCAGTTTTAACCATTTCCATAGAACCAATTATCGAATTCAACCGGCGCAGTGGCATGGCAAGTAGCACTCGACAAAAAGCTATTGAATTATGGAAAAATGCTTTGCCAGCTGGAGATCCTATTCAACTTGGTAAAATATTATTCACTTTTGATAATCCACCTGGCACTGAAATTATCTCTGGATCTCAAGATGCATTTGGAATTGTGCTTCCAGGATTAAATAAATTGAATTATAATGGTGCTTATTTACCTGATTCATTAGAATCAAATCACGATGAGAAAATCTTAGCCTGGTTGGAATCAAGATTACATCTAGTAACATTAGATCCAAGGGTATGGGGTTATGATGTTTTGGTAAATACGGATATTACACAAGAAAAAGCAAAAGTTTTATCAGATGCAGCTGAAGCTTGTTGGAATGGAATTTTGGAAATGGATTCCAAAAAGTTTGGAGAAGCATTTCGCAAGTCTTTTGAAGCTCAATTAGATATGTTTCCCAATATGGTCGATAATGAAATTTTCACCATTATTGAAAGGTATAAGTCAAATGCTTTAGGGTGGAAATTGAGTGGGGCAGGAGGGGGAGGATATTTGATTTTAGTCTCAGACGAACCAATCAAAGGAGCAATAAAGATAAAAATTAGACGTAGAGATTCTTTATGATTTGATCCAGCCAACAATTTTTCTTTGTTGGCTGGATTCCATATTTTAGTAGTTATCCTTTAATTCCACCTGCTAATTTCCATCCTAGCCAAGCCATTGGGATATAAGCAAATACCAGATCAAAAATTTCAAAGCCTATGGGGGCTGGTAACCAAACTGCCATAATGATTCCTCCGACTAGAAAAAGCCCACCAATTATTAAAGCCAGGTTAAAATGATGGCTTACTGCCATTTTAGCAGTAACAAAAGCACCAATTATTACACCTAAAGCATGCGCCAAAAAAGGCATAATAAAGTGCTTCATTTCATAATTGGGCATAGCCGCTTTTATGCTTTCAATATCATTTGGATCAACTCCTTCAGGAAGAGGAATTATGGAACCACTTACTGAAATAATTCCCCCATTAACAATAAAACCCACTATAAAACCTAAGATTACAGCTAGTACATTTTTTAAATTTGGATTCATTTTTTTCATTTTTAGTGAATAAACAAGTTGAATAGTCGCAAAATAATGAAATTAGTTTAATTGTTTCATTTATTTGTTCATTCTTTTTTAAAAAAATAAATCCTTTCCTCTTAATCGTTTAACATTTCTTTTATAAATGTATCGTACAAATCCTTCATAGCCGACATTTCTTCCCGCATGGCCCGATTGACTAAAATTGATATATAATTGAGTTGTTTCAACTGTATATTTTTGTTCTTTACTTATAGATAGGAAAACTCAGAAATGGACGTAAAAAAGATAAAACTTAAATAAAAAAAAGCCACTTTTTAGGGGAAAAGTGGCTCAGAACTATTTTTATCACAAATCCATGCTATATTTGAGTTGAGGAGAGTTCCTTATTTATAAGGAATATAGGTGCCAGAAGTAACTCATTTTGGGAACATGGCGTATTTGATCTAAAATGATTAAGACTAAGGTTTTTGGGTATGAAATCAACTAATTAATTTTAATAATTTTATTAGGTTCTTTCAATTCTACCTTTAACTTTGGTATCATGACCTTAAGAATTCCTTCCTTGTATTTCGCTTCGATTAAATCCGCATTTACATTTTCGGGAAGCCAAAAAGTTCGTTTGAAAGACTTGTAATTAAATTCTTTTCGAGTGTAGTCGTCTTCTTTTTCTTCATTTTCAGTTTCCGATTCTGCACTAATACAAAGCATACCTTTGTCTACCTCAATTTTGAAGTCTTCTTTTTTCATACCCGGGACAGCAACATCGAGATTAAATTCTTTTTCCGTCTCACTTACATTAACTGCTGGAATATTCATTTCTCCAACATTCCACCGGTTTGGCCATGTTTTGAAAAAATCATCATCATCTCTGAAGAAATTGTCCATCCAACCATTTTTTTTTCTTTTAATGAGTGACATAACAATAATTTTTTTGGTTAACAATATTGATCTACAGTTGAAACAAAATAATACAGATCAGCTGTAAATAATTTATTTTTTTCTTCAATTCAAACTTACTTAACCAATTGGCCTTTTCAAATGATATTCATCACAATAGGCGACTGATTTTGATCAATAATCTATATGATAAACCAGGATTGGAACATCTGTAGTCATAGCCATCGTTTTGGTTAGACTTTTATGGAAAATATTATCCCAAAAACTTCTATGCGGACAAACCATCACGGTCAAATCAATATCATTATTTTTAATGTATTCATTCAAACTATCTTCTACAGTATTCCCGGAAATTGAGGACATATAGAAAGAGAAACTAGGTTCACCACCTTCAAACATAGTGTCGAAAATCTCACCTTCCAAATCAGCGAATGGGATGATTTCATTTTCCTCTTCTACATGAATAAAATGGACACTAGATTGGAAATAGGCAGCCAGATCTTTGACTTTTGTCAAAATGGCTTTATCAGTTGAGTCGTAATTACTCGTATAAAGAACATTAGTGAAATTTTGGAATTTTGCACCTTTGGGAACTAATAAAACAGGGCAGTTCGCCTTTCTAGATACAAAAGAAGAAACGCTTCCAAATAATTTATTTAATACATTTCCTTCGCCAGTGGTACCCATCACAATCAAGTCTACTTCTGGGTCATTAGACAATTTTACTAATTCTTCGGAAGGATAACCCAACTCAACTCGTGTTTTTACATCAACTGCTATTGCAACACCTGAGTCATTTGGAGCCGTTGTGCGGTTCCGGAATTGATTCAAGGCTTTAATTTTTTCAGGGATAGAATCTTTTACAAGAGGATGAACCTTCGGATAACCTGGATCCGCTTGAGGAAGGAAATAATGGACTAATTCAATTTTTAGATCCCATTTCTTTGCGAGCTCTCTTGCATATACGTATGCCGTTTTTGAGGCACTAGAAAAATCAGTTGGAACTATTATTTTTTTCATGATATCAGGTTCTTGAAAGTGAATAATTGTTTTTTACAGGCTTTGGAGTTGGTTTCACTTGCAATTTCCTTGAATATCATTTTTCCCAGTATAACTTATATCAGTTTGAAGCAGTGATTTTTGTCACTTCATTTATGGATAGAAGAATTCTTCCGTATACGGTAAGTTGGACTAGTACTGTCCATCATTGCTTTGATATTATATAAAGAAAATACAGAAGATACTTTAAAATGATTATCTATAGTAGGGTAAATCTTTAGTCGTTATTATAGTTAAGCTCTTTGTCTTTCCAATGCATAAAACTCCCGAAAACTAATCATTCGTTGTTGTTCTTCATCCCATAGTTTATTGAACATGGTCTTCAAGCTATCTCTAAAAGTTAATATTTGTACGTATTTCTGCAAAATTGGATTCTCCTTTGCACATTTGGGTAGGTTATAATTTGGAATACGAGAGCTCAAGTGATGAATATGGTGATAACCAATATTTCCGGTCAACCAATGAAATATTTTTGGTAATTTATAATAGGTACTTCCTTTAATTGCTGCCATAAGGTAGTCCCATTTATCTCCCCATTGCATATAGGTAGATTCATGTTGGTGTTGGACATAAAAGAACCAAAAAGCAGTCACACCAAAGCAAAAAATAATCGGTAAATGAACCATCAAAAAATTAGCCCAACCTAATGAAAAACCTAAGATGATAAATACCGCAGCTAACGCTATATTGTTAAAATATTGAGATCGGCGTGCTGTTTTCCAGCCTCTAAAACTTATAAAAGGGTAGCGGTTAGATACACTTAAATAAATAGTTGGAACCACAAAAAATAGAACGATTGGATTTCGGAACAATCGATATCCAAATCTCTTGATTTTTGGTAAAGCTCTATATTCCTCAACGGTCAGGAAGTTAATATCTCCTATATCTCGATGTTCTAAATGCCCAGTATGCCCATGGTGAAAGCTATGAACCTTTGCCCAGTATTTATAGGGAATTGAGCTGAATAAGCTACAAAACCATCCAATTCGGTTATTCCATTTTTTATTATTAAAAAAGGATTGGTGTCCGCAATCATGTTGTATTATGAATATGCGTACTAAGAAAAATGAATTAACAATGGCAAGTCCCCATGTGATCCAATAAGACCAAGACAAGGAAAAATACATTAAAACCCAAATACCAAAAAAGGGAATAAATGAATTTAAAATTTGGGTTACGGCTTTGCGAGTATTTGCCTTTTTATAGGGTTTTATGATATTTGACCAGTTTTTCAGAGCCTCTTTGATTTCTTGTTCCTTTAACATTATAGCTGTATGGTTGAGTGTAGTAAATTAAAATTTAACTTAAAGAGATTGACGTGAAGTAAAATTTGAAATAAAACAAAGATATAAAGGAAAAAGGATAAAAAGGTTCATTTTTTTTTGAATTATTATTCTATCCGCGACAATTTTAGGGGCGCTCCTGATGTATTTGTCTTTGATTCAAAAAGAATTTCTATTTGGCGTCCTTTTTTGATAAAATACCCTTTGCCAAAGTCAGACCCAAAGGTCAAATCATCCATGTCCAAGTTAAATCTTTCGAAAATGGTTTTTCTGAAACTTGGTAAATAGTTTGTTAATTCTCCAATTGGAGGCATCATTCCATCTACCTCAAAAAATTCAATCTTAGGTTCATCATCATTCATTCCTAAAAACAAAATCACGGATTCATCATGGCTTTCCCAGGTATAAAACCCCAATAATTCATTTAAAGAATAAATGGGTTTTCCAGTTCTGTCAACCGTTAAAACTTTTTTGTAATTATAATCATCAGGTTCTTGCTCTTCATCCATTACACCTTGATAGACGGCATATGTATATCCCTCTTTTGCAACAAAAAAATAATCACCAAAACCAGCCCACCAGCCACCCGCAGCAGACAATGCTGAGTCCGGAATATAATATTGAGCATATTTTTCCTTGGGAATAAACTCACCGTTTATCATATCTGCAATATTTATTCGGACACTATCGATTTGAATTGAAATGGTTGTTTCTGGATAGGAGTCCTCTGAAACTGTCTTTGCTTCTGACAACAATTGAACGGTAGGTTCAATAATTTCTATAGGCTTTTGGACGGCAGAAGATTGCTGAGTTTGATTTTTACATGAATAAAAAAGTATCACCACCATCAAAAGAAACAAATTTTTCATAAGGTTTTTAATGGTGAAAATAGTGATATCTGAATCAATAGAAAAGGTTTTTTCCATTCCAAAAAAAATCAACCTATTCAAAATAAAAGTAAGCTCATAACGCTAAGTACAGAAGACATTATCTGGATTGAGGCTGATAAAGACTATTCTAGATTAATAACCAGAAAAAGTAGTCATATAAGTAATTTTGGTATTGGGCAAATAGCCGAAAAACTAAATCCTGAAATTTTTATACGAGTCCATAGGTCTTCTATTATCAATTTGAATTTTATACAAGAAATATTTAAGTATTCATCGAGTTATGATGTCAGAATGTCCAATGGAGACGTCGTCAGAGTGAGTAGATCCTATTTAAAAGCCATAAAGAACCTGACTTTTTAAAACTCAACTTTTGCGCTGCGATTTCTCAAATAATGATCGGCTAAAACTAATGCTGCCATTGCCTCTACGATAGGGACAGCCCTTGGAACTACACAAGGGTCATGCCTACCTTTACCAGTAACCGCTGAAGATTCTCCAGCTTTATTTATGGAATCCTGTGAAGAAACAATAGTTGCGACAGGTTTGAATGCACATCTAAAATAAATATCCATCCCATTAGAAATTCCACCTTGAATCCCACCAGAATAATTAGTCTCCGTTACAATTTTCCCGTTTACATTTTTAAAAATGTCATTATGTTCAGACCCCTTCATTGTTACTCCTTCAAATCCAGAACCATATTCAAAACCTTTACAAGCATTTATACTTAACATTGCTTTTGCTAAATCTGCATGTAATTTATCAAATGCTGGTTCTCCTAATCCTATTGGGCAATTTTGAATCACACAATCGACTACCCCTCCAATGGTATCTCCTGCTTTTCGAATGGCTTTAATGTGAGTAATCATTTCTTCAGCGACTTCCAAATCAGGGCATCGAACTGGGGTATCTTCTATTTTTGAAAAATCTAAATCAGCATATTTTTTGGAAGTAGATATTGCACCAACTTGACTTACATAAGCATTGACTTCAACTCCCTCCTTTTTTAACAATAATTTTGCAATAGCACCGGCTGCTACTCGTGCAGCCGTTTCTCGTGCAGAAGACCGACCACCACCACGATAATCACGATTTTCATATTTAGAATAATAAGTGAAGTCAGCATGAGAGGGGCGAAATTTATCAGCGATGTGACTATAATCTTTGGAACGAGCATCTGCATTAAAAATCACCATAGAAATAGGCGTTCCGGTACTTTTTCCCTCAAATGTCCCTGAAAGAATTTGGACAACATCACTTTCTTTTCGTTGAGTGACGATTTTTGATTGGCCTGGACGGCGTCTATCTAATTCATTTTGAATAAATTCTATATCAATTTCTAAGCCCGCTGGACATCCATCTAAAATAACGCCTATAGCTTTGCCATGTGATTCTCCAAAAGTGGAGATGTTGAATATTTTTCCGAATGTGTTGCCTGCCATTGTAATAAAATAACATAACTATAATGAGACAAGGATTTTTAAATAAAAATTGAATGCCTCTTATTAGCTTAAAAGCATATTTGAATTTCAGTTCGATAAATTTTAAATATGCTCTAAAAATGAAGAACCGCAAAAGTAAATAAATTGTTTTTCCAAAAAAGTTTAGCTCACATTTTCAATTTTTAATGAGTGTAATCCTTTATGTGATGTTTTGGGAAGAAGCTAAAATCACTGATTACGAAATCCTTGGATATTCATAAATTTCAGGTAGTCTCAAAATAGGGTAGGGCTGCTGTTGATCTAGCACAAGAAAGTTTGAAATTTATCTCTGAAGCCGTCAATTTAAGCATTGAATGTCAAAATTGCCAACAGCAAGACTAGTTTTTAAATTCCAGGAAGTATATTTTAAAGTTTCATTCAGTTAACAACAAAATACCACCAGTCACATTGTAGCTTATGGGTAGCAGTGGGCAATAATTTTAAATTTTAATAGAGGACTCCATTAATCATTTGTCACATACCCTAAAACTCATGAAAAGGAGCAGAGGATTCTTTCTCCAGATTCTATTTAACATAATATAAATTATGTAACAAATGTAGATTGAATAGAAATTAACTTATGGTGGGTGTATTAAAATCGGATTTCCATTTTTATATCCGCTCGTTCATAATCTGAAACTGAACCACCAATCATAGGGATCTCTTTGAAGCCTAATCTGGTATATAAATTTAAAGCGGGTTTCAAAGACTTATTTGATTCTAGGAATAATACTTTTCCGCCTAATGCTCGTACTTTGGCAATAACCGTTAGCCCCAATTTTTTTCCAATCTGGATTCCTTTAAATTTATCCTTTACACCCATTTTTGCAAGCTCGTACCGTTCGTCAGAATATTTTATCAAAGCACAAGTCCCAGCTATTTCATTCTCGTACATTGCAAAATATATATATCCACCTTTATTAAGTATTTTCTCTTGGTGCCCATCTAAGGCTTCAATATCTGCTTGCTCAACCTTAAAATATTTCTCTATCCAATTGTAATTAATTTTTTTAAATTCATCCGCATATTTTGGATCGTAATCAACGATTTTTATTGCTTTTAACATTCTTTCTATCCGTGCCTCCTTAATATGATGAAAAAAGCTTTTTTCTCTTAATGCATATTCCACTTCTTGAATGGCATGCAACAAATTGTTTTGCTTATTTTGCAACAAATCATACCCACCTTTAGCCATATCTTTCCATGCTAATTCTAATTCAGGTAACAATGCTCTCCCCTTTTCACTTAATTTGAGGTATCTTTTTCTGCGATCTTCTGTATCTTTTTCTGAATCAATATAGCCCTCCTTTTGTAACTCTTTAGCTAATTTTATTACAGCTGGATGTGTGATATTTAACTGTTCGGATAATTCCATTATGGCTAGTTTTTCATGCTTGACTAAGGTATAAAAAACCGGGAACCATTTAGGGTTAAAATCAATCCCAAAGTTTTTATAAATGGCCTTGACATCGTTCATCATTTGATCGCTTAGTCTTCGAAGTCTACTGCCGATTGCCAATTCTCCTAAATCTTTTAAAATATCCATAGGTTATTATTTACGTTACTAGTTACATAATAATAAATAAAACTAACTATTGTTATACAAAACACTGTATAAAGGAAATAATTATTTCAGGTCATTCCCTTTAAAATAATTTTAGCTGAGGATTTTTAAATTCTGCGTGTAAATCTAAATTGTAGGAAGGAACTGATTTACTTTCAAAAAACTTCTTTTTTACTAGAGCAAACTGCATCTTAATAATGTCAGCAATTCTCCCCTGCCCTCTCATTCTTGTCTTAAATCGGTGATCATTTAATTCTCCACTGTGACAGTCTTTAATTTTATTCAAAATCTTATCTGCTTTGTGCGGGAAATGTTTCCTTACCCAATTTTCAAATATTTTTCCAACATCACCATTTAGCCTGACTAATGTATAATTCATTGATAATGCACCCATTGCAGAAACCCATTTACCCATTTTTATAACCTCATGGTCATTTAATCCAGGAATGATTGGTGCCATCATGACAGTAGAAGGAATTCCATTATCCGCTAATTTTTTTAGCGTGCTTAAACGATTCATAGCACTAGAGGTTCGGGGTTCCATCACTTGCCTTAATTCTTCATTTAAGGTTGTAATTGAAATAGCAACATGAACTAAATTGTGTGAGGCCATCTTTTTTAAAATGTCTAGATCCCGCAATATCAAGCTATTCTTAGTGATAATTCCAACAGGGTGACGGTATTTCCAAAGGACTTCCAAAATTGAACGAGTAATTTCCAATTTCTTTTCAATTGGTTGATAACAGTCTGAATTTCCAGACAACATAATTGGTGCTGCCTTCCAGTTTTGATGCTTTATTTTGTGCTCTAAAATTTTTGCGGCATTCTGCTTAACCATAATTTTTTGCTCAAAATCCATGCCTGCACTATATCCCCAGTATGGATGAGTATTGCGAGCATAACAATAAACACAACCATGCTCACACCCTTGATAAGGGTTGATCGAATAGTCAAAAGGAACATCGGGACTTTTTACGTGGTTAAGCATCGTTTTGGGATAAACATCTAAGAATTCTATTCTTAATTTTTCTACTTCTTCTAAGTTTTTTAAAGGATTTTGATCATAAACAAAGTTGTCGAATGGGGACGTTGGGTTAATCTGCGCACGCCTACCCTTTATAATATTTAGTTCTGAAATCATAATGGCTTTTATTTAAAACAAAAATAGGTAAAAATATTTATTTGTTTCTATTTTTTGTTTTAAAAAAGAAAAATATCTTTCCATTTAATTCAAAAAAGTCCATATTTGACTATTAAAATATCACAATAAGAAGAGCAAAAAATAATTCCTTAATTTGCGAGTCCTAAATTCAAATTACCATGAAAAAGATTACTAGGAAAAATTTCTTTAAAGGATTGGCGCTTGGAACCATTTCTCTTCCTTTTGCGATACGTGGTTGTGGAAGCGATAACTTTGCTCAAAATAAGTCTTCAACATCAGGCATACTAAATAGCAAAAAATATCAATGGAAATGTGTCACTACCTGGCCGCCCAACTTTCCTGTGTTAGGCGAAGGAGCTATCCTATTCTCCAAATGGGTAAAAGAAATGTCAGGAGGAAGAATGGAGATAAAGGTTTTTGGGGGTGGCGAATTAGTCCCATCACTTGAAGCCTTCGATGCAGTTCAAAGCGGAGCAGCGGATATGGCTCATGGTTGTGCTTATTACTGGGCAGGTAAGTCCAAGGCTGCTCAGTTTTTCGCTACAGTCCCTTTCGGAATGAATGCTCAACAAATGAATGCTTGGATAATAAATGGTGGAGGTTTGGAGCTTTGGGAAGAGTTATACGCGAATTTTGGTTTGATTCCTATGCCAGGAGGAAATACAGGTGTCCAAATGGGCGGTTGGTTCAATCGCGAAATCAATAGCTTAGCCGATTTTAAAGGGCTAAAAATGAGAATGCCTGGTTTAGGGGGGAAAGTTTTGGAGCGTGCAGGGGGGGCACCGGTATTATTAGCTGGAGGAGAAATTTATACAGGGTTGGAACGTGGTATAATCGATGCTACAGAATGGATTGGCCCATTTCATGATTCATCTATGGGCTTCCATGAAATTGCAAAATATTACTATTCCCCCGGTTGGCATGAACCTGGAACCATGCTTGAATTCTTTTTCAATAAGGAACGGTTTGAGGAATTACCTGAAGATTTACAAGCCATTATGAGAACCGCTGCAATGCGTGTGAATCATTGGATGCTTTTAGAATTTGAGCAAAAAAACGCAGAATACTTGTCTAAATTAACAGAGTTGGGTGTTGATATTCGATACTTCCCACAGGAAGTATTAGCAGAGTTAAAGCTATATACAGAAACTATTATTGAAGAATTAACAACTGAAGATCCTTTTACTAAAAAGGTTTATGATTCTTATTTAGCCTTCAGAAAAAAGGCTTCAGCATGGTCTGAATTGACGGAGAAGGTGTTTTATAATTCACTTCAGAATAGTTAATCATCATTTGAATTTAAACTTACAAAATGTCAATTTGGTCAAAAATATTTAAAACAACTGTTCCTGAAAATCCTGATTCAACACTTTCAAAAAGAGGCTTCAAAGCGTCCAAATCTATTCTAAGAATTGATATGGATATTTATTTTGAAGCAACTAAGAACCTGTTTGATAAAGAGACAAATCCGAATGGAGCCTTCCCTTTAAATGTGGCAGAAAATAAATTGAGTTGGGATATTCTTCGAGAGAAAATTAGAGAAGTAACCTTAAAGAATGAAATTCCAGCGTGGGTAGCTGGTTATACTTCTGGAATGGGCGCTCCATCTTTTAGAGAGGTCGTCGCTCAGTTTTTTTCAAAATTTTTGACTAAATGTCCAATAAATCCAGACCATCTGGTTTTCTCAGCGGGTGCAACAAGTATTATTGAAATGACAGCAATGGTACTTGGAGACGAGGGTGACGTGGTAGCTTTCCCTGCACCTTGTTACCCTGTTTACAAACAAGATATTGGAAATACAGCCAATTTGGAAAGGTATGATATTGTGACCCACCATGATATATCTGCTTTGAATAATGGACCTATATTAAAAACCATTCATCTTGACACAGCAAAAAAGGAGATTGAAAATGCTGGTAAAAAATTCAAAATTTTAGTGCTTTCCAATCCCGACAACCCAACTGGTGGAATCTATTCGTATGATCATTTAATAGAAATCACCAACTGGTGTTTGGAGAATAAAATCCATTTGATTGTTAGTGAAATTTATGGACTTTCACTAATTAATACGAAGCATTCTCATATAAAAGAAGACTACTCTACCCCTATTGAATTTGTTTCTTTTGCTCAAATTATGTCGCAAAAACAAAGTGATTATTTGCATTTATGGTATTCCTTTTCCAAAGATTTCGGAATTTCCGGATTTAGAGTAGGCTGTGTTTATTCCTTAAATCAATTATTCTTAAAGGCTTATGAAAACTTGAATTATCCTCGATTGATTTCAAATTATACTAAATGGGTTATGGAATTGATATTACAAGATGAGCAATTTATTCAGTCTTATATTTCAATTAATCAACAGAGATTAACGGAAGCCTATGTAGTGGTTAGAAATACAATGAAAAGATTAGATATCGATTATGTCCCATCAAGAGGGAGTCTATTTATTTGGGCAGATTTCTCAAGATTTTTAGATGGTAACACTCAAAATGCAGAGAATGACTTTTGGATGGAAGTCTATAAAAAAACTAATATTTTATTGACACCAGGAGAAGGATTTGGTCATTCCAAAAAAGGTCATTTTAGGATTGTTCATCCTTATTTTAAGAAAGAGGATTTGGAAATAGCGATGGCGAGATTGGAGGAATATATTCTAACAAAAAATAATTGAAAGCGAATCTCACTTTCAATTATTTTTCCTTGTTGATATATATCTTTGTTGAACAGATGATTAATTTATTTCCATTTTCAAAACCCTTGCTTATGCACCAGCTTCTTCTATCATTAATTGTGCCTTCTCCCACTCTTCCATTGCCGAATCTAAGTTAGTTTTTGCCTCGTTATATTTATTGATAACAGTTTGCTGATCAGGTGATTGGAAAAAATCAGATTTACCCATTGTTTTTTCAAAATCTGCAATTTTTGTCTCCAATTTTTCGATTTTCTTTTCTGCTAAACTAACGGCACGCAAAAGCTTTTTCCGCTCATCATAGCTCAATTCTGGTTTATTTTCTTTTGGTGTTTCTTTTACTTTTGGCGTACTCAATTCAACCTCCCTCATATTATCCATTGCCCGTTTTTTAAGGAAATAGTTCACATCACCGAGGTGGTCGTGCAATTTTTTGTCTCGAAATTCAATTGTTCGATTTGTTAGGCCAGCAAGGAAATCTCTATCATGCGAAACAACAATTATGGTTCCGTCATATTCAACCAAAGCCTGCTTTAAAACTTCTTTTGAAAGCATATCTAGGTGGTTGGTCGGCTCATCTAATACTAAAAGATTAAATGGATTCAACAGCATACAGGCCAATGCCAATCTTGCTCGCTCTCCTCCTGAAAGGACTGATACTTTCTTGTCGGCATCTTCTCCACTAAACATGAAGGCGCCTAAAATTTTTCGCAACCTGGTTCGCATTTCCGGAGGCGAATGAGCTTCCATTGTTTCTAATAGGGTGGACTTAGGATATAACGTATCGGATTGATTTTGCGCATAATATCCTAATTGAACGTTATGCCCAAGTTTCATTTCTCCGTCTGTTAATCCTAATTCATTAACAATTATCTTTGCCAATGTTGTTTTTCCCTGGCCATTTTGACCGACAAAAGCTACTCGGTCTCCTCTATCTAATTTAATTCCTACTTTATTCAAAACATTTAGAGAACCATAACTCTTTACCAAATTTTTGCCTTCTAAAACAACATCTCCAGAGCGTGGAGCCTTCGGAAAACGAATATTCATGGTCGCCAAATCCTCGTCTTGTATTTCAATTCGCTCGATTTTGTCCAACTGCTTTTTCATGGATTGTGCCATTTTCGTTTTTGTTGCTTTCGCCATAAAACGGGTAATGGTTCGTTCTCTTTGCGCAATTACTTTTTGTTGGTTCTGAAAAGCAGACATTGTTTTTTCCCGACGTTCTGCACGCATTTCCATTGCTTTGGAATAAGGTGCTTTATAGTCAAACATTTGCCCCAATTCGATTTCAATTGTACGATTTGTTACATTATTTAGAAAAGTCTTGTCGTGAGATATCGTCAATACAGCCCCTGGGTAGGTCTTTAAAAACTGTTCTAACCAAATAATACTTTCAATATCAAGATGATTCGTAGGCTCATCCAGAAATAAATAGTTGGGACGTTGCAATAGCATCTTGGCTAGTTCAATACGCATCTGCCAGCCACCACTAAACTCATCAGTCAACCTAGAAAAGTCTGAATTTTTAAAACCTAATCCTTTTAAAACTTTTTCCGCATCGGCTTCCATATTATCACCGCCCAGTAAGCTAAACCGATCGTTCAAATCAGAAAACTCAATCAACAGTTTAGAATAGGCATCACTTTCATAATCAGTGCGGACTCCTAACTCTATATTGATTTCTTCTATCCGCCGTTCTATTTTCTTTGTCCCATCAAAAGCGGTCATCGTTTCATCAATTACAGTCTTCCCTTTAGGCAATTCCATCTCTTGATGCAGAAAACCTACCGTGCTTTCAGTAGGCATTGTTATATTTCCATCATCTGGTGTAATTTCTTTGGCGATGATCTTTAACAAAGTAGATTTGCCAGCTCCATTTCGACCTATTAGTCCAACTTTATCTTTTACTCCAATCACTAAATCTATTGAATCTAATAAGATTCGGTCTCCGTATTTAACAAAAATATTTGATGCGGTAATCATGTATTTTTAATTTGAGGGCGCAAAAGTAGGGAACGAAACGCGAATTTCCCTATTCATTTAATTAAGAAATAATAATTGTGTTGAATGATTGATAGGTGCTTGGAAAAAAAAAAGTTATGCTTTTTCTAAAGTGAAGCCAAAGGTAGATCCAAGATCAACAGTACTTCTTACGTTAATCGTTTGTTTGTGTGCTTCAATGATGTGTTTTACAATTGCGAGTCCAAGACCAGATCCTCCTTGAGCCCGAGATCGACTTTTGTCTACCCTATAGAAACGGTCAAAAACATGATTCAAATGATGTTGAGGAATTCCAATTCCATTATCTGCTACTTCAATTAATATATTTTTATCCATGTCATAAAATCCAACTTTAGTATTACCATTATTATTTCCATATTTGATTGAATTGGTTACTAAGTTCATTAGGACTTGACGAACATTTTCTCTATCTGCATTGACTAAATAAGTTAGATCTGCACCTGATTTAAAAAGTAGCTTAACACCCGCTTTTCTGGCTTTTATTTCTAAGTCTTCGAAAACCTCAGCAGCCAATTTCTTAATATCAAATGGTCTCAAATCTAATTCTAAATTTCCTGATTCTAAACGAGAAATGGCATCTAGGTCTTCAACTATGGTATTTAAACGCTCTACATTTTTGGCTGCTTTTTTTAAAAACTTTGAATTGATTTTTTTGTCAAATAGCCCACCTTCAAGTAGGGTTTCTAAATAGCCTTGAATATTAAATATGGGGGTTTTTAATTCATGTGAAATATCACCTAAAAATTTTCTACGATATTCTTGCCATGATTTTAAATTCTGAATTTCTTTTGCCTGAGTATCTGCCCAATTTGTTACTTCCTTTTCTACTTCTGAAATAATATCCATGTCACTTGCTACCGATTGATTTTTTTCTTCAGGAGAAATTTTATGTTGGTGTATAGTTTTGTAAATCAATTTTATCTTTCGGTAAATATATCTTTTCAAATAGTAGATAATCACACCATAAGCTAATGTAAAAGTTACAATTGAAATTAAAATAACCATTGTCCATGAAGCTTCAGTGAAGTTGGTTACCTTAAAAATAGATAGTATTAATAAAAGGAAAGAACCAATATATAAGGAAGAAAAGAAAGCAATTTGTTTTGGTGTTGGATTTTTAAGCATATTGTTTTAATAAAATCATTTTCAAGTGTGATTTGGTAATAAAAAAAATTAAAATTGAAAGATTTTAAAACTCAAATTTATAACCTATACCTTTTATGGTTTTTATATAATTGTCCCCTAATTTTTCTCTTAATTTTCGAATGTGCACATCAATCGTCCGGTTCCCTACAATCACATCACTTCCCCATACCTTAATAAAAATTTCTTCTCGTGAAAAAACCTTTCCTGGCTTGCTAATTAATAAATTCAATAGTTCAAATTCTTTCTTAGCCAGATCAATCTTTTTATCGTCCTTTATAACTAATATCTTCTCTCTGTCAATAGTCAAATTACCAATTTTAGATATCGAATCATTATTTTCAGACCCTAGATTCCCAGACCTTCTTAATAATGCTTTTATCCTACTGATAAGTACTCTTGGACGAATAGGCTTTGTGATATAGTCATCTCCACCTACATCGAGCGCTGCAATTTGAGAATAATCTTCTTCTCTTGCCGTCAAAAAAGCTATTAGCGTATTTTCAAATTGCTTTTTATCACGCAGGTTTCTGCAAACCTCAACGCCATCGATGTTTGGCATCATTATGTCTAAGATGATTAAATCAGGCTGCATTTTGATAGCTTTCTGAATTCCTTCTTCACCATCAACAGCCGTCTCAACCAGAAATCCCTCCTTTTCTAGGTTGTAGGTCAAAATTTCTAAGATATCCGGTTCATCGTCTACAACCAATATTTTATATTTTTCCATTATTATGGTATGTTTTCTAGGCGTAAAATTAATTTTTCCTCAAAGTTTGACCCTTCCTATTCTATTAAGAAATTGTTAAGTTTTCATAATCGGACTTAGGCTAACAAATTGAAAATCAATCTATTTAATATCACTTAGTTGAATTCAAATTCCTAACTTGAATTGAATCTTGTACTTGTTGATAAATTCTTTTAACATAATCAGGGTTAATAGTTATCAAGTTATATGAACTATCAAAATCTACTTGATTAACCCCTTGAATTTCCAAGATTTGAGCATAATACTTTTTCAGTGTGGTGTCTTTTCTGATTCCTGTCAAATGCTGGACTGCCGCCTCAGCAAAATGAACATCCACTAAAACATTTACCATTATTTCATCTTTAATAAATGGGGTTTGTTCCTTATCGCAAGCAAGGAAACAAAAAATAATTAAATAATAAACTAGAATATTAATCAACTTCATTTTTAATGAAAGTACTGTTTAGGATAATGAAATTCAGTCAATACCCCTGAGGATTTGGAAAATGATGACCAAGACTCAATATCACACTCAACTTTTACAATTCCACAAGTTGGAAGGTTGGGAATATATTCACTTGAATAAAAATTGGCAATGGACGTAAAAGTAGGATTATGCCCAAAAACTAAAATAGTTTGCGCTTCATTTGGCGTATTTTTTACTAGCTTCAATATGGTTCCTTCCCATGCTTCGTATATTTCGCTTTCAAGTATTAATTGCTTTGAAGTCAATCCTAATTCTTCTATAAAATACTTTGCCGTAGTTAAGGCTCTATTGGCAGTGCTACTATAAATCAAATCAACTTTAACACCTTTGCCCTTCAAAATTTTCGCCATAAAAGGGGCGTCTCTTAAACCTCTTTTATTTAGAGGGCGATCATGATCCATTAAGTCTAAATCTGACCAACTTGATTTTGCATGTCTAATAAAATAAACTGTTTTCATAAAAAAGAAGTTATTGAATTATCACTTTTTTTAAATTCTATAAATTAAATAGGATTTTTTTTGAAGAAGATGGTTTCACGAGAAAACAAGGCGAAAATAATCAAAAATAGCCTTAGCTTTTGATTATTCTTTTTACAAAAAAAGCCTTCAAAAGAAGAAGATATTTTGTTTAGTACTGATGAAAAAATAAGGTGGTCATCTAGGCTATTCAGATGTGTAGTTAAACAAGGAAGATAACATAGGCGATGCAGCACATCGGCGAGGTTTTCTACTTTAAATATGGCAGCATAGATGTTCAAGTTATTCTTTCATTGTTACTTATAAAGTATTTTTTATTTCTAATAAATAAGTCCGACAATTCAAAAGATATATTCGAAAACGAAGGAGTTATTATTTAGTATTATAGCAGATTTTCAAAACCCTTAAAACAAATGAAGGGCGAAAACTAAATAAGCAAAGATAGGCTAAAAAGTAAATTATTGATTTTGTGCATAAAATATTGATATTCAATTGATTGAATATATAAATATGAATGTTTCTTAAAATGATTTCAAAAAAGTGCTACCTTTATTTGTTTGCAGTTACCTGAATAGTAATTAAATGGAATTTACCAAAGAATGAATTTTTTATTGAAAAACCTTGAATTACATCTTCCTGAGCATTGCCTTTTAAATGGAGAAAAAAGCTATGATCAGGGCAATGTTTTGAATCTTTATGAATCCGAAAAACATCTTTGGGTATCCTATGTATTGGAACATGAAGTAGAAATACAAATTTCTCCATCCAAAGTATTAGCCTATTCTTGTGAATGCGAAGATTATAAGGATAAAGATGTTTGTGAGCATATTGGAGCTACCCTGCTAGCTTTAAGAAAACATTTGTCTATAAATAAGGAAAAGAAACAAAAAAGGAAGATTTCAAAAACGCCTCCAAAACGATTGACCATCAATGCCGTTTTTGAACATGTGGACAATGAAGATTTAGTGAGTTTTATGCGCCAATACGCTAAAGCCAATAGGACATTTGGACTAGCCCTTAAAGCTAGATTTGCAGCAAAGGTTCCAATGGAAAATAGTTATGAGAAATATGCTCAGTTGATTGATTCAACTATAAATTCATATAGAAAAAAAGATGATAAAATAAACTTTACAGGCAGTATACAAATTATCGGAATTGCCAAGCAGTTATTAGGGTTAGCAAAAGATGAAATAGCCTTAGAAAATCTAAGTGAAGGGTTCGTTATTTTAAAATGTTTAATAAAAAAGATAACCCCTGTTTTACAAAAATTAGAAAACAATCAAGAAAAAATCAGCTTATTTATAGATGCTTCTTTTAAGACCATCAAGCAATTATTGAGTTTTGAACCTGCACCCTATTTGCAAAATCAAATAAGGTTATTCTGTCTGGAAGAAATGACAAAGCCGATCTATTATTTAAATGAGTTTAGTTTTTATTTCATTGATCTTTTAAAATTAATCTCTATTGAACAAAAGGAGTTGAAGGAGCTTTTAAAGGTGATTGATTATCAACTGGACTCTCAAGAAATATCTGAAAATTTTCGCGCTAAGTTGATTTTTGAAAAAATGAAACTTTTAGATAAGTTAGGATCAAAAAATCAAATTCATTTATTAATAAATAAACACTTACAAAATCCAGAATTAATACTGGCAGTTATAGAAAATTCAATAAATACAAAAGACTATACTCAAGCAAAAGATATCGCTATAAAAGGATTAAGTCAGAAGTATAAAGAATTATACAAGGTAAAAATAGAAATCTTACTTCTTCAAATATATTTGACCTTAAACGAAAAAGAGAAAATAGCCCCTCTTTCAAAAGAATTGTTTATTGAAACTTTTGATTTCAAATATCTTAATATTTATAAATCTTATTCAACTAAGCAATGGAATGAGTCGATAAAAGAATTACTCACTAAACTACATAATCTACCCTATTCAATTAAAAAAAGGGATACAATCGCTAAATTTTTAACTGAAGAAAAATTGCATGATGAATTGTTTGAATATATGACTCGGTTAGGTTCCTTAGATTTGCTACGGAATTTTGACAAGTTTCTATTACCCGAAAAGAAAAAGGAGGTATTTGAACTTTACCACCAGCTTTTATCCCAATATTTAAACCATCATTTTGGTCGAATTCCATCTGAAAAAATAAAAAATACTATCCTACACCTTTTTGAAATTGGCGCTAATGATTTAGCTTCAATGTTGGTAAAACAAATAAAAAGTGATTTTAAGGAACGTCCTTCCCTAATGGATAAATTGAATCTTTTTTAGCTAGGTGTAGCTTGTATCTATATTTTAAAAATATCCAAGTACTTATTAAAGATAATAGTAACATGAAAAAAATTGTAGTGATGACAGGCGCTGGAATAAGTGCCGAAAGTGGAATAAAAACTTTTAGAGATGCAGGAGGTCTTTGGGAAGGTCATGATGTGATGGAGGTGGCGTCGCCTGAAGGGTGGCATAAAAATAAAGCATTGGTTCTTGATTTTTACAATCAAAGACGGAAACAACTCCATGAAGTAAAACCTAATGAAGGACACCATGCATTAGTTGAATTGGAAAAGCAATATGATGTTTCTATTATTACTCAAAATGTAGACAATCTTCATGAAGTAGCAGGAAGTTCTAATATTATTCATTTGCATGGCGAATTAATGAAAGTGCGTAGTACGGTTTATGATGAATTAGTTTATGAAATGGCAGGAGACATTAATTTGGGGGATAAATGTGAAAAGGGGGCTCAATTGAGACCACATATCGTCTGGTTTGGAGAGATGGTACCAATGCTAGAAATTGCCGCCTATGCAACAACTGAAGCAGACATTATTATTATTATTGGCACATCGATGCAAGTTTATCCTGCTGCTGGTTTGGTTGGTTATGCTCCATCCGGTATTCCAATTTATTATGTGGATCCAAATCCAACAATTAATTATGAGTTGGCCAATAGTGGTAATTTAAAAGTCATTTCAGAAAAGGCTACAACTGGGGTACGAAAAGTGGTGAATGAGTTATTAAAATAATGGAATAGCGTAAATAAAAAATGGGCGTTTGGATTAGATACCAAACGCCCATTTTTTATTATTGACACTTACATTTTATTTGAACGGATCAGCATATTTTTCCTGCATTAAAGAATGGGTATCCGTCAAGGTTTCCAAAAATGCAATTAAAGAAGCTTTTTCACTTTCTGAAAAGTTCATGGCTTTTGGCTGACTAAAGTTCGTTTTTAAATTGGGATGTAAATTATCGTGATCTTTTATACCACTACTATAGTGATCAATTACTTCACTAAGGGTTTCAAAACGACCATCGTGCATATAGGGGCCTGTTACACCAATGTTTCTTAGCATAGGAACTTTAAACACCCCATTGTCAGTAACTTTTTGTGTTCTGGCACCTACACCTTTATCTTTATAAACCCAATCTAAACCGTTGTTTGCTACACTTACGGGCAAGTTTGACATATCAAAACCATGACAACTTGCACAATTCTCGTTATAAAGGTTCATGCCTAATGCTTCTTGCGAAGTCAAATTAGCACTATGGCTCATTACCTTATCAAATTTAGAATCAAATGTAGCAATGGAGTTCACAAACTCAGAAAGTGCTGCCAATATCTTGTCCTTATTCGGTCGATTATCAGAAGCATGAAAGGCTTTCCGAAATAAGATTTGGTAGTACTCTTCTTTCAGTAATTTATCACCTAAGAGATTCATTTCCATTCCCATCTCAATTGGGTTTTCAATAGTTTGAAAGCTTTGTTCCTCTAAGGTTTGTGCACGCTCATCCCAGAAAAAACCAATTCTTTGTGAAAAGGAAGAACCATAGGAAGACTGGAAATTAACAACGGACCCAAGTGCTAATGAATTTCTATCTGTTTCTTTTCCATCAAACCCTTCACTTAATGCTCTAGGATCTGCAAATCCTTTTTCCGGTAAATGACATGTTGCGCAGGAAACAGAGTTGTTTTCAGAGACTCTGTTATCATAAAAAATAACTCTCCCTAAGGTAGCTAAGTCTGTATTGACTTGAAATCTTTGTCCTCCCAGATGATTAGGTAACTTAAAACTATAATCATGTGGATTATTAGGAATGTCCAACACTTGAGTTAAGGCAGCATAATCTGCTTCATCATAATGCTGAACGTAGATTGTTGCTTCGTCCTTAGTGCAAGAAACAATGAACGCTAAACTGAATACTGCGAGGAGAACGTGTAATTTTGTAATTTTCATTGTTCAATTTTTTAGTTTAAAATTAAATGAAAAACGGAAGTTAAAAATAGGTATTTTATGAAATTTAGTTTTAACTATTTCATTTGGTCAATCAATAATCACTTAGTTCTTATCTTACTAAAATCATTTGGACAGCAGAAAATTCGCTTTTGGTTGGGTTCCGTTGATTTTATTTCCTTTTTTCAATAACCTTTTTCGTCATTTAACTATATTCCTAAAATGAGGTATTATAGTGTACCCAAATCATTATCATGCCCCCTAAAAAAGAGTACATTCAGAGTGGCGATTTGATGAGGTCAGGTAGATAATTGAGTATTTTATCAACCAAATCTCAAGAAGCCTGTAAAATACAAACAGAAAAAATGGCGAATATATGACAACATTATGCTTGAAAATTGGCTTTTAGGTAGGTACTTTTGTTGGGCTTTAATTTTGGATCAATTCAAATAATTATCCACTCCTTGAGTTATACTAAGAAAGAGAATCTAAATAATCAATTAAGATTTTTATGAAAAAAATACATTTAGTCGCAATCGTAATGATAGCAGTAGCAATTGGTTTATTGACTACAGCTTCCGGTGATATGAGTACTTATTCCAATTTTTCCGAAGCTATAGAATCCGGTGAAAAGGTCAAAATTGCGGGTCAATTAGCTAAAGATAAGGAAATGTATTACGACCCAGAGGTTGATCCTAATTACTTTAGTTTTTATGTTGAAGATGCGGAAGGTCTTCAGAAGAAAGTTGTTCTTAATGCGGCTAAACCGCAGGATTTTGAGTTGTCCGAGCAAATAGTTTTAACTGGAATGATGAAAGGTGAAGAATTTATGGCTTCTGATATGTTGATGAAATGCCCATCAAAATACAAAGACGAAGAGATCTATGTGAAGTCCCAGGAAGGTTCTCTATAAAGGAAGCGAATATTTGTACCAATAACCCTAATAAATCAAAATCTATTTTGCTTGTATAAATCATAAATTCTTTTTTTGACACCTATCTGATTTTTATTTGTTTCATTGGAGTACTTTTGCCAAAATTTTAAATTAACCAATGAACGAAATTCAATATATCGGCGAACACCTCTTGCCTGGAATTTTAGGTAATTTCTTTATTAAATTCGGATTTGTTGCAAGTCTATTGGCTGCGCTTTCCTACTTTTTTGCTGTAAAAAAACAAAATCAGCCTGATTTTGAAAGTTGGCGAAAAATCGGTCGTTTATCTTTCCTGCTTCACGGAATTTCTGTTTTTATTGTCATTGGGGCGATCTTTTACGCCATGATGAATAAATATTATGAGTACCAATATGTGTGGGCTCATGTATCTGAAGAATTGCCGCTGAAGTATATTTTATCGGCTTTTTGGGAAGGTCAAGAAGGCAGTTTTTTGCTATGGATGTTTTGGCATGTAATCTTGGGAGTAATTATTTTATTGAAAGGAAAGCAATGGGAAGCTCCAGTTTTAGCTGTATTAGCAATCATCCAAGCTTTCATTTTTTCTATGATTTTGGGTATTTATATTGGAGATTTTAAGCTCGGAAGTAGCCCTCTTTTACTCTTACGAGAAATCCCAGATTGGATGGAGTTACCCTTATTTAATAATGCAGATTATGTAAGCCTTATAAAAGGGAACGGGCTTAACCCTTTACTCCAAAATTATTGGATGACGATTCATCCACCGACCTTATTTTTAGGTTTTGCTTCTACTTCAATCCCATTTTGTTATGCAATAGCAGGACTGTGGACAGGCCAACATAAAGAAATGGCGAAAACTGTTTTGTCTTGGGCTTTATTTAGTGGAGCTATTTTAGGGACAGGTATTTTGATGGGCGGTGTTTGGGCCTATGAAGCATTAACTTTTGGTGGGTATTGGGCGTGGGATCCCGTTGAAAATATGTCACTTGTTCCTTGGATTGTTTTGGTAGCAGGAATTCACACTAATTTGATCGCAAAAAGTACCAACTATTCCTATAAGACAACTTATATTTTTTATATCCTAACCTTTTTGCTAATCCTATATTCTACATTCCTAACAAGAAGTGGCGTTTTGGGAGAATCTTCTGTTCATGCTTTTACAGAAATGGGACTAGAATGGCAATTGGTGAGCTTTATTGGGTTCTTTTTATTGCTTTCAATAATTCTCTACTTCTCTAAGCAAAAATCCATTCCTGTCCCTAAAGACGAAGAAGCAACACCGTCTAAGGAATTTTGGATGTTTATTGGTTCACTAGTTTTATTGTTTTCGGCAGCAATGATTACTGCAAGTACCTCGTTGCCTGTTTATAATAAAATAATGGATTTTTTCAATCCTGGCTTTGAAGGTTTAACCATTACCGAACCTATTGAACATTTCAATAAATATCAATTGTGGATAGGTGTTTTTATTGGCTTAATTTCAGGGAGCACGCAATTTTTAAGATATAAAGAATTTAATTGGAAGGGACACTCTAAAAAATTCATCAATCACCTTATAATTTCTGCTGTTGGAGCATTAATCTTGACTATTCTATGTTCCCTATGGATTGAGTTTGTAGCATGGCAATATTGGTTGTTATTGTTTGCAGGTAGTTTTGCTATTGTCTCAAACCTTGACTATTTAATCTCTTTTGCAAAAGGGAATCTAAAACAAGCTGCAAGCGTCATCTCTCATGTCGGTTTCGGAATTATGATCCTTGGAGTGATGGCATCTGGTCTCAACAAACAACACATCTCGACGAATCCAGCCGTTCAAGCTGGTTTATTAGAAGGCGAAATGCTTGAAAAAAATGTGATGTTGTTTAAAGGGATGCCGATGTTTATGAGTGGTTACGAAGTAACCTACCAAAGAGATACATTTATTAATAAGGAGCGATATTTTAATGTTAATTATAAAAAATTAGGCAAAGAAGGCGAAATTACTGAAGAGTTCAATGTTACTCCTTCTGCTTTGTACGACAATAAAGGAATGAAGGTGGCTGCTTATAACCCTTCTACCAAGCATTATCTTCATAAAGACATTTTTACTCACATACCTACTATTCCTCTACGTGAAGCTGACGTTATGGAAGCCCAAAAATTTGAAGATACGCTGACTTATGAAAGATATGACCTTATCATAGACAAGCCTTTGGAGATCAAAGACACCTTACAATCGAGGCTTGGTCCTCAATTAGTTTCTACGAAAACTACACTTATTGGAATAAACAAAAATCCGGAACATCCAGACTACGAACCTCAAAAAGGAGATCTTGCAATCGGAGTAAAATTAGCTTTTCAAAAAGAAGATACTACTTTTTATGCAGAACCAGTGATGGTTATCCGGGATCAATTATTATACAATTATCCAGTTCAAATGAATGATCTCTCTATGAAGGTTCGTTTGACAGAAGAGGCTATCAATGCTGTTTATACGCCAGAAGAAACACTTGATTATCAATCCTTTATTTTAAAGAATGGAGATTTTATTTTTCTAAATGGGAACCGAATAGAGTTTAAAGGATTTGATAAAAATGCCAAACATCCAAATTACCAAAAAGAGGAGGAAGATATAGCTATTGGTTCTATTTTCGAAGTTTCTAATGAAGCAGGACAAAGATTCAATGCAACACCACTATACTTGATTCGAGGTAGAAGTCCATTTAATTTTAAAGATGAAATCTATGAATTAGGATTACATTTTAGATTTGTAAGTATCGATCCTAACACAGAAAGTATTGAAGTGATGATCGCACAAAAAGAGAAAACAAAAGTAATTCCAATAGATCTCTCTAAACGTTCTTTTAGAACTGATTATATCATTTTGGAGACGATCGTTTTCCCTGGAATTAACTTAGTTTGGTTAGGATCCATAATGATGATGTTGGGCTTAGGAATCGGAATGTATATTCGAAGAAAACAAAATAAAGTAATGGCGGCATGACATTAATGAAAACCGAACTTAAAGTAGTTATTATTGGCGCTGGCAGAGTCGGTTTTCACCTTGCCAAAAGACTGTTTGAAGTGGGTATTCCAGTGTCACAAATTTTTAGTCGGCAACAAATTAAAGCAAACAAACTGGCAAATTTAATTCAAGCCGAGCCTATTAGTGATTTAAGCAAAGTTTCAAAAGACGCTGACTTGTGTATATTGGCAGTAAGTGATGATGCGATTACCGAGGTTGCTAAAAAGCTTTCCAAAATTCTAAAAAAAGATTCCTTTTTAGTACATACGTCTGGTGCTACTTCAAGTGCTGTTTTTGAGGAACATTTTAAAAGATATGGGATCCTCTACCCTCTTCAATCCTTCTCTATTGAAAAGAAGCCAGATTTTTCAAATATTCCAATTTGTATTGATTCCCAAAACCCTTTAGATCTTGCATTCTTAACAGAAATTGCAAATGAGATTGGGCCAAAGGTTTATTACATAGATGATAGCCAAAGACAGTTTTTGCATGTTTCGGCAGTATTTGTAAATAATTTTGTTAATCATTTATATTTTCTGGGGAAGGAAATATTGGATGAGGAAGAAATTTCTATGGAATTATTGAAACCATTGATAATTGAAACAGCAAATAAAATTATTGACAATGATCCAAAAGCAATGCAAACTGGTCCAGCAATAAGAGGAGACACTACTACCATAAATGCACATTTAGAATTAATCAAAAATAAAGCTGAAATCCATAAATTGTATCAATACATCACTAAAAGTATACAAAAACACCACTCATGAGAATCATAGGAAACATTGAGCATCCAAACCTTAAAATCACTGTTTTTAAAATGGATAACAAACTATCTGCAAAGTTTGAATCTGGTCTATATGAACAGACTTTTAAGTTTAGAACCCAAGAAGGATTAGAGAATTTCCAGGATGTAGAAAAACTGATTGATGAAGAGCTAATAAATAAAGTTTTGGTAGATATCCAGAAAATGCACCAACTAAAAATAGCTGCTTTAGGGCGTCATCTCTCGACTAGATCTGAAGAGGAATTTGAAACAATTATTTAAGGGAGGAGGAAATAAATAAGCTACCCAAAATTTAGGAAGTTAATTTTTCTTTAGACGAGGCAAAAAACGCAGACATACCCAAAGATATGGCGAGTATTTTTAAGGATGAATAAAAAAAAAGTAACAAGTAAAATGGGTAGGTTATATTTTTCCTCCTCCCTAAAGAACGAAATTGTTTTTCATTTTTTTATTTCCGTTAATTTTTGCCTAATAAAACCTAATAGGACTTCTAGACCCATTTCAAAATGGTCATTGTTATTTATGACTAAATCTGCCTCATCCATATAAGGCTTAATATATTTTTCAAACGTAGGCATCACGTGTTTTTCATACCGATATAAAACGTCATCAATAGGATAATTTCTTTCGATTTGGTCTCTTTTTATTCTTCGAATGACTTTGAGATTTTCTTTTGCATGAAGAAATACCTTCAAATCAAATAATTTTTTCATTCGCTTGAAATGAAAAACAAAAATACCTTCCACTATAATTATTGGGGCAGGGTAAAATGATAAGGTTTTAGCCTTTGATTTCTCATTGTTGAAAGTATATTCCATCCGTTCTACCTTCTTACCACTTATCAGTTTTTTGACATCCCTTACGAATTCTTCTTTATTAATTGATTTTGGCAAATCAAAATTTGTAACTCCTTCGTTATCAACTTTCTGTTCCTCTCGAAGGCGATAATAGTCGTCTTGAGATATAATACAAACTTCAGCTCGTTTAAAGGTTTTTCGAAGACGATTGATAAAAGTAGTTTTTCCTGAACCGCTTCCTCCAGTTATGCCAATAATAAGTGGTTTGTGCATCAAAATAGTTGTTTTCAAACGTAATATTCTAAATGGAAATTCAATTTCAAAATCCCACAAATTTAGAAAATTTGCAAAAAATTCTTTGATTTGAAGTATGGAAGAAAAACAAGGCTTAATTATCTTCTTGCTATTTATCCTTTTTTCACCAATATATGGTCAATCTAATGCGCCCTTTGGAAGTGGTGCAAAGGCTATTGCACTTGGGAATACTACTACTCTATCCGGTGAAATTTATGCTTTATTCGGTAATCAAGCTGGTTTAGCGAATGCCCAAAATTTTTCTGTTGCGATCAACTCTGCAAATTATTATTCATTAAATGATTTAAATCATTTGGGGTTTGGAGTTTTATTGCCAACTAATTCAGGAAATTTTGGATTGAGTGTTAGTCAATTTGGGATAGATGAACTAAAAGAGCAAAAAATCGGGGTCGCGTATTCAAAAAAACTTGGAAAAAGGTTTAATGCAGGAATCCAATTTGATTACCTCAATATACAAACGGACGAATTTGGAAATAATGGGAGCTTTACATTTGAAGGTGGAATACAAGCTGAAATTTCATCAGAATGGAAGTTTGGTGCTCATTTTTTTAGCCCTGCAAAAATATCAGTTACAAATAAGCAAAATATACCCACTATTATTAAAATTGGAACCGCTTTTTGCCCTTCTCCAAAAGCTCGATTAATAGCAGAATTAGAAAAGGATATATCCCACCCACTTCGGTTAAATTCTGGAATAGAATATTTTCTAAATGATCGCTTTATTGCAAGGATTGGAATTAGGTCAAATCCAGCAAATTTTAACTTTGGGATCGGCACAAAACTTGGAAATATGGTCAGTCTTGATTTAGCCTTTAGCTATCATCAAACATTAGGATTTTCTCCAATGTTGAGTGTGGTTTATGTCTCTAAAAAGTAGAAACCACGCTATAAGGCTTGATTTTTTTTGCTTAATTCGAACAAATGTGGAAAACTATTTTATTTTGAAAATTTGTAATTAAAACAAGTATAAAAGAAATTTTATTCAATTTTTTTAACTAAAAAGGAGTAATTTTTATCATTATTGTAATATTTAATCCAATTAGATTATTGTTATCATATATTTGTGTTTCACAAAATACGTTGACGTAATTTTTCATTTTAGTTTTTTTTTAATAAGAGTTTGAGAGCCAAAATTAATTTTTTACTTTTGTAAGGTTAAAAGCAAATTATAATCCAAACATTAAAAGCCTATTGCAGTAATTTTTAACTATTTATAATTTAATAATTACTGATTTTTCCCAAAGCAATTCCGATCTAGAATTAATCAAAATCTACACAGGCTTTTCCTTTTTTTTCTTCTAACTTAAGTTTGGATATTAAGTTGTTTTTAGCGACAAACATAGAGAAGACTGTTTCTCTTAAATCTAGGTTTATTAACAATTTATAATCTCATGAAAAAAGCGAATTTTACACAGAACTTATCTCGTGTCCTTTCCGACCGTTTTCAACTGATTAAGACGACTCTGCTCATGACGCTATTCGCGTCGATTTCCTTTTCCAGCCTGAATGCTCAATGCCCTGGTTTTTTGGCAATTGACCAACCCGGCTTGGTCTGTGGAGAACTTGGACAGAATGTCTTGATCAATCCTGGATTCGAAGCTGGTCCATTAGGACCTACAATCGACTACCTTGGCAATCCCAATCCTCCAGGATGGTTTATGTTTGGTGGTTATGCTGGTTTTTCCAACATTTTTGTTGAGCCTATAGAGCCTCGCTCTGGAAATCAACACATCAAAATGTTTGGATCCTTTAGTGACCCATTTAATGTGAATGGCTTTGTTCAAGGAGTACCTGCAACTCCAGGTGAAACTTGGGTAGGAAGTATTTGGTTATTGACTCCTGGTAACGATGCCATTTTTGGTGGCGACAATTTTGCAGAAATCCATATCGAATTTTATGATGCTGCAGGATGTTTCGTTGCTGGAGAAAATTTTAAAACTTCTGAACAATTTAATGGAGCTACTCCAACAGATCAGTACATCCAATATTCAGCAATTGCTGAAGCTCCTCCGACTACTGCTGAAGTGAGAATCGTTGGATTCTTCTTCAACGTCAATTGGAATGGTGGTGCTGTTTTCTACGACGACGCAAGTCTTCAAAAGGTTATTGGACCCAATGATGATATTGTTGTTACCGTTTGTCCTGGAGAAACTACGGGTGAAGTAGTTGCACTTGAACCTCTATACCAAGATGATCAAGGTATTGCATCTGCAGTTAATAATATTACTGGTGGAAATACCTTATCAGGAACGTATCCAGTTGGTACTTGGCCAGTTGAATTCGAGGTAACTGATAATGGCGGTTCTACAAATTCTTGCACAGTCAATATTGCTGTTCAAGAATTACCTACTCCACTCTCTTATGTAGTTTGTAATGACCACATTATAGCATCTTTGGATGTTAATGGTCAGGCAGAGATCAATCCTGACATGATTTTGGAGGGAGGTCCTTATGATTGTGATGATAAATATGAAATTACTATTAAAGACTATAAAGGTGATCCATTACCAAATTCAATAATGGATTGCAACGATATAGGAGAAGATTTTACAGTTTCTATTGAATATACAATTACCGGTGCAACTTGTTGGGGTACATTATCTGTTGAAGATAAACAACCGCCAGTATTAAATTGCCCTAATCGTACTATACCATGTACTTCAAGTATTAACCAAGCACCAAAACCATCAGCTTCAGATAACTGTGATAACAACCCTATTGAAAAGTTGATTTCGCAAACATTAATTGATGATGATGCTTGCGACGACAATCAAGTAGCTTTCGAAAGAGTATGGATTGCAGTAGATGATTACGGAAACGAATCTGCACAATGTGCTGACACAGTATATATAGTGCGACCTTCAGTAATCGACTTTCCAAATGATAGAACATGGAATTGCGGAAACTTCGGTCAAGCTAATCCTAATTCATCAGGAAAACCTTCTGGTTTGGACGGTATCTATTGCCAATATGGCTATACTTACTCTGATGAAGACCTTGAATTATGTGGTGGTGCTCCAGGAGTTAAGAAAATAGTTCGTACATGGACTGTACTTGACTGGTGTACTGGTCAAGTTATTTTGACAGGAGTAGGCGGTGAAGATAATGTTCAGTTAATTAAATTTGAAGATACAACACCTCCAACTATTACAGTTGCCGATGTTACCATAAGCGCTAATATTCCTGGTACACACCCTCAGGCATGTAAAGGTCGTGCACCGCTTCCTACTCCACAAACTTCAGATAATTGTTCAGGAGTTACAACGGTAAAAACCTTTACTCCAATTGGACAAACTGTTTCGGGTAACCAAGTTCCACTTCCTGGTTTGGAAATAGGTTCTTACTCAGTTAAAGTTACTGCTGAAGATAAATGTGGAAATGTAAGTGAAGCATATTATACGCTAACTGTTGTGGATGATATCGCTCCGTCTGTAATTTGTGATGAAATTACGGAAGTTGACGTAACATCAGATGGATTGGCAAAAGTGCCTGCTACCGTTTTTGATGATGGCAGTTTTGATAACTGTTGTATCGATAGATATGAAGTAGCAAAAATGAATGATGATGCATGCGGATTGAACGGAACTGATTTTGGAGATTCTGTTACTTTCTGTTGTGAAGATGTACCAAATAATCCGATTATGGTGGTTATGAGAGTATGGGATTGTTACAATAATTACAACGAATGTATGGTCGAAGTAAATGTAGAAGACAAGCAACAGCCAGTGTTGGTTAGTTGTCCTGGTCCAGAAACAATTACTTGCGATTTTTACTGGGAAGAATTAGAGGTTGGATTGTCATTAGGAGATAACTCTGTTCTTGATCAATTTGGTGAAGCTCAATATGTTGACAATTGTAATTTGGATGTAAATCCAAATGTAAATATTAATCTTGATCAATGTGGAAGTGGATCAATTACAAGAACATGGCAAGCAACAGACCCTGCTGGAAACGGCCCTGTTACCTGTACACAATTAATTTTTGTAAGACATATTTCTGATTTTGTTGTTGAGTTCCCAGCTGATCTAGATGTTGTATGTGGCGATGATGTTCCTGATTTTGGCGAACCTGTTTTAACAAATGAATCGTGTGAGTTAATCGCAGTTTCTTTTGAAGATACCTACTTTAATGATGTTCCTGACGCGTGCTACAAAATTTCACGGACATGGACTGTAATTAACTGGTGCGTAGTAGGTGATGATGTTGATCAGGAAGTTGTAGAGATTCCTGAAAGTCAAATGCCTCAAGCATATAGAGATTTAGATGGCGATGGTATCAATTATGAGCCTCGAGTATTCCGTGACAGTTGGAATGGTACTGATTTTCCTGGTGTTGCAGAAGGAATTGCTAACAATAATGCAGCTCCGGATACAGATATTGACTTAGATCCATGGGATGGTTTTATTCAATACGAACAACATATCAAGGTTAGTGATAACACTAAACCAGTTTTTGCTGACGGATGTGATATTCCTGATTATTGTATAGAAGATAACTCTTGTGTATATTCAGTTGAGTTACCAACACCTGATGCTACTGATTGTAGTACAGATATTACCGTAACTGCTGAGAGTGATTTAGGAAGTGGCTTTGGTCCTTTCGCAGATGTTGCTCCTGGTACTTATGCTGTTACTTATACAGCCTCTGACAATTGTGGAAATACGAACATTTGTCAAACTACATTTGATGTATTAGACTGTAAGAAACCAACTCCATACTGTAAGAATGGTTTAGTGATCGAATTAATGAACTCTACTCCACCTATGGTTGAAATTTGGGCAAGTGATTTCAATGAAGGAAGTTTTGATAACTGCACAGCTTCTGATGATCTTGAAATTTCTTTCTCTTCTGATATCTCGGATAAAAACGCAACTTATTTCTGTGACCAAGTTGGTACTCAATCTGTAGAAGTTTGGGTAACTGATGAGGCTGGAAATCAAGATTACTGTGTGACGATAATTGTCATACAAGATAATATGGGTGGTTGCTCAACTGGTAATCCACTTGTTCAAATGGGAGGTTCTATTACTAATGAATCTGATGAGTCAATTGAAAATGTGGATGTAACTCTTAGTGGATCAGGAAATGGTTTGACAGCAACAGATGCAACTGGCATGTTCTCCTTCCCTAATGTTGCAGCTGGAGGTGATTATACAATTGTTCCGTCTAAAGATATCAATCCTTTGAATGGTGTCTCAACTTATGATTTGGTCTTAATGACTAAGCATATTTTAGGAGTAAACAAATTGAATTCTCCTTACAAAATTATTGCTGCTGACATTAATAAATCAAAAACGGTTACCACTTTTGATTTGGTTCAATTGAGAAAATTGATTCTTCATATAGATGATAATTTCGCGAATAATACATCTTGGAGATTTGTTGATAAAAACTTTGCTTTTCCAAATGATGAAAATCCTTTTGAAACAAATTTCCCTGAATTATTGAACTTTAACAATGTCGATACAGACGAGTTAAATGCTGATTTCATTGGTGTCAAAATTGGGGATGTTAATGGCAATGCCAGTCCTTATGACTTGGCTGATACAGATGATCGAAATGTCACGGATGATTTAGTTCTTAATACTAAAGATATCCAATTGGAAACTGGAAAGACTTACAACATTGATTTCAATGCTAAAGATTTCAATGTAAATGGTTTCCAATTCACTTTGAATTTTGATCAGGCTGTTCTTGAATTTAATAATGTAAATTCAGGATTAGCAAAAGAGGAGAATTTCGGTTTCGCTCTTTTAGAAGAGGGAGCTATTACCTCAAGCTGGCACAATGCAGAAATCATCAACCTTGATGCAACAGAAAATGTATTTTCTTTGACTTTCACTGCCAAAACAGATGCTCAATTGAGCGATGTTTTAGATTTGAACTCGAAGTATACCGTTGCTGAGGCTTATGGTAAAAATGGTGATTTAATGAATGTAAATCTTCAATTTGAAGGTTCAACTATCGTAAATAATAACTTTGAAGTATATCAAAATACACCAAATCCATTCCGTGAGAATACCACTATCGGATTTAACTTACCAGAGGCAATGTTTACTACGATCACTTTAACTGATGTTTCAGGAAAAGTAATCCAAAAAATTGCAGGTAATTATGCAAAAGGATATAATGCTTTAGAAATAAGCAAAAAAGATCTTGCTGCAAACGGAGTCATTTATTACACCGTTGAGACTTCAACGAATACTTCAACCATGAAAATGGTTCTAATGAGATAAAAGATAATCTCACAAACTGCTATAAAGCTTCCTCTTCCAAATATGTGGAGAGGAAGCTTTTTTTTTGGGTCACAATAACAAACAAAAAAAAGGTAGCCAAACCAATGACTACCTTTAAAAGTATCTTATGCAAACTGAAATGTTCGATTTATTTTCCTGCTAAAAACGGGTAGCGATAATCTCTTGGTGCTACAAAAGTCTCCTTAATTGTTCGTGGAGAAACCCATCGATACAAATTCAAAACAGAACCTGCTTTATCATTTGTTCCTGAAGCTCTCGCACCTCCAAACGGTTGTTGACCAACAACTGCTCCAGTCGGTTTATCATTAATGTAAAAATTACCTGCCGAGTTTCTCAAAATAGTAGTTGCCGTTACTACAGCTGCTCTATCTTTCGCGAAAATGGCTCCAGTTAACGCATATTCAGAAGTTCGATCCAATATCTTTAAGGTCTCTTCGTATTTCTTATCTTCATATACATACACTGTTAAAACAGGACCAAAAATCTCCTCGCACATGGTTTTATACTTAGGATCGTTAGTCTCAATAACCGTAGGCTCAATAAAATAGCCTTTAGATTTATCAAACTTGCCCCCAGCTATGATTTTGGCATTTTTGTCCTTTTTAGCGTTTTTGATATAATTAGAAATTTTATCAAATGCCTTCTCATCAATCACTGCATTAATGAAGTTTCTAAAGTCCTCAGGAGAACCCATCTTGAAAGATTTCAAATCTTTTTGCACGTAACTTTTTACATCTTTCCAAAGGCTTTTGGGGATATAAGCACGTGATGCGGCTGAACATTTTTGACCTTGAAATTCAAAAGCACCTCTTGATAAAGCCGTTGCTACTTCTTTAGCATTGGCAGATGAATGTGCAATTACAAAATCTTTACCTCCTGTTTCTCCAACAATTCTTGGATAAGATTTATAAGTGGAAATATTTTCACCCATGGTTTTCCAAAGATGATTAAATACACCAGTACTTCCTGTAAAATGTAACCCTCCAAAATCAGGATTGGAAAAAACAACATTTCCTGCAGTTGGTCCATCTACAAATACTAAATTAATAACACCATCAGGCAATCCAGCTTCTTCAAATAATTCCATAATTACATTGGCGGAATATATTTGTGAATTAGCCGGTTTCCAAACCACCGTATTACCCATTAATGCTGGTGCACCTGGTAAATTTCCAGCAATAGAAGTAAAATTAAAGGGCGTGAGTGCGAAAATAAAACCTTCTAAAGGTCTATATTCCAATCTGTTCCAAATGCCAGCAGCACTTTCAGGTTGAACAGCATAAATCTCTGTCATGTATTGCACATTGAAACGGAAAAAGTCAGCCATTTCAGCCACACTATCAATCTCAGCCTGATAGGCATTTTTTGATTGACAAAGCATCGTCGCAGCATTCATTCTTTGACGGTATGGACCAGACAATAAATCAGCAGCTTTTAGAAATATAGCAGCTCGTTCTTGCCAAGGCATATTGGCCCAATCCTCTTTAGCAGCCATAGCCGCCTTAATTGCATCTTTTACATGTTTTTCAGTTCCCTTTGAGTAATGACCCAAAGTATGTTTCAATTCATGTGGAGGATGGATGGAAGCTTTATTTTTGGTAAATACTTTTTTACCTCCAATGGTCATTGGAATATCCTCTTTACGAGACTTTAAATTGGCTAATGCTTTTTTCAATTCCACCTTTTCAGGGGAACCAGGGGCATAAGAAAGTACCTTTTCATTCTCTGCAATAGGCACATCAAAAAATCCGTTTGACATAGTTTAAATTTATGGTTTTGACTTACGAATAAGAAATATTATCAACTCACTAATCCACTAAAAATCAATCTTAAAAAATCCGAAAATCAAATGCTAATTTGGAATATGGTAAGTTTTCAAGCCACAAAAGTAGGAATAGTTTTGAGTAGTTCAAAGTGTAAACCTCTAATACAATTAGCCTAAAATAGCTAATAGTTGCTTGAGAATATTTATTTCATGGTTGGGAAAAATTTTGGTTAGATTTTGTTTCTTTTTAGGGTTATACCAACAAGTTTCCAATCCATAGTTATTACCTCCTTTGATATCGGAATTTAGGCTGTCTCCCACTACAATGGTTGATTCTTTAGGTGGGTTCTTTAGTTGATTAAAAGTATATTCAAAAAAGGCAGTTTGAGGTTTTGCATAACCTATCTCATCCGAAACAATGATTTCTTCAAAAAAAGCGGTCAAATTAGAGGCTGAAAATTTAGGTCTTTGTACTTCCTTTAAACCATTTGTAATAATGGCCATTTTAAATCCAACACTCTTTAGTTCTGACAATAAGTTCATTGCACCATCCAAAAGGTAATCTGTTTCAGATAGGCATTTTAAATAATAGGTTCCTGCTTCCTGAGCATCTCGGTATTCCCCAATCGTCTTAAAAAACATTTCAAAACGGCGCCATCGCAATTCCTCTGCAGTCATTTGATTATTTTCAAATGCCTTCCAACATATTTCATTCACATGATTGAAGACAGGCTTTAAATCCTCTTCCCGTTCAATATCAAAAAATGACAATGTCTTTTTAAAGGAAACCTTTGAAGATTTTGTAAAATCAAAAAGGGTATTATCTGCATCAAAAAGTATCCATTCCTTCATAAATAATTCTTCAGTTTGTTCTAAATATGGTCTTACTTAGTTGCAATAAAAGCCTCCATTTCTTTTTGTAACTTCAATGCCGATTTTCTTGCATCCTCTGCAAATTCTTCGCCGTCACTTGAAAAGATTATTCCTCTAGAAGAATTCACTAATAGACCACAATTATCATTATAGCCATATTGGCTAACCTTTTGTAAATCACCACCTTGCGCACCAATTCCAGGTACCAAATAAAAGTTATCAGGTGCAATTTCCCGAATTTTTTCAAACATTTCAGGATGCGTAGCCCCTATTACAAACATTAAATTCTCTGGGCTCCCCCACTCTTGGGCTTTTCTCAAAACACGCTCATAAAGTGGCATTTCATTATCTTGAATCGCGAATTGAAAATCACGACTTCCTTTATTCGAAGTCAGTCCCAATAAAATCACCCACTTATCTTCAAATTCCAAAAAAGGTTGCACTGAATCAATGCCCATATAAGGCGCCACTGTAACTGAATCAAAGTCAAATGTTTCAAAAAAGGCTTTGGCATAAAGTCTAGATGTATTCCCGATATCTCCTCGCTTCGCATCCGCAATGGTAAAATGTTCTTTTGGAATATAATTCTTGGTTTTTTCCAACGAGATCCACCCTTTAGCACCCAAGGATTCATAGAATGCCAAATTTGGTTTATAAGCTACACAAAGATCTTTAGTGGCATCTATTATCTGCTTATTAAATTCAAAAATGGGATCTTCAAAATCCAATAGATGTTTTGGTATTCGATTAATGTCAGCATCCAATCCAACACAGAGATAAGATTTTTTAGATTGTATTTGATTGAAAAGTTCTTTTCGAGTCATAAGGTAAAATGAAATTTAGAGGTGCAAAGCAAAAAAAAAATATCCTAATATTATGATGAATCTTGTTTTTTTGAAAAGGAAAAGAAAAACTTAGGGCTTGTTAGGTAATAATGTTTTTACCGGGTATTCGAATATTCTGAATTCCTGGTTTTTCTCCAATGCCAAGCTTAGGGAATAGTCGCCAACCTGAAAAGAATTAATGTAATAGGTGTTATCCTTGAAAGGAAGTAATCGTTTATCGGTAAAATAGGAAATATGGCTGTTCTCAGAAACTTCCAAATTTGTCAAATCTTTAGTCAAGCCTATTCCTGTAACTTTTAAAAGTGCTTCTTTTCGCGTCCATAATTCATAAAAATGTTGCTCTGAGAGGATATATTGTTGTTCTTTTTTTGAAAAATAATGATCAATAATCAATTGATAATCAAATGGTTTCTTAATCTTTTCAATATCGATCCCAATTTCTCCATTACCAAAACAAAAAGCTATCGCAATCCTTCCATTTGAGTGAGAAACATTAAACTTTATATATTGAGACCTATTTCCTAAAAGAATTTTGGGATTTGAAATTCGAGGTTTTCCAAAAGCTCCTTGTTCAAATTGAATAGACTGAGGAGAAATGTCTTGTAATGACTTTTCAATTCCTGATAATTTGGTTAAACCTTCTCCTCTCAAATACTTAGAGATCAGAATTCTTAAAATGCCTCTCGAAACCACGTACTCAATTCTATCTTTATCGAATCGAAACTTTAAAGCCTTTTGAATTTCCTTTTTATTTAATAAGCTTTGGAGTTCTTGGATAATTGAAATTGGGAAGTTTTGACTATTAATTAAATATATATGAGAAAGATTCTCCTCTTTGGGGAGAGATCCATTAAATATTGAAAAGGAAACATTTTCAAGTGTATTCAAGATTATTTTCACGTTTCAGTTATCTCTTTTGTTAAATTTTTTAATTGATAATAGAAGATTTACTTCCATCCGCAAATTATCAATTGAAATGGATAGTCTATTGATTAGACTAGAAATTAATGCTACAAGATGCAAATTCTATTGGGACTAACTTTACAAAGCTTCCGTTTAGAGATCTAAAATAAATATAGAGTACTTTTTTAATCAAAATAATAACCAACACATCGTTCCTTATAAAAAAGATGTATTTCTGGCAAATAGCAGAGTCTCCGAAGGGACTCTGCTATTATTCTTTTCATACGTTTAGAAAAGGAAGCTGATTTAGAATTCCATGGATTAATTCAGATTATGAATTTCGGCTTATATTCATGCTCTAGAAGTGAGAATTTCTTATTGTCTAACTTCTATGGTAGCGGCTTGATCGCATTAGGAATTGAGAATTTCAAATCTTTATCATGAAAAAACTAAACGAAAAAGTTGCCATCATAACAGGTGCGACAAGCGGTATGGGAAAAGGAATAGCAGAAACTTTTGCAAAAGAAGGAGCTTCCTTGGTTTTATCAGGGCGAAATGAAGAACGAGGTACCCAATTAGTAAATTCCTTAAAGGAATTCAATGAAAAGGTGGTATTCCTAAATGGTGACATTAGGGAGGCAAAAACTAATCAAAGGCTAGTGGAGATAACCCTTGATAATTTTGGGAAAATAGATATACTATCTATCAATGCTGGAATCCTGGGGCTGGGTTCTGTAACTGACTTATCAGCAGATTTATGGCATCAAACCATTAATACAAACCTAAGTTCCATTTATTATTTATGTAAATACGCGCTTCCTTCTTTATTGAAAAATGGTACAGGCAATGTTATCATCAATGCTTCTATTGCCGCTTTTAAAAGTTTCCCCAATCACCCTGCTTATTGTGCTTCGAAAGCAGGAGCAGTCGCTTTGACCAAACAAATGGCAGTTGATTATGCACCCAAGATTCGAGTAAATGCAATTTGCCCTGGACCAGTTGATACCCCTTTACTTTGGGATTCAGCAGAAGCTTTTGAAAACCCCAAAACTGCTGTAGATAATGTCATTCAAGCAACGCCTTTAAAACGATTAGGTACTCCAGAAGATATCGCCAAATTAGCTTTGTTTTTGGCGTCAGATGACGCTTCTTGGATTACGGGAGCTACTTTTAATATCGATGGAGGGATAATGACATAAGAGAAAAGCATTTGGCATATGAAAGAACTTTTTCGCGTCAAATTTCGACTATTTCTCCCCGTGTTCCTAAGCTTCATTTGAGAAAAAATCTAATACCAAACATAAACTTACAAAAATAACTTCCATCAATATATCATATTTGAATGATATAAAAGGTCAAAGCCCTTCATCTTTTCGTGTAAGTCGGCGGCACTTCGACAAAAGCAGTTCTGTTTTTCATGTTTGGATTGGATTTGAATGAGTATTTTTGTTCCAGTGGGTTTTACTATATTTGTCTTTCTTGATTAAAATATAAGTGTCGAAATTCAAACTTACTACATCTGAACTAAGAGCTTATTTGATAAAGAAGTTGTCTAAAGTTTTTTTGGAGCTTTTTCAGCTTTCCTCAAAAGGATAACCGAAAAAGCCAAATAATGTAGCCCAAGCCAGTGACTGGCATTTGTCTCATATCGGATTATTAAACTTTTAAATCCGTCAATCCAAG
>JANSWP010000133.1 GCA_024743405.1 Bacteroidota bacterium
AGGTACTAAATTTTGGTTAATCAGCTTTTTGCTTAATTTCATCATAGTTGCAGTGGGTTTGGTGAGTTAAGTAGGATTTTCAAACTTAACTCGCTGCAACTGTTTCACAAAATGTCAATTAACTTTAGACAACTTCAATACCTAGTATGTTGGATGATAAAAATGGAATTGATAATTTCTTGAAAAAAAATGAAGGGAAACCTGTTGTAGTAATTCAAGGTTTGGGATTCGTTGGTGCAGTAATGTCTTTAGTATGTGCTAATGCCTTGACAGAAGAATATGCCGTAATTGGTGTTGATTTAGCAAGAAAAGATACCTATTGGAAAATTAAATCTATTAATGAAGGGTTGTTTCCAATTGTAGCTTCCGATCCTAAAATTGAGGAGTTTTACCAAGAGGCAAAGAAAAAAGATAACCTATATGCCACTTTTGATAATCATGCTTACTCAAAAGCTGACACCATTATTGTAGATATTAATTTAGATGTTGCTAAAAAATCAGGATTTTATGGTGAGTTAAATGATTATGATGTTGATTTAAGCGCATTTAGAAAAGCAATTGAAACAATTGGGGATAACTGCAAAAAAGATGTACTTATTTTAGTGGAAACAACAGTTCCTCCAGGTACTTGTCAAAAAGTGGTAAAACCAATTATTGAAAAATGTTTAGAGGAGAGAGGATTACCAATTGATGAATTTAGATTAGGTCATTCTTATGAGAGAGTGATGCCTGGCCCTAATTATATTGATTCTATACAAAATTTTTATAGAGTATTTTCAGGTATTAATGAAGTTAGTGCAGAGGCGACAGAGCGTTTTTTGCGAACAATCATTAGTACAGAAAAATACCCATTAACACAGCTTGGAAATACTAACGCAACGGAGATGGCTAAAGTGTTAGAAAATTCTTACAGAGCTATGAACATTGCTTTTGCTGTAGAATGGTCTCGATTTGCGGAGGAGGCTGGTGTTAATTTATATGAAGTCGTTAAAGCAATTAGAATGAGACCAACTCATGCGAATTTGATGTTACCGGGTATTGGTGTGGGAGGATATTGTTTAACGAAAGACCCTCTGTTAGCATCGTGGTCTAAGCAAACGTTATTTGGGAGCAGTGAACCTTTAGGACAAAGTGAAAGAGGCGTTCAAATAAATGATAAAATGCCGCTTTATGCATATCAATTTATGAAAAGATCATTAGAGCTTGAAGATCTTATGGGTAAAAAGGCATTAATGTTAGGGATTTCTTATCGAAGTAATGTTGGAGACACTAGATATTCTCCAGTTGAACCATTCTATAACTATTTAATCAAAGATAACTGTCAAGTCTTTTTACATGATCCTTATGTTAGATTTTGGGAAGAGAAAGAAATGGAAATACCTTTAGATTATGAAGAGGCATTCAAGCACGATTTAGATATTGTAATAATTAGTACAGGGCATGTTGAATATATGCAATCTGAAAACTTATTATCTTATTTGGAATCGCAGAAAAACTTATTCATTTTAGATACCGTTGGACTACTGTCTAGAGCAGAAATTCAACGACTTTCAAAAAGACATACTGTAAAAATAGTAGGTAGAGGTGATATATAATTACCTAGTGTTATGTAAGTAGTCGAGCAGAATTATTTGTGGAATCTTAGCTCTAAAATTCCACGAATAATTCTGCTCGACTACTTAAGTACTTGGATAAATTTATTTTGAATATAATACAAGTGATTGATAATTAACAGGTTAATGGAGTATTTGATGAATGAATATATCTGGGTACCTAAGACTAATTTTTCAAAACTAAAAAAGGAATTACAAAAATGAAGAAAGTATTATTACTAGGTGGGGCAGGATTTATAGGCTATAATATTACAAAATATCTGGCTGAGAATAGGGCTTATAAAATTACGATTGCGGATAATTTTTTTCGTGGTGGCGGTAAGATTGATGAGATGCTTCAATCGTTGATAGACGAACACGATATATCAGTAATTGCTGGAGATTTTACGGATCCCAATATATTTAATAATCTTGAAGGAGATTATGATTATGTATATATGTTGGCATCAGTAGTTGGTGTAGATTATGTGAATAAGATACCCCATGAGATTATTCGCATAAATACGGCTTTAATATATAATACACTTGAATGGCTAAGAAATAGTGATTGTGGGAAGATATTATTTACCTCTACGAGTGAATGTTATGCTGGTGCTGTGGAGGCTTTTGATTATACAATACCTACTCCTGAAAGTGTACCCTTAACGATTAATGAAATTGGGCATCCACGATTCACTTATGCCGTTACGAAGATGTTAGGGGAGTCTGGCTTTCTTAATTATTCTCGCCAATTAGGATTTGAGTGTACGATTATTCGATATCATAATGTATTTGGACCACGGATGGGCTTTAAGCATGTGATTCCGCATTTAGCCCAGCGGTTTACGAATGGAGAGAATCCCTTTAAAATATATGGTCATGATCAAACACGTGCGTTTAATTATATCGATGATGCTGTAGAGGGGACTGTATTGGCGATGGAGAAGGGAGGCAATGGGGAGATATACCATATAGGAACACAAGAGGAAATTACTATTGAGGAGCTTATTCGTTATACAGGAGAGTTGATGGGATTTGAGGGAGAATATGAATATGCACCTACTTATCCAGGGTCAGTTGCTAGGCGTTGTCCTGATATTTCTAAAGCTCAGAGAGACTTAAATTATGAGCCAAAAGTAAATTGGAAAGATGGATTGAAACGAACAATTGATTGGTATATTGATTACTTGGAAAACAATAAAGAATTACACGAATCTTTTTACGATAATAAAGGCAAATAGTATAAGAAGCTATTTGAATTTATAAAATTTGACATATAAGAAGAGCACTGCCAAGGAAGTAGTAATTTTGATTATGACAAAAAAATACACTTCCACCCTAACAGATGCCCAATGGCAAATTATAGAAAATAAGTTGCCTGATCAAATGGTTACTCGTAAACGCAAATGGACCTTACGAATACTCTTTGATGCTATATTATATGTTTAAAAAAACGGTTGCTTATGGGCGGATATTCCCTCTGAATTCCCCCCTTCAGGTACCGTTTATTATTATTTCAAAACCTGGCGTGACAATGGTCTGCTAGAATATTTAAGCCAAGAATTAGGAGGCGACTACCGCGAATTAATGGGTAAGAATCGCTCTCCAAGTGTTGGTCTCATTGACTCTCAGTCAGTCAAATGCACCGCAGTTAGTGGTCAATCAGACACTGGCTATGATGGCGGTAAAAAGATAAAAGGTCGAAAACGTCACCTGATGGTAGATACTTTAGGTCTGATTATCATAGCATGGGTAACTGCTGCAGACTGGCAAGACCGAGATGCTGGCTCTTGGTTGTTTGCTAAATTATATCTCAATCGATTTGATTTCCCGCGTCTCAAAACTTTTTTTGCAGACGGTGGGTATCGAGGGAAATTAGTTCATTTTGTTAAAAAATGCTACCGAAATCTCGGTTGGAACTTAAACATCGTCAAAAAGCCCGAAAACATTAACACTTTCGTTGTTTTACCAATGCGGTGGATAGTCGAAAGAACAAATGCTTGGAATGATAATTATCGAAGACTTTCTAAAGATTATGAGCGAAAAAATGAGTCCGTAGAGGCTTTTATATATCTGGCGCAAATTCGTTTACTTGCTATCAGATGTGAAAAATTATAAATTCAAATAGCTTCTAAGCGATTGGAAAGGATTTTCGTTTTCTATTGAATTTCGTTTTTAGAAATGTAAAGTAAGATAATAATTATGCAGTTTAAATTAAATAAATGAGTAATCAAAAGTTTATACCTCTGAGTGTCCCAAATATAAGTGGAAACGAATGGAAATACGTAAAAGACTGTTTGGACACTGGTTGGATATCATCCGTAGGTAGTTATGTTACGAAATTTGAAGAAGAAGTAGCAAAGTATGTGGGTGCAAAATATGGAATCGCTGCAGTAAATGGCACAGCAGCTATTCATATTTGTTTAAAATTAATTGGTGTTGGGTTAAATGATTATGTGATTATGCCTAATATTACATTCGTTGCTACGGCAAATGCAATTAAATATACAGGTGCAGATCCGATATTGATTGACGCAGATCCTGATGATTGGCAAATGGATTTGGAACTGTTAGAAAATTTTCTTCAGAATGAAACGGCTTTTGATGGTGAAGGACACCTAATCCATAAGAAAGATAGGCGAAAAATCAAAGCTATCCTGCCAGTTCATGTCCAAGGTAATATAGGAAACATGGATCATTTAATGGAAATTGCAAATAAGTATCATCTTCCGATAATAGAAGATTCAGCTGAAGCGTTAGGCTCAACTTATAAAGGGCAACACGCAGGTACCTTTGGGTTGATGGGATGTTTAAGCTTTAATGGAAATAAAATAATTAGTACAGGCGGCGGCGGAATTATTTTAACTAGTGATGATAAACTAGCGCAAAGAGCTAAACACATAACAACTACAGCGAAAACTAATTCATTAGAATATCATCATGATGAGGTTGGATTTAATTATCGATTGGTTAATGTTTTGGCAGCTATCGGGGTTGCACAAATGGAGGGTTTAGATAAATTTATTGCTCGAAAAAAAGAGATTGGAGCCTTTTATAGAGAAAACTTAAATGGAGTTGCAGATATTCGATTTCAACAAATACGTCCAGATGTAAGCTTTAATAATTGGTTATTTACAATACAAACTAAACACCAAAAAAAACTTATATCAGAATTAAACGCACAAAATATAGTATGCCGTCCATTTTGGATGCCAATGTATAAGTTGCCAATGTATAGTAATTGTATTTATGTATCTAAGCAAGATAATTGTGATTACATACACAAAACCTGCATGGCGATACCTTGTTCAACAAGTATTTTAGATGAGGAATTAGAGATTGTAACTTCACAAATAAAAAAGATAGTAGCTTAATGTATTTTTATATAAAACGTTTAATGGATTTTTTGGTCGCGACCATTCTTTTATTACTCCTTAGTCCGCTAATGATTCCTATCATGATAGGTTTAATGGCTACAGGAGAGGGCTATATTTGGTATTTTCAGAAAAGAATAGGGTACAAAAATAGAGTGTTTGATATATGGAAATTTGCCACTATGCTAAAGGATAGCCCTAATATGAAAGGGGGTATTATTACTTCAAAAAGAGATCCTAGAATAACACCGATGGGAGGCTTTTTGAGAAAATCAAAGATTAATGAACTGCCTCAATTGATTAATGTTTTAAAAGGTGATTTAAGTTTTGTCGGACCTCGCCCCTTGATGGAAAAAAGTTTTAAAACCTATCCAGGTGAGATACAAAAAATGATATATAATGTCCTACCAGGAATAACTGGGATAGGATCAATTGTATTTAGAAATGAAGAAGATATTTTGGCAGAAATAAGAGGAAATGGAGAGGATGAATGGGCATTTTATAGTAATGTGATTTATCCTTACAAAGGAAAGATGGAAATGTGGTACCAAAAAAATCAATCATTTTTTTTAGATTTTTTCATATTGTTTTGTTCAGGATGGGTTATCCTTTTTCCAAAGAGTAATCTTTTATATAAAGTTTGCAAAACTCTTCCACTCAAACCTCAGGCTTTATTACAAGTTGATTAGAACCATGTATAGAATAATATTTATTATTTCGGTTTTTAGCTTTTTCATTTCAGGTATAAAAAGCCAAAATATTCCTTTAAACCATTCTTACTTAAATTATTTTTCAGGAGACCTTCATCAAATTAAGAATGAATTTCATACTTCGATAAAGCCTTATAATCAAAGAGATTTACAAGGAATTATTGATTCTACTTTTGTTGACTTATTTCAATCAAGAGAAAATTGGATAGCACGAAAACTTTTTAATGAGCATTTTATCAATGTAAATTCTGACGATTATCAAATAATTATGAATCCTTTAGTTAATTTAAGAATTGGAAGGGATAATAATGTAGATGATTTATTGTATACAAACACTAGAGGTATTGAATTGAAAGGAAGGATTGGACAGAAGTTTAGCTTCCAATCTGATTTTTATGAAAATCAAGCACTTTTTCCAAGATATATTCGAGACTTTGTTATTCAAACTAAAGTTATTCCTGGTGAAGGGCTATCGAAAAATTTTAATAATAATGGGGTTAGAGATTGGGGTGTTGCTACTGGATTAATCAATTTTCGTCCAAGTAAGTTTTTTGATTTTCAATTCGGACATGGGAAAGTTTTTATAGGGGATGGCTACCGTTCTCTCTTGTTATCTGATAATGCTTTTAATTATCCATTCCTGAAAATTACAACATCCATTTGGAGGCTTAAGTATGTGAATTTATTCACAAAGATGGCGGATATTAATGATAAAGCACCTAGTGGAACACATATACCAAAGTATGTCAGTTCTCATTATCTTTCAATAAATATTGGGAAACGATTAAATATAGGACTATTCGAAACGACAATCTATGAAGATAGTACTGGAACTCGCGGATATGATGTCAACTATTTAAATCCAATTATCTTTTATCGCCCAATTGAATTTGCAGTCGGTTCAGGTGCAGGCAATGTTTTAATGGGCATAAATTTGAAATATAAATTTTCAAACAATGGGTATTTATATGGACAATTCATGCTCGATGAATTTAAATTTAGTGAGTTAAAAGCTGGAGAAGGCTGGTGGGGGAATAAATTTGGCTTCCAGGTTGGAGGAAAAGTTTATAATGCGATAATTCCAGGATTAACCATTCAATCTGAAATAAACATTGTAAAACCCTATACTTATTCTCACTCAAACATCTATCAAAATTACGGTCACTATAATCAGTCTTTAGCCCATCCTTTGGGCGCCAATTTTATCGAATCTGTTACCTTTTTGACTTATCAGAAAAAACGTTTCATTGGAGAAATTGAGATTATGTACGCTACTAAAGGTTTCGATCCGCGTCGAGAAAATTGGGGAGCTGATATATATGAAAGCTATGAAGATAGAGAACAAGATTATGGAAATGAGATAGGGCAAGGGGTTAATACGGAAATTTTGATTTTGGATGCAAAAGTAGGGTATCTCTTTAATCCAAAAACGAACCTTAGATTTAATATAGGAATGAGATATAGAGATTTTAACCCTGAAGTTGAAATAGATAATATATTAAAACATAAGACGCAATATTTTTATGCCGGTTTAACGACTAGTTTAACTAACCGGTATCATGATTTTTAAAAAATTAAATTTGTGAGTAAGAAAAGAGCATTAATTACAGGGATTACAGGACAAGATGGAGCTTACTTATCTGAATTTCTTCTGAAAAAAGGGTATGAAGTTCATGGGATAAAAAGAAGAAGTTCTTTATTTAATACAGGAAGAATTGATCATCTGTACGAAGACCCTCATGTAGATAATCGAAATTTCATCCTACATTATGGAGATTTGACGGATAGTACAAATCTTATTCGAATTATACAGGAAGTTCAGCCTGATGAAATTTATAACCTGGGGGCGATGTCTCACGTACAAGTAAGTTTTGAAATGCCAGAATATTCAGTCGATGCTGATGGTGTCGGGACACTTCGATTATTAGAAGCCATTAGAATTTTGGGATTGAGTAAAAAAACAAAATTTTATCAAGCATCTACATCTGAACTTTATGGTTTAGTACAAGAAGTTCCGCAAAAAGAAACCACTCCTTTTTATCCTCGTTCGCCTTATGCTGTTGCAAAATTGTATTCTTATTGGATTGTAGTCAATTATCGAGAAGCTTACGATATGTTTGCTTGTAATGGCATCCTTTTTAATCATGAATCGCCACTTCGTGGGGAGACATTTGTGACGAGAAAAATTACCCGTGCAGCTGCAAAAATAGGTATGGGATTACAGAATAAAATATATCTTGGAAACATGGATGCCAAACGCGATTGGGGACATGCAAAGGACTATGTGGAAGCTCAGTGGTTGATGTTACAGCAAGAAAAACCAGAAGATTTTGTAATTGCGACAGGGGTGACTACGACAGTTAGAGATTTCGTAAGAATGGCATTTCGAGAAATTGGCATTGAATTAGAATTTAAAGGTGAGGGTATTGATGAGATTGGAGTCGTGATGTCATCCGAAAATCCCGATTATAATGTAGAGATTGGAAAAGAAATTGTGGGTGTTAATCCAAGATATTTCCGTCCAACAGAGGTTGAATTATTGATTGGTGATCCTACAAAAGCGAAAACACAATTGGGCTGGAAACCTAAATATGATTTGCAGAGTTTAGTGAGTGAAATGGTTCGAGAAGATGTAAAACTCTTCAAAAAAGATCAGTTATTGAAAGAGGCAGGTTTTGAAGTTAAGAATGAGTTTGAATAAATATTGAGGTAATAAATTGAAAAAAATCTAATGGATAAAAATGCAAAAATCTATATAGCCGGTCATCGAGGGATGGTCGGCTCTGCTATTTTAAGAAGGCTTCTAAATGAAGGCTATTCCAATTTTATTCTACGAACTTCCAAAGATCTAGATTTAAGAAATCAACTGGAGGTAGCAGAATTTTTTAGAGTGGAAAAGCCTGATTATGTGTTTCTAGCAGCGGCTAAGGTAGGAGGTATTTTAGCCAATAATACCTACCGTGGAGCATTTATTTATGAGAATCTGATGATTCAAAATAATGTCATTCATGCGGCTTATGAAAATCAAGTCAAAAAACTCATGTTCTTGGGATCGTCTTGCATTTATCCTAAAATGGCATCGCAGCCATTAAAAGAAGATTATCTTTTGACTGGGCTTTTGGAACCAACTAATGAGCCTTATGCCATTGCAAAGATTGCGGGTATAAAGATGTGTGACGCTTATCGTGCACAGTATGGTTGTAATTATATATCGGTGATGCCTACTAATTTGTACGGACCCAATGATAACTATGATTTGGAGAAATCGCATGTACTTCCCGCTTTGATTCGTAAGTTCCATGAGGCTAAGAAAAATAACTTAAAAGAGGTGGTTATGTGGGGGACGGGTACACCAAAAAGGGAATTTTTGCACGTGGATGATTTGGCAGATGCTTGTATCTATCTAATGAAAACTTACAATGAGGAAGGACTTGTAAATATTGGAACAGGGGAGGATATTGCAATAAAAGATTTAGCTTTGATGATCAAAGATATTGTAGGCTTTGAAGGAAATATCACTCATGATTTGGAAAAACCTGATGGGACTCCCCGAAAATTGATGGATGTGAGTAAACTCGAAAGAGCCGGTTGGAAGGCTAAGATTGGACTCAAAGAAGGTATTGAAAGTGTGTATCAAAATTTAAAAAGTGAAGATTGGTATTAATCCAAAAATGAGAATTGAAAATGGAAAAATCAAATATTTATGTAGCCATCATGGCAGGTGGGATTGGAAGTCGGTTTTGGCCGGCTAGCAGAGAGGCAAGGCCTAAACAATTCTTAGATATCTTAGGCGTTGGTAAATCCTTAATCAGGCTAACTTTTGAACGGTTTTTAAAATTATGTCCTGCTGAGAATATTTTTATCGTTACCAATGGAATATATAAAGACTTAGTAAAAGAACATTTGCCTGAGATTTCGGACAATCAGATTCTTTGCGAACCTTCTCGGAATAATACAGCTCCTTGTGTCGCTTATACATCTTTTAAGCTGCACAATTTGAATCCGAACGCTAATTTTGTGGTTGCACCTTCTGATCATATTATATTGAAAGAAGAAGCATTTGTTAATTCGTTAAAGCAAGCTTTATTGTTTGCAGAAAATAACGAAGCCTTACTTACGCTTGGCATTCAACCTACAAGACCAGATACTGGTTATGGTTATATTAACTTTGAAAGAGAGGATTTCAATGGAGTTCATAAAGTCATAAAATTTACTGAAAAGCCCCCCTTAGAGAAAGCACAAGGATATTTGAAAAGTGGTGATTACTTATGGAATGCGGGCATTTTTATATGGCGTACCCAATCTATATTGAATGCCTTCCAGAAATATGCGAATGAAATTTTTGATATTTTAAAGGAGGGAAATCATGTCTATAATACGTCTGATGAACAATCATTTATAGACGAAAATTATCCGAAGACGCCAAAAATTTCCGTGGATTATGCCATTATGGAAAATGCTCAAAACATATATACAATCCCGGCAGATATAGGTTGGTCGGATTTAGGGACTTGGGGTTCATTGTATGCCGAATCGGAACCTGATGTAGCGGGAAATGTGATTAATGGAAATCACGTTATTTTGGAAAATACAACAAATTCATTAATTCGAGTTCCAAAAGATAAGCTAGTCGTTTTGAAAGATTTAGATGACTATATAATAATAGACGAGGAAGACGTACTCTTGATTTTTCCTAAATCAAAAGAGCAAGAAATAAAAAATATAACAAAAAAAGTACATATTGAAGGAGGAGATTCCTTTCTTTAAATTTTTTCTCTACAGTACACTTTTTGAATGTTGTGGAAAACGCCGTCAAAGAAGGCGAAAGAATAATAAGGAGAGAGACCTTTAATGAAAAAATCGAAGATTTTTTCATTAAAAGTCTCTCTCCAAAAGAAATTTTCGCGCCGTAGGCGCGTGGATTTCATAAGTGTACGGTAGAGAATAATTTTTTTGTATTTCTAAGTATTTAAAGTGATTTTTCAGATTTCGCTAAAAAAAGAGTTAAAAAATAAAATTGTAAACTCGCTGTATGAAATCAAAAATAGAGCGAGTTGATGATATACCTTTACTAATAGCTGAGTTTGAAAAGAGTGGACTTAGCGAGTTGTTAGAACAACACTTTCCCGACCATGGCAATTGGCAAGGCACAAACGGTGGAAAAGTCACCGTTGGATTTTTGACATATATTTTGTCTTGTAGCGATCACAGGATTAGTCATGTAGAGACCTGGGCTACCCAACAAATACTGACCTTGGGTTATTGTTTGGGTGAAGCTGACCTTAGGGTGAAAGATTTTACAGATGATAAATTGACGAACCTTCTTGAACGGTTTTCTAATGAATCAGCTTGGGCTGCTTTTGAACATGCTCATAATCGAAGGTTAATCAATGTGTATCAATTAAGTGTACAAGAAGAACCCATTCGCTTGGATGCCATGATTACTCAATCCCATCGATCTGCTTCGGGGGAATTTCAATATGGACATTCTAAATAACATCGTTCGGATTTACCACAATTAAAAACAATGGTAGCCACTTTAGATCCTTTGGCAATGCCTTTGTATTCCAAGACTGTTGCAGGTAATACAGCTGATGATGTCCTGTATTTACCTGTCTTGAAAGAGTTAATTGGTAACGTAGACTTCTTGCATCAATTATTTGTCGGCGATTGCAAAATGGGTAGTACGGAGGTACGTTCTTTTTTACAACATAAAGATCAATACTATTTACTCCCATTAAGTAAGAAGAAATGTAGTCAGACTCAATTAGCGGCTTATTTGGCGAATCGCCCCAACGAATTTGTTGAAGTTTTAACCGAAGATAAACATGGTCAAACTCAGTTGAAGGCAAAAGGTTTTGAGCAAATCGAGCAGGTAACAGATCAACAAAATGGTCTAACATGGAATGAAAGACGCATCATTGTTTATTCTACTGCCTTTGCTAATCGCCAAAAGCTGGCTTTTGAAAAGCGATTAGCCAAAGCAAAAACTGATTTGGGAATCATACTACAAGCTAAACAGGGACGAAAGAAACTGAAAACTTATGCGGAGGTTCAAAGTGCTGTTCAACAAATCTTGACCAAGTATCAACTTAAAGATTTTCTACAGGTCAATATTGAACAACGAGTGGAAACTAAAACAATTAGAGCTTATGGTAACCGCCCCGAACGAGTGGAAACAAAACTGCATTTTCAACTCCAAATTAAAGTAAATGAAGTGTTGAAAGCTCAACACTTACAAAATTTAGGTTGGAGAGTTTATGCCAGTAATGCGCCCAAAGACAGATTGAGTATCCAACAAGCAATTCTTTGTTATCGCAATGAGTATCGGATTGAACATAAATTTGATGAACTGCTCAATCGTGTCACTGCTTTGATGCCTGTTTTGTTGCACAAACCTCATAGAATTAAGGCACTCATTAGGTTACTACTTTTGGCTTTAAAATATGTTAGTGTCATCCAGCATCGAGTACGTTCCGAATTGAAAGCTACAAAACAAAAAATCAAAGAACTTATTCCAGGTAATCCTGGTCGAGCTACTGATAAACCAACAACGAACCTCATTTTACACGCTTTTAAAAATATACATCTCAATATCGTATCAGTAGAAAATAAAATTTATGTCAATATCTCGGATTTGAAGCCTGTACAGCTGAAAATCCTTGAGTTACTTAAAGTACCCCCTGAAATCTATAGAGGTTTTAACCAATTGTCATTTTCTCATTTTGATTTCAGCGAAATCTGAATGATTTTCTGAAAAAAATAGAAATTTTGAGAATTACAATGCTTCAATTTTATTATATTTGCTATCCTATAGTTTAGGATTTGTTTTATGTGCAAAATTTCTCTTTAGAAGAAACAAGTCTTAATTTTTAGTGAAAGTTACTTATTATCAGTCTTTTACAAATTATTTTTTTAAATAATTATTTAAATTTCATCATTGATGACAGGTTCGAAAAAAATTGCAATAGTAAGTAACTCTACGTGGAATATTTTCAATTTTCGATTGAATTTAATTCGAAAGTTAAAGAATAAAGGATATCAAATTATTGTTATTGCTCCGATTGATGAGTATATTTCTTATCTAAACGAAAGTTATTTTACCAAACATATTCCCCTTAAAAAATTAAATTCACAAGGAAAATCTCCTTTAGGAGATTTAAGATTGACTCTGGAATTATATAAAATATATAAAAAGGAAAAGCCAGATGTTGTTTTAAATTATACTATTAAACCGAATATTTATGGAAGTTTGGCAGCTAATTGGGCGGGTATTTCATCTATTTCAATAATTACGGGCTTAGGGTATACATTTCTTAATCCAAGTTTTACGAATAACTTCGTTCCATGGTTATATAAATTGGCATTTAGGAAAATTAATAAGCTTGTTGTATATAATTCTAATGATTTATCATTTTTTGTGAAAAATAACTTCATATCAAAAAATAAATCTGAAGTTGTCTAAAGTTAATTGACATTTTGTGAAACAGTTGCAGCGAGTTAAGTTTGAAAATCCTACTTAACTCACCAAACCCACTGCAACTATGATGAAATTAAGCAAAAAGCTGATTAACCAAAATTTAGTACCTCAT
>JANSWP010000155.1 GCA_024743405.1 Bacteroidota bacterium
AGTTCTTTTTGCAAAGTATAAGTGCTTAGATAGAAATAACTCACACATATTATGACAGACTATTTTTTCACCATATTTCGTTAAAAATACTCGCCATATTTAGGGATATGCCTGTGCTTTTTGTCTCGTCTGGCAAAAAAATAGTTTTCGTTAAATATGGAACTTATTTCTGTCCAACCACTTAGATGACATCAAATAATCATCACTTTTGATAGGGTATTTCTTTTGGAGAGAGCCTTTTGTTGGCGTTTTCCGCAACTTTAAAAAGGTTTAGATTGAGAAAGATAAAAACGCGATTATTTTAGATAAAAAAATTTGGCAAACTATCTGATTTCCTTTCTCATCCTTTTCTTCTAACAATTAGAATCTCGCCATCCGAAAATTCCATCCAGGCAAAGTCATATACTAGATGATACATCTTTTTATGGCTGTTGATATAATACCCGGTCAAATAATTAAAGTTAAATTTTTTCCGATCTAAAACTTTTCTAGCTACCTTTTTTTGCTTGCTATTCTTACCCATGACTTCGAGAAGTATAGAGCGGTTGCGATGGAGAATCTTATCTATTTCTTGCACAGCTTGCGCGGTTGCACTACGCAATTTAACATGATATTCGTTTTTACAACCAATAGAGCAAAATATTTTATCTGCCCTTCCAACAAGGGGAGATTTACACATTCGACAAAGGCGACTTGAAGAAGACTTTATAGATTTCATAGGGTAAAATAGTAATGTTTAAATATCTATCCGTTAATATCGGTTTATAACGGTTAATTTACAATTATTTACATAAAATACTTGTAATCAGTGCTATATATTTTTAATATTAATCAAAAAACATATGAAAATAAGAATTTTTCCTTTAAAATTTGAAGCGAAACAACGGATTGGTATTCACCCTTTAGGATTTGATCAATCTTTTCCAGAACTTATGAAAAAAATCCCTGGCAGTCGCTGGACACCCAAGGAATATTGTTGGCATATACCCTATCAAAAAAATTCTTACGCCTTACTCAAGCGCCTTTTTGGTGAAGGACAAATTGTAATATTGAAAAAACGTCCAGAACCCAGAAAAAAGAAAAGTAAGAGAAATATAAAAATCGAATACTCTACACTTAAGTATAAGAATGAACTCTTTCAATTAGAAGAACGATTGATGATTCAACGATATAGTTTTAATACAATTAAAGCTTACAAAAACTTCTTTGCTCAATACTTAGCCTACTACCCCAATAAGCATCCCGAATCCTTGCAAAAAGTGGATATAATGAAATTTTTATTAAATCGTTCAAAGGAAAAAAAGTGGTCTGATTCTGCGCAGAACCAGGCAGTTAATGCCTTGAAATTCTATTACGAGAAGGTATTAGGACAGGAGCGAACCTTTTATGAATTTCGTCCAAGAAAAAGCAAGCGATTGCCAGGTGTTTTCAGTGAAGAGGAAGTGATTAGTTTGTTTAAAGTAGTCCATAATATTAAGCATAAAACCATCTTGATGATAATTTATAGTGCTGGTTTAAGGATTGGGGAAAGTATTCGGTTAAGAAAAGAAGACCTTGATTTTCATCGAAAAACGGTATTTATCAAGGCAGGGAAAGGCAAAAAAGATAGATATTCTGTGCTCTCGGATAAAGTAATTACACTTCTAAAATCATATTTTGAAGCCTACACTCCAGCATATTGGCTATTCGAAGGGCAGGACGGAGGGCAATACAGTACGAGAAGTATCCAGCAAATATTCCGCAGAGCAGTGGCAAAATCTGGTGTCAATCCTTTTACAACGGTACATACCTTACGGCACAGTTTTGCTACCCACCTGTTAGAACGAGGTATAGACCTGCGATATATTAAGGAATTACTAGGGCACAGTAGTAGTGAAACCACAGCAATATACACCCACATCACCCGCAAGGCTAGAGAAAAATTTTGCAGTCCTCTTGATTTTTTAGATATTGTTGAATCTAGGAAAGAAGATTTAACTTAAGATTCCTCCCCAGATATATCTGTATATCCGCTACTTTATAGCGGATACAAAGATGTTAGGCACAATTAAAAATTTAGAAAATGAGAACATTATTATACATCTTTTTATTCTTTCCTACACTTGGTTTTTCACAAAACTTGACATCAACAACAAATATTAATATAACTAAATCTTGGTCTCAAGAACCAAGTGGGTATAACTATCCAATGAATATAAGAGTTCCAATAGGAACCGCACCTCCAAACGGATTTCCTGTCTGCATATTACTTCATGGAAATGGCGGGAATGGTGGAGGTATGATTAATCAATTCGCGAATTTATTGGAATGTCACGCTCTAGTGGCACCAACAGGCTATTTAAATAGTTGGAATATTTGCGCAGAGAATAGTGATGCTCCTGATATTGAAATGATAAATGACCTTGTAAATCTTTTACAAGGCTATTCCAATATTGATTCAAATAAAATCAGAATCATAGGCTCTTCTAATGGGGCGGGATTAGCAAATAATATTTTTATAGAAAATAGCAACACAGGGATTGATATTATATGTGCGATTGTATCTCATTTAAATGAGCCACAATATCATTTAGGAAATTTTCACAAACCAAACGCTTTAACCGACCCCTTAAGTTCTTTCTGCGGTTATGATAATGTGGTTAATCCTTTAGCCACCAGAAAATACTTAAGCATAAGTAATGACAATGACCTAGTCATCCCATATGCAGGTGGTACATCTGTTGTTGGAGTTGACTTTTTACCCGCAGAAACAGCGGCCTTCTATATAGCTGAAAATAATGGCTTTACAGGGAGTCAGTTAACGTCTGGAACAACAATGGGTAGCCCACAAGTCACGGAATATTCTTATTTATCGGGAGCCGTGGTTCATATTAAAGGTGATGCCGGTCATTCTACCAATGTTACTCAAAGAGAGTACATAAAAAGCTATTTTTCAGATTGTGAAGTTACTTTGGGCATAAATGATTATAAACCTAATAAAGTTAAAGTTTATCCAAATCCCACTAATTCCATAATTACAGTAACAGGATTTTCTGATCAAGTTAATCAATATTCTGTTTTCAATATCCTTGGACAACAGGTTTTGAGCGGTTCTATTACATCGAAAATTACACATATTGACTTGTCTGAATTAGTGTCAAATATTTATTTTTTAAAAATCAATGATCAAGTAATTAAAATTATAAGGAAATAATAAAAGTGCCTAACAATCTATATAATTAATGGCTATAAATGGTAAAAGTAAAGTGCTTTTGTATAAAGTTTATTGTTATAGAAAATTACATCGATATAACACGCCACTAATCATATAGTTAACGTTACATGTCATAATTTTTCTGATTTCTGACCATTGAATTTGATGAATAAAATTGGGACAAGAAAATATGTAATTGAATCTAGTACTTAAGAAATGCCGATCCCAAAGCTCAGGTTAAATTGCTAATTCGTTTTCTCGAAAATTGATAGATTAATGTATCGTTCTCATAAAATGACGAGGCCCACAGGAAATTATTTCCAATCGCATATTCAATAGATTTCAAAAATTTGTTAAATGAAAAAATAATTTTATCATCTCCTTCTCTATGCTGAATAAATTCCAAACGCAGCAAAAAAACGTCCACTTTAGAAAGAATCTCTAGTAAAAATTACTTGTAGAAAATTTGGGGCGGAACTAATGAAGTCATTACCGAAGGTCGAATTTTTTTTGAGATTTATATCGGGTCTTACTTTTTGGAAACTATGACGAAAAAAAATAATTAAGTCGCTCCAATCCAAATGTATTTCACGAATAGTTCAGTTACCTCTGAATGTCGCTTTTAAAGATATGAATGTCTTTTTTGTCATCTAATCAATCATTAAATTTGTTTCTTGATTTAATCTGTAGGTTATATTTTCATGATTAAATAGAGTAATTAAAATAATTCTAAACATTGTTCAACAACAAAATCAAAAGATATATCGTTTAACCTGTAAAGATAGTTATACTATTACATATAATTATTTTACTATCATTATCTAATTCCTTAAATTAAAAGTTATGAAATCTGTTCTCATCCTTTTTCAATTATTATTATTTTCGATCTCTTCTTATGCGTTCATTTCTAATCCAGTACCTGATAGCACTTCGGTTTCAAATGATGAAAGTGAGATTATCTTTATCCGTAATACCGGTATAGATTTTTGGCTTATTCCTTACAAAACTTTCATCAACGATGAGTTAGTTTGCAAGATAAATCATCGCAAATACTTTCGACATAAAGTAGCACCTGGTATGCATAATTTTGCTGTACAGTTTTCAAGTAAAAAAAGAAAAAATACAACAGCTGTAAGAAATATTGAAGTCCTGCCTGGCAAAAAACACTATATCCTTATTATTCAAAAACAAGAATTTCTCACTTATAAAATCGATGCAGTAGAAATCAATGAAGAAACAGCGTTGACCTATTTGAAAGACATGGAAAAAGATAAGGGTTAGTTATAGTTTCCACCAAAAATAACTGACGCCGTATTGGTTTACAAGATAAACCAGCAGGAAATAATAAGATCAGATATTAGGCAACTATAGTAATTCTAATCATTATTCAGCAATACAAACTAATCAAAAAGACATACCATGTTGTTTTAAAGAGAGACCTAGACAGCAGGTAAAAGTACTTAGGGCTTGTCTAAATGTTATTATTCAACTACTTAAATTATAAAGTTATGAAATCCTTTCTTATCTTTTTTCAATTAATATTTTTTTCGATCTATTCTTATGCGTTCATTTCTGATCCAGTACCTGATAGCACTTCGGTTTCAAATGATGAAAGCGAGATTATTTTTATCCGTAATACCGGTACAGATTTTTGGCTTGTCCCTTACAAAACTTTCATTAACGATGAGTTAGTTTGCAAGATAAATCATCGCAAATACTTCAGACATAAAGTAGCACCCGGAACGTATAACTTTGCTGTACAGTTTTCGGGCAAAAAAAGAAAAGGTAAAACGTCCAGGAGAAACATTGAAGTCCTCCCCCGAAAAAAACACTTTATCCTTATAATCTATATGCAAGGCATTTGGACTAGTGAAATCGATGCAATAGAAATTAATGAAGAAACAGCGATGACGTATTTAAAAGGTATGAAAAAAGATAAGGACTAGCTAAATTTCTATCAATAATATACTGATGTCGGAGTGGTTTGTTTAGAAAGCAAACCACTCCTCGTCACTTATAGGCATAGTGAAATAAACAAAAGTAGGAGCCTTCTCAAATTTTGAGCTCAAAGAGAAAATAGCTTTTGATGATCCCGAACATCAGTTTTTAGATTTGTAAAAACTCACTCCTAGCTTGTCCCCACTAGTCAATCTAAACGATTGAGCGGTATAAAAAATTTCGAATCATTTATGAAGGGACAGAGGAATGTAAGGAAGAAGCTAAGTTTGAATCCAGAAAAGTGCTAATAGCCTTTCTGTAGAACATCAAATAGCAATCGTATTAAATCATCAATTGAATTAAAATTACATGTTCGAAGTAATAAACTTTGAAGCCTTTTTAATTGCCGGGCTCCTTTTAAATTTGACACCAGAGGCGGATACCATGTATTTACTAAGTTGTTCGGCGTCAGTAAAAAGACCAAAAAGCAAGGCCCTATGTATAGCTCAAATGTTTTTATCGCCGAAATACTCACTCAGAATTTAAGTCCCAACCCGCAAATTGAAAAGTGATTTGATCTGATGAAAAAAGTTGATTAAAGAAAGTGCATACAATAGAAGTTCAGTGAATTGGATTTCTAATCACTTGCTATTCGACTCGACAGAATTGTTTAGAGTTTTGGGTTTAGAAATTTATTTTGCGAGTTTCATATCATGTTTTACTTTTTGGAAACTATGATATAAAAAATAATTAGGTCGCTCAAACCCAAATGTATTTCACGCATTATTCAGTTACCTCAGAGCAGAATTAGGGTTGATTTGTTTGAGGATTAAAAAGAATATCAAGTTTCGGGTTGAGCAACATTTTGTATCTTTAGGTAAAGCACTACGCCCTTTGAAAATCAAAAAAATTAATACACCATGTAACAAAGCACGAAACGTCAATAGTCGCTAAACGCGCCTACTGCGTTCGTACCGAGCGTTGAACTAAACAAATTACACACTTATCGTTATCAACTCACATAAATCCTTGTTTTTCAATTGATTAAGTTATAGTATTATTATTCATTTGCAAGCGTAAAACGATTTCATTACATACGCAATCATTAAGCAAATGGAAA
>JANSWP010000001.1 GCA_024743405.1 Bacteroidota bacterium
ATATTATGACGGACTATTTTTTCACCATATTTCGTTAAAAATACTCGCCATATCTACGGATATGCCTGTGCTTTTTGCCTCGTCTGGCAAAAAAATAGTTTTCCTCAAATATGGAACTTATTTATGTCCAAGCACTTACTAGATTGGGCAAAAAAAACAAATCAGATCGTTTGACCTTTATTGATGGTAAGCTACATCCGGGACGACCTATTGGATTAAATGGCGAAGAACGAGCAAATATTACAGCTATTGCCTGTTCCGAACTACCTGTAGGTTATGCTCGTTGGTCATTAAGCTTATTGGTTGAATTAGAAATAGTAGAATCTAATCTCATTCAAACAGTTCGGCAGCATTTTAAAAAAAATGAATTACAGCCTCACCGAAAAAGATAATGGTGTATCCGAAAATAACTCCTTGATTTTTAGCTCGCTTAAAGATAATTCCTCGAATGTATTGTTTGCATTACAATAAAGATTATCCTGTCACTTACTTTGATGAACATCCTTGTTTTCTAATTGGAGACACTATTGACCCTATAGATATGACTCCTGGTTAAGTAGTAAAAGAAAATTATACTTATTCCAAACATGGTTCACATTGTAGTTTTGGTAGCAAAAAAAACTGGCAAACGACTGGCACATGTCAGAGAACGGAGAACCAAAAAGGAATTTGCTTTATTTATAATAGCACTTGCCAAAACCTATTCTGAGGCAGTAGTTATATTATGTGGGCACCAGAAGTCATTGATTTTAACAATCTAATTATGATTGATGACGTCCGACAAGCTTTAGAATCTTCATTTTTCCATGAAATGACCTTACAAGACAGTATAGAAAACCCATTCGCCCGTGAGCCAGGCTATATTTATTATCGTCAAAACCCAAAGATTGATGTGACTGAAGAATGGAAAAATTTGGTTTTATAAAGGAAAAAAGAAATTGGATTTTAGGGGTTTAGAAAAAATAACCTACACATTTGAATTGCTGTCTCCCCATTTCTCCTCGTTAAAAATTTTGACCGTAGCGCTGCTATGCTAAAAAAATTTGCCTCGATAAATGAAAAAATAGCTAACTCAAATTTGCGAAGCTTATTTTTTTCTAAACCCCTTAACTCCTCTTAAAATTGATAAATATCACATTTAGAATGATCTAAAATCATTTCAACCCGATAGGAATAGATGTAATTTGCTTGTCATTCAAAAGCTCGTTTTTTACATTTTATTGGCTTAAAGTCAATGCCTTGTATGAAATGACTTTAGGGACTTCGAAAATAATAACCTACGTATTTCGCAATTTGCGTAGTTTATTAATTGCGAAATCCCTTAACTGAAAAAATTCCTATCATGACAAAACAATCTATCTTTCTGGTAGCATTACTCTTCCTTTTCTCGATTGATGTGTCAGCCCAACTCTTAAATAAAGGTAATTTTATGATGGGTAGTACAGTTGGTTTTTCAACTGCCGATTCAAAGGTTACTCATTCAATCAATAATAACAAAGAAGAAGGAGAAGGACCATCTTCCATACAGATCAATTTCGCCCCAAAAGTAGGTTATTTTATTGTTGACAATTTTGCATTAGGAATTGGTCTCGACTATACATTTAGTACTGTCCGAGAACCTAACACAGACAGAACAAATGATAGTGACTTATTATTTGGTCCCTATGCAAGATATTATTTACCTGTAGGCAATGACATGTCTTTCTTTTTTGAAGCAGATTTTGGATTTGGTACCTCCTCAGATCAACAATACATCGGAGGAGATAAACAGAGTATTAATACTAATATTTTTGCCGTTGGTGCCGGACCCGGTTTCACCATTTTATCAACGGCTGATATTGGCATCGAAGCTTTATTAAAGTATAATTTCGCCCGCGGTCAATTCGAAACAGAAAGTGGTGGAATTACAGCGACCACAAAAACAATAACTAATCAATTCGATTTTGCCATCGGCATTGAATTTTACTTTGGTGGAGTAAGACGAATTGGTGGATAATTTATTAAATTAATTCTCTTTTACAACTCAAAACTAAAACGATGGCCAACTTTGAAATTCGTCCAAGGTTTAAACGAAGTACAAATCTAACTGAACCCGAAATAACCGAATTACTTCAAAAAGCCTTGGATGAAAATAAATCTTCCTCCGTAATTGGATATATTTCTGATCATCATATCTTTCTTAAAATCCCCGAAAAAAATCGCCATTATTGGTCGCCAGAGTTGCATTTGGAAGTCGAAGAAAAGAAAGAAAAAACCCTTATTCGGGCTCTTTTTGGTCCTCGCCCATCTGTTTGGTTTATGTATATTTTCTTTTATTGTTTGCTTGGTTTTATAAGCATGGTCATCCTAATTATGGGTTTCTCCCAACTCAATCTTGGTTTATCCGCTCGTATTTTATGGGTAATGCCCATTATAATAATTCTATTTCTACTGGCCTTTTCTACCGCAAAAGCTGGACAAAAATTAGGTCATGACGAAATGCATTTATTGTATGATTTTGTGGAAGATGCTTTAGAAAAAAGGTGGGAAAGGATTTAATCATTTTATAGGGGGTCATTTTTTAATCATGTTAAAGTGTAAACGAAACTTTAGGGAGTTGGTAAAAAATAAGGTACCCAATTTTGCGTGGTTATATTTTATTCAGTCGAGGCAAAAAACGGAGGCATACCCAAAGGTATAGCGAGGCTTTTTAACGATGAATGAATAAAAAAGAGCAAGTAACATGGGTAGGTTATTTCTTGCCAACTCCCTTAACAGAGTCTTTTGATAAACGAATGGCTCATATTGGATTTGGCTTTTCTCTAATTTATTCTCCAAAATGGCTTTGTCTATAATATCAAATTTGCGCTCGAACAGGTCGAGTAAAAAGAACAATCTCAAATAATACATAAAACCCAATCGCATAGAAAAGTAACTCAGGATGGAAACCCAAAACAATCGCCAAATGCCATAAGATCAAGCTTCGAACAGTGCCGACAATTGGGAAGGCTGCATTCGATTCCGTTTTATTTTTGGTAAAATGGGCAAACAATTGTCCGAGAATGGCAATAAGAGTACCAGCTGCCCAAAAAATGATTCCTTCCGCAGATTCAAAAGCTATTATTGAACAAAAATAGATGCTTAAAATCGCAAAAACATCCCCAATCCAAACCGATGCATTCCAACCAAAAACCACAGGAAAAGTCTTATAATCTGTTTCTCTGTCAGCAGTAATATCTTTTAAATACCCTATTAAAACAAAGTTTGCATAGGAGAAAAAACTCAATAAAATGACATTGATTAAGTCTTGGTTTTGTAAATCATCCCAACCTAATCCTGTCATGGCTAAGAAACCCATAACTGGAAGTAATGCGACAATCCAAGCATTATAAAATGGACCAGCAAACCAAAAACGTTTCTTGAAAAATGAATAAGTTGCCAAACCAATTATCGTTAATACACCAAATAAGGCATTTAAAGAATTAAAAGAGATTAAAATAACCGCACACAAAACCAATCCCAAAATACTCACAATTCCAATTGATTTTGGCGACACAATCCCTTGAGAAAGCGGTCGATAAGGCGCTGAAATACTGTCCGTATCTACTTGAAAGCAATCAGTTAATGCCTGCCCAAAACCATAGCCTAAAAAGAATGGGATAAATGCCAAAATAGTCTTTGAATCCGTTATTTGAAAATCAGAAAAAATAGCCATACCAGCTAAACCTGCCGCTCCCGAAACGAATAGTAAATAGGGGCGCATGTGAATAAAATAGGCTTTCCAAAATTTAGGATTTGTAAGTTGTAAAAGTTGTTTTTCTTTAGTCATTTTGGCACGTTTATTAATTCATCAATTTGATTTTTTTTGAAGCAACACTAAATGTAAAGTCTTTCCCTAATTCGACTTCCCCATCCATTTCTAAAGCCACAAAACCTGGGGGTTTCACTTCCAGTTTTTCTACAAAAGAGGAATGTCTTTTAGGCTTTCCGGAGAATTTCCCTTTATTCAAATCAATCAGAGTTTTCACCAATTCAAATTTGTCCATATTTTCACAAATATTAAGTCCTAACTTTCCATCATTTGACTTAATATTTTGGTCATATTGGAAATCGCCAGAAACATGTGGGTTTTTCAAAACTGCTAAATTCGATAAAATCATTTCTTGGTCTATCTCTTCTGATGTTAACCGAACAAGAATATTTTTAAAAGAGAAGATAGTTTTCAAGGCTGTATAAATAATAGCCAAATCAGTAGACTTATTTTTCAAAAAATTAATAACCCAATCCCCCTGATTAAATAAATAATTCGCTTGGGCAGTCACGCCTAAACTCGAATTCGCAATAAAGAATTTCGTTTTTGGATAGCCCTCCTTAGAATTGAATTCAACCATGCCGATATCGGACAAAACCGCATTTTCTATATCCATTCTTACAGGAATATTTTGAATGAAATTTCGCTTTGGTTTCACGAAATCATTACTTGAGCCCAATCCAATTCCTCCTAAAAAAAATTCTTCTATTCTCACGTTTTCAAGATGCATAAGTCTATTTAAAACATAGTTTAAACTTCCGTCTCCTCCAGCAGAAATGACCGAATCAACTCGTTCATCATCAATCAAATGAACCAAATACTTTTCTATATTGAACGGAGTTGTATAGCACACAACTATTGGGGTCTTCTCAAAATTTGACAAAACTGAATGTTCAATTTTACGCCATCTTTTTTCAGCTCTTCCATTATTTGCTGTTAGATTCACCAAAATGGCAGTTTTATGATTCTCAGTGCGTTTCATTGTAATGATTTAGGCTGTGATTTTTTAAATTTCAGCAACAAAACAGGCAATAAAAACAAGTCTGTCAAGAGCGCAAATAACAACATAAAACTAACCAAAATACCGTGAACATAAACATCCCAAAAATCAGAATGAATCAATGTAAAAAAACCTCCAAAAAGGATAATCGAAGTTAATAATATAGCTTTACCTGATTCACGCAATGTTATTTGAATAGCATTTGAGACAGAATGTCCTTTTTGCAATTCTAAACGATATTTATTCAAAAAATGAATAGTGTCATCGACTGCAATTACAAACCCAATTGTGAAAATTATTGAAGATGTACCTCGTAATTCGATTCCTAGAAATCCCATCAAACCTGCTACAATAACCAAGGGTAAAATATTGACCAATAGTGTGATGATCACAATTGAAAAATTTCGAAAAAGGAAGCCCATAATAATTGCCACCATCAAAATGGCAATTAACAATCCTGATCCCATATTTTGAATCCTATGCTCGTGGGCTTTATCAATCAAAAGATCTGATCCTGTAAATCGAAATTCGAGTTTAGAAGTGTCCAAATTTTCAATTATCCACGAATTAATTTGGCTATTTAAGGATTTTATTCTTAATCGTCCAAGATCATGAAGACTTGCGGAAACTCGTCCGATCATTTGGGTGCTGTCAACTAATTTCCAACTTAGGCTTTGTGATTTTTTTTCAAATATTTTCAAATATCGTTTCAGCTTTTCATTCGTTTTTGGCAATTCCAAATTCTGTAATCTCGGCTCAAAAACCTTCGCAATGCCATGATAATAAGTAATAGGAGAACTAATATTTTTCAAATTAGGTAAATGGTGGAGATAATCATGCAATTTTTGAATTTCATTCAACTCAGAAAGCTCAAATCCATTCTTATTTTTACAAAAAATCGCCATTTCAAAAATACGCCCTCCTCCTAGTTTTTCTTCGAAAAAATTAAAATCTATTTTAAGTCTATGATGATTTGGAATATTAGTAAGTTGAAGTGTGTTGGTGTTTATCTGTGTCATCCCCAAAATGGACATCAAGGCAATAACTCCAGAAAACCAAAGAATTTTTGAGCCGCTCTTTAAATTAAATCGATGGAGTTTTTCGAACCCTTGATTTAGTTTTTCAGCCAGAATATTATGAATTTGGGATGATTTAAATCCAAAAATAAAAAGGATAGATGGCACAAACAGGATCGAAACAAGAAATGCAATCATCACTCCAATAGCCGCATCAAAACCAAAATTTTGAATCGCTGTCATGGAAGCAGTTGTGAGGGTCAGAAAGCCTACAGCCGTCGTAAAAGAAGTCAAAAAAATACTCAATCCTGTCTCCTTAAAAAGCTTAAGTATGGCTTCTTTTTTAGATCTATTTTCTTTGATTTCCAAAGAATATTTTGTGAGGAGATGAATAACATCGGAGATACCCACAATCAACATAATTGTAGGAAAAAGATTTGCTAAGATCCCCAAACTTCGCCCTGTTAATGCTAGAATCCCATAAAATATAAGTAAAGCGAAGATCATCGAAATTAAAGGCAATAACACCCCTTGGACGGATCGGTATAAAAAGATTAAAACCAAAATTATAAATCCAAAACTCCACGCCATTGAACGAACTAATTCTTTAGTAACCATTCTCTTATATTCGACTTCCATGTACTTTCGTCCGAGCAAATGAGATTCATGGAAATCAAAAGATTGAATCACCGAATCAATACGCATCATTAGGGTATCAGCTTGATTCAATTCTAAATTTTGCGCTAGTTCAATAAAAACCAATAGCGTCTTTTCAATTGGTGAATAAAACCGTTCGGTAAGAAATTTATCCTTGACTATTTTCAAACTGTCTTCCGCAAATTTTTCAGTTTTGTAGGGATCAAGATAAGGACGTCTAATTATTCCAAAAGGAGTTTTACGAGCATAAGTCAAATTAGTCAATCCATTCACATTTTTAATCCCCAAAATTCGTCTTAGAGCGAGTGTAAAAGAATCCGTTTTTTGTAAGAAAATAGAATCAAAAATTCGTTTTTCTGGTTTTAAGGCGACTTTAATAAATGGATCATTGTTACCCATCTTTTTCGAAAAAAATTCATGAAAATCAAGATCGGGATCACCCGCAGGAAAGAATGTTGAAAACCGTACATCTACATTCAATTTAGGCAATAAAAAAATCGAACCGAAAACAGCAAAAGCAAGTCCGAAAACAATTAAATACCTATATTGAATAAGAAAATTTCCATTCATATAAAGTTGATCTAATGAGTAATTAAAAGCATCTTACATCAAATTTTATTTTATCGGTACTATTAGTGTTGAAGGTGCTCAAAGCTGTATATGGATACGCATTCATAGCTAAAGGTTTTAGGACATCCCAAACGAAATCACCCTTTCGACAACATATATTAAGGTATTGGATATTCGCCTTTTGAAGTTTTGCTAAAACCTCATTTATTGCATAAAAATTGTCAAAATTGTAGTCAAAGAGTGTCGCAAATTTCAAGATCTCGCCCTCACCAGGAATTTGTTTTTCTTTCGATGAAAAGATGTTTCCAACTTTTTGAAAAACTTTCATTAAACTATGTAATTTTCTTAGTTTAATTGAATACATCAAATCCGTATTCCAAATTCCTAGTCCATTATCAAGCCTTGAAAAATATTTATTTAAGTCTTCTTTATCAGAAAACAAACCTAACTTAAATAATTGATTATCAGAATACTCCGATTGTTCCTTTATTCTTTTATATGTTGGAATAGTTAAATAGATAAAATCATAATAATGCCATTTTCTTTCAATTACATACGCGGCTTTGGCAACCGGAACATTATTGGTTTTTAGGGTAATAAAAAAATCTTTGATGCCCTCAGAAAGGAAATATTGATTTACGAGATGACTGCCAAATTGCTTTGAAAGTCCTTGTCTTCGAAATTTTTTGGCAACTTTCAAATCATATCCGATCCCCACATTTTCTCGTTCTCCATTTCGCTCAAAAGGAACAATTGCCCCCGCCGTCACCCCAGCTAATTCTCCATTTTCAGTTAATCCTAAATACACACGATAATTTTCAAAAACGATAGAGCGTGACAAGAAATTATCCCGAATCATTTCCAATTGGATCATCGAACCTTGTGTCGAATTTCGTTCGAGCTTGAGGAGGGCTGGCTCAAATTCAGGAGTGTAAGGTACGATATGGAATTTTGATTGACTCATCTATTTTTCAAAACCAAAAACCTGATACATTTTGGTAGATTCCAAATGCGATAGGTCTTCCATCTTTTTCATTTTTTCACTCAAAGTTTGAGTTTGATTTTCGCTAATTCTATTTCTAATAAAAGATCGGAATACTCCACTTTGAATTCCTTTTTCAGGAATACTTCGTATTAGTTTCACTAAAAAATCAAAGTCCCCAAAACTTAAAATATCTGAAAAGGAGTAAAAAGTATTTCCTAAGAGAGAAGTTCTTTTTTTCAACATAAAATCAAGAATGTCCTCATGTTGAAAATGAATTTTGATCCTCTTATTTGTGAGTGATTCTTTTATCTTTTTTAAATTTTCAAATTTCAAAGAAGGAGGCAAATACTCTGGTTTCATGTCCTCCAAATGTCCCTTAAAAATCAGGTGAAACATAAACGATTTCTTGACCTCATTTTGATCTAAAACTGATTGAAGCCCATCTGGGATTATTGATTGATTTGCATCATTTGAAATGAAGGCAACATCTTTGCTGCCGCCTAACTTGAATGCCCACTTTTGAGAATAAATGCTTTTCAATAAATTCCAACGCCCCTTCGGGAAATTTTCAATATCAGAAGTGCTTTTTTCAAAACATTGGTAAAAATTCTTTCCCAAAAAACATTTATAGAGAGGTCGAAATCGTTCTAGAAATTGTTCGAAATGTCCAATATAGACAATCCCTTTTTGGATAAAATGCATTCTTCTTTCCCAAAAAAACCGACTTGAAGAAGTTAGATCTTTTTTTAATAAATCAAAAGTAATTGTCCTCTTTTTCGAAGGATTGATTCCGATAAATTCTAAATAATTTTCGACACTCAATTTTTCAAGCGCTTTCAATTTTAATTCTAACAAATATAGTGATTCGACATTTGAATCTACTGCAAAAATTTGCTCCAAAGAGCCATGCCCCATTATTCCCAATACTCGTTCTCCACTACCCACAATGCAAATGAGGTTTTGAAAAAAATTCTGATCCATCCAGTTTTTTTCAACTAAATTATCCTCGTTAACGTGAGAATAATAAATCATATCCAAGTATTTTCATCATTCCATACTGCCTCGATTTCAGTGCTTAATTTATCAATATCTTCTTTAGTGTGTAAGGCTGTCATACTGATTCGGAATCGTTGTTCATTTAAGGGAACCGCTGGATATTCAACTGCATTTAAGAAAATTCCTCTGCGATGTATTTCATAATTTGCCTTTCTTATATTCATTTCATCTGGCACTTTAAGAGCGATTATCGCCGCCTCAGGCTCCACATAAAACCCAAATTGCCTTAGTTTCGACACTGCATATTGAGTGTTTTCATGAAGTTTTTCACGAAGCCAAGGCTCTTTTTCTATCACATCCAACCCCCCTAAAACAGCAGCCAAACTTATTGGAGGTAAAGAAGCTGAAAACATGTATGATCGAGCAAAATACCTCAGATAATTAATCACCTCCTTTGAAGAGGCTAAGAAGCCACCAGTAACCGCCAACGTTTTGGAAAAAGTCCCCAATGTCAAATCAATTTCGTTCTCTAAGTTAAAATGTTCGGCGGTTCCTTTCCCTAATTCCCCCATGATTCCAGTCCCATGCGCATCATCTAAAAGCAGTATTGCGTTGTATTTTCGGAGCATAGGAATGATTTTATCTAAAGGAGCTAAATCTCCATCCATCGAAAATACACCTTCCGTCGCTACGAAAATATCGCCCTTACATTTACTCGAAACCTCTTCTAGTTTTTGTTCTAAATCATTCAAATTATTGTGTTCGAAATGTACACTATTCGTTTTTGTCAGTTGGAGCCCATCATAAAAAGAAGCATGGCTAAGACTATCAAAGATTATCCAATCATTTCTCTGGGTTAATCCTGAAATCAATCCTATATTAGCATTATAACCCGATGAAAATATCATGACTGACTCGCACTGTTTCATCGCTGCTAGTCGCTCTTCCAATTCGCACATCAAATTTGAATAACCATTTAAAAGTGGTGGTCCTCCAATCCCAGTTCCGTTTGTTTTCATGGCTTTTATAACCCTTTCCTTAACATAAGGATGATTGGCTAAACCGAGATAATTATTGGAGGCAAACATGAGCATTTCTCGCGAAGCTTTGTCTTCATCATCCCAAATTTCCACTACTCTTTCAGTTGCCGAAATGATTTTTCTTTGGTAGGTATACCGATGATTCTTTTTAACAAATCCTACATAATCATAAAATTCATCCGTTCGCTTTTTTAAAGATTTTTTAGTGCTAGATTTTAAAAAATCACGTAAAGTAAACGATTGGTCAACGGGCTTTACAAATGCCATTTTCTTTGGAGTTTTTGGAGTGATTCAAAATACTGTTTAGGATTTGAATCACATGCTGTATATAAATTAGAGATCGTAAATGGTAATATTTCTATTAGCTCATTGTTTGAATGTATCCATACTTTATTCTCTTCTGTGGCTTTTCCGATTTGAATGGGGTTCCAATTAATTGCTTTTGCCGCTTTTAAAAAGCTCTCTTTATTCTCCTTTGGGACTGTAAAAAGCAACTCAAATTCACCATGAGGACCTGCTAGAAAAAACCAAGATGGGATATCTGTTTTCTCACCTAAAGCCAACGCCATGGGATATATCCAATCATCTAAGTTAGTCTTTATCTGGAATCCAACTTCATTAAGTTCAATTAAATTACAAAGAGCAGGAAAAAATGCATCACTGGTATCTATGCAAGCACTTCCGAATTCTTTAATAATTTGACCTTCTTTTAAACGGGCTTTAGGTTGATAAATAATATCGGAATTACCTCCCATAAATAATTTCTCAAATGCAAATGCCCCACCTAATCCCATTTTTCCAGAAACAAACAACAAATCACCAGTTTGAATGCCCTTTCTTGATATTACTCTCCCTTTTGGAATCATCCCAACTGCAGCAGAACTTGTTTGAAGTTTTTCCGCAAAATTCGTATCACCCCCTAAAATAAAAGTCCCCGAAGTTTCACAAGCATCTTGAATCCCTCTTTGTAATTGATTCAAAGAATTTTCACTAAAACCATCTGGCACATTTTGCGAAATCACCAAGCCTAAAGGACTTGCTCCAACAGCTGATAAATCACTCAAACTGACCATAACCGTCATCCATCCAATCAGGTAAGGATCATCGTACAGACCCGTGTGAACTTCTTCAACGATACTATCGATTGTGATAGCTAATATTTCACCTGATAGTAATTGAATTAATTCGGCGTCACTTTCAAGCAAGGAATTCACTTGAGAAGGTGAACGTTTGTATTGGGAAGTTAGCTTTTGTATTAACTTATTTTCAATGAGGTTCATTTATTTCGAGTATTGATTTTTCTCAATAAAAAAGGCAACTCATGAATAAGAATCACAAGTTGCCTTTTTGTAAGAGGTAATATTATTGAACTAACTCAATAGGTTTTAAGCTTTTGCTTTCGTCTTTCTTTTCTTTTTGATAGAGTCTCCATTTCTTGAAAGAAACTCTTTTGCCAAATTTAAGAAATTTATACTTCCCTTACTACCCGCATCATACAATAAAACCGGCATGTGCATATTTGGAGCTTCACCAATTTTCGAATTTCTATGAATTATCGTGTCGTAAACCTTTCCTTCATAAAAATCTCGAACTTCATTTACGACTACATTTGCCAGTCGAAGCCGGCGATCGTACATAGAAAGTAAAATGCCTTCGATTTCGAGTTTTGGATTCAATTGCTGTTTTACTAGATTGATTGTATTCTGCAATTTTCCGAGTCCCTCCAATGAAAAATATTCACATTGAACTGGCACTAAAACAGTATCTGCCGCCGTCAAAGCATTCACCGTTACAATCCCTAAAGAAGGCAAACAATCAATGAAAATGTAATCATAATCATCTTTCACTTGTTCAATTACACCTCTCATGACATATTCCCGATTGGGAGCAGTCGCCAACTCTAATTCTGCACCTACAAGGTTAATATGAGAGGGCAAAAGATGTAAATTGGGCGTTTCTGTTTCATAAATCGCCTCATTGGGATCAAATCCATTAACCAGACAATCATAAATACTTTCGTCTATCGCATCTTGAAAAATACCTACTCCTGAAGAAGAATTTGCCTGTGGATCAGAATCCACCAACAAAACTTTTTTCTCCAAAATAGCCAAACAAGCTGCTAAATTTATGGCAGTGGTCGTTTTCCCTACGCCACCTTTTTGGTTTGCTATTGCTATAATTTTTCCCATTCTTCTAGATTCTGAGTTCTCAATTCTGAGCTCCGAGAAATTCCGGTTTACAGAAATAAGAACTGACAAGGTTATTAAGGAATGATAAAATAATAACTTCCTGATTTGTGGTCGCCAATTTTTTCATCTGAATTCGTTAGAAATACTCGCCGACACGCTGCGTCGCCCGCGTTTTTTGCCTTCTCAAATGAAAAGATTGTCAGACCAAAATGCATAACTTATTTTCTTGCCATTCCTTAGGAGCAATAAAAGAAAACAAGTGTGTTTGTTCAAAATTAGTGTTTATCAAGTTGCACACTGTTTACTAAAGACTGCTCACGAATTTTAAAGATCAATACTTTGACCGATATCGAGCAAAATTAGTTCTTTTCCTTTGGCTTCAAAAGCTTTTTTTGCAGCATCGTGATTTATTTCAATATATCCGAAAGTATCATAATGACAAGCCACGATTTTATCACAATCAATAAACTCTGCCGCAATCGCTGCATCTTCATAACCCATCGTGAAATTATCACCAATAGGAAGGATCGCAAAATCTAACTTAGGACAAGTCATTGGAATCAATTTCATATCCCATGTCAACGCCGTATCCCCAGCAAAATAAAAACATTTCCCTTCATCCCAAATGACGAAACCACCAGGATTCCCCCCATAAGTGCCATCTGGTAACACACTTGAATGGATAGCATTCACATATTTTACAGTGCCAAAATCAAATTTCCATTTTCCACCGTGATTTAATGGATGACCCGTCACCTCTTTTTCTCCATACCATGATACAATTTCATAGTTAGAGATGACTTTTGCACCATTATTTTTTGCAATCGTTTCCGCATCAGCGACGTGGTCGGCATGACCATGCGAAAGCAAAACATAATCCGCTTTCAAACTATTGACATCGATGGAGGCTGCCTTAGGATTTGGACTAATAAATGGGTCAAAGACCAATGACTTGCCATTCATTTCTAAGATAAATGAGGATTGCCCGTAGTAAGTTACTTTCATATCCAGTATTTTAAATTATTCATTATCAATTCATTAAAAACAATGCCCTACAATTTGTACTTGACTCGCTCAAAGATAAAAAGCTTACTGATTTTTGTATCACAAAAAAAAACTTAGCAATGACTATCGAGAAAGCCATAAAGTAAATAAGGCCTTTTAGAGATAATTTATTGACAAAATCATACGATGGATCAATAAATGACATAGAACACGTAATCTCCTGATAATCAAATCATTATTTAACACCCATATCGCCTTATGGAACAATATTCCTTCTTTTCATAAAAAGCTGGAACATATTTTTAGAAAACTAGAACAAAATTCAAGAAGCATCCAGTAATCTCACCTACATCTTTGGGACATCAGAAATTGAATAAATAACTGGGATTACGCAGTCTAAAAATTTTGTGACTAGCTAAGAATTTCGGGTGTTTTATTTTTGCGAGAAAAGACTCGAGGATGAAACGCCCAGAATTAATGGATTTATACACAGAACTTTTTGACAAGTTCGCCGAATTTTGCTAGTACTTTAGTCTTCTCTGAAGTGCTCAATAAATCATTCAATCATGATTCCCTTACTCGAATGTTAGCTCAATCAGAGTTAGACCAAAAAGAGTATTGGCGGAGTATTAAATCAATAGTGCGCCGAGTTGAAAATGAAGATGGCGTCATTTCTATAGATGATTTTATTGAGCATAAGCCGCATAGTGCCGAAAATGAATTAATCAGTTGGCACTATGACCACACTTCAGGTCAAAGCAAGAAAGGGATTAATATTGTCAGTTTTACCTATGTGAACACATCGGTAGAACCAACGATAAAATTGCCCTTAGCTTTTGAAATAGTACGTAAAGACCAAGTGGTAACAAAGACCGTAAAAAAAGATGGCAAATTTGTTCAAAAAACCAGCCGCAAAGCAAGCATTGGCAAAAATGAATTGCTACAGAGTCGATTGAAAGTTCTGACTCATCAGAATAATGTTCAATATCGTTATGTCGCTTTTGATATTTGGTATGCTTCGGCTCAGAACATGAATTACATTGTCCAAGATTTGAAAAAGCACTTTGTAGGTGCGATTAAAGATAATCGGACAATCAGTTTTGACATAGACAAAAAAGGCAAAGAGAAACAGTGGTTATCAGTATCGGAGGCTGAAATTGAGCCCAATCGAACTTACCAAATCAATTTAAAGGATGTACCCTATGCTTTGATTTTGGTTAAGAAGGTCTATCACAACCTCAATGGAACGATTGGCGTACAATATTTGGTCAGTTCAGATACAGGACTAACAGTTTCGGACATCAACACCATTTATAAAAAAAGATGGTCAAGTGAAGATGTACACCGTTCTTTAAAGCAAAACGTAGCATTGGAAAAAATACCTGCCAAAAAGGAATGTTCTCAAGCCAATCACATTTTTGCCTCCATGCTGGCTCAGGTAAAACTGGAATGCATGAAGATTGCCACCAAGAATAACCACTATGCTCTCAAGAGAACTATTTTGATTAAGGCGCTCCAAAATGCTTGGCTGGAAACCCAAAAATTCAAAGAACTCGCTAAACAAAAATTTGGCGATTTACCAAATTTTCAACCTGCGTAATGTCAGTAAATAATTCATTCAATTTTTCATCACTAAAAAGTTCCATTATGAGATCAATTCATTATTTCCAGAAATTCAAATCTTTTATTTCCACCTTCATTAATAAAAAAACTAGCGCCCTCACAATTGCGATAATACTATTTTCCTTTTATTCAGTATCTGCACAACTCAAGCCCGAATTAACCGATGATTCTCTTTTTCCTGGTAAAGGGAAATCAATGTTTACCTTAGCTACGGGAATTCCTTATGTTGGAATTGCTGAATATGCCTTTGGGTTTTCAGATAAATTTGCTGTTGGTTTGATTTACGGACAAACACCAGTAACGGCAGGTTATGGCCTTCGACTTAGAGCCATCTTATTTCAGAGAAAAGACAATTTTAAAATATCTCTTCGCGCCCCAATTATTTACTACCCAAAACGGACAGGAATAGAACCTTGGGTCTTAACTTGGTTAAGCGCGAATGCAGAATGGCGTCTTCCTTCAGGTCTAAGATTTCATGGAGGAATAGGAGCTGTGGGAGTTGAATGCATGGATGATATTTGGGATTTTGTAACTCTAAAAAAATTAAGTGGCCCAGAGCATTCTCATGAACATGAGCACAATCATGAAAGTGAGGAAGAAAATTCAATGGGAAAAATTTGGAATACAATTCAAATGGGATTTTCTCTTCCAATTAGTAAAAAAATGGTATTCCAAACGGAAGCCTCAATTGTAATGGATGGATTTAAAGTGGCAGGGAAAGACTGGATTGGTGGTCCAAGAACCATAATTACTATTGGGATTGCTTATAAACTTTGAGGTCTTAAGTAGGTGTGATTGAATAATCGTCACTTTTAAGAGCTGGTATTTTTTCTTGTAAGGATTTTAGAAAATGAGTGCATATCCATAGATACGGACTCATTTTATAAGTTTCTTAGAAGGAAAAAGACCCTATCAAAAGTAACGATTAGTTGATGTCACCTACTTAGAGTATGTTTGAATTTTGATTTTGGCGGTTTTTCGGCAAATAGCATTTTGCACAGCGTTATTTTTCTCCTCAAATTGCCCGCATTTGACTGCGAAAAATGTCTCCTTCAAAATAATATTTCCTCAAAAAATCACTCAAACGCAAATTCCAAACATACTCTTAGAATGGATAAGAATGCTGAATGCTCGTTATTTCATGATTGAAATAACGAGCAGGTTTGATAACACAAGTCGAATTATGGTTCAGTGATTGCCCTTGCTTATGAAAATGATTTGGAGGACTTTGAGTCTTTACACTTATTGAAGGGGCTGGGTCCTCGCACGTTACAGTCTATGACTTTGGTGAGTGAAATTATTTATGGAACGCCTTTTCGGTTTGAAGACCCTGCTCGATATTCGTTTGCTCATAGTGGCAAAGATGGTCATCCTTTTCCAATTCCAACCAAAGTTTATGACGAATCGATTTACACTTTGAGAACTGCAGTAGAGAAGGTAAAAATTGGTCATTCAGATAAGCAGAAAGCTATCAAAAGCCAGACTACGACAGCTCAAAAAATCGAGAAAAATTTCATTCCAAATGACAATTTTGGAAAATTAATTGAGAAAGAATGGAAGGAGAGACACTTATTCGGTGGACGGACTGTTTTTGATGATTGACCAACTTTTAAGAAGTGGAAAAAAAAAGAAAGTGGCACGGAAGTTAAGTAACGACTAAAAAATAAGTCAGGAAATTTAAAATAGTAGATTTTTAATTTTAGTAAGGCAAAAAACACAGGCGATGCAGGGCATCCTGCGCTGGCTTGTGCCAGAAGGCACAAAGGCGAACGCAAAAGAGTATTTTTAACGCTGCAAAAATTCAAAAGATGTATAGGTAAATGATGGAGTTATTCTTTAGTCGTTACTAAGTGTGTTTTAATCACTTCAACTCTTCCTTCAAAAACCGCCCAGTATGGCTCGTTTTATGCTTCGCCACTTTCTCAGGTGTCCCATGGACAATCACTTCCCCACCACCTTTTCCACCTTCCAAGCCCATATCAATTATATAATCTGCGACCTTAACTACATCCAAATTGTGTTCAATAATAATCACCGTATTCCCTTTTTCTACAAGACGATTGATAACGACCAATAAATGTTGAATGTCTTCAAAATGTAGTCCAGTCGTAGGTTCATCAAGTATATAAGCCGTATTTCCAGTGTCTCGCTTAGAAAGTTCTTCCGAAAGCTTGACTCTTTGCGCCTCCCCACCAGAAAGCGTCGTCGCCTGTTGACCAAGTGTAATATAACCCAAGCCAACATCTCTCAACGTTTTCATTTTTCGATAAATTTTCGGAATGGGTTCAAAAAACTCAGTAGCTTCATCTACAGTCATATCAAGCACATCACTAATACTTTTCCCTTTGAATAAAATTTCCAAGGTTTCGCGATTGTATCGTCGCCCAAAACAGGTTTCGCATTCGATATGAACATCCGGTAAGAAATTCATTTCAATGACCTTCATTCCACTACCTTGGCAAGTTTCACATCGTCCACCTTTAACATTAAAAGAAAAACGACCAGGCTTATAGCCTCTAATTTTAGCCTCCGGAAGTCCTGTAAATAACTTTCGAATCTCTGTAAACACCCCTGTATAAGTAGCCGGATTGGAACGCGGTGTTCGACCAATTGGTGATTGGTCAATTTCTATGACCTTATCGATTTTATCAAGCCCTTTTAACTCTTTATAGGGTAATGGTTTTTGTAGACTTTTATAAAAATGTTTCCGCAAGATTGGATACAAAGTCGAATTGATCAAAGAAGACTTACCGCTACCACTTACCCCTGTCACACAAGTTAAAGTCCCCAACGGAATCTTAATGTTTACTTCTTTCAAATTATGCCCAGACGCTCCTTTTAATTCTAAATAATCACCATTCCCCTTCCGTCGTTTTTTCGGAATTTCAATGCGTTTTTCATTATTTAAGTATTCAGAAGTCAGGGTATTATTTTTGATAAAATCACTTGGAATACCTTCTCCGACTACCTCACCACCTAATTTACCTGCCCCTGGGCCCAAGTCAATCACATAATCCGATTCCAACATTATATCCTTATCGTGTTCAACCACTAATACGGTGTTTCCTATTTCCGTCAACTCTTTCAATGCTTCAATCAATCGATGATTATCACGCTGATGTAATCCGATACTGGGTTCATCCAAAATATAGGTGATTCCAGTGAGCTGTGACCCAATTTGGGTAGCCAACCGAATCCGTTGAGCTTCCCCCCCTGAAAGGGTTCTTGCTGGGCGATTGAGCGTCAAATAATCCAAACCCACATGCAATAAAAAGCCTAATCGCAATCGAATTTCTTTCAAAACATCCTTACCGATTGCCAATTGTCGTTCTGTCAATTTTTCATCCAATACATCAAACCAACTCCCCAAATCCGATAAGTCCATTTCTGCCAATTCTGCGATATTTTTTTCATCAATTTTAAAATGTAAAGACTCCTTTCGCAAGCGCATTCCCGCACAGGTTGGGCAAGTCGTTACGGTCATAAAGGCTTCTGCCCATTGCCTGATTTTCTCTGATGTTGTGTCTTTATACCATCTTTCAATCATCTTCAAAATACCCTCATAAGCCAAATTGTACACAAAATCATGCTTCACCTTTGGCACCTTAAAAGACTTATCTCCGCCATGCAAAATCATATTCAATGCCTCTTCGGGAATATCCTTCACAGGTGTTGAAAATTCAAAATCAAACTTTTCTGCGATTTGTCTTAATTGTTTAAAAGTCCAATTATCACGAACTTCTCCGAATGGTTTTATGGCAGCCTCATCAATAGATTTGGTATCATCCGGAATGACTTTATTCATATCTGGTTTAGTCACCATTCCCAATCCTTTACAACTTTGACAATAACCATAAGGCGAATTAAAAGAAAAAGCATTTGGAGAAGGTTCTTCGTAGGAAATACCAGTTTCAGCATCCATCAAGTGTTTCGAAAAAGATCGAACTTCTGACTCCTTCTCTTCTGTAAGAGGAGAGATATGTTCTGAAATCATCACCAAACCATTCCCCATTTTCAAGGCAATTTGAAGAGAAGCAGCCAAACGTTCCCGTCGTTCTTTGTCTATCTTCAAACGATCAATAACCACTTCAATATCATGCACTTTATATCGATCAATCTGCATCCCCTGTTCAATCTGTTTGACCTCTCCATCTACTCGTACTTTTGTATATCCCTGCTTGCGTATTTGATCAAATAATTCTCGATAATGTCCTTTTCGACCACGAATCAAAGGTGCCAATAAGAGGATCTTTTTCTTATCATAATCTGCCAAAATCTGCTGAACCATCTGCTCTTCATTGTATCGAACCATCTTCTTTCCGGTCTCATAAGAATAAGCTTCCCCTACCCTTGCAAAAAGCAACCGCATAAAATCATAAACCTCTGTAATCGTCCCTACCGTTGAACGCGGATTTCGGCCTGTCGTTTTTTGTTCAATCGAGATCACCGGACTCAACCCTTTGATCTTTTCAACATCGGGGCGTTCCATTTCCCCAATAAATTGGCGCGCATAAGCAGTAAATGTCTCCATATACCTCCGTTGCCCTTCAGCATATATCGTATCAAAAGCGAGTGAAGATTTCCCACTTCCACTAATGCCTGTGATGACCACTAATTTATTTCGAGGAATATTGACTGAAATGTCTTTTAAATTATGTTCACGAGCACCTATAACTTCAATAAATTCTTGCTCGAGAATTTGTCCATTATTATCAATTGTGCCGTTGCTTTTTGTTTTTCCCATCTTTTGATATAAAAACTTTCAATTTAAATCTTAAGCCTTTAAACTCTTTTTATCATTGTTAATAAAGTGAATAATCTGATAATTTAATGCAAACACCAGATTCTTTACTTCGTTCAGAATAACAAAAAAGCAAATGTGGCTTTTCAAAAATGAAGTTTTAAATTTATTCGAATTACGACTTCAAAAAAATCATAAAATCTTCATTTTCAGATATTTATAATTTACAAAAAAAAAAAAGAACAAATGGAGATTTTGCAATGAAATTTTGGATTGTGAAATAAATAAAAAATATCGCTTTATTGTAAATCGTAATTCGTAAATCCAAAACCTCTTCATGTATGTTTCAGGCAAGGTTTGCAAAAGTACATAAAGGTGTGGTTTTTACATAAGGTGGATTTAATGTAATTTTGGAACAAAATTGGATTTACTATAGAAAACTATACAAAAAAGTCGGTGCCACACTTACCCAATTCAGCTCAAAAAAAACTTCGAACTGCCGACTGAAATTATAAAATTTGGATTCTTCCTTAGCAAATAATATATCCGTGGCAACAAAAAAGTGTTATTCCCCCCTACTAACAGTTCTTTTTCTGTTTTGTCTTATAACAGGAAATGCTCAAGAATTATTGAATAAAATGCCTATTGGCACAGACACCGTTTTCGTGGTAAAATGGATGGACGGTTGGATGCTCAAAAACCAGGTCGAATGGAAAGACTATGTAAAAGAAAATTTTTACAACCCAGAAGATGAAAAATTAATTCGCTTCGTAGTAGAGAATATCATTTATACTTATCCAAATGAATTAGGTAAATGGGACGTTTTCAGATTCGACTGTGGTCTTCCCCTAACGAAAAATGCCAAACTTTCAGTCGGTCAAATAACAAAGGATACCTTCATTTTTGCAAAAGGGCGTGTACTTACAAAATCGGAGAGATTAAAAAATCAAATCACTATCTGGAATAAAGATTTCCCTATTTTAAATAAAAAAGTATATCGAAGTCTGGACGAAGCTCTTTTAGAAAAAAGTTGTGTTCAAATACTTGACCTTTCTGGACAAAAATTAACGTCCATTCCAAAATTCATCAATCAATTTCCACACTTAAAAGAGTTGTATTTAAATGACAATGAAATTCGCCAATTACCTCCTGAATTATTTGATTGTCAACACCTTACAACCTTACAACTGAACGATAATTTACTGGATATCATCCCCAATGAAATTCTCAATTTAGAAGATTTACAAAACCTTGATTTGGGCAATAACCTTCTTGAGGATCTTCCTTCCAATATTTTTGGACTCAGCCATTTGGTTTCTCTCAACTTAAGTAAAAACCCAATGTCTATGTATACCTTTCCTGAAGAAATAGGTCTATTAAAATGGCTCCAAAAGTTGAATCTTAATAGTCTTTCTATTGATTGCTTTCCGGGGGTGATGACCTCATTAGAATTTTTAGAGGAAGTAACGGTTAGTGAGTCTTGTTTTGCATTGAAAAGTCGAGAGTGTTCTGAAGTATTAGGCACCTTGAATTTCACTAAGATACCAGACTAAAAAATGCCGCCGAGGAGTTCGGCGATATTTCTACAATTCCACAAGTGATATTTAAATTTCCTACCTTTTATTCGCAAGGATCTTCATTATAATCTACCTCATTACCTGCATATATTTTATTATTGTCTCCACAGTCTTTTACAGTAAGATATTTGAATTAACCAAGGGAAACAGCAACATTATCTCTAGACGCTGGTCTGGGGTCTCCGAACAGTAAAAAAGGCGCCCCAAGATTAATATCATAGTTCAAGTTATTGGAAGCATTATTTTGATAAACATAATTTTTATTTGCTCCATCCAAAACATTATAACCTATATTGTTATCTGTTGCATTATTCTTAGTCACGACCCATCTTGTGCCGCTTTCAGGTGCTTGAACAATTTCTCCATTCGGCAAAGATTGCCATGCAGGAACATTACAAAGTAGAATTCCATTGCTGCAATCATGAAAATAATTATCTGTTACGGTTCCTTTTCTATCGCTCGCAAATATTCCCCAAGTAAATCCAGCAATTTCATTTCCTTTGATTTTGGAATATTCGCCATCAATATTATAAATACCTGATACTCCTTGTCCAATTGGAGATGCATCTATGAAATTATCATAAACCTTAATGCCATCAGAATTATAAGGAACGACCCCAAATGCAAATCCCGTAATTTTATTATCTAAAATTCGGGCAGAAGGAGATTTTTCTAGTAAAATTCCAGTCCAACCGGTTTCATTTTTTGGCTTTAATTCAATATTACTAATAAGCGCATAACCAACATTTTTCACATGGATAGCTGGTCTAATCAACCAAGGAAATACTGATCCATCATGTTGAGATACTTTAACTAATAATACTGCTCCTGATTGTCCTTTAATCTTATGGGCTCATCTAGCACCAAAGGTGGAGTCTCATGGTTACCTGCCTCAAGAATGACTGTACCATTAGAGCTTGCTTCTTTTATAGCGTCTTCAATTGCATTGACAGAACCAGCAGGAACTACAACCGTACCTCTGGTTGAAACTTCACCATTCAAATTATCTGTTGTTGCATAACGATTTTTATAATCATTATTACGCTCATCTACAGCTGCGTCAACAAGTGATTGAATTTCGCCTGTTTCTGGATGTAGTGTTTCATTTTTTGTAACAGGTTCTTTAGAACAGCTTAGAATAAACAGTGCCTTTAAAAGTGTGAGGAATAAAAATTTCTGTGCCATGATAGGTAGCATTAAAGAAAATGCTAGAGAAAATAAGGGAGGCGAAGAAGGTATTCGAGGCTACTTTATCAAGTTGTACTGACAGAATTTGCTAAGGAGTTAATGAGCCATTATCCTTCAACATATATGTTGCTTTCCTCAAAGAAATATAATCAGTCCCACTTTCAACCTGCATTATTGATACGTCATTTTTTCTATGACTTGTCAAGCTTTAATTGACGGGTTCATTGATAACACCAATAGCAGAATTAAAAGAAAAAAGGTTTTCATTTTTTGGGAATTATCATTTTAATAAAAAAGGAAAGGAGTTTGTGTAAACCTGAGAGAGGATAATTGATTCTGGCTGGGCAATTGCTAATTTACGGAAAAATAAATTATCGGGAATGTCTATTAGAAAATTCTAAGGAGGCAACCTCTTCCATTTCTAATATTTTATTTCAACAGAATTCATATTCATATACTACTCACTTATCTAAGGGTCGCATTTTTCCAACGAAATCCTTATTTTTGCTTATATAGACACCTTCCCCACCCGGCAACTCAACACTGCATCATTCAAAAATCAGCACTGTAAAACTATGCCTGAAAACAAATTTCGCCACATTGGAAGTTTCTTGAAAAAAGAAAATAAGAACGCCCAAAGCAAGGGAAAAAACTACCTTTTTGCTATTGCAATTAATAATTACACAAATTGTCCCAAACTTTTCAATCCGGTCAAAGATGCACAAGAATTAATTGCTGTTTTGATAGAGCGGTATGGTTTTAAAAAAGAAAATATTCAACACCTATTTAATAAAGAAGCCACAGAAGAAAACATTGATAAAGGATTTTTAAAATTAGCTGAAGAGGTTACACCTGACGATAATTTAATCATTTTCTTTTCTGGTCATGGCGAGTATGATAAACTACGTGATCGAGGTTTTTGGGTACCAGTTGATGCTCAGCAAGGCGCTTATCATAATTATATTTCAAATAGTGACATCAGAGATAACCTAAATGCAATCAATTCCAGACATACCTTCTTAATTGCTGATTCTTGTTTTTCGGGTAGTCTTTTTGCGACTTATAAAAATACAAGTGGAGTCAATCGACTCGAAAAAGACCCTTCTCGATGGGGGCTCACAGCTGGTAGAAATGAATTGGTTTTGGATGGAGCCTCTGGGGAAAATAGCCCATTCGCAAATAGTTTAATATATCAATTAAGAAAAACGACTCGCCCCATTGGGGTTTCTGAACTGTGCAATAAAGTTATCGAAACGGTTATTTCAAATGCAGAACAAACACCTCGAGGAGAGCCCTTAAAGGTAAAAGGACATATGGGTGGACAACTCTATTTTCACCCCACCGATTTAGATTTAGATTTGGTGGATGAACCTCGAGAAGCTATTAGTCAAAAGGCGGAAAAACTGGCAAAACTAGAACGACAACGATCTATATTTAAATCGAATATTAATGAGGCAGAAAGGCATTTCCAAAGTGGAGATTTCAAAAATGCTCGAGAATCTTATGGAACTAGTATCACTTATTTTCACTCTAGCTTTGCACCAGACTTAGATTATATCGAAAAGCGAATGGATGAATGTTCCCACCAAATTCAGGTTAAACAATTGGTGGAAGACGGGAAAAAGGCTTTTTCAAGTCAAAACTATAAGCTCGCTTTACAATATTTTGAAAAAGCCTCTAAAATTGATAATTCAGCAAAAACAAGAGACTGGATAAAAAATTGTAACCAAAAATTAAATATCAATAAACATCAAAGTTCAAATACCAATGCGAGGTTTGCTGAACGTACACAGTCACGTAGTAGCAAAGGATCAAATACAGGAAAGTGGATTGTAGGTCTTTTGATGGGGATTTTTATCATAGTGTATATAATGATCCAAAATGGAGACATACCATATGATGATTTCAATTACCAAGGCAATGAGACAACTGAATTAACGGAGCCAAATATTCTTTTCGAGAATGCACCACAAAAAGGTGGAGGAGAACCCTATGTCGACCCTTCTCAAAACCCACCATCAAATCAATACATTGGGCAAAAAATTGTGGGGTTTTGGATGGTCACAGATATTCTAGTCAATGGATATTCTTCGGTAGCATCAGGAACCCCCATTTATGAAAATTGGGATATTTATGCCAATGGTAATTTCACATTGAGAAATACTACCGGTACCTACAATTATACCTATGCCGTTCAGGGTTCTTCCTTTTGGCTAAATAATATTCTTTATGATGTCGAATATGTCAATGAAAGAACTATGAAAGTTAATTTTTCACCCCAATTTGGCGTAATGAATAGTGTTTTGTTGCAAAGAGTTTAGGGCGTTGGCAACAAATTCAAACAAGCCTTTAAACTATCTCTCCAATGGGGGACTTTAATTCCAAAATTTGCCTTGATTTTCTCTTTGTTTAATACACTAAAAGGCGGTCGTTTGGCAGGTGTTGGATAATCTTTTGTTTCAATGGGCTTGACTTCGCAATCAATTCCTTTTATATCAAAAATAGCTTTAGCAAAATCATACCAACTGGTCACTCCTTCATTACTAAAATGATAAACCCCCCACTGTATTTGACGACCTGAAAGCATTTGATTAATTAACTTTAAGATGGCATTCGCGATATCTCTTGCATAAGTTGGCGTTCCAATTTGATCAAAAACAACCCCTAATTGATCTCTTTCTCGCCCTAAACGAATCATCGTTTTTACAAAATTATTTCCGAAAGAAGAGTAAACCCAAGAAGTTCTTAAAATGAGCGTCTTTGCGTTTGTTTGTAAAGCGACTTCATCTCCTTCTAATTTAGTTTGAGCATAAATCCCTTGAGGATTGGTTTCATCTCCTTCTTTGAATGGAGTATTTTGAGCATTGTGATAAACATAATCAGTAGAAAGATGAATCAATGGAATACTTCTCAAAGCACAGCCTTCCGCAATGTTTTTTACGCCATCGACGTTCACTTTCCTTGCAATCTCTGCATTTGATTCAGCTTTGTCGACGGCTGTATATGCAGCGCAACTTACACAAAAATCAATTTCATTTTCTTTAAAAAATGAAATCACTGCCTCCTTATCAGTAATATCCAAATCTTCAATATCTACAAAAAGAAAATCAAATTCTGAAGCTTTGGAAAGGTATTGAAACTCTTGCCCAACTTGACCTTTTGCTCCTGTAATAAGTATTGTCTGCATTTCAGTTATTAAATGAGATTATGGAATTCGATGGTGCCCAAAATGTGGCAATTCCATATCTTTTCCTGATAAAATAGCATCCTTTAAATCAATTTCCCAATCAATATTCAGGATTGGATCGTTAAAGAGAATGCCTCCTTCGCTTGCCTTATTATAAAGATTATCACATTTGTAAAAAAATAGCGCCGTCTCACTTAGAACGACAAAACCGTGCGCAAATCTTCGAGGAATAAAAAGTTGTCGTTTATTTTCTCGACTCAACCGAACAGAATAAGTCTTTCCATAAGTTTTTGACTCTTCTCTCAAGTCAACGACAACATCCAAAACCTCTCCTTCCAGTACACTCACCATTTTTGATTGAGAATGTTCCCCACATTGGTAATGCAACCCTCGTAATACGCCATAACTTGAAAAAGACTGATTGTCTTGAACAAATTCGCAACTAATACCCGCTTGTGAAAAGGTGTCTTTATTGTAAGATTCAAAAAAAAAACCCCGATCATCTCCCCAAATTTTGGGTTCAAAAAGTAGTAGTCCCTCAATACCTGTTTCAGAAAATGCCATTCAACAATTGTTTTTGAAAAAAAATAAAATTAAGATTTGGCAAGTTATTGAATTTCAAAAGAAAAAAAGAAAACCCTTTATCGAAAACTGGACGATTGCATATCCGACAAGAAAGTACCCTCCATATACATACATTCCTAACAGATCTTTTATCAAAAATTCCCTCTAAAGGTTATTATAAAGTTCCGGCCAGGGGCACTTACTCCTGACGAGAATGTTCTATAATGCACATCCAAAATATTTTCCAATGCTAAATTGATTGAATATTTTTTACTTATTTGCCAAGAAGTGTAAAGATCATAAGTGGTCCATGCTAAAGAACCATCCTGAACTAAAACTTGATCTCCTTCTTCATCCATTTCAAAGTGACTATAAGCTAAATCAATATTATCAGAAGAACCTCCTTTTTTCAACACCAAATCACCATTGCTATCCAATGCAACATCTGAAACATTGTAGTCTTCTGCTGGTTTCAAACCATTGTACTGAGCGATAGCTGCAAGCTTTAATTTTTTATTCTTAGATGTCCAAGAAATACTTGTTTGACCGTACATAGGAGGGATATGAGCCATGGGGACGGTCAAAAGGGTATCCAAATTTTCACTTAATTCAAATCGACTTTTGGACTTTCCATAAGTATAATTGATCCCTGATTTAATCGCCCAAGTGTCACCAATATTAAATTCAATATTGCCAGAGAAGCCATAAACTCGAGCCGTTTCTGCATTTATATTCGCTTGGGTCGTCAACAATTCGTCATCTAAAGTTACCACATTTGATCCATCAGGTAATCGGAAAGACCGACGTACAATAGCATCTCTCAAGAAAGTATAAAAGCCAGTTGAACTTATTTTTGCCGCTATTCCATTCCCATCTACAACCTTACCAAACTGCTTACCGATTGTCAATTCCGTATTAATAGATCGTTCAGGTTTTAATTCTGGATTAGGAATCGTAACGTAGCCATTTTTTTCTCTAATCTTCGAAAAATCATCAATATTTGGCGAACGAAATGCGGATGAACCTAATATTCTAAATTGCCAATCATCTTTTGTATTAATAGTGAACCCTACTCCCCAAGTTAAATCTCCATTTCCAACGCTGATTCCATCTACATATTCTTGTGGCCACACAATTAGACTACTGTCTTGATTAAACATCGAAAACAAGTTGACATAAGAATACCTTGCGCCAAGGTCTACATTCAGAACCGTATCTGGGCTTTGAAGACGTAAATTTGTATACGCCCCCATAGAAGTCATAGAACTGCCCATACCAGGATATCGGGTAAGTGCATCAAGGTAAGTTTCTTCACTTTCAACATTGACATTTCCAGCAAAAGAGTTGACTTTATTGTAATTAAGATCAATGCCATAAGCTAGCTTATGTCTTTCTGAAGCCATTAAATCTTTGTCAAAGTCGGCAGTCAAAGAATAGATAAAAACATCCTCTACATTGAAGGTTCTTTTACTATTATTGAATTTTCGCTTGAGCCGATCTTCGTCTATTTTCTGAAAGGAAGCAATAAAAGTAGCCTTATCGAAATATAATGTTTTGTTGAGGATACGAGCTTTTAAAGAAGTCAATAGTCGCTTTTGAGGTCCATAATACCACTCTGCCCATTTCAACTCTTTTGCCGACCCAAGTGTATCAGTCAATGCATCATAACGCGGCACATTTGAGGTCGTCGAATATTGAAAATTACCGACGAAATAAGTTTTTTCATTTGGTTGAAAACGTACTTTTTGAAGGAAATCCATTTGCGAATATCCCGTTCCTCGCTGGACATCATAATTTGGAGTTGTACTAGAATCAGCTTGAACAATCACGTTTTCAAGCCTTTGATCAACCCCACTTCGTTCGGCATAAAATCTTCGTTCCCCAAAATGTTCATATCCTTCTGGGCGCTTATTTCCAGCCTCTAAATCATCAAAGTCAGAGAAGGTTAGGCTCGTCAATGAGCCCCACTCTTTTTTACCAAAATTCAAATCGGCATGAAAAGTCTTTTCATAATTAGCGGATGAAAATCGAGTATAGACATTGGTTTCAGTGATATAACCACCAGGCTTTTCTCCAAAATATAATTTGGGATCTTTTGATCTAAAATGCACAACACCTCCTAAAGCATCACTTCCATACATCAATGAACCGGGCCCATATATAACTTCCATTCTCTCAAGCATCGACGCATCAATAGTAATGGAATTTTGTAAGTGCCCATTTCTATAAATCGCATTATTTAATCGCACTCCATCGACCACCAACAACACTCTATTCGCTTCGAATCCTCTAATAATTGGACTCCCTCCTCCCATTTGACTTTTCTGAACAAAAACATCTCCGTGAGCAGCCAATGCATCAGCAGAAGTCTGAGGATTGGTGAAGGCTATTTCTTCTTGAGATATATTTTTGACCTTATAAGGTACATTTTCGGGGCGATCATCCCGCCGACCAATAACCACAACTTCTTTCAGATCACTCGCCGAAGGTTGTAAAATAATGATCCCACCTAATGAACGGATTTCATGAAATTCTAAATCTCTTTGTTGGTAACCTAAATATGAAAAATGGACAAGATCAGAGTATTTCAAATCTTTTAAAATTGCCTTCCCTTCTATATCTGTTGCTTCATTAACTATATCGTAATTATCACTATACACATGAACTCCAATGAGGGGCATTCCCGTCTCATCAATCACGGTTATTTCATAATCATAAATTTCATTGGCGAAACAAAAAGAAGGGAATAAAAGCAAGGTGCCTAGTATATAGACTTGTATAAGAGAAACAACATAGTGTTTAAGCCTTCTCAAATTCATAAGACCGCAGGTTTCGGAAATATTTCTTTAAAAAATTCTTCTAGGGGGGGGATTTCCCCTGCAAATTTATGCCATGGGACTATTATGGAGGGATCTTTTTGACTTGCAATTAATGGAATAACAAGCTATAATTAGTTGAATAAACCTTTGAGAATCTAAATGATAATTTCAGGCTTTCTTCACAGACACAACTAATTGATATTCAATTATTTGAAATAAAATAAAAATTAATCTTTCCTGTTTTCCACGTACTGCTGAACTGTTCTAGGAAGTTGAATTGTAAACGTAGTCCCCTCCTCAACCATAGATTTCTTGACAAAAATCTTGCCAGAGTGATAATCTTCTATGATTCGCTTAGCCAAAGAAAGACCTAAACCCCAACCTCTCTTTTTCGTAGAATATCCAGGCTGGAATACAGTTTTGAATTTGTTAGGTGGGATACCGCTTCCTGTATCAGAAACGTCGATATATATATAATCCTTGTCTTCATATATTTGCGCTTCTATAAGCCCTTTCCCATCCATGGCATCGAGTGCATTTCGGAGTAAATTTTCGACTACCCAATCAAACAAACCTGGATTTATCATTATATTCAAATCCTTTCTTTCTATTTCTACATTAGGAAATTCAAATTTAACCCTTCTAGAAGCGCGTCGTTGCATATAAATACGACATTTCTCTAATTCATCAAAAACATTTATCGCCTCTAGTTTTGGTACGGAACCAATTTTTGAAAATCGGTCGGCAATTAACTCCAACCGAAAGACATCATTTCGTAACTCACTCAAAATTTCCGTTACTTCTTCATCCTCTGCTCGAATACTTTTTAGATGTTCTATCCATGCCACAATTCCAGAAATAGGCGTTCCTAATTGGTGAGCTGTCTCCTTCGCCATACCTACCCAAACTCGATTTTGCTCCGACCGACGGGCCGAAGAAAATGCCAAGTAACCAAAAAGAATTAAAACGCCAATGAGGAATAATTGGAAAATTGGAAAATACTGAATGAGGGTTAATAACCTTGACTGTTTGTAATACAGTAATTGCCCTGCATTTTCAATAGGTTCGAAACCTTTTATATTAAGTTTTTCCACTTCACTTAACAAATAAGAAGTATCCTGTAACAGATCCTCTCGAAAATTGATTGCATCGATAAACAGCCCTGTTTCACTTATCAAAATTAAGGGAATCGTACTATTAGATTGGATTAAAGATCCATGCAAGGTAATATCAAAATCAAGGGGTAACTTATCAAGTTGTTCATGAGCCATAAGCCAATGCTGGACTTTCTTTCGCTCCTCTTCCGCAATTTGATTTGCCAAATAGTTTGTATAGACTATTGAAATAAAGACAATCAAAATACCCCCGATTGCCAAATATAACTTCCAACGAGATTTTCTGGAATAAATATCCATTATTAGTGATTGATCATTTGTAAACTAGCCATCTAAAGCCACTAAGTAACGCCGAAAGAATAAGTTGGACAATTGGACAAAATTATTTTGGTTTTAGTTTTCATTAAGAAATGCTTGCATAGCACAGCTACGGAAGTATTTTTTAAGGAAGAATAGGAGCAAAAGAAGTCGTCCAGATGATCAAGTTATTTTTTTGGCGTTACTAAAGTGGTCTACGTCTAATTTAATTATTCAGACTGTCAATTGACTTTAATGATTCTTTTTCAGTGCCTTCTTCCTTCAGATATGACGCTACTCTTAATTGTGCATTTTCACGAACATTGACATAGAAAAAATTATAGTCTGCAATGTGGTAATTTTTTTTGGTTAGAAAAAAACTACCCGGAAATTTTGGCTTATTAGTCCATAAAATTCCATCATAAACCTGAGCTTGTATCGCTTGTTTATAAATTTTGTTGAAATTATAAAATACGGCCCCTTTGTTGAGTGATTTAGGTGCTAACGATTCATCAGTAACCCAGTTTAAAGGATTTGTCACGACAATATTGTTATTTGGTTCCCAGAACTTTTCCGGTTTGTACCCTTTTTTAAAGGTTCTCCAAGAACAAAAACAACCTATTTCCTTTGCAGATTTGCACCCTTTTATGTTTTTAAAGAAATTTTCCTCTATGGGCCACCCTACTAAATAAGCGGCAACCAATTGTTTCTGAAGTGGCTTTCCGTCAAAAAAATCTTTTAATAAGGTTTTTCCATGCCCCGACCCTTGACTATGAGATGCTATAATAATTGGGCGACCCATATTATAGTTTTTAAGGTAATATTCAAAAGCAGCTTTAATATCTTGATATGCTAGCCGATAAGCCTTATCCGCTCCCCTATCTTTTAGTTCTTCATGATAAAAAATTTGCAAATGAGCTTGCCGATAACGAGGTGCATACACCCTACCAGCACCATTAAATATACTCGCTTGATACCGAATAGCTCCCTCTTCTGTTTTCTCATTACATACTTCATCATCACAGGAAGCATTCCATTGATCCTCCCCTTTATCACCTACATAGGTGGTCGGATGAAGAAAAAAAACATCTGCTTCAGAAATAGATTGAAGGTCTTGCATAAAAGTAGTGTCTGGTGTCAAATCCGCAAAATCTTCTATGGTCGGAAGCGCTGCCCAATTCGCTGGTTTCGAGTAGTCTGGTTCAGCAGGAAGGTTGGTCTCAGAAAAAGTACCAGTGGGCAGAACGATAGCCTTACATGAGGCAAATAAAACTAAGAGAATATAGCCAAATGTTGATTGTTTCATTTTTTGAATTACGTGAGATTTAATATTGTACAAGCGTTTTGAGCTTGCTTGGATAAAACAAAATTAAAGAGTTTTGATTTGATAGACTACCTTCAAAACTCATTATAGTCTACATAACGCAAAATACCTTGGTAAATTGAGCGAATTGATTGTTTAAAATCTTAGTTCTATATTTGTTCCTTTGAAAAAGCATTTTACCTCCTAATATTTTCCATTTTTCTATTGCTAACCTAATTTTACTTTCGTAAAACAATCTAAGATTAGAGCTTATTATATTAATGTAAATACAACTTGATATACAGGGTTTCTTTAGAAAATTAACTTTTAATAGTTAACATTTCTCTAAATAAATTCTGTTTATCACTAATTTTGCACCCTTTAAAAAAAACGAATTAAACATTTAAACATATGAATATTGCCGTAGTAGGTACAGGTTATGTAGGTCTTGTCTCTGGAACATGTTTTGCCGAGACGGGCAACAGTGTTATTTGTGTTGATATTGATGAAAATAAAGTAAAACGAATGCAAGATGGAGAGGTTCCTATTTATGAACCTGGTCTAGAGACACTATTTCAAAGAAACACGGATCAAGGTCGACTGAAGTTCACAACTAATCTTAAAGAAGCAATAGAACCCGCTCAAATTATTTTTCTCGCTCTTCCGACACCACCAGATGAAGATGGTTCTGCTGACTTAAAATATATATTAGGTGTCGCAGATGATCTTTCTAAAATAATCACGGATTATAAAGTAATCGTTGATAAAAGTACAGTCCCGGTTGGTACATCTGAAAAGGTCCATGCTAAATTAGCCAAAAACCTTTCTGAAGATTTATTCGATGTCGTCTCTAATCCTGAATTTTTGCGCGAAGGGGTTGCTGTCGATGATTTCATGAAGCCTGACCGAGTTGTTATTGGAACAAATTCGGAAAAAGCTCAAAAAGTCATGCGGAAATTATATGATCCTTTTGTGCGCTCCGGTAATCCAATCATCATGATGGATGAACGCTCAGCAGAAATGACTAAATATGCTGCAAACTCCTACTTGGCCGCACGTATTTCCTTTATGAATGAAATCGCCAACCTCTGCGAGCGAGCAGGTGCTAATGTTGATATGGTGAGAAAAGGAATGGGAAGCGATAACCGAATTGGAAAACGATTTTTATTTCCTGGAGTTGGCTATGGAGGTAGCTGTTTCCCTAAAGATGTCCAAGCATTAGCAAAAACAGCAGCCGAGTTTGATTATGATTTCAAAATTTTGAAATCGGTGATGAATGTTAATACTATCCAAAAAGAAATATTAGCTCATAAAATAAAAGCCTATTTTGGAGGTAATTTACAGGATAAAACTATTGCTATTTGGGGTCTAGCGTTTAAGCCCAACACCGATGATATTAGAGAAGCTCCTGCACTTTATATCATAAATGAATTGATGAAAGCAGGAGCAACTATTAAAGCTTTTGACCCTGAAGCTATGAATAATGTAAATGCCCTTTATAATGGTCAAGTTCAAATGGCAAAGGACCAATATGAAGCATTAGTCGGTGCTGATGCTTTGGCAATAGTAACTGAATGGAGCGTTTTCAGAACTCCAAGTTTCCAAGTGATGCGTGAATTATTAAAAAATCCAATCATTTTTGATGGACGAAATCTCTATGACCTAGACAATATGAAAGATGAAGGATTCTACTATCAATCTATAGGTCGAAATACTGTGGAATAAAAAACATGTATTAAATAATTCAAGTTGCGGATAATTCTTGATGAATCGAAAATCGTCCAATTTTGCTTCAAAATCATTCTACGGTAATCCTTCTTCACAAAATACTCCGTTTTCAATTCAATATCCGCAACTTGGGTTAAATAGTGTATAGAGGCGGCCTATATAAGCCGCCTTTTTTTATTTTACTTCTTGTCTATTTTCCAACTTTTATTCTGAAAATGGCAACCTAACATCTATTCTATTTCATTTCATTGTCATTTTTCAAATAATAACAAATTATTTTTTTTCAATACTTGAATACTTTTTGTAATTTGTGGCTAAAGCAGAAAAGTAGTCAGCTGCTATAAAATAGATTCCTTATTTTCCCGTTATCTTATCAAATCTTAATTAACGCCACATATGAAGAACAAAGCCATTAGAAGACTAATCAAAGCAAAAAATGCTTTACAAACCACCCTTAGTAGAATTTTAGATATCAACAAACAAAAAAAGATACTTTCCGACATTCAAACTCCTCCTGAGTTATACTCAAAAATCCATAATGAATTAAAATTATTGAACAAGATGGCTGAAAAACAAGCGAAGCTAGTTCAGATTTTTGAACACAAACTCAATGAAAAACAAACAGGATAATTGCCAATCTTCTTCTTGAAAACCCGGAGACATTTCCAATAACTTCGGTTTTTGTATTTTTTGAATAATTATTCGTTATTCGCAAAAAGTTTGTCTACCTATTTCATAGGATATTCTAATTACCTCCTTGCATTAGGTTTCCCCATATTTGCCTTAGAGCCTCCCACTCGATACTACTTTCCAAACCTACCAGTATTTGATGATTTTTGATTTCCATAAGTCTATAATTGAGTGCAATTAGAAAGATTTTGAATACCTTCGATTATCAAAAAATCAAAAATTAAGATGGACTTAAAAACAGAAATATTCAAAGAATGCACAAAGGCACATGTACTGAATATCAGCAAAATGATTGGTGACAATGACCTACTTTTTGCTGAATTAATGGACATGTTTTTCGATAAGCAATACGCGACAAGACACAGAATTTCTTGGATCGTCACACATTGTGCTGAAGCTCACCCCCAGTTAATAATTCCCTATTTTGAAAAAATGATTTTAAATCTCAAGACACCAAAACTAATTCCAGCAATCAAAAGAAACACCCTAAAAATAATCGCTGATTTGAATCCTAAATTCTCAGAAGAATTGACAGGTCATGCTTTGGATATCTGTTTTGAGTTTTTGATTTCTACAAAAGAACCCGTTGCCATAAAAGTTCATGCCATGCAAGTCACCTTTAATATATGCAAACAAGAACCTGAATTATTGAATGAACTAAAAATGGTTATTGAGGATCAAATGGACTTTAGCACAGCAGGATTTAAATCTAGAGGGAAAAAAATCTTGAAAGCTATCGGGTGAAACTTCAACATTTACTAACAAGTTCGTATTTGTTCTCAGTCCATCATTTGTCCCATTAAAATTTCGAAGTAACTTCGTATTTTTTATTCTCAATCATTAGCATAGTTCAAACATGAGAATCACACTCGTTTTAATTTCTCTTTTTTCTTTTTTTATTGGGTTAGCCCAATCAGACGCTCTTTTATTAAAAGCTGAGCAACTAGATACGGAAGACATCCGAGAAGAATCAGCAACTATTTTTAATCAAAAAATTATTTCTGCCAGTCGATCCTTACAAGAATTATCAGACTTCCCTTTCACGATTTATGTGATTACCAAACAGGAAATCGAAGAGAAGGGGTACAATACTTTAGTAGACGCTTTGAAATGGATACCAGGAATTCGCGTATCTCAGCCTGGAAGTGGATTCGAAGGAGAAACTTTTACTATGCGAGGACTCCACGGCAATACTTACGCAAAAATATTAATCAATGGCATGCCTATACGCCCCTATCCAACTCGAGGGATGCCCATTGGAGCCCAATTGCCCATTCGAGAAGCAGAACGTATCGAAGTAATTTTTGGACCTGTTGCAGCTCTATATGGTTCAGATGCAGCTGCGGGAGTAATTAATATTATCACACGACAATCCGAAAGACCGCTGTATACACAAGCCAATATTAGTATTGGCGCAAATGGGTATTCTAGTATTCATGCGCTTTTCGGAGGAAAATTAGGGCGGGGTAATAAAATTTTTAAATACAATATCTACGGTAGTACAACTTCCTTTGACACACGCAATATTTTTCAAGATACTGCATATCTATACAATCCTGACAATTACGATATCGACCAACATTATCTTGAAAGTCCAAATTATCGATCCAACGGTGTAGGTTCTATTTTACCTTCTTTAAATGAAACACCACACTTAAGTCGTCTTGGTGGAGTGGATTTTAGTTTTCAAAATTTTAGTCTTTCTGCTCAACGGATGTACCGCCGCGATCATTCTGCAATAGGATTAAACCCAGCAGCTATTTCCTATAATAACCCAAATAATTTTATTGCAGAAACTATAGATAATGTGTAGCTTTCATGGGATAAAGAATGGGCAAAAGTAGGATTACGAATAAACGGGCACGGATTAAGATATAAATCGGATAAAAATTCTTCCTTTCGCTATGTCCATAATATTTTGAATAGAGGATTAAATCTAGGAGCAGAACACACCTCCTCTACCCCAGAAGAATTAGAGATGAAAGAACAAGCGATTTTTGACCGATATTTTTCTGGTTCAAGATTCATTTATAATGAATCAAGAGAATATCGGTTAGAATTTCTGAATAATTATACTCCTTTTCGTTTTGTTGAATTAGTGATTGGAGGTGATTTTCACCATACCAATTCTACTATTGAAAATTTTCTTCAACGTCCTTATGATAAACAACAATTGGGAAAAAATGATGTAACAATTGATAAGTGGTCAAAAATAGATTGGCGATCGAACCTGTTTGGTCAAGCTTATATTTCTCTACCTAAATTAAAAGGAATTTTAAGTTTCAATTATATTTTTTCGAAAATTTATGATAGTGGTTTCAATCCTCGATTAGGGCTTTTATATTCTATAACTGACAATCTTACCATTCGAGGATTTTACGGAGAAGCCTTACGCTATCCAACCTCTTATTATTTTGGAAATTTTTATAGAATCGACGAGAATATGTTAAATGAAATAATAGTTGGTTTTGATCAAAGTGACGCTTCACTTCAAGGAGTTTTTGATGAATTTATATTGACAAATGCAAATAAAATTCTAATTCCTGAAGAAACTTTTAGCTATGAATTAGGTGCAAGATGGTCTCCTAATTCCAAATTTAATTTCGATGTGAGTTTATTTTATTCGGAAACTCAAAATTTCATTTCATTTGAACCATTGCTTGAAGTCGAGACTCCAACTCAACAGCATTTTATTGTAAATGGCTATTTTAACTTGGGTGCTTCAGAAACCAAGCTTTATGGGGTCCAAGGACAATTGATATATAAAACGAACCCTGAAAATCCACGGTTTGAAACGACCTTTGGATTTAGTTTTACTCAAGGAACTGAAAGCTTACCCGACACTTCCCAGGTTTCCAACGGTGAAAGAAGCCTTAATTTTGTGCGAGAACAACCAGATTTCATTGGGCAATTGCAATTTGGTTTTTTATTTACCGAAAAGAACAAAATATACGTACAAAACAGTTTTGTGTCAAAATCATACAGTAAGTCTCTCCAGACAAGAGCAGAGTTTGATATATCAGCAGATCGATTTGAAGTAAAGCCTTATTATACGATGGACTTAATTTGGCGCTACCGAGTCAATCCGAATTTCACTGGTTATGTATCGATTTACAATGTTTTCAATGCCAAATATGGTGGGCTTTCCGCTACCGGTACACCCGATGATTTATTTTACAACCCACAGTCTTCTAGGTTGTGGACATTTGGTTTATCATACCGATTGGATTAAGGATCGTGAATGAAATTTTCCAACCGTCAACAATATTATCGGGCATTGGAAAAGAAAATTCTACTCAAGCAAAAACAAATTGAGGATGAAAACAATTCAACAATATATTTTTCTACTTATCAGTTTCTCTTCACTGACATCCACTTCCTTTTCACAAAACATTGAGGAATTTAAACCTACCCTTGCGGATAGTATTCAAGTTATTAATTATCTGGAACAAGGTGGCCCAAAAGACCTTGAAAATGCCCTGCTTTTAGCAAGGAATATTGGTTATTTGAAGGGCGAAAAGCAAGTACTCAAAGCACTTACGGAACTCTATAAAAAAGAGGGACGAAGTGCAGCTGCCTTGCGATATTCTTTAGAAAGGATTAGTCTTTTAATAGAAATCGGAAATTTACAAGAAGGCTATGAAGCCAAAATATTTGCTGGTGATATTTATTATTCTGAAAAATTGTTTGACCAAGCGTTAATCTATTATCATAGCGCTGATCGTATGGTCAACTCGAATAATTCAAAAATTAATTTATGGGAAAAAATGGCACAAGCTTTTCATCAACTTTCAAAATTGGACAGTGCCTTAATTTTTCATCAAAAAACTTATGATTATTATTTAGCTAATCAGGCTGTATCTGCTCAATTGACAAATCTCCAATTCATGTCCGAGATATATGATGAAAAAGGTGATTGTATGGAAGCACTAAATCAAAATCAGCAAATTCGAGACCTAGTAATTGAGAACGAAAAATGGGAACAACTGGCTACAACTTATAATAATATTGGATATAATTATCATTGTTTAAATGATTACAAAAATGCGCTTCTAAATTTTGAAAGAGCAGACTCTTTGTGTCTGAATGAATGTGAATTGGACAAAATTGCGCTTTATTCAAATATGGGAATTGCTTACTACAATCATGGTCAATTCAAAAAATCAATTCGATATCTAGATGCAGGAATTAAAATCGCAAAAAGGGAAAAAAAAGAATACGAAAGAGCCCACCTAATCTATCTAAAAGGTTCAATGTATTATCAGAAAGGCGACCTTTATCAATCCTTGATTTTCAATGAGGTTGCAATGAATTTATCTAAGAAAATAAAGGATAAAAATACACTTTCCGATACTTATCAACTCGCTGCCGAGTCCCATGAAAAATTATATGAATATGAGTTAGCATTGGATTATTATCAAAAATACTTAGAATTAAAGAGTGAGATTCAAGGCGAAGAAGAAGACCGACGAAAAGAAATTTTACAACAACAAGTACTGCTCGAAAGGGCGGAAAAAGAAATAAAGTTACTACTCGCAAGCCAAGAATTGCAAGATGCTATGATTAAACAATTACAGCTTGAGAAAGACAATGTGAATCTTGAAAATGATAAATTAGCTAGCGAATCAAAACGACAAGAAGTAGAGAATGAAATCCTTCTAAAAGAAAAGGAAATTAGAGAATCAAGACTCAATGCTAAAGAATTGGAAGCCGAACAAAGTCGTCAACAATTACTTCTGGCAAAGCAAGAATTACAAGCTGCTGCGAAAGAACGTGAAATCGAAAAATTGAAGGCTCAGGAAGAAGTAAACCGACTAGCTTTACTTCAAAAAGAGGCAGAAGAAGCAAAAGCTCTACAAGAAATAGAATCCTTAAATAAACAAAAGGAAATCGATAAACTAAATCTTGAAAGCCAAGCCGAACGCCTCCAATCTATGGTCGGATTAGGGATTGGACTTTTAGTGATTTTAGGTTTGATGATATTTGGGTTTATTTGGTCACGACGGAAAAATCGGATACTTGAAAATCAAAAATCAGAAATCGAAAATCAAAAATCAGAAATCGAACAAAGTCGTGATTTGATTGAAAAAGAACGGGCAAAATCGGAAGAACTCTTACTTAATGTTCTACCGTCTGAAACAGCTCGGGAACTGAAACAAAATGGCGTTGCAACTCCTAAATATTACGAAAAAACGTCTGTCCTTTTCACCGATTTTGAAGGGTTCACTTCCCTCTCCGCTCAAATGCAACCAGAAGAAATCATTGAAGAATTGAATACTTGCTTCCTTGCTTTTGACGAAATAATTGAACGGCATGGACTAGAAAAAATAAAAACTATCGGAGATGCTTATATGTGTGTCGGTGGGCTGCCAATAGAAAATAAAACGAACCCACAAGATGCTGTTTCGGCGGGTTTAGAAATGCAAAAATTCATCGAAAACCGATACTTTGAAAAGCAAAAACTGGGCAAACCTTATTGGAAAATGAGATTGGGTATTCATACTGGAGAAGTAATAGCGGGAGTGGTCGGAAGCAAAAAATTTGCTTATGACATTTGGGGTGATACCGTAAATTTGGCAAGTCGGATGGAAACCAATTGTGAGGCTGGAAAAATCAATATCTCCGAATCTACCTATGAATTGGTCAAAAATCAATTTTCCTGTCAATCACGTGGTGCAATTCCAGTAAAAAATAAAGGCACTATGAAAATGTTTTTTGTAGAGTAGACTTGTTCCTAAATAAGAATTGAATATATGAGAATTAGATTTTTTTCTCAGACGAGGCTCATTTTAAGCTTCGTACCCGAAGGTACGGGGCAAAAATAGCCGAAGTATGAAGGAAAAAGATTTTTTCATATGTCAATTTATTATCTAGGAACAAGTCTAGTAATTAATTCAAAAAAATATTGATTCAAAAATTCTATTCGTAATGAGACTTACCTCATTTTTGCATTCTTTGAACATTCCTTAGATTTTCTGATTTCAAAAAAAATGGAAAATCTTTTCGCAAGTTGGTCACCCAATGCAAAACTTTAAATCCACTTCCAACGCTCAATACCTTGCCCAAAAACATTATGGAATTATTGCCACAGCCAAAGGACTCGCTGGACATGAAGACCATAATTTCCAACTAAAAACTCAAGAAGGGCAGTCCTATGTATTAAAAATCAGCCAGCCCGATTCCAATCTTGAAAATTTAGAAATGCAAAACGCTGCTATGGTTCATTTGGCAAAGCAGCATTTATCATTGGCTTTACCGCAAATGATTCCAAATCTGGATGGAAATATAACCACACTTTTAGTCGATGAAAACGGCAAAAAAAGGACTTTAAGATTATTGACTTGGGTGGAAGGAAGAGTATTTTCCAATGTAAATCCACATACTTCAGAATTATTAAAAAGCCTTGGACAAAGCTCTGCTTTATTATGTAAGGGTTTAGAAAATTTCGAGCATTCAGGCGCACATCGACTCTTCCAATGGGACAGTACACAAGTGCTTTGGGTCAAAGAACATGTAGATAAATTTAAAAATTCAGAGACGAGAGAATTAATTGAATATTTCCTGCAATTATTCGAAAGTCTAGTCATTCCGAGACTTCCAACTCTAAGAAAAAGCATCATTCACAATGATTTAAATGATTTCAATATTCTTGTAAATGATCATTTAGTCAACCCCAAGATCAGTGGTATCATTGATTTTGGGGATGCCGTTTTTACGCATATGGTCAATGATTTAGCCATTGCATGTGCGTATGCGATAATGGACAAGCCTGACCCAATTTTAGCAGCACAACATATTGTATTGGGCTTCCATGAAAATCATTCCTTAAGTGAAAATGAGGTCGAAGTTTTATTCCCATTAATTGCTGCCCGGTTATTGGTTAGTGTGACAAGTTCAACGCTTAATCGAATCGAAGAACCCGATAATGAGTACCTTTATATCAGTGAAAAACCAGCATGGGATCTATTGAAAAAAGTGAGAAAGATCTCACCTAATTTTGCTCATTATGCTTTTCGAAATGCTTGTGGATGGGAACCTTCTCCCAAAAGGAAAATCTTTGATAATTGGCTAATAACCCAGACATCAGAAGACTTTTTCCCTGTAATTGATTTAAAAAATAAAAAAATAACGGACTTAGATTTAAGTGTTGGAAGCCTTGATTTAGGACACAATCAAGATTTTGAAAACACACCAAAATTCAACAAAAAAATCAATCAAATTTTAGAAGAAAAGGATGGGGATGTTGGGATTGGGGGTTACGGAGAAATTCGGCCAGTTTATACTACAGATTCCTATTTAGTTCAAGGAAATTCAGGACCCCAATGGAGAACAGTTCACCTTGGTTTAGATATCTGGATGGAAGCAAAAACACCTGTTTTCGCACCATTGGATGGCAAAGTACACAGTTTTCATAATAATAAAGGTGATCGAAATTATGGACCAACAATTATCTTAGAACATTCCGTTTCTGAAGATTTGACCTTCTATACACTGTATGGTCATTTGAGTTTGGAATCTCTAAATGGTTTGAAGGAAGGCACGGAAATAAAAAAAGGGCAAGAAATAGGAACTATTGGAGAAATGCCAATCAATGGAAATTGGCCACCGCATCTTCACTTTCAAATCAACTTGGATATGTTAGGTTGGGAAGGGGATTTCCCGGGAGTTGCTTTTCCTAATGAACGTGATATTTGGTTGAGCCTTTGCCCTGACCCGGCCTCGCTTATCTCTCACTTCCCTATGCCTGTAAAATGCAATCAAATGTTAAGGGCGGAAGTTGAGAAAAACCTACTCAAAAAACGACAAAAATTACTTGGTAATAACCTCAGTGTTTCTTACAAAAAACCGCTTCACATTACTCGAGCTTATAACCAATATCTATATTCTAGCGATGGACGACGATATTTGGATACCGTAAATAATGTCCCTCATGTCGGGCATCAACATCCAAAAGTTGTTCATGCAGCACAGCGACAAGCTGCTGTTTTAAACACCAATTCCCGATATTTACATGAGACAATTTTAGACTATGCGGAGGAATTATTGGCGATGTTTCCACCTGAATTGAGTGTCTGTTATTTCGTCAATTCTGGGAGTGAGGCGAATGAATTGGCAGTGAGAATGGCACAAACCTTTTCAGGTCAAAAAGATATGATCGCCATGGAAGTTGGTTATCATGGAAATACGAATGCTGCCATTGAATTGAGTTCTTATAAATTTGATGGGAAAGGCGGGAAAGGTGCACCATCCCATGTTCACATTGTTCCAATTCCAGATACTTATCGAGGCATTTTTAGAGACGAAAATTCAGGAAAAGAATATGCAAAACATCCTCAAAAAATCATTCAAAGACTCAACTCAGGAAGCAAAGGAATTGCTGGGTTTATTGGGGAGCCAATTTTGAGTTGCGGTGGACAGGTTGTACCTCCGAAAGGTTACTTTAAGGAGGTCTACAAAAATGTACGTGCAGCAGGAGGACTTTGTATTTCGGATGAAGTTCAGGTTGGATTTGGTCGAGTTGGCAAACGTTTTTGGGGTTTTGAATTACATGATGTGATCCCCGATATTGTAACGATGGGGAAACCCATTGGAAATGGACACCCCTTAGGGGCCGTCGTAACAACTCGTAAAGTCGCAGAAGCATTTGATAATGGGATGGAATTCTTTTCGACTTTTGGTGGAAACCCTGTTTCATGTGCAGTCGGTCAGGCAGTTTTGGACGTTATTAAACAAGAAGACTTACAAAGTCATGCCCTCAAAATTGGCAATTATTTAAAAAACAGTTTAAAAGATCTAAGCAAAAAACATCCAATAATTGGAGATGTCAGAGGCCACGGATTATTTCTGGGTTTTGAGTTAGTCAAAGATCCCAATACACTCCAGCCCGCCACTGAGCAAGCTGCCTATTTGAAAAATCGAATGCGCGATTTAGGTATTTTAATGAGTACGGATGGGCCTCATGAAAATGTAATAAAAATCAAACCTCCAATGTGTTTTAACCGTGAAAATGCTGATTTTCTAATTGGGATGCTCGACAAGGTTTTTAAAGAAGATTTTTTGGTGTCGATTTAACTCAAAAAGGTAAGTAACGGCAAAAAATAATTACCTTTGCGCCCCGAAAATTAAATACACTCTCCCTCAAACAATTGAGACAAACCAATTCTGCTCTATATAATTGACTATCAAAAAGTTAGAAACAAGTCTACCCTAATTATTTTATATTCGACATTTTATAATCCACTAAAAAGAGAACTGTGATTTAATCAAAGGACGATTTCGAAAGAAAAAATCCCGAAAAACAAATCATCTTCGTTCACTAAAATTGATATTTTTTACACCTAGTTAAACTGCATTCTTTGTGAAGGATCAATACAGATATAGAGACTGCAACTAATTCGGATAGAAATTAAGGGAAAACGAAAAATTGCTTAGTCATATTAACATGCCCACATTTTGAAACACCCTGAAGAAATACTTCGTATCAAAACCTTGGGATTATGTGGGTTAAAAATCCCCAAAACAAAACAATTATGCGACTAAAAATCAACAACAAAGCAGGTTCTTCAGTAAGTGCAGTTATCATTCCAGTTGCCAAGCAAGGATCTTTAGAAAATATTTTGGCAAAAATTGCCACCAAAACTGGAGTTCCGCTCAAATTACTGAAAGAAGATTTTAAAGCCAATCATAAAGAAATTCACACTTTATATACAGAGGAAAATAAAGTCGGAAAAAGAACATTTCTATTAGGTCTTGGAGAGGCTCCTACCTTCGCAGAGGTCGTGTCTGCTTTTAGGAGCTTTGCATTTAAAAAAAAGACCATACTGCCTTCTAAAATTGGCATTCATTTCAACCTGAACAATGTAGGAAAAAACCTTACCTCTTGGGTTGATGCCTCTATCAATGGATTGTTTATCGGGAGATACGATATTGGTAGGTATAAAACAGAAGAAAAGACCAACTTTGCTTTTTCAAAGAAGGATACGCTCATAGAACTATACGTTCCCAAAGTCAATGTTAAGGCTGTAGAAAATGCGATGAACAAGGGTAGAGCCGCTGCCGAAACACAACTAGAAATTTTTGACCTGGTCAATGCCCCAAGTAACATGAAACCACCTCAAGTACTTGCGGATTGGGCTGTAAAATCAGGGAAAAAGAATGGCTTTAAGGTTAAGGTTTTTAAGAAAAAAGAAATCGAAAAATTAGGCTTACACGCACTACTCGCAGTGAATCGTGGGAGTGAACTTCCACCGACTTTCATTGTCATGGAGTATAAACCTAAAGGCTTAAAAAATGCGAAAAAAGTTGGGTTAGTTGGTAAAGGCGTCACCTTCGATACAGGAGGATTGTCGATAAAGCCATCTACTAATATGCATTATATGAAGACTGATATGGGAGGAGCGGCGGCAGTATTGGGTGCTATGGAGTTAACAGCAAAATTGAATCTTCCCATTCATTTGATCGGTATCGTTCCCGCTACCGATAATTCTGTAGATGCATTGTCTATCAAACCAAGTGATGTTATTCAATCCTACAGTGGAAAATCCATCGAAATAATAGATACAGATGCAGAAGGACGGTTGATTTTAGCTGATGGATTAGCCTATATGATAAAGCATTTCGCCCCAGACGTTTTAATTGACTTAGCGACTTTGACTGGTAGCTGTGTCCGAACATTCGGCAGTCTTAGTGGGGGGCTTTTTTCAAAAAACGACGAGTTATCCAAGGCTTTATTAAAAGCAAGTGAACAAACAGGAGAAAGAATTTGGAGACTCCCACTTTGGGATGACTATAAAAATTACATCAAATCAGATGTTGCTGATATAAAAAATTTTAGTGGTCTACCTACAGGTGGTGCGATTACGGCTGCTAAGTTTTTAGAATTTTTTACTGATAACCACCCTTCTTGGGCACATATGGATATTGCCGGCGTAGCAGTATCGGACTCTGAGTATTCAAGTCAAAAAAGCGCTACTGGTTTTGGAGTGCGATTGTTAGTAGAGTTCCTAGAAAATATGGTGCAATAAATTAGACATTAGCCTATCATAAGTTAGAAATGGCATTTTTCACCGAAATGTCATTTCTAATTTCGGGATTTACCGTAGACGAATTTGGTCATTTTCTTATTTTCAAAATCTAGGTAATGATCAAATAAATCTACCGTCATACAAGAATGAACTGGTAAAACCCCAATTACATCGCCAACTTTTACTTTTTCGAAAAAAGCATCCCCACATTTAATGACTCCATGCTCTTGGGAGATTCCCTTCACAAAAGTTTCATCAAAAGGTAATTCCCAGCCATCCTTTTTCAATAAGACCGGCAAACCAAAATGAGTCTGTCCTTTCCTTGTTGTCATGCGGTCTTTGGACAAATGAATACCACCTCCATAAACAATAATTTCATTTCGATCTCCATGTTTTGCAACAATAGGACAAGCTAAAGCTACCGCAATATCTTTTAATTCGCAGGAACCAATCTGAGTTTGCATAACATCATAAAAAACAAAATTACCTGGTCGTATTTCATCTACACCTTCCCAACCTTCCGCCACTGAGCAAGAGGGTGTATCACCAGTGGAAATCTCTAATCCTGGATATTGTGATTCATACTTTGCTTTTAATTTCCTCAAGATATCTATCGAATCTTCATGAATTTTTTGAATTTCCGAATGACTTCTTGCACTATAAGTATGCCCTGCATGTGCCAGAAAGCCTTTAAAGTTGAATAAATTGGAATGATTTATTTTTTCAAAAATAGTTTCCAAGTGTTCCTCTTCATTAGGAGAAATACCTGTCCGTCGAGTGCCCACATCAATCTTAATAAAAATACCAACTTCGGATGTCAACCTTTTCGATAATTCATCTAAAACCCACTCATCAACAATCAATAAATTCAAAGAAATTTGACTAGCAAGTCGATTAACTTTCTCAATCTCTAGAACATTGACCGGAAAAGCTACTGTAATATCCTTCCAACCTCCATCAACAAAATATTCCGCCATTGTCAATGATGAAACCGCAATTCGAGTCACGCCCACATCTCTAAACCATTCACTTATTTCAGCCGACTGATGTGTTTTAAAATGAGGTCGAAAATGAAGTCCATTTTGGCGCGCTTTGGTAGCTATCTTTTGGATATTATCTTGACAGGTTTTCGCATTCAGTAGAACTGTAGGTTCAATAATTTTCATATAGCAAAAAAGCTTTTTAGTAATGGTGAAAGAATAAATCCGTCATTTGGGCGGCTTCTTTTGCCGTTACTTAGAATAATTTTTTCAATTCGTTTTTGGTTACTTTCCCTAAGGTATTTCGTGGCAAATTATTCTGAATAATATATTGCCTTGGAATTTTATAAGCTGGTAATCTCTCTTTTAGCCAGTTTGTAAGTTCCTTATAATCAATATCTTTTGAATACAATATCAAACTTGCGCCTACAATTTCGCCCCATTCTTCGTTTGGTAGCCCTACTACTCCACATTCTTTAATCTCAGGATGTGTTCTTAAAACCTCCTCAATCTCTAAAGCGGATATCTTGTACCCACCAGACTTTATAATATCTACGGAATCACGCCCCAAAATTCGATAATAGCTATTACTCAAAAGCGCGATATCCCCTGTTTTAAACCAGCCATTTTCAGTAAAAGCGTTTTTGGTCGCTTCTTCCTTTTGCCAGTATTCAAGAAAAACACTTTTTCCTTTTATTTGAATTTCGCCCGCTGTTCCTTCGGGAACTAATTCGTTTTCTCCATCTACTATTCGCATTTCTACGCCTGGCAATGGTAACCCAACATGTCCTGGTCTTCGCTCTCCACGATAAGGATTCGAAAGTCCCATTCCAATTTCGGTCATGCCATATCTTTCCAATAAAGTCAATCCAGAAATATCTTTCCATTTTTCTAAAACAGAAACAGGCAAAGCAGCCGAACCCGAAACCATTAAGCGAAATCCTTGACAAGCATTGGACATTTCTAATTGGTCGCTTTTGTTCGAATTTTCCCAAAAGCTAATCAGTTTAAAATAAATAGTGGGTACTGCCATAAATAAATCTAGCCTCCCTGAGCGGAAAATGTCCCAGACCTTTTCCGCATCAAATTTTGGCAAAAACTCACAACACCCCCCACTCCACAACGCACAACTCATTACATTGATAATGCCGTGAACATGGTGCAAAGGCAAAATATTCAATATATGATCCTCCTCTGACCAATCCCAAGCATCGAACAGTGTCGTAATCTGCGCCTCTATATTGGCATGAGTCGTCACCACACCTTTCGGTTTACTAGTCGTACCACTAGTATATAAAATCATGGCTCTTCTACTCAAATCAATATCTGGTAAAATTGCTTTTCTAAAGGGCTTCAAAATATTGGTTAGGGGAATAAAGTCAAGTGCTAATTCCTTAAAGATTGGTTCCAATAGTTCCCAATAATCAGGATGAATAATTAATGTTTCAGACTGAGTATCTTCCAAAACATATCGAAGGGAAGGCAAAGGATGCAAAACACACAATGGAACGGCAATACCTCCAGCTTTCCAAATGCCCCATTGTATAGCAGTATATTCAAAAGAAGGAGGAACAATAAAGGCAACTCTAGCTTCTTTTAAGTCCTTTTTTGAGTTCAATAAATTCGATGCAACCATGTCTGATTGATCGATTAAATCTTGATAGGTGAAGGATTTTCCGTTGGATATTAGAGCAGTCCTTTTTGAAAAATTTACCGCTCGATTTAGGAATGGAATCATTAGAAAAACATATTAGTTTTCAAGACTTTGAGAGTGAATTATCTTATTTCTCCCTCCATACAACATCGCCCCATCGATCGATATAGGACCATTTTCCGTCGGTAACGACTCGAGCTAAACCATCTTGAAACGGCACCACCTCTTGAAATCTTGGTATAATTGCCATCTTACCTTCGAGATCAATATAGCCCCACTGGTCATTTACTTTTACCTGGGCCAAGCCGTCTGCAAAAACACCTGCATCTTCATATTGGGGCTCAATTATTAAGTTACCTGTTTTGTCAATAAAACCATAAGCTCCACCTTTTTCGACCAAGGCTAAACCTTCTCCAAAGTCTCCTGCGGAATCGAATTGTGGTTCTACTGTGATTTGACCTTGTTGATTGACAAAACCAAATTGTTCGCCATCAATTGCAAGCGCCATCCCGTCAAAAAAATCGCCAACAGGAAAGCCATCAAGTATTTCAAAACGAGGTTCAAAAATCACATCACCTCGTTTGTTGATCAATCCCCACTTTTCGTTTTCAATAATCACTGCGACGTCTCGTTGAAAAGATCGACAAGCATCAAATTGAGGCTTGATAACTAAATTGCCCGATTTATCAATATATCCACCTTGTCCTTCAATCATTATAGCGGCGCGGCTACTCTTAAATTCTTTTGCATCAGCATACTGAGGCTTAATCGAATACCTTCCTTTTTTATCAATAAACCCGTACAATCCATCTTCTTGGACAGGTGCAAGACCCTCGCTAAAATCACCCGCATCTTGAAATTGAATACCTATCGCAAGACTACCTCTTTCATCGATGAATCCCCATTGATTAACCAATTGTGCTTTTGCCAATCCATCTTCAAACAGACCTACATAATTAAAAAGCTGCTTTAAAAGTAACCTACCTAAAGAATCGAGTGGAACTAATTTATTGTTGAATCGGACTCTCGAAAAACCATTATAAAATTCCTCCGCTTCATAGTATTGAGGTTCGATTACAATCTCCCCAGAAGCATCCATAAAGCCATACTTTCCATTTTCCCGAATTTTAAAAAGGGGTTTTCTCATGCTTAATTTTTCGTAATGAGGGAATAAAAAATGAAATGAGTCAGAAAACTCATTTTTAAGAATGGCTAAAATAGGAAAATCGCGGTTATTTACACACAACCAATGCCATTAGAATTTTATCAAATAAAAGGAGTAGGAAGAAATGCTTGAAATAAAAGAACAAGAAGAAAATCAGAAAGGAGATGCTTTGAGGAAAGGCAAGCTGAAGAGAAAAAGAAGGATGCAAAATTTCATCATTCTGCATCCTTCAATGGTATTCAGTTTTGTGAATCTGTTAAAACCAACTACCTCCCAAAGCAGCTCTAAACGGCCATGGAATAGAGATCAAAATCAATAAAAGTGCAATAGCAAAATAGGTGAAAACCGTTTTAAATTTCCGACCATCTTCTGCCATTTTTTTTGATTTTATATTGCCGACCGTAATTAAAATCACAGCAATCAACATCAATGATAAGTGCTCTACTGTATAAAATCGGCCAACAGCACTTTTCATTACCTCACCGGTAAATTGAACTTTTGGACTCATGAAATACAGCCCCAGACCCAATAATAACTGAACATGGGTCGCAATAAAAGTGAAAAGATTCAACTTTTGATCTTTTTCTTGATAAGCATTATTGCCCTTCCATTTGGTATAGGCATTAAAGACAGCATAAATTAAAAGAATAAGTAAAATCCAGCGGATGCCCGAATGGGCATGTTTTAGCATATTATACATAAGTTGGGTTTTGTTTTAAAAAACGATGATTGTTGAATCTCAAAAAAGCCAAATTGTTGTCCAACAAGTAGGTATTTTTAAAAATTTGATGATTATATAACCAATTGTCCTAAAAATCACCTTCTACGTCTGCTCCTTTTCCCTCCAAAAATTCTAAAAATCCAAAGGATGATAATCGCTCCAAGGGTGGCAGAAACAATCATTCCTACCAAATTCTGAGGTAATTCGACACCAAATGTATTAGAAATAATTTTGACAATTCCCGAACCAGGGGTGACGCCAAGAAAGTTAAAAATAAAACCACCGACTACTGCTCCCGCAATTCCTAAAATAGCATTGATGATAAAACCAAAGCTATCCCCTTTCATAATGCGAGCCGCCAACGTTCCAGATACCGCTCCAACAATGATCATTACCGCCAGATTTACTAAGTCCATTTTTTCAGATTAAGTTAAGATTATTTGATTGGGGTAAATTTAATCATTTCGAATTATCTATTTGATTCATTTTTTTAAAAATAATTATCGAACTGTTCAAATAGAAGTTTGCCCTCAGATAAAAATGAAATAATGAACTCCGTATTTTGGCTTTGAAAGAAATAAAAAATGGGACGTTTGTGACACGTCCCATTTTCTATCAAGAATTTATCTCACCCTAAAAATCTCCAACAAAAAGATATTTGTGAGGCGTCCGACCACCATGACAAAGCGCATCAGAGTCCCAAGTCCCAGAAATCCTTTCCCAATTACAAGAGTTTGGATTACAAGTAAAAGTTAAATTCGTCCACCAAACCCGATTACATTTCGGAAATACATATTTATTATGAACTCCTTCTGGAATATTGACAGTCATACCTGCTACTGCTTTAGGCATTCTAAACTCTGCCCAAGTGGCGCCATTTTTTGCGCGAAAAGTTTTAGGTGCACAGCCACATTTTTTCGACGCCTCAATAGCTTTCATATTTTGACGTGCAATGTTGATAAATTGACCACTCGGATGTTTTTGTATGTATACTTCGTATCCTTTTATCGTATTTTTTTGAGATGCCTGCTTAAAGTCAATAGCATCCTGAAGCGCTCGTTCTTTAATCGACCTAAGCTCACTTAACTTTTTTCGAGCAGACTGGTAATATTTTCCATCTGGAAACGCTGTAATATAATCTTCATAAAATGTCTCTTCGTTATTATCTTGTGCTCGCTTCCATACACTATCTTCACCAATTTCCTTAATTTTTTGTCGCGCCATCTCACTGTAACGACCATTTTCAAATAAGGAAAGATAAGATTCGTATTCTTCAAGGGTATTTACATCCAGTGTTGTATTCCAAATTTTATCCTCTAGCTTTAAATTGTTGATTCTAAATTCGGCATCACTCACAAATTGTCCTTCTGGATAATTTGTCAAAAACGATTGAAAACTCTTAAGGGTATTCAAGTCTAGAGCCTTTTTCCAATCACTTTCTTCTTTTAATTGGACTTCTCTTTTCTCAATATCTATAATCATGTTCTTAGCTTCTACTGCGTGTTTCCCATTTGGATATTGAGCCAAATAATCGTTTATGGTAATTAACGTTTCTTCCTCAACAGCTTTTGCCCAGACAAGATCTTCAGGGCTTTCTGTTGGTACAGTAGCATCAGATTCTTGCATATTATTGTATATAAAATACCCCCCTATTCCCAACGCCAAGATTATCGGAATTATATACTTCAGGTTATTATTACTTATACTTTGGGTTTGGGTTATCAAATTACCATCCGTTCCAATTTTACTTGACAAATCAATTAATGCTAAATTGATTTTAGCGAGCTCTCGACCAGCTTCCTCATTCGAAACAATTCCCATCCTTTTTTCATCTTTCACTTTATTGAACCGATTATTCAATATGATGAGTTGCCGATCTAGTTGTGAAAGTTGTTTTTTGGCAAGAATTTCAAAAGCTTTTTCCGTCTTGTTCTTGACAATAAGATCGCGAATTATTTCCCTTAAGTTTTCAGTATTGTCCATTATTAATGCTCATTTAGTTTGAAAAATTAAATGCTCTAAGGTTAAAACTCGATCAAACTTTTCCAACAAGAGTTTTCCTTTATTTATTATTCCGCGTTTGATAGAAAGCGTTACTGGAGGATTGGAGATATTAATTCCCAAAATATACAAATCCCCACAATTAAAGAAATCATGAGGATTTGGAAGCCTATTTTGCTAAAACTTCATCTAGTAGCGGCAAAAAACAACTTGACTATCTGAACGGCTTATTCTTTCGGCATTACTTAGAAATTGAATTCGATTTTCATCCATATTTATTACAATAGGAAACTATTTTTCCATATCAAAAAGCATTGATTAATTAGGTATTAACATAACCCAATCAGCTAGCATTTGGAATGAGCATTTTCCGCTGTTCTAACCAATCAGCTCTCTTGAAAAAAGTAATCGGCACAAAATCGTCATTTGGATCGCCGATATAATACAACATCCAATCTTGATCATAATCGGAAAGTAAATTTCGGATACATTCTACCCGATTGACAATTGGTGCCGGACAATCTTCCCAATAAAAAAGCTCAACTCGATAATGCAGTTGTGCCTTTTTACCATTAATGGTGATTTCGATTTCAACTTCTTGCTTACCCTTACCGGGTGGAATAGGAATGGCAATGTGTCCCATATTGATTGTGTTTGAGTGTTTTGGCGTTAATGTGTGTCTTTAGGAAAGAATTCAGTTTTTAACACATTATCTCCAAACACAATGAAAAAAAGAAGCCGTTAAGTCAATCGCTCTACCCAACGGCTACACCTATAACTTTACCCATGAGGAATTCTCATGGATAAAAAACTGAAAATAGAATTACTTAAAGATCAAGTGATATACCACACAAACCAAACAACTGACAATCAACCACTTAGACGTTTTCTCTTTAAAACAACCAAAAAAAAATGTTCAAAATTGGACGATAAGTGTTCGGGTTTGAACATCTAGGAAAGAAAAAAATAGGAACTAATATAATTAGTCCCTATTTGCTATGCACAGTTTCAGATAACATGTTCAATCACGAAAACATCCAACAAGTGGACATTCTTTTTTTTCAGTCGTAATTCATAATGTTTGATAATCAAATAAATAACGTCCATTGATAACCTAATCTTAACTGTGAAATACTGAAAAACGCCTCTTTGTCATATCTATTATCAAAGAGGATGTTGGGATGACCTACTCCTGACAGATTGCAGGGTGTTTAAAATTCTTAATGCGCGTATCCATTCAAAATATTTTCTGCCAGAAAACTGTCATAGAACATTTTCAAAATGAGTTAATCTATAGGTCTTTAGGAAGCAGGAAATTAGGTGAGTAAGGGATCTAGAAAGCTTATTTCGTTTTAAAAATAGCCCAAGTTAGGAAAGGATAAATCGAGTGATGTTTCATAGTTTTTATTTTATGCATTCTAAAATTATTGTCACATGCAAACATATTTTACTCAATTTGTTTTTTTATCCTCTAAAGAATAAAAGTGACTAGCTTTTTTAAACACTTAAGTAAGAGAGCAATATTAAGTTTAGAATAAATTTTTGAATTATTTTTTTCTCTCACAAGGCAAAAAACGCAGTCATAGCCTTGCTCTGGCGAGTATTTTTAACACAGTGAGTGGAAAAAAGAAACTAAAATTTGCTACAGATAATATTGCTCTCTTACTTAATAATAAAATAGATATTAATTTATGCATAAAACGCATCATATAAAGATATTTTATACTATTAAAATAAAATTTTTGTGTCTTCTTTTCGTACATCAATTTTTATTTCCGAACATTTCTATTATTTAGTGGTTTCGAAATTAATAAGCTAGACAAGTTAACAAAGTATTTTTTGGTTTAAATAAGGCAACAATTTTTTGCATAGCAGTGCCATGGTCAAAATTTCAAACGAAATCAAAGTCAAAAAAAACAAGTAAAATGTATAGGTTATTAATTGCCAAATCCATAATTTTTAAAATAAATGCATCATGCCCAATACGATTGCCCTTAACGCCGCAAAAGACCAACTCATCTTTACAGATTCGAGTGGAACAACTAATTTCTCTTTAGCCAATAATGGCGTTAAACTTTCCCTTAGAAATGGAGACATCTCAGCGGTGGCAGCGTCCGACGCTGCAAATGGAAACGAAACAAGTTATGAGATCTCTGCAAACCCAAACATCAATGTTCAATATAATTCGGCTACCTCTATGGTAGAGTTCATTGGGATTGAGGATATACATGTCCAAAGAAATTTTAGCATAGCAACCGATTCAATTAATGTAAGAAGGGCATCTGGAGATATTATTGTTACCCACTAAATTATTGATTTCGGATCCATTCAAGGATAGTCGAATTAGCAATTTTACTGTTCACCCAAAATAAATATTCCTCTAATCCATGTGAGATTTGATCATGTGGATTATTTTTTTTGTCTTCTAAGAATTGCTTGAAATCGTCATATTCATTCATCAAACTATCTAAAGGCATTGAACTTATTTTCTTTAATCTCTTAATCACTTCATACTCAAAAACCTTGTTCTTTCCTGAAGTAGTAGCCTCTATATATCTAATGGCTGATCGACAAGTGTTATCAAATTCATCTACTAGACCTAATTCAAGAAGTCCAATTATTTTCAATACTCTGATGTACCTTTGAATATCTTGCCGGTGCTGATTCTTTTTATATTCAATGATCTCATCAATCCACTTAATGGAAGTTTTAAATTCATTTAACAGGAAAAATAAAACTGCAAAATTTCCGAAAATAGAAGTTTTTAGTGCTGGCTTTATATAGTATTTCTTAAATTTTGGTTCAATTTCACCAACAAATTTTCGAGCTGCTTCAAATTGACCATCATTCAAAAAATACAACATTTTGGAGAGTGCTAAAGTCTCAAAAACTAGTCTTTCCTCATGAAAAGAATTCGGTGGCTCATTTTCAATTTTATCTAAAATTGATGGAATCAAATCCAGTCTTTTATTTAAATAAGCAATACTCACATAGTTCATTGAATCACCTATATATTTAAAAAAATACTCCTTTTTAAATTCCTTATGCATTTCCCACCATTCAAAAATTTTCAAAGCGATTCCAAATAGCTTTTCATATTCTCCCAATATTCTATAGTAATAAAACTGACTTTGATAAAATTCATAAATCGGACTTACCGATCCAATTTCACTCTCTTTAATCTCCTCTATTGGATAGTTTATTTTAAACTTTTGAATTTCATCTGGGTCAGTTAATCGTTTTTGCTTTATATATTCCGAAAAAATCAAATACTTATAATCAGCATATTCCAGTTCTTGAGCTAATAAATCTAAAGCCTCATCCTTTTCTTTTACTAATTCTTCTAATTTAGCTTTTAAACTTTTTACTCTCAAATTAATATATACTGTCCTCTCAAGTTTATTAATCTCTAACAACGACGTCGATTCTTTATATTGCTCTGCCAGTTTTTTTGCCTTGTTTAGCATTTTTTCACATTGCTCATATAACCCTCTGTCAAGTAAATAATGAGCATTCAATATCATATCCTTTATTCTCGAATAGGCTGATTTTTCGCTCCAATAACTGCGCATACTTTTCAAAATAGCATAATAGAGGTAATTTTTTTCAGTACTCAAACGATTAAGCAAAGGTTCGCCTTTCAATTTTTTAAAAATGCGGGGCTCATCATACTCTTCCAAATCTTTGAGTGCATCAAAAAGCTTAAGATAACTGTTCGATTTTTTACCCCCAGCTTTTTGTGCGTCTAGCTTAAAGTACCTTTTTTCGGTTCTTGACATAGACTTGATTAAATCAAATAAATCATCCGCCTGACTGTCATTCATAATTTCACTGCTCTTTTTTAAACTTGCTCGAACCCCAAAATTTTTGATATTTTTTTGGGGCTTAGAAATCTTTTTTTTGATAATCCCTCCTTTATAAATCTCTCTATTTAGAAAAAGAAAAATAAAAAACACAATCTACTTATAATCAATTAATTAGACACCATAACAACACGATAATTATAATTAAAAAATAACTTTTGGTATATATTCTGGCAAGTTTATAGGCGGTTAGAAATCTTTTTTGATGGTTTGAACTCTATTTTCCAATTTTTTATGGTTTCATACAATTTGAGCCGCTACCTATCTTTGTATCATCAATAAAATAAAACACTTAATACAATTGATTATAACCCCATTTTGATGTGTCTAAAAGATTGAATGATAAGCACAAATCCAAAAATATTTATGGAAAATTCATTCAATTCTATTCTAAAAAATGTGCGATTTAAATACGTCAGCTAATTTACCCCGTCCCCAGAAAGCCAAATTTTTAAAACTATTATCAGCCAGAATTCTATTAAGTGATGGTTAAAAAATAAGTTGTTAAGTTTTAGTAGGCTGTTTTTTTGTTAGACTAGGAAGAAAATGTAGGCGACGCAGGGCGTCGGCGAGACTTTTTGACGAAGTATAGCAAAAAAAAGTCAGTCAAAATTGACTAATTATTATTCAATTATCACTAAAACCATTTATTTTCTAAGTTTTTTAAGCAACAGATCCTATATAACCCATTTTAATGAATGAGCTCAGCTCAAACTTTTGAAAAATGAAAACAAGCTCCATCTAACTAAATGCCCCAAAACCAAAATTATTGGTAGTAGATTTTATTCTTAAGAATTACCTCGTATTTCAGCCCGACGACTATCGACTTTCCGGGCTTTCTTTTTGGAGCCTATTCCTTAACCATAGAGTTCGATATTAATAACTTCAACTTCCACTAGCCTTTCTTACAACAGACCAATAACTAGGTGCTAAGATTCCTTTTTCATAAAATTTTCGCTCCATTAATAATTTATGCATTTCTGGAAGATGATAAGGTGGGACAGACATCAACATGTGATGTTCGTTATGAAAATTGACATGGTAAGGCGCAAAAAATATACGTTCTATCAAATTAGCTTTAGTCGTTCGAGTATTCAAATAAGGATCTTTTTGATCTTCGACCATCGAATGTTCTGCCATTGCTCGAATACGAATACATAATTGAAAAGTCGTGAAATACGCACCAATCCAAAGCAAATACAACCATGGTGAGGCTAATATGTATAAAACAAGTATTAGAAGAATTTGAGCGACTATAGAACCGCCTAAGTTTTCTATAAAAACTTTTACAAACTCCTTTCTTGTTCTATCTTTTTGTGAGACTTTAATAATCTTCCCTCCCAAACTATATTCTAAATAACCTAAATGCATTAGAATTAATCCGAAAAGAGACTTCATACCCGTTTGTCCTGTTAAATCGCGCGTAAATTTTCGAATCATACTCTTTTTTGATGTTGGATATCCTCTTGTCAATAACAAATCAGGATCTTCTTCTAAACCATTTGAAATATGGTGCTTAAAATGATAAGACCTATAGGCAAGCATATTATTGAAAACAGGATAAGCTCCCAGCCATTGACCAATAAAATCGTTTAATTTTTTGTTCGAAAAATAAGCATAATGACCTGTATCGTGCATCAAAACAGCACATCCTAATTGTTGTCCACCTAAAATAAGAAGAGCTAAAATAACGGTAAAAGCATTTAGGAAATAGTATACCAACGCAAATGCAACCGCTATCATACCATAATGAATAAAGATGCCCCTCCATGCTAAAAAATCATTTTTTTCAGTAAGAATTCTGCGTTCTTCTGAGGTGAGGTATTTATTTGCAGGTATGAGTTGCATCTTGGCTTTTTTTAAAATCAAAGTTATTAAAACTTCAAAAACCTTGCAAGGATACCAGTTTACCATATTCGCCATCTTTACCCATTAACTCTTTGTGAGTACCCATTTCCATAATTTTTCCTTCTTTCATCACCACTATTATATCTGCATGTTGAATAGTAGACAGTCGGTGAGCAATAACAATCGTTGTTCGATTTTTCATTAATTTTTCGAGCGCATCCTGAACCAATTTTTCAGACTCAGAATCCAAGGCAGAAGTTGCCTCATCTAAAATTAAAATAGGTGGGTTTTTTAATATAGCACGTGCAATTGTCAATCTTTGACGTTGACCACCCGAAAGTTTATTTCCACGATCGCCAATATTTGTTTCATAACCATTCTCAGTTTGTACGATGAATTCATGTGCATTGGCAATTTCAGCAGCTTGAATGACCTGTTCCTTAGAAACATGTTTCATCCCAAAAAGGATATTGTTAGATATGGTGTCGTTAAATAAAATAGCTTCTTGGGACACAATTCCCATGAGGGCACGGAGATCTTTAAGATTTAGGTTTTTTATGTTATTTCCATCTATTAAAATCTCTCCATTTGTCACATCATGAAACCTTGGAATTAAATCCGCCAAAGTAGATTTTCCAGCCCCGGACATTCCTACTAAAGCAACAATCTTACCTTTAGGAATAGTCAAATTAATGTTTTTCAAAACATATTTCTCGGAGTTTTTGTAAATAAATTCAAGGTTTTTGAATTCTATCTTTTCCTTAAATTGACTAATTCTTAAAGGCTTTTCAATCTCCTCAATCTCAATTTCTGCTAATCGAATTTTATCTGTTCGTTCAACAGCAGCCATTCCTTTTTGAATATTATAAAAGGCAGTTGAGAATTTTTTGGAAGGTTCTATCATGGTAAAAAAAGCATATAAAAAAGCAAGAAAAGTCGCCACTGTTAACTGTTCCGTTTGAACCTCCTGAAACCCATACCAGATCAAAACAGATACGGTTGCAACACCTAAAAATTCGGTAAGAGGAGAAGACAAATCACGTCTCCAAAGTAATCGAGTCAATAACCATCGATATTGATTATTTTCCTTTAGAAATTTATCAGACTGATAGTTTTCAGCATTAAAGGCTTTAATAATTCTCAATCCTGAAATTGCTTCCTCTACTTGAGATACTAATCCACCCAATTGCTCTTGAACCTTACTCGATTCCTTTTTCAAAACCTTCCCAATACCCCCAATCACCAAAGCCATAAATATTAATAGAATAAAGACGAAAACGGTTAGTGAAGGGCTTATATAAAGCATAAACCCAAGTGATCCAATAATTAAAAGTGGCTCCCGAACCACTACTTCCAACACATTCAATATACTCCATTCAATTTCTTGCACATCGGCAGTAATTCGCGATAACAGATCCCCTTTTCGTTCTTCTGAAAAATACGATATTGGTAAGATCATCATTTTATCAAAAAGTGCTTGTCGAACATCCCTGACAATCCCGTTTCGAACCGGTGCCATGCAAAATAAGGAAGCATATCTGAACAAGTTTTTGAAAAAATAAATGATTACAATAAAAAGGCATGTATATAATAGTGCCCTTTGCTCGCCATATTCTATAATGACTTGGCTTATTTCGTAATTAAAATATTCAGTGAAATTAGACGCATTAAGCGGTTCGGAAGGTGCTTTATCGACGAGCGGTTGTTGCCCTAACAAAATATTTAAAAAAGGAATAATCGCTGGAATACTCACCACCGAAAAGAAGACCATCAATATATTACTCAGAATATTTCCAAAAACATGAGGCTTGTAATTTTTTATATGGGAAAGAAGGTGAAGAAAGGATTGCATTATCTTTTATGATTGAAGGTTAACGTTTTTAAGTAAGGGAGTAGGAAATAAATAACCTACCTATTTTACTTGCTCTTTTGCCTTCATTTTTCGTTAAAAATACGCGCCATACCTTTGGGTATGTCTGTGTTTTTTGCCTCAACTGAAGAAAAATTAGCTGTGCAAAATTTGGGTATCTTATTTATTTCCTACTCCTTAACGACGAAAGAAAAATTTACTGGACGGCGTCTTTCGTCGTTACTAAGAGTTAATGACACAAGAAATCATAAATACATTAACCCTCAAACACAACTATTAATCTCCCATAATTTCCTTCAATTTAGCTTCCAAATTGGGACCTCGAAGGTTTCTTGCAAGAATTTTACCTTCTTTGTCTAATAATACGGTGTGTGGAATTGATCTGACCCCATACATTTTTGCTGCAGCATTTTGCCATTTTTTAAGGTCAGAAACATGATGCCAATCCATCCCATCTTTTTCAATAGCTTGAATCCAACGGTCCTTGTTACCATCCAAGCTCACACTTAAGATTTCAAAATCACGCTCTTTATATTTATTGTACATTGCTACGACATTTGGGTTTTCACGTCGACATGGACCACACCAACTAGCCCAAAAATCAATAAGTACATATTTTCCACGCAAATCAGTCAAACTCATGTCCTCACCTTCAGGTGTTTTCATTGTAAAGTTTGGTGCTTCCCCACCTAATATAGTCCCTTTGATATTTCGAATTTGGCGATTGACTTCTACACAAGCACGCATATCAGTTGCCTTATATTTCTGTACAAACTTTTGCCCAAAATAAATATAATTTGGATGATTTTTAGCTTGCATCCCAGCTAGGATTCCACCAAAAGCAAGCTGATAAGTCCTAGTATCTTCAGGAATATTTTTCAATAAATTTTCCAATACCATCTGATGTTGATCTTTTGGCAATTGTATACTACTCAAAGTAGTTGCATAACTTTTTGTTCCTTCAAAAACCCAAGGCAAATATTCATAGTCTTCATTCGTCCAATCTACAAACTGGAAAAAAGTATTGGCGAAATATTGAATTTCATTAGGATAACCTTGACCATAATTTCTAAAACTCAAATAAGTATTAAACGCGACCACGTGTCTCATATATGGGTCACGCTCTTTCAAACCTTCTAACCACATCAATCTTTCTTCGTCTAATTTTTTAATATCTCCATCAATCTGAGCAATTTTTGCACTATCTCTTCCCGCCTGTCTATATTGATTCGTTAAAGATTTAACTTTGCTTTTCTGAGTGTTTATCTTTTGCTTGATTAATTGATAATCTTGATTGATTTTAGAATTTTGAATAATGGCACCTCTAAAATTTAAGCAACTACCTGTTAATAACACCTCTTCTTCTGTTCCCAAAATCAACGGTTTCAAACTTTGCATATTATTTCCCACATAGTAAAATCGAGGTTGCTCTGTCTTTGGTAGTTTAAATTGATATGTACCATCTTCCAGCCTTGGAGTAGAACCAATTTTAGAAAAAACCACTCCAGAAAATTCAAATAAAAATAAAGAATCAACTTTTTCACAACCCGCAACTTTACATGTCAAAGTCACTTCTTTATTTGTTTCCGTAAAACCAAAACTAAAAATCATTAAACTCCCAAGAAGGAAGGCGTATAAAACCGTTTTTATATTCATTGTCATTATGATTGTTTTCAATTGCAGAAAGAAAATGTAATAGAACTCCTAATTTAATTTTAGAACCACAAAATTAGGTCTATTCTCATGGAAAACCAATTGGGCAATAATAGAGTTTAATAGAATGAAGGTTTGGAAGACAAATCTATGTTTAATGATTCACTTTCTAATTGCTTAGAAACTGTTTTAAAACCTAATATCGGATTTTTTATCTGAGTTTTTTTCGTTTATTTTTAAATTTTTTGAGTTTCATAGCATCGCTATGGGGTGATAAAAATCTAAAAACAGGCGAAAAATGGCTCGGTAAAAAAACGGTAGTGGGTTTTGAAACAGCTTCTTAATATTCTTCAAGTATCATTGAATTATTTTATGTATATTTGCGTCACTTTTTTCAACAACCTAAAAAGAGGGAACCTACAAGTTCCCTCTTTTTTGTTTTAGCACAGAAGATACGTGATTGAAGAAAAAATAGTCGATTTATTGACTGAAAAATTTCAAGAAGAAGGTTTTCAAGATTGTTTCCTTGTTGAAATAAAACTCTCTCAACACAATAAGGTGGAAGTGTTTCTTGAATGCGATTCGGGGCTAACATTTAGAAAATGTCAAAAAATCAGCCGATACTTAGAGAGTTTTATCGACGAAGAGCAATGGCTAGGTGAAAAATATACTTTGGATGTTTCCTCGCCAGGTATTGGAAAACCTCTAAAAATGAATCGCCAATACCGAATAAATATTGGGCGACGAGTAGAGGTTTTTTTATTGGAAGGCAAGCCTCAAACTGGAAAACTGATCGAAGTAGACAATGACTCCATAACAATTGAATACGAAATCACAGTAAAGGAAGGAAAGAAGAAACGAAAAGAGATGACGCAACAGAATATACTTTTTGAAAACATAAAGAAGACTGTCGTAAAGGTTAGTTTTTAATGTTTCGAGTTTCTGGTTCATTAATAGAATCAAAAACTCAAAACCCAAATTGGATCTCTAATGACTATTAGTTTAGTTGATGTCTTTAATGACTTTAAAAACAATAAAAATATTGACCGACCAACAATGGTTCGGGTTTTAGAAGACGTATTTCGAACCTTGATTCGGAAAAAATATGGCTCAGATGATAATTTCAACGTCATCGTTAATACTCAACAAGGTGACTTGGAGCTTTGGCGTGTTCGCGAAATTGTTCCAGATGGCGAGGTAATGGATGACCGTAGTCAAATTTCGATTTCTGAGGCATTAAGTATTGATGACGATTATGAAATCGGTGAAGAATGCTATGAGCAATTACACTTATTAGAATTTGGTCGTCGTGCAATTATGGCAGCGCGACAAACGCTGATTTCTAGAATCATGGAATTAGAGAAAGACGAAATCTATAAACAATACACAGAGCGAGTTGGAGAGGTCATTTTAGGGGAGGTTCACCAAATTTTGAAACGTGAATTCTTGATTCTTGATGATGTTTCTGGCAATGAATTAATTTTGCCAAAAAGCGAAACCATCAGAGGAGATTATTTCCGTAAAGGAGATATGGTAAAAGGAGTGATTCGTAGAGTGGAAATGAAAAACAATAATCCTGTTGTTGTTCTGTCCAGAACAGATCCTGCATTTTTAGAAAAATTAATGGCACAAGAAGTTCCTGAAATTGAAGATGGTTTAATTGTCGTACGACGAATTGAACGCCTTCCGGGTGAAAGAGCCAAAGTTGCTGTAGAATCTTATGACGAAAGAATCGATCCTGTTGGAGCTTGTGTAGGTATGAAAGGTTCTCGTATACATGGAATCGTCCGTGAGTTGAGAAATGAAAATATCGATATTGTCAATTTCACCAATAACGATTCACTGTTTATTCAACGTGCTTTGACACCTGCAAAAGTGACTAATATTGAATTGAATACAGAAACGAAAAGAGCATCTGTTTATCTAGAACCAGATCAAGTTTCTTTAGCAATTGGGAAAGGAGGAACAAATATCAAACTAGCAAGTAAACTGACGGGTTACGAAATAGATGTTTACAGAAATACCGATGAATTAGAAATCGACGATGTTGTATTAGACGAATTTTCTGATGAATTGGAGCCATGGGTAATCGATGAGTTCAAAAAAATTGGTTGTGATACTGCCAGAAGTGTACTTGGTTTGAATGTTGCTGAAATTGTTCGCCGAACTGAGTTGGAAGAAGAAACCGCTCAAGAGGTATTGAACATACTTGCATCTGAATTTGAAGGAGAAAAATAAAATGTATGGTTTTCTCCAATACACTTGGGGGAAACCATCTGTTTTTATTGAAATAATCACCTGCAAAGAGGTGAAAAGCAAATTTTCTGTGTTTTTTCAGTAGGTTTTTCAATAAAAGAACTATTGAACCAATTGTTTTCCGCTATCTTTGCATTTCTTAATCAGTAAATTATTTGTTATTGGTTTTTTTTCGAATAAAATTCATTTTTTTTCTGAACCAAAACCGATAAACAATAACTTCTATCACGGTAAAAATATTTTGCGATGAAATTTTTATTAATCAACCTATAAAAATGAAAATGTGAAACGCAAATCCTTTATAGGGAGTTTTTACCAATTGTTCAAGAATTGAGCTACCAGCATTTGGCATTGTCAAGTTGCTGATAGCCAAATGCAAATTTCACTGAATGGCGAAGCGCTTAGTCAAGGTAGCCAAAGAACTAAATGTTGGAACTCAAACCATCGTTGAACATCTAATCGAAAGTGGTTTTCATATAGAAAATAAACCTACTGCCAAGATTACAGATGAGATGGAAGCTGAACTTCTAAAAGAGTTTCAAAAATCTATTGCAATCAAGGAGAAAGCAGATCAATTAGTTATTGGTACACGACCTGTAGCTAAGAAGGAACCAACTATAGAAAAAGTTGAAGTTCCTCCTACCATAGCCACTCCTCCTACTCCATCTCCAGTTGTTGAAAAACTTCCTGTGGTAGAAAAAGAAGAAAAACTTCCTCCTCCAGTTGTTGAAGCACCTGTAGAAGCGATTCCGGAAGTGAAAGCACCGCCAAAAGAAGAGGTAATTACTGCTAAAGAGGAGGTTGTCGCTCCAAAAGAGCCCGAAATTACAGAAGTGGTTAAGCCAAAGATTCAATTAAAGGTAAAAGGTAAAATAGATCTAGATAAAAATAAAAGACCTAAGAAGTCTAAAAAAGAGCGGCCTGTTGAAGCCAGCAAACCAACTCCAGTTGAAAAAGAAAAAACTGAACCAGTAGTAACAAAAGTAAAAGAAGCGGTTCCGGCGCCAGCTGAAGCTAAGCAAGAAGTTCCTGCACCTGAACAAAAACAACAGGTGCCTTCTGAGAAGAAGCCGCAGGTTCCTACTCCTACTCCTCCCCCTGAACCATTAAAAGAAGAAAAGGCAGCAACTGAAAAAGAAGCAATTGAAAAAGTTGCTCCGGTAAATGAGGATGAAGAAACTAAGCCAACCCCTGGAGGAATGATGAGAGCAGAAACTCCAGAACTACGAGGTTTAAAAATTCTGGGTAAAATTAATATCGAAAAGAAACCTAAGAAGAAAAAAGAGAAAAAACCAGTTCGCGGAGAAGGACAAGGTTCTTCTCAAGGAGACAGAAGAGCAGATAAAAAGCAAGGGAGTGGTACTGATAATAAAAAACCCGGTACTGGAACTAGTTCAGAAGGAGGCGAGAGACGCCGTCGCCCAAGAACCCGTAGAAGAGTACAAGCTTCATCTGTTTCAAATAATCCCCAAAACCGTCAAGGAAGTGGCGGTCAACAAGGTCAGGGTACAGGTGGAAATAGAAGCAGCGGAGGAAATAGACCTACTGGTACTGGACCTAACAGAGGACCTGGAGCTAGAAGACCTCAACGCAGTAGCCATAGTCAAGGGGCAAGAGGAGCCAGAGGGCGAAGAAGAGAAGACGAAGTCAAAGAAGTTTCACAAAAAGAAATTGATGATAAAATCAAAGCAACGATGGCGCGTCTTTCCGGTAGAGGAAAGAAAAAACGTCAGCGTTTAGCTAGAGATAAGCGAGATCGTTTACGTGAAAAAGCAGAAATGCTTGAAGCGGAAAAAACAACTGAGAAATTACAATTAACCGAATTCGTTTCTGTCCAAGAATTAGCAAATTTAATGGATGTACCAGCCACTGATGTCATCATGGCTTGTATGAACCTCGGTGTGATTGTGTCTATCAATCAGCGATTGGATGCAGAAGTAATTGAGTTAGTCGCAACAGAATTTGAACATGAAGTCGAGTTCATCTCCGCAGAAGAACAAGCAGATGATGAAGTCGAAATCATTGACGACCCTGCAGATTTACTGCCACGATCACCGATTGTTACCGTGATGGGGCATGTTGATCATGGAAAAACTTCTTTATTAGATTATATTCGAGAGGCAAATGTAGTCGATGGTGAAGCAGGGGGTATTACTCAGCATATTGGAGCTTATGAAGTGAATGTGAAAACGGAAGAAGGCTTAAAAAAAGTAACATTTTTAGATACACCAGGTCACGAAGCCTTTACTGCGATGAGAGCAAGGGGTGCAAAAGTTACTGATATTGCAATCATTATCATCGCAGCGGATGACAGTATTATGCCTCAAACTCGAGAGGCAATCAGCCATGCACAAGCAGCAGGTGTTCCAATGGTGTTTGCGATCAATAAAATTGATAAAGACGGTGCTAGACCTGAAAGAATTAAGCAGGAATTGGCATCTATGAATCTATTAATTGAAGAATGGGGTGGTGAATATCAATCTCAAGATTTATCTGCAAAGACGGGTGAAGGTATCGAGGAGTTATTAGAGAAATTGATCTTAGTAGCTGAGTTATTAGAATTACAAGCTAATCCAGATAGAATGGCAATCGGAGCTATTTTGGAGGCTTCCTTAGATAAAGGTCGAGGTTATGTAACCAAAGCACTTGTCCAAACAGGTACTTTACATATTGGTGATGCGATTGTTGCAGGAGAGTTTTCAGGTAAAGTAAAAGCAATGTTTAATGAGCGTGGAAAACGTGTTAAATCTGCAGGACCTTCAGCACCTGTTTTGGTATTAGGTTTAGATGGTGCTCCTCAAGCCGGTGAACGATTTAAAGAAACAGAAGGAGAAAGTGAAGCACGGCAATTAGCTGCTAAACGAGCTCAAATATCTAGGGAACAATCCAATCGAGCGACCAAACGTATCAGTTTGGATGAAATTGGTCGTCGTCTAGCCTTAGGTACATTTAAAGAATTAAACCTTATTGTGAAAGGTGATGTGGATGGTTCTATTGAAGCACTTTCTGACTCTTTAATCAAACTTTCTCAAGAAACCGTTCAAGTTAATGTTATTCATAAAGCAGTAGGTCAGATCATCGAATCCGATGTCTTGCTTGCCTCTGCTTCAGATGCCATCATTCTTGGATTCCAAGTTAGACCTAGTCCAAGTGCACGGAGATTAGCTGAAAGAGAAGGAGTTCAGATTAAAGGATATTCTATTATTTACGAAGCAATCGACGAAATCAAAGCTGCAATTGAAGGAATGCTTGAGCCGACAAAAGAAGAGAAGATTGTATGTAATGTTGAAGTCCGTGAGGTTTATAAAATTAGTAAAATTGGAACTGTTGCAGGATCATATGTCACAGATGGAAAAATCACTAGAAATACCCATGTTCGTCTAATTCGAAATGGAATTGTGGTTTACCCAACGAAGGAAGGCGCAGTTGCTGAATTAGCTTCCTTAAAGCGATTTAAAGAAGATGTTCGGGAAGTGAAAAATGGTATGGAATGTGGTATTACGATCAAAAACTACAATGACATCAAGGTTGGAGACGTAATAGAAGGCTTCGAGATTATCGAAATCAAACAAAAATTACAGCTATAATGTCGTAATTTGATTAAATACTAAAAGGGCGGAAACACCATTGTTTTTGCCCTTTTTTTGCCCTTATTCAAAAGGTGATGGCTAGCCCACTAGGCTATTTGAAAAACGTATTAATCATTTCCCATCATCCAGCTCCTCTATTTCCATATTTGAAAAACTATCCAGTGGTACATTTTTCCTCACAAAATCACACCACTTACAGGTGCCACATCCTTCATAAAAATCATGTGCCATTATCTTTTCATAGGTATCTTTGATTAGTCCTTTCACAAACGCTATGTCTGCCGCTTTGAATACAATTTTCTTACTTAAAAAATTGCCCTTGGAGTCAGGTTCTAGATAAGAGATCTCAGCGTTTTTCACCTCTCGTCCATGATGCCGATGATACTCATAAAGTATTTTGTAAAAAACCAATTGTCGATAATATGTCCCTGACTTTTGAACTAGTTCATACGGATCGAGTCCTGCATCAAATTTTGGACGACGCATTTTTTTTGAATCTTGATTACCTGTTTTATAATCAACGATATGGGCGAAATTATCGCTATGAAGTTCCAACCGATCAATTGTTCCCGTCAATGGAATACCATCCATCTCAACATTTTTCAATTCGTATTCTAATCGCACTTTTTTGTGCCAAGTCGAGCCATGTTGATCATAATAATTTCGCATATTTTGCTGCCCAATTTTCATTCTTCGCTCAAATTCCTTCTTGCTAAAATTACCTTGTAATTTATTCATTTCTTCCCTAAAAAGTCGAATAAATTCATCTGCTGGGGGGAATACTTTAGCTTTTGATAGCATCATTTTTGCAAAACCAAATTGCAAAGCATTGTGCATCGCGGTACCATAACTTGCCGCTTCACTCATTACCGTTGGTACGCTTAAAACATTCTCATAATAAAAATTTAGTGGACAGTACAAATACTTATTCATTGAACTCACACTCAAAGAAAAATCTTCAAGTAAACTGTCAATAGTTGCTTTATCTTGATTAGGTAACCTAGGCGCAACTTCTTGTAAAAGAATAGTTTGAGCATCAATTAAAAGTTCAGGGGGTAATATTCTTTGCGTAATCTCTAAATCCGAACCGTTAATGATTTCATCCAAGAATTGCGTCCGCTGAATTTCTTTCCCATTTGAATCATTTCGGGAAAAAGAAAGATATAAATGCGCTTTTGCCCGTGTCATTGCCACATAAAACAACCTACGACGCGCTTCCAAAGGATCTTCTTCACCAGAGAAAGTTAAGGTATCTGGAAATGGAAATTGAAAGCTACTTCGACGGTTGCGAGGCTCCCATTGTTCTTTCACACAATCAAGCATAAAAACATGCTCAAATTCTAGTCCCTTTGAACTGTGTGCCGTAAGTAGATTCACTCCGTCTTCCATTTGAACGACCTTATTAATTTCAATCGGAAGTCGATTGCCATCCATGTTTTTCAGCGTTTCTAAAAGTCGAACAAGTGTCAAACGCGGATTTCGATTGGTTTCCTTTTTTATGAAGTTAACAAATGTATTAAGTACTTGGATCAACCAAATCTTATCTTCACTCTTCAATAAATTTCGCAAAAGCCCACTACGGTTAATTAATCTTTCTAAAGTCGAGATAACAGAAATGCTAGCAAAATTCGACAATAGATATTCAATCGTGGTTGAAATGTCTACAATCGCATTTGCATCTTTTAGCTTCAGCTTTTTCAACAAAATTAAATCCCCGATTGCTACTCTCCAAGTAGGTCTTTTTTTATAATCAAACTTCGCTAAGTGAACAGCCAGCTTAGCTAAATCGGAAGGCAAAATTTTTAAAAAATCAAAGTGTAAAATTTTAAATATCAAGTGCTCTCCACTGTAAGGTTTGATGTATTCAGCCTGCAAATAATCCAAAAACATTCGTAAGTTTTGAATCATTGGCAAGTCCAAAATATTAACCTTCTGTCGAGTGTTGTAAGGAATTCCTTTTCTCTCTAATAATTCTATTAAGTTTCGGGCTTGCTTATGTTTCGCATAAATAATTGCGACCTCCCTCAAAGGTGATTTCCTCTTTTGCAAACCTTCAATTTGTCGTACAATATCAACCTCTTCTTGAAGCCGATTAGGATATTCTAAAACCTGAGGTAAAACCTTTGATTTAGAAAATGCTGAATGCTTAGCCACCAAGATTTTATCTACCCCTAAATGACTGACATTATGCACAATACGCTTTTCGTTTTTCGAAATCAATGCTCTTGATGTATCCAAAATATTTTGGGAAGATCTATAATTATCCTTCAACAAAATCAGCTTCAAATGAGATTCAAATCGCTTATAAAAATCTGTCAAATTTTTAAGCCTTGCACCTTGAAATTCATAAATTGACTGATCGTCATCTCCGACAATAAAAATATTTGGATTTTCCCAATATTCTATGAGCCTTAGTGCTATTTGATTCTGAGCGCCATTGGTATCTTGATATTCATCAATCAAAAAATAAAGATACTGTTCTTGATAAGTTCGAAGCAGTGCCGTATTCTGTTCAAAAACTCGTAAAACCCACAAAATCATATCTGCAAAATCGTATCTTCTATACTTTATTAAAAGATCAATGTATCTAGGAAAAAGTGCTGTTGCGGATCGCAATCTATCCATTCTCAAAATGGTATCATCTAATTTGGCATTCTTTAAATCCCCTTTTCGAAATTCACCCCGATTAACCTGATAAGTATATTCTTTTCGATTAGGCAAATCCTCTAAATATTCTTCTATTTTTTGCTTTACAAACTCGATCGACCAATCTTCAGATTTCATTTTTTGGAATAAATCATGCAAATGTTTTTCATAAAAATAAATATCTGCTCGCCCTTTCTTCAAAGGGTGATTTATATCCAATTCATCCAAAATTCGACGAATAATTTCCACTCGTTCTAGATCACTTAAGGGCTCCAAATCATGCCGTCCAAACAACTCTAGATTATCTTGAATAATACTATTACAAAAAGAGTGGAAAGTGTATATATGTACTCGATGAGCTTCTGGCCCTATGAATTCTAACAGCCTTTCTCGCATTGCCAAAACACCAGCTTCGGTGAATGTTAAACACAAAATATTATGAGGCTGAGCATCTGTCTCTAATAAGATGCGTCCAATTCGTGCGGTGAGAATATGTGTTTTTCCTGTCCCTGGTCCTGCGATAACCAATACCGGACCTTCGATATGCTCCACAGCTTCTCTTTGCGCCTCATTAAGGCGATTGAGTTCAGTTAGAAAGGTCTCGTTGTATTCCCGTATAGTTAAAGAATCAGGCATTTATCGTCAGTTTAGGTTGAATATAGGAAGGTTTTTTTATGTTTAAATATAGAAGGTCTAAAAGCCGGCTAAAATTTTAATTATCCAAATGCTCATTTAAAAAATGAAATAGTTTTTCAGATACATACTTGTGCCCTTCGGGAGTCCAGTGTTGTCCATATTCTGCAAATTTATAAGGATTAGCTAAATCAATAAATGGCAGGTCATTTTCTTGGCAAAAGACATCCTCTTTTAAAGAATAATCTAAATCTATGAAACCAACAAAAAACGAAGCTCCATTATTCTCTGAAAATTGTTTTATTGCTAAAATTAAATCTTCGGTCAAATCTTCTTCATTCCAAATGACAGGATGAACCAATCGTATCCATATTTTAACCAAAGCGCGATATAAACAGCTTCTCGAAAGGAAGTTATTTCCTTTATAATAGTATTGCTCACATTTTATAACCTTTTTTTCCTCTAGTTCTAAAACGCCATTCTTTTTATGAAAATAGGGCTTTCTATACTCCATAAATATAGCATTTGATTGATTTTGTAGCCTATCATTTTCACAATAAATAAGAGAAACTATATCAGGACGAATTTCTTTAAAATGTTTTTCCAATTGAAGCAGTTCCTGATCAGTTGAATAACCACTAATTCCTAAATTAAATATTTCGTATTCGGACATTTTTTTTTGTAGTAATCGATCAAACCTTTCTTCCAATTCAACATCATAACCCCATGTAAATGAATCTCCGAGAAATAGAATTCGGGATTTATCTTTTATTTTAGAATGCTCAATGTCTCTAAAACCCATAGAGTTATGCGCAACATTTATTTTCACACTTCGATCAAAAGTCGCAACTGAATTGGGAATCCCCGACCACCCTAATTCACTGTCAAACTGATAAATTGTTGATTTTTCACTTTCGGAAATTAATATTTTATCTTGAAAAAACATTACTAATACTAACTCACTCAAAAGTAGTGTAAAAAGAGTTTGAAATAGGATCCTTTTTAACATGGCCTAATAACTTTATAAATTATAATTAGGGAATTGGCAAGAAATAACCTACCCATGTTACTTGCTCTTTTTTATTCATTCATCGTTAAAAAGCCTCGCTATACCTTTGGTATGCCTACGTTTTTTGCCTCGACTGAATAAAATATAACTACGCAAAATTGGGTACCTTATTTTTTACCAACTCCCTTAATATCCCAAAACCTTTCTCAACCAGTATTCCAAAGTCACGGTTCGACTTATCATCTCCACAAAGTTTCCTTGTTTTTTCAAATGTGGGTTCAGGTATTTTTTTTCAAAATTTTCATCCACAAACTGAGGATAAACTGCCTTTTTAGGGTTTAACATATCAGAAAAAAACACTTGTGCCACTTGAAGAATAAATCGAATGACCGTTCCAAAAGTCATCCAACGAGCACCAGAAAATGCTTTTGATTTTAATTCCATGCCGTGAAGGTCGGTATTGAAGAATAAGTATTGAATATTTTTAAGGGAGTATTTTTAAATAATGAAATTCACTTAATTTTGTTACTTTACCTCAAAAGGTCGTTTTTAATAAAACTACAATTAATGCAGCTTTCAAAGATCATTTCCTTTCCCTTTATACTTATCGGGTTGTATTATCTGTATATGGCTTTTGAATATGCTGGTGGAGACTATGCTTATTCTCTAATTGGTTATGTACTTGTATTGGCAGTTCTTTATATTCTTAGCCCTCAAATAGATTGGTGGTGGTATAATAAAAGACCTCCACGTTTACCAAATGCGATAAGACATTTATTAGATACAAATGTCCATTTTTATCAAAATCTTTCTCCAGAAAAACAAACGCTTTTTCGCAATCGTATGGGGCTTTATCGCCATGCGGTAGAATTCATGCCTCAAGCGATGGAAGAAGTACCCCTCGATATCCAATATGCAGCTGCAGCTTCGGTAGTTACACTCACTTTAAATCAGGAAGATTTTTTGTTAAATAAATTTGAACACATCATTGCTTATCCTCATCCATTTCCATCACCTCAACACCCTGAAGACTGGCACACTTCTGAGCATTTTGAAGAAGATGGTGCCATTCTATTTTCAATTGAACATTTGATGAAGGGTTTTCTGGAATCCAGAAAATATTTTCATACAGGGCTTTATGAATATGCTCGAATATACCAGACTACATACCCCGATAAAAATTATCCAGTTTTAGGAAAAGATATCTGGCCTAAAATTGAAGCTGTGAGTGGATTTAAAAGAGAAGGAATAGAAAAATGGATTGGCTTACCAGAGGTTGACTTATATGCTATTTGTACCGTTTTATATTTTGTTTTTCCAAAAAAAATGGCACAACTTATGCCAAACGTTCATACTCAACTAACATCGATTTTCTGCTAATTTTTGTTCATACTCCTTCAATAATTAGAAATAAAAATTTCGGTAGCTTTCTGTCGAGTTTCAACCCCAACGTTCCGCATTCCATAAGTTAATTCCCAATCTTCAATATGAGCAAAGGAGAATAAATCTCGAATATAAGGGCTATCATCATAGGTAATTAACCATTTATGTGGGCAATTTTTCATTACTTCGGCAAAGCGCTCATGGTCAAAAATTTTATGCAGATTTCCATTTTTTCCATAAAGGGCAGATTGAGTGGCAGAGTAATATGGCGGATCTAAAAAGATGAAAACATTTTCGCCATCTGCTTCGATGACGTTTTGAAAATCGTCATTAGTTATTATGACATTTTCGAGAAGAGATTCGATTTTCACAACCCGATCAATACTCGATTCTGTAAAACGCTTTTGAAAAGCTTGTTCTGAAAATCCACCGCTTTCACTTGTACCAGAAAAGGTGATTCGATTGAGGATAAAAAAAGCAGCCCCTATTTCTAGGTCTGAAAATTCGGAAATATTATCTAGTAAAAACCGATGTAATACTCTTCCATTTTTGAATTTTCGACGCCATATCCAGATTTGATTGATTAAGCCCTCCATATCTTTTTGAGCCATTTCCCAAAACTTGAAGAGCTTTACATAAATATCATTTATCCAGAATTTTTTATCTGGGAAATTTTGTCGACAATGAATAAAAACTGAACCGCCTCCAATAAATGGTTCCCTATATTCATCAAATGAAGGAATACGTGGCCCAATTTGCTTAATTGCCCGACTTTTACCGCCCGGATATCGAAGTGGCGTTTTTATCATTTAGAAAATTCACTGGTGAAATGGAAATTAACTTGCTCATGATTCTCCTGAGCCATTTGTAACATCCAAGCACTTTCAGCCAAAAAGACTAGATTCCCATCTTTATCTCTCGCAATATCGTTTCTTCGACGTTGCATAAATTCTTTCAAAGCTTGATCATCATCACAAGTGATCCAACAAGCTTTATGCATTCGAATTGGCTCATAATTACAAGACGCGCCATACTCATGTTTGAGCCGATATTGAATTACTTCAAATTGAAGTGCCCCCACCGTTCCGATAATTTTTCGACCATTATTTTCTTTGGTAAAAAGCTGTGCAACCCCTTCGTCCATCAATTGCTTTAAGCCTTTGTTAAGTTGCTTTTGCTTCATAGGGTCTGCATTATTCACATAACGAAATTGCTCTGGAGAGAAGCTGGGAATCCCTTTAAAATGCAAAACTTCTCCTCCAGTCAGCGTATCTCCAATTTTGAAATTCCCCGAGTCATAGAGTCCAACCACATCTCCTGGAAAAGCATCATCAATTACGCTTTTTTTGGATGCCATAAAGGTCGTCGGATTGGCGAATTTCATTTGGCGTTCTTGCCGAACATGTAGGTAATTGGTGTTTCGCTCAAACTTTCCTGAACAAACTCGCAAGAAGGCAATTCTATCCCGATGTTTTGGATCCATATTCGCATGAATTTTAAACACAAAACCAGAAAATTCATCCTCATAAGGGTCAATCATCCTTTCTTCAGTAGGGCGAGGTAGAGGTGTTGGCGCAATTTCAACAAAGCAATCAAGCATTTCTTTTACCCCAAAATTATTAATCGCACTTCCAAAAAACACAGGCGACAACTCTCCTTCTAAATAATATTCACGGTCAAATTCCATATATAAGTCATTGACCATTTTTACCTCTGACCTTAACTCTTCCGCTGCCGTTTCGCCGACATACTCTTCTAATTCCTTACTTTCTAAGTCTGTAATTTCAATTAAATCTTCCTCATTTTGTTTGCCATGCGATCGAAAAAGCACTAATTTCTGCTCATACATATTATATACACCCTGAAACCGCTGCCCCATTCCAATTGGCCAACTCATTGGTCGAACACTCAACCCAAGTTTTTCTTCCAATTCATCCAATAAATCAAAACTATCTTTTCCTTCTCTATCCATTTTATTGATAAAGACTATAATTGGGGTTTTTCGCATGCGGCAGACTTCGACCAGTTTTTCGGTTTGTTCCTCAACTCCTTTCGCAACATCAATAACAACAATGACACTATCGACGGCTGTCAGTGTTCGAAAGGTATCTTCGGCAAAATCTTTGTGACCAGGCGTATCTAAAATATTAATTTTCAAACCTCTATACTCAAAACCCATGACAGAAGTGGCTACAGAAATCCCTCTTTGTTTCTCGATTTCCATAAAGTCAGAAGTTGCCGTCTTTTTTATTTTATTGGACTTGACTGCACCTGCTACTTGTATTGCCCCACCAAAAAGGAGGAGTTTTTCTGTTAAGGTAGTCTTCCCTGCATCCGGGTGACTAACGATTCCAAAAGTCTTTCTTTTGTTTATTTCTTCTGTAAAACTCATTAATTCAATTCAACGGTTGACATTAGTATAGTTGGCAGTTTGACTACGAACTAATCAATGACCTTTTAAAAATGAGGCGCAAAGGTAAATATTTAAGATTTCAATTTGAAATACTTCTAAACAGATGAAAAGCTGCCAATTTATGCCAAAATGAACCAGAGATTATTTAGTTTTGCGGCAAAGTTAAAAACCTTAAGTCAGGTACAGGATTCGAAAATTCGTATCACGTAAAATCTGGCTACTTAAATCATAAAAAATGGCTAGCGAAAAATCTTCAAATATGAAAACTTGGGCATTATTTGCCTTTTGGACAATTGTCACTTTAGGAATGTTAGTTACAGTGCCTCAATGGTTTTGGTTAGCACTACCTTTCATGCTTACTTACTTAGTTCAAGCAATGGGTGTAATGTAACAGCTGGTTCAATCAAATGCAAACCAATGATTGGTTTGCATTTGGTGTTCAATCCTTTACCTTTCCTCTCGACTTTCACCCACATTTATAGGCTTTTCACCGAATAAAGGTGCCTAAAAGGCACAATTCCCACCCCGTTTTCTATTTTTGCCAAATCAGAAGAAGACGGTCTTACTGATTATTCTATTTTGTAGGTACCAAGCCAATATTGACAATATCAAATTTCAGTTTCTTTTTTTCTCTCACTGTGTTAAAAGTACTAAGGCTATGACTGCGTTTTTTGCCTTGTGAGAGAAAAAAATAATTCAAAAATTTATTCTAGACTTAATATTGCTCGCTTACTTACATCAAAAAATCGTACATCAAAATATGTTTCCAGACTTATCCTATATTTTTAATTTCCTTTTTGGAACCGCGACTGATAATTGGACTTCCATTTTCAAAACCTTTGGTTTATTACTTGTTTTCGCAATTCTCTCTGCGGCTTGGGTCTTATACTATTTACTAAAAAAGAAAGCCGAACAAGGCATTTTTACACCTGAAAAAGTTAAAGTAAAAATTGGCGAACCCGCCTCTATCTGGGATATGGCCTCTAATGGAATTTTCGGGTTTATTTTAGGTTTTAAGCTGGTCTATATCTTCCAAAATTTTGCTGAATTTCAGGCTGACCCTGCTAGTGTTGTGCTTTCTTCAAAAGGGGTAGCTTGGGCAGGTATTGCCGGAGCCATTATTTTCGCATTCATCCGTTATTGGGAAAAGAAAAAGGAAGCTTTGCCTAAACCAAAGGAGGTTACACAAATGTTGTACCCACACGATAAAATTGGAGATGTAACCATTGTCGCTGCGATTTGTGGAATTGTTGGAGCTCGTCTTTTTTCGATTTTAGAAGAGCCTTCTGTATTCTTTTCAGACCCGATTGGAACCTTGTTTTCTGGAAGTGGCTTGACTATTTATGGAGGTTTAATCTTGGGTTTTATAGGCGTACTATGGTGGTTGAAAAAACATAAAATTCCAACTTATCATTTTTTGGATGCCCTTGCAATCGCTTACGTAATTGCCTATGGTGTAGGTCGGATGGGTTGCCAACTAGCAGGAGATGGAGACTGGGGAATCATAGCAGCAGCCATTCCCGAATGGTGGTTTTTGCCAGACTGGCTGTGGGCTTACTCTTTTCCTAATAACGTAAATAATGCAGGAGAATTAATGGCCATGTGTGATACCGATTGCTGGGCACAGATTGTCAGTGACCGCTCTATGTCAATCGAAATGAAATGTCAACAATGTTGTGGCGTTAACTATTGTCATCAATTATCTCCACCCGTCTACCCCACTCCTATATATGAAACGATAGCCTCCTTTCTGACGGCTGGCATTCTTTACCTACTTTCAAAACGATTTTCTACACCAGGAATGGTTTTTTATATCTATCTAATCTTCAATGGAATAGAACGATTTTTTGTAGAAAAAATTCGGGTAAATGTGACTTATGAGATTATGGGAAGTGAGATTACTCAAGCAGAAATCATTTCGGTTGTATTGTTTATTATCGGAATTGTAGGGGCTTTGGTTCTGTGGAAAAAATCGCAGGCAAAGGCATAATTCGTTATGATTTTTGATTTTTATAAAAAGTGAAAGACGTCTTCCGTCTTTCACTTTTTCTGCTTTAAGCCTTTCCTTCACTCTCCAAATTCGACATATCTCTAATCAATAATCGACGCCGATTAAATGTAAGGATATTTTTATTTCTTAACTCATTCAAAACAGTAGTCACCGTCTGGCGTGAGGTTGCAGTCAAATTAGCAATTTCTTGGTGGGTCATAAATTTTCGTACCAACATCTCATAACCAACTCTTTGTCCTTTTTTATCCGCCAGATTTTTCAAAAATTCAATAATACGCGTTCTGGAATCTTTAAAAACCAAGGACTCTAACCGTTGCTCCATCTCTAGCATTCGATTACCCATTATTTTCATCAAGAAGAGGTTCAAGCCACTATGGTTTCTCATCAAGCTTTTCATCTCATCTTTACCCACTATACATGTCGTTGTTTTTTCCATAGCGACTGCAAAATTACGTCGTTTTTCTTCTCCAATTATTGACAATTCTCCAAAAACTTCCCCTCTTCCTAAAATCGCCTTTGTAATTTCTTTACCACTGTCACTATGGGCTCCAATTTTCACCCGTCCTTCAAAAAGAAAGAAAATTTTATCTGATAAGTCATCTGGAAAATAAATGTATTCTCCTTTTGAAAATTCTTTGTGTGGAAAGTGCTCTTGGTTAAAAGATAATTTTTGAGGACAAAAAATACCCGTAACATCAATATTCTCAAGATACCAAAGAGATTGATCATTCATTTTATGATAGTAGTTAGTAATTGGAAAATTAGAAAGCTAATTAGAACTTCAAAGAAAAACATGAATTCCGAGTATTCAGATTAACAACAAAAATCCTAGACTGTTTAAGTGTCCTGATTGCTACAATATTTATTTTTGATACAAAGACCCCCATAAATTAAAGATATACATTTTCTTTTGGGCAACTTTGTCTATATATAACCTGTCCTTATCAATTAACTTTCCTAATATCATTGTCGATTACAACTTTTGGGTTCAATAAAATTCAGGATTAAAATCTAAAGCTATGATTTCGCTAACAGATAAGGTACAAGTTCATAAATTTGGTGAAGATCTTTCCAATTTAGATCTCAACTTCGACAATAAAATTATTCATTCTATTACCAAAGAATTTGATAAAAAAGTGGAAGATTCTGGCTTATCAATCAAAATGGGTGTAAGGGGTACAGAAAACTACTTTATCAATAATGAAAAATTTACCGTCACTCCAAATAATTTCTTAATCGTCAATAAACATCAGCAGTTTCAATGTCATTTAAAGTCTAAAGAAGACATTGAAGCACTTTGTCTTTATGTCAGTACAGATATCGTTAGTGAAGTATATTCGAATGTAAGTGCTCAAAAGTCAGAAAACCTAGACGCTCCTTTTGAAAAGAAAAATACCCCTCAACCTTTTTGGGAAAGGTTGTATGATTTAGCGGAAGATGAGTTGGGTACTTTTTTAATTCAAGCAAGAAATCAACTACTCCAACCTAACGGTTCTGAAGTCTTAAATTATACTACATTTTATTATACACTTGCAGAGAAGCTTTTGGAAAGTCAGTTGAATATGAATACGCAAGTGAATAAAATTGATTCAGCGAAATTATCCACACGTAAAGAACTATTTAGCAGATTGACATCAGCTCGCAGTTATATTTTCGATAATTTCAAATCTAATATCCAATTGGACGAACTCTCCAAAATTGCCCTATTGTCCAAATATCACTTACTTCGAACCTATAAGAAAGTATTCGAAATTACGCCTTACCAAGAAGTTCTAAAATTGCGACTTGATTCCGCAAAGAAAATGATGCAAACAGATAGAAACTTAGAAGAGATTGCTTTTGAAGTAGGTTTTTCAGATAGAAGATCTTTTACAAAAGCATTTAAAAAGGAAGAAGGAGTTTCACCTTCTTTGTATCGAAAGATTGGATAGAAAATTATTGATTGTGTTGGATACATAACCGAACCCAACACAATCAATTAACCTATAACATTAGCTCTCATAGCCAGGCTTCCCTAATAATTGAAACATTTTTCGTTTATAGGCTTCAACACCAGGTTGGTCAAATGGATTGACGCCAAGCAAATACCCACTCACAGCGCAAGCTTTCTCAAAAAAGTAAAACAAATACCCTAAGTGAAAGGGGGTTGCCTCTGGAATATTGATGATCAAGTTTGGAACGCCTCCCTCTATATGTGCCATTAAAGTTCCTTCTGCGGCTTTTTTGTTGACATAATCGAATGACTCACCCGCTAAATAATTTAAACCATCCAAATTAGCCTCATCGGCTTCAATTTTAAAATCAATTTCAGGACGTTCAATTTGTATAAGTGTCTCAAAAATATGCCTGCGACCGTCTTGTATATATTGTCCTAAAGAATGTAAATCAGCCGTAAAATTGGCCGAAGCTGGAAAAATTCCTTTTCCATCTTTTCCTTCTGATTCTCCATATAATTGTTTCCACCATTCTGCGATATACATTAATCGAGGTTCATAATTAATCAACATTTCAATGGCTTTTCCTTTTCGATAAAGGATATTTCGTAAAGCAACATATTGATAACAGGCATTCGCCTCAAAAGAAGATTGGAAATCTTTTCGAGCACTCGCTGCACCATTCATAAGGTCTTTAATATTAGCCCCAGAAACCGCAATTGGCAACAATCCGACTGCTGTTAATACTGAAAATCGCCCACCTACATCATTAGGAACTACAAAAGTTTCATAGCCTTCTTGAGTTGCTAACTTTTTTAATGCTCCTTTATCCTTGTCTGTCGTCGCGTAAATGCGCTCTTTTGCACCTGATTTGCCATATTTTTCCTCTAATTTCTTTTTGAATATTCGAAAAGCGATGGCAGGTTCTGTCGTCGTTCCAGATTTTGAAATGATATTAACAGAAAAATCTCTCTCCCCCACTACCTCTAATAAGTGACTAATATACGTACCAGAAATATTGGTACCTGCAAAATAAATTTCTGGCGTTCTTCTTTTGTTTTTTGGTAGTGAATTATAAAACGAATGTCCTAAAAATTCAATCGCTGATTTTGCCCCCAAATACGAACCACCAATACCAATAACAATCAAAACTTCTGACTGATCTTGAATTTTTTTGGCTGCTTTTTCTATACGTCCAAACTCTGCTTTATCATGATTCTCGGGTAAATCAAGCCAACCCAAAAAATCATTCCCAGGTCCAGATTTTGACTCTAAAAGTGTAGCCGCATTTTCAATTTGACTAGCAATTATTTCTACCTCATGCGCTTGAACAAAGTTTTTCGCGTAAGAATAATCAAAGGTTAACTTTTTCATTTAAAAAAGATTAAGTGAATGATGATTTGGTAAAGGCAAGTAAATATTAAGATGTGGTGGATTTCGCCTCAAAAATAATGATTTCGACATAGTGACATATTTTGAGTACAATAATTATTTGTTTATTTTCATATTTAGTGATGGTTAAATAATAATTAGTCAATTTTGACTGGCTGTTTTTTTGCTATACTTCGTCAGAAAGCCTCGCCGACGCCCTGCGTCGCCTACATTTTCTTCCTAGTCTAACAAAAAAACAGCCTACTCAAAACTTAACAACTTATTTTTAAACCATCACTTAGGAAAATTTCGAACCTTAAAAAACACCCCTCCTATTATGGCAAAACATCTCGAAACTGGTCAAAAGGGTGAAAAAATCGCCACCCAATTCCTGATCAATAAAAACTGGAAAATATTGGAAACCAATTGGCGTTTCAGCCGAGCAGAGGTAGATATCATTGCTAAAGATTTAGACACTTTAGTTTTTGTAGAAGTCAAAACACGCAGTTATGATTATTATGGAAAACCAGATGCCTTTATTAATAAAAAAAAGGAATTATTCATGGCGGATGCTGCCGCTGTTTATATGGAAAAAATAGGTCATGAATGGGAAATTCGATTCGATGTGATTTCGGTCTTAATGAATGGAAAAGAAGACTATCAAATCCAGCATTTTAAAGATGCCTTTTTTCCCGGACTGACATAAAAAAAACTGTCCAAAAGAGACAACTTTTGGACAGTTTAAAGAAATATAAAATCAAAGGCTCTTAAGCTGCCTTTTTCAATAATCTTAATTTTGACCCACTTAATTTCTCCTTAGCATAAGTTCGAGTAACCGTAAATTCTTTTATCTCTTTTTGAGATGGTAATTCAAACATTGCATCGGTCAATAAAGCTTCACAAATCGATCGCAACCCTCTCGCACCTAAATCAAATTCAAGTGCTTTTTCAGCAATAAAATCAACTGCTTCAGGTGTGATAATTAATTTGATGCCTTCCAATTCAAATAGCTTGGAATATTGACGAATAAGAGCATTTTTGGGCTCAGTCAAAATTCGGCGCATCGCCTCCAAATCAAGCGGTTCCAAATAAGTTAAAACGGGCAAACGACCGATCAACTCAGGAATCAAACCAAATCTTTTCAAGTCAACGTGATTAATATATTGCAAAAGATTTTCTCTGTCAATAAGCTCTTTATCTTGTTGGTTGAATCCAATAACCTGTGTATTCATTCGGCGCGCAATCACTTTTTCTATACCATCAAAAGCGCCTCCACAAATAAACAGAATATTACTAGTATTGACTTTTACTAGCTTTTGTTCGGGGTGTTTTCGTCCTCCTTGCGGCGGCACATTTACCTCTGTTCCTTCCAACATTTTTAATAACCCTTGTTGAACACCCTCTCCCGAAACATCTCTAGTAATAGAAGGATTGTCGCTTTTCCGAGCAATCTTATCAATTTCGTCAATATATACGATTCCCTTCTCAGCTGCCGAAACATTATAATCACAAACTTGAAGTAATCGACTCAAAATACTCTCTACGTCCTCCCCCACATAACCAGCTTCTGTAAAGACAGTCGCATCTACAATTGAAAAAGGAACGTTTAAAAATCGAGCAATCGTTTTTGCCATTAATGTTTTTCCAGTTCCAGTTCGCCCTACAAAAAGTACATTAGATTTTTCGATTTCGACATCTTGATCAATAACTTGTCGAAGTCTTTTGTAGTGATTATAAACGGCTACAGACAGAAACTTCTTAGCATCTTCTTGACCAATTACATATTGATCAAGATGGTCTTTAATTTCACGGGGAGTAATCGTTTCAGGTAAGTAAAAGTCTGGTTTTGGTTGTTCTGTTTGCTCTTCTTTTGGCTTTCCATAAAGTTCCTCTTCCAAGATCTCTACTGCCTGTTCTACACATACTTCACAAATGTGTCCATCAATACCTGCAATCAAAATCAATGCTTCTGATTTGTCTCGCCCGCAAAAAGAACATCTATAATTCTGTCTATTTTTTCGCATCCCCATGAGTTGTGGTTTATATTTGATTAGATGAAAATCTAGATTCATTTTTGCAAAGATACACTTTGCATTTTTGTCTCTTTATAAAGAAAAAGGGTTTGGGGATAATTTCGTGAGTCCCAAACCCTTTTGTTTAAATATAATCCTTTAAGCAGGTCGGGAGCTACCTCTTTCCAATACTTCATCTACTAAGCCATATTCTTTGGCTTCAGCACTTGTCAACCAGTAGTCACGATCACAGTCTTCTTTTATTTTTTCATAATCTTGTTCTGTATGAGTAGCCAAAATATCATACAACTCCTTTTGCATTGCCTTGATAAGTTTATATGATATTTCCATATCAGAAACTTGACCTTGCATTCCACCCATTGGTTGGTGAATCATCACTCGACTATGATACAAACAAGTTCTTTTATTCTTAGCTCCAGCAGCCAACAAAACGGCTCCCATTGAAGCGGCAATTCCAGTACAAATTGTCCCTACATCTGGAGAAATGTATTGCATGGTATCGTAAATCCCTAAACCTGCAGTTACTGAACCTCCTGGACTATTGATGTACATCAATACATCTCTTTTATTATCTGCCGACTCCATAAAAAGCAACTGAGCTTGAAGCACATTGGCTACATAATTGTCAACAGGAACGCCCATAAATATGATTCTATCCATCATCAAACGTGAGAAAACATCCAATGCTTGAATATTCATAGAACGTTCTTCAATGACATAAGGAGTAAAGCCCTGAAGATTTGGATTGGTCGTTGGGGTTGTCTTTTCAATATATTTCTCAAGGTGCATGCTACTCATACCAAGGTGTTTGGTAGCATACTTCATGAATTCATCTTTGTGAAACATCTAGTTTATAAGTTTTGAGTTAATAACTTTTGAGTTATTGAATATTAGGACAACTCAAAAATTAGTTTTTATTTTAAAACTCTAAATAAACACATGAGCGCCAAGGTTGTTGAGAAACGCTAATGTAATTATTCTTCCTCGTCTTCTACCTGTATAACAGGAGGTGGAGCATCTTCTTCTCTCACTTTTTCTAAAACTTCCTTGAAATCCTCTAGTGTAATAGACCTATCAGTTATGGCAAAATTGCTTTTCAAAGATTGAAAAACACGTTCATCAACCAATTCTTCTGACGCTTTGGTAAGTTGTTCGCGATCTTGAAGCAAACGATCAACCATATTATTCATCATCTCTTCATTGCCTCCAAAATATCCTCCCATATAGGAAGAGATTTTTTTAGCTAAATGATTTCTAATGTCTGCCTCTTCTAATTTTATCTCAAATTGGTCTGTCAATTTAGTAGAAATCAAAGACCACCGAAGGTTATCAGAAAATCGATCATAATCTCGATCAACTAATTCTGGCGTATTTTGCTCGCTAGATGCCACTAACCATTTCTTCAAAAACTCATCTGGCAAAGCTAATTGCTCTTTATTATTGGCGATCAAGTCTTTCCGCATGGCTCTGAATAACAACCCGTCAGATTCTCCCGAATGATATGCCCCTACATCTTTGCGTACTTCTTCTCTAAACTCAGCTTCTGAACTCACTTTCCCAGCGCCCAAATAGCCATCAAAAAATTCTTGGTTGAGTTCTGAAGGAACCACTCTATTGACTGAATTAATAATTGCTTCAAACGAATCTCCTACAATTACGTCTGTATCATCTTCCGTCATATTCAAAATGTATTTTCTGATATGCGTTTCATCTGCATCTTCAAGGTCATGTGGATTGACTCGAACTTTATCCCCTTTCTTTTTAGTTAAAATTTCTTTTTTCAAATCTTCATTAGCTATTCGGCTAACCAAAATACTAAAAGTGGACTCCCATCCCCCTTCTTTAATCTCATCTCCATCCAACTCTTTCATCGTCATAGAAATCATATCATTTTCTATAATCGTATCTTCAGCATCTATTCGTTCTCCTTTTTGTTTTTGGATTCGATCTATCTCCTCATCCACCATATTATCAGGAATCTCTACCACATATTTTTCAAAAGACTTAATCGATTCCATACCAATCAGCTCAAATTCTGGGACAAACCCTACATCAAATTTAAACTCATAATCACTCAAGTCACGAGGGTCAAAATTGACCGCTTCCGAATTATCATTAGGAATAGGTTGTCCTAAATAGTTTGTTTCATCCTCTTGGAAAAATTTACCCAATTCTTCTTGCAGCATATTTTGGACAATCTCGGCAAGAATAGATTTACCATAAATTTTCTTAATAAAAGAGGTTGGCGTTTTCCCTTTTCGAAAACCTTTCATCTGAGCCTTATTCTTATAGTTTTTAAGTTCTTCTATAAACTTAGGCTCATAAGATGCTTTATCAACAGTCACCGTTAAAACGGCATTTAAATTGTCAATATCTTCTCTGACAACTTTAGGCATAGTATTAATGTTTTATGAAATTGGATTTTTCAGAATATATCGAAGGTTTCTTTGTATCAAGCAGTTTGTGAAGAAGAGATGCTGACTTATTGTTAAATATCAACTCCGATGTTTAAACGGAAAAGTAAATTCAAAAAAGAACCTCCGCCAAACAGGCGGAGTTTCTTTTCGTGCGGGTGGAGGGACTCGAACCCCCACGCCTTGCGGCACTAGATCCTAAGTCTAGCACGTCTACCAATTTCGCCACACCCGCTTTTTATTTTGGAATTGCAATTTTTGATTCATGAATTCTCCTGAAATGAATCTATTAAATTAACTTCTATTAGTTTGATTATTAGCCATTTAAAAGAAATAACACAATATAATCAATACAGAAATATCAGATATCTATTGTTCAAAATTTGCAAATCTTTTCCCCTTTTTGGAAAAGCGGTGCAAAGATAACAGGATTTAGAAAAAATAATAGATTTTTTCACTCAAATTAAAAGATGTTTTTTCGGAACCTTGCTCCATAGCGTTAACGTAATAATTTTCTTAGCTTTGTATTAGAGAAAAGGTTCAAAGTTCTAGGTATAATAATTATATTACATGATTTGATTACTTAGCACTTTGAACCTTTCCATTATGTAAAAATTCTAATCCTTTGGCAACTCAGCGAATTTGTCAAAAAAGGAAAATTTTGAAGGTTATTTGAATATTAGAATAGATTAAGTTCGGAACCTTTTTTCTATGAAATTTTAGGAGTTAAATGTTATGCCTACAACTGTAATTCCATATGCAGAAGAAGATAAGCAACTCATTCAAAGAGCTTATCGAAAATTACTAAAATCGATCAAGACTCCAATGGATGACCATGATCGTATGAATATCCGAAATGCCTACGAATTGGCAGTACAAGCACATGCAAAGCAACGTCGAAAATCAGGTGAACCCTACATTTTGCACCCAATTGAAGTTGCTAGAATCAGTGCAGAGGAAATTGGGCTTGGTCCTACAGCTATCGTTGCCGCACTATTACATGACGTGGTAGAGGATACAGATACCTCTTTGAACGATATCAAGAAAATTTTTGGAGACAAGATTGCCAAAATTGTTGATGGGTTGACTAAATTGGACGGAAGCTATGATTCAGAAAGTCCTCAGGCAGAAAATTTCAAAAAGGTACTAAGTACATTGGTTGAAGATGTTCGGGTCGTTTTAATAAAGATGGCCGATAGGCTCCACAATATGCGGACTCTAGGCTCTATGCCTCGACATAAACAATTGAAAATTGCAGCAGAAACCAGCTACATATACTCCCCTTTGGCCCATCGATTAGGGCTTTATAAGTTCAAAACAGAATTTCAGGATTTATGTATGAAAATTACAGATGCTGAAACTTATCTTGACATCGCAAAAAAACTAAATGCAACAAAACAAGATCGAACTTTATACATCAACGAGTTCATAAAACCGCTCACAAAATTATTGGATGAAATTGGTGTCCCCTATCGAATTACCGGTCGACCTAAATCCATTTTTTCGATTTGGAATAAAATCAAAATTAAAAAAGTCCCCTTTGAAGAAATTTATGACCTCTTCGCAGTTCGAATCATCATTGACGTTGAGCGAAAAAGAGAAAAACCAATTTGCTGGGCTGTTTATTCTATTGTAACAGATGTTTACAAACCTATTCCGGAAAGACTAAAAGATTGGATAACAACCCCAAAATCGAATGGTTATGAATCGTTGCATACTACGGTTGTTGGCCCCAAAGGTCGGTATGTAGAAGTTCAAGTTCGGAGTGAACGGATGGATGAAATTGCTGAGCGTGGTTTTGCAGCACATTGGAAATATAAAGGCGTAAATGATAGTGAAGATGTCTATGACAATTGGCTAGATGGTGTTCGGGAAATACTAGAAAACCCAACAGAAGATGCCCTAGAATTTTTGAGTGACTTCAAGACCAATCTTTTCCACGAGGAAGTATATGTCACCACGCCAAGAGGAGACATGAAAGTTTTGCCTAAAGGAGCAACAGCTCTTGATTTCGCTTTTCATATTCACTCAGATGTTGGCTATCGTTGTAAAGCTTTAAAAGTGAATAATCGGCTAGTCAGAATGGGCTATAAATTGCAAAATGGAGATCAAGTCCAAGTTATTACTGACAAGAACCAAAAGCCCACTGAAGATTGGTTGAAACTGGTTGTCACTGGAAAAGCACGTTCCAAAATTCGTTCTTCAATGAAAGAGGAACGACGAAAATTTGGGGAATTTGGTAAAGAAACCTTGATGCGAAAGCTCAAAAACAACAAAGTAGATTTTGATAATGGTGCGGATACGTTGGTTAATTATTTTGAGTTGAAATCACGTCCTGACTTATATTATGAGATTGCGATGGAGCACATCAATTTGACGGAAGTGCTCAAAAAATTTAATGTCAAAGAGCGAAAATTGGTAGAAATTCCAATTGAAATTGTGGTCATTCCTGAACCTAAACCTAAGACTCCAACTAAAGCTGATAAAAAAGTTGAAGGCAAACACAAATTACTGATTGGAGGCGAACCAGGTGAGCAATACAATTATTCCTTTGCCAACTGTTGTAATCCAGTACAAGGCGATAATGTCTTTGCTTATTTGACAGTCAATGCAGGGATCAAAATTCACCGAGCCAATTGTCCTAATGCTCGCCATCTTTTGGCAAATTATGGATATAGAGTAATGAAAGCGGACTGGATTGTCACCACCAATAGCTCTTTTGTGGCAGATTTAGTAATTACTGGAATAGATGCCGGTCGAGGGGTAATTCAAGATTTAATGAATGCGATTACCTCTACTTTAGATATTAATATTCGTTCCTTTTCAATCGCAGGAAATGAAGGCTATTACGAAGGAAAAATAAGCCTTTTAGTCGCTAATAAGGATCAATTAATTGTAGCTATCAAGACACTAGAAAGTTTAGATAATGTTTCGACAGTGACCCGAGTTGAGTAATTGGGACTTGGAAATTATTCATCGGTCAATAATCCCAAACTCGACTCTAAACAGCATTGTTCAAGTGGCAGACTGAATTTGATCTTCAGACTTTCTAAAGTAATTCAATCCGATCAATAAAAACAGAAGAAATAGCGAAATTCCATAATTATTCTCAATCGTATTCTCCATAAAAAAGGAAAGAAAAATGATGGCATGCAAAGCTGAAAACAGCGGGTTTTTCCAATTTTCCTGATAAAAAAGGGGATAGAAAAAAGCAAAAAGGAATATCAAAAGCCCCACTATTCCAACTCCCGCATATAATGTAACAAATTGACTATGTGGCATTCTTTTTGAAAATTTTCCACCGTATTTGTTGGCATAAATTTGATACATCCTTTTCTTTAGATCTCCTGCACCAATTCCAAAAACAGGATGTTCGTTTCCGATACTAACACCAATTTCTAAAGATGTAATCCTCTCAGAATCAGAGTAGTCTTTCCCCAAACCCTTTTGGTATTGTTTGAAGTCCCAGAGTGCATAATCAATTTTATTTTTTAAACTGGGAAGCATTTGATAAGCCAGATAAGGAATGCTGGCCAATCCTAAAATCAAAGCCAGACCTACAAAATATCGTCTCGTTTTTAAGATAAAGAATAAGGTCAAGCAAAAAAATGCGAAATAAAAAGAAGCCAGACCACTACGCACAGAAATAACGTGTAAAAAAACGAATAAAATGATGGTCATTCCTCCAATAAACCACCGCTCTGATGGATTCGAAATATAAAATTTTTCATAAAAAAGTGTTCCCCCAGCGAGGATAGAAAGCACCAAAGTCAGGGAGAATCGAATGTGATTGGAGGGTGTCGGAAAAGGGATCCCACGGCTTAATTGATCATTTACAGCCTCAAAATTTCCAAAATATTGACCCAATGACCAAAGGGAGGCGACAAACATCGTCAACACTAAAAAGTAAAAGACCACATACACTTCTTTTTTTGTCAATTTTGGTATGCTCAGAAAGGCAAAGGGAAGGATTAAAAAAGGTAATTTTATACGCAATCTTTCCAATAAATAGTCCCAATCACTAGACCATGTTCCCGAAATCAAAACCAATAGAAAAGGAATAGAAACGACCCACCAAACCTTCTCAGATTTGAATTTTTGAAAGTTCTCTTTTAAAGTATCTCGAATTGTAATTTTGACTTGTGGCCCATTGATTTTCAGTTGAAAAAAAGCCAATACCAAAAGTCCAATCATCGAAACAGAAATCAAAAATTCTGCTGATAGAATCATGCTGACAATCCAGATAAGCAAAAAAATAAGTGCTTGTAATTTATATGTTTTCAATATATCATAATGAACCATGAACCATGAACCTTTTTCAAATTCATCGCTCATCTTTTATTGTTTAAAGTTATTTTTCGCCCCAATTCGACAGCACATTCTATTTTGAACGAGTCGTTTTAATTTATCTTTTGTGCAAAGGCGATTTTTGCAAAGATCGTAATCAAATTGCCAATATTGCTGTGTAATTCGATTTTTCAGTATTAATTTTTTTCTCCTTTAAAAAGTTAAATGCTCAAGCATTCAAAGCTAGACTAATTTTAAGAATGAATACAAATAGGTTGAGAATTTTGACTTGTGCTTTTTGTTCCTGATTTTGTTAAAAAAACTACCGGAGTTCTATTTAAAACTTCAGTAAATAAACTGCATTTGATTCGGAACTTTTCCTTATGCTTTACGTTTTTCAACCCAAACTACTACCTTTGTGCCCGTTTTGAAAATTGTGTTTTAGTATTCATGTATTCAAGTCTTTGTATATAAACCAAACTTGAATACATAAAGACTCGAACACATGAATACATCCAACTCATGTCTGTAGAAATTTTCGGAAAAGTCAATCAAATAATTGAAGAGATAAAAACTGCCTCACCAAAGGCAAAAGAAGAGATCGAACAATTCAGAATTAAATACCTCGGTTCAAAGAATGTTTTGAAGCCTTTAATGGGTGAAATTAGAAATATCGCCAACGAACAAAAGAAAGATTATGGTCAATTAGTCAATCAGGCTAAACAAGTGGCGGAGGCAAAATTTCAACAATTAAAAGATGCGTTAGAATCAGCGGCTGAAGATGCTTCTGCTCATAATATTGACCTTACCGCACCCGGGGAACCGATCGAATTAGGATCTCGTCACCCAAATTCGATTGTTATGAATCGAATTATAGAAATTTTTCAAAGAATGGGTTTTGCAGTGGCTGAAGAACGTGAAATTGAAGATGATTGGCACAATTTCACTGCCATGAATACACCAGAAGATCATCCTGCAAGGGATATGCAAGACACCTATTATTTGAAAGATTCGACGGAAATGTTGTTGCGTACGCATACTTCCTCTGTTCAAGCTCGAGTCATGACGACTACTCAACCACCAATTCGAATTATCGCACCTGGTCGGGTTTATCGAAATGAAACCATTTCGGCACGAGCGCATTGCCAGTTCCATCAGGTCGAAGGGCTATATATTGATGAAGGTGTTTCTTTTGCTGATTTGAAGCAAACACTATTGCACTTTTCAAAGGAGATGTACGGTCCAAATACTAGAATTCGACTTCGACCAAGTTATTTCCCATTTACTGAACCTAGTGCAGAAATGGATATTTCTTGCTTCGTTTGTGATTCGAAAGGATGTAATATTTGTAAATATACAGGTTGGGTAGAGATTTTAGGTTGTGGAATGGTTGATCCGCAGGTTCTGGAAAATTGTGGAATTGATTCGAAAAAATATTCTGGCTACGCCTTCGGAATGGGCATTGAACGTCAAGCCATATTAAAATATAAAATCAACGATATTCGATTATTATTCGAAAATGATGTTCGGTTTTTGAAACAGTTTTCTTCGACACTTTAAGATTTTTGTTTGCCATTCTGAACAAAGAGAAGGATCTGGTTAGTCAGTGTGCACCAGATCCTTCATTTCGTTCAAAATGACAAAAAACCTACGAGAAGATGCCCAAATACGTATCCCATCAACAAGTCCAAAACGACCTCAAAGCTGGTAAAATCTCTTGCCAAGAACTCGTAGAATACTATCTTTCACAAATTGAAGCAACTAAGGAGTTGAATGCTTATGTTGAAATATTTGCTGAAGAGGCTCGTCAAAAAGCAAAAGCATTAGACCAAAAATTAAAGGAAGATCCAGATTCTGTCGGACGATTATTTGGTGTAGTTATTTCGATTAAAGATGTACTCTGCTATAAAGGGCATAAAGTTACTGCCGCTTCAAAAATTTTAAACGGCTTCGAATCTCTTTTTTCAGCGACTGGAATTGAAAGACTTTTACGAGAAGATGTGATTATTATTGGGCGAGTAAATTGCGATGAATTTGCAATGGGTTCGACTTGTGAAAATTCAGTTTATGGCCCAACAAAAAATGCAGCAGACCCATCAAAAGTACCCGGAGGTTCTTCGGGAGCTTCAGCTGTTGCTGTTCAAATAGATACCTGCTTAGTGTCTTTAGGTACAGATACAGGTGGGTCGGTCCGGCAACCTGCCGCCTTTTGCGGTGTAATTGGTTTTAAACCGACCTATGGACGCATCTCCCGATATGGTTTATTAGCTTATGGGTCTTCTTTTGACCAAATTGGAGTCCTTTCGAACTCTGTAGAAGATGCTGCTTTATTTTTGGAAATCATGGCAGGTTCAGATGAATTTGATGCGACGGTGAGCACCAAGCCCGTTCCAAAATATTCTGAAAGTTTGACTTTCGATAAAAAAGCAAAGATTGCTTATTTCGATACCGCTTTGAATGGAGAGGGGATAGACGAGGACATCAGAAAATTATCTTTTGGGTTTATTGAAGATTTGAAAAAAGAAGGGCATACGGTTGAATCAGTTAATTTCGAGTACTTGGACTATATAATCCCAGCTTATTATGTTTTGACAACGGCAGAAGCTTCTTCAAATTTATCTAGGTATGATGGCATTCGATTTGGACATCGGAGCTCAGACGCAAAAAATATTGACGAAGTTTATAAAATGAGTCGAACCGAGGGTTTTGGGACGGAGGTAAAACGAAGAATTATGCTCGGAACCTTTGTGTTAAGTGCAGGATATTACGATGCTTATTATTCCAAAGCCCAGAAAGTACGAAGACTAATAACAGATCGAACGATAGAAATCTTAGGAAATTATGACTTCATTTTAATGCCGACTTCTCCTATCCCAGCTTGGGAAATCGGGAAAATGATAGATGACCCTGTAACTATGTATTTGGCAGATATTTTTACGGTCCAAGCCAATATGGTTGGTATTCCTGCTATTTCACTTCCTATAGGAAAGCATTCAAATGGTATGCCTGTAGGAATTCAATTAATGGCAAATAAATTTGAAGAAGCAAAACTATTGGCGTTTTCAAATAGTATTTGCTAATCTCCCGAATTCAAATATTTAGATTATTTAATGTTTATATGGCATGAAATTCGCCAAATCCTAAATAAGCTGTTAAAGCCTTCCTGGATCTGTGATCAATCCTCCCTTTATCAGTTAGATAAAATTTAATTTTAATATATTAGCGATCTTTTCCATAAAAATGGTCGTGGTATCTACCCTTAACATTCTCAAACACAGAAATATTTATGAGCTCCAGAGTGCTGATTTTAGTATCGGGAATACTTTTCTCTCTTCAATTGTGTGCTAATCATCTTCCTTCCAACTACAATGACCCTATTCATCATGAATTTGATACCGAATCTATAAAATCCAGAGTTTTGGCAATGGATTGTGTCGTTCCTCCAAAATATACAACCTCTGTAGAAGGGTATCTTCGAGGGTATCTTCAGAGAAATAGAGGCAAGTCAGAACGCATTTTGGGACGTCTCATCAAATACTTCCCAATTTTTGATAAATATCTGGAAGAACACGGTATGCCTGCTGACCTAAAATACCTTTCCGTTGTAGAGTCAGCTTTAGTTCCCACGGCAATTTCACGAGTAGGTGCGGGAGGGTTGTGGCAATTTATGCCAGCTACTGGAAACGAATACGACTTAAAAATAACTCGATATGTAGATGATCGCTTTGATCCTCAGAAATCTACGGATGCAGCAATGAAACACCTCGCCAAACAATATAAAAGATTTGGAAAATGGGAACTCGCTCTTGCAGCCTACAACAGTGGTGCGGGTCGAGTAAATAGAGCCATTCGTTACTCAAAGAGCAAGAATTTTTGGCGATTGCAACGATATTTACCCAAAGAAACTAGAAATTACGTACCCGCATTTATTGCAGCCAAATACTTGATCAATTATTATAAAGAACATGATATTCAACCAGAAACGCCAGATTTTGATGTTCAGTTGACAGAAACGATGAAAGTTTACAGTTATTTAGCATTTACTAAAATAGAAAGTATCACTGGGTTATCCAGAAATACAATTAAAGAACTAAACCCTGCCTATAAACGAGGGTTTATTCCCACTAATTCAAAAGGTTATGATTTAGTATTACCTCGCCGAGTTATTTCAGCTATGAAAGATTATTTGGTATCAAAACGTCCAGATCAGCCTTCAGAAAATTTTCCAACAGAAGATGAACATCTTGAATATTTAACGAATACAATGAAGGCTCCATACACTCATGCACTATACTCGGTAACAGAAAGAGATGATATCTTTAAGGTCGCAGAATTATTCAAATGTAGCCCCTATCATCTAATGATTTGGAATCAACTACCTACTTCAGAAATAACGAAAGGGCAAGAATTAATTATTTGGTATCCTCAAGAAATTATTCGTTATCGGCCATTCAGCGGAAAAAGAATAGAAACTTTGCCTAGCATTCCATTAAATACCTATTCTAAAGAACCTCACCAAAAAGAAAACGCCTACAGAGAGGCGATTCCTTCAGCAGTTTCCTATAAATATCACAGACTAAGACGATACGAAAGTTTAGTTGATATAGTCAAAAAGTATCCTAAATCATCTCTTAAAGAAATTATGGAAATGAATGGTTTTTCTAAAAAAAATAAGCCGGTTGCTGGTGCCATAATTAAAGTACTGAAACTATAAATCCTTTGAAAAATATTACATTCAGAAACTTTTTAATAAGCCGAAAAAAGCCTTGTCATTATAAGTAATAGGACAAGGCTTTTTTGTCCCCAATACCTTTGAAAAATAGTTCCTACTTGAATATTTTTGGTAAAACAAATTCCTTTTGCTAATATTGGTAAATACTTTTCAGTACTGAGGTTACCAAATAAAATCAATATCCAAGTATCAAATAATTTCAATTATCCAACTATGTTTAATAAACCAACAAAAAAATCAGGCCGTATTAACCGCCGACAGTTTGTAAAGAATACCGCCCTTGCAACAGGTGGATTAATGATGACCGGTAATATGGCACTAGCAGCTAAAGCACATATTGACGGAGATGACACCATAAAAATCGGACTGATCGGATGTGGAGGTCGTGGAACTGGAGCTGTTGTACAAGCACTTTTGTCTAATCAAAATGTAAAATTAGTCGCTATGGCCGATGCTTTTCGCGACAATTTAGATAAGTGTTATGCGACCATTACCAATCCAGAATTTAAAGATTGGTCGCGGGAAGAACCTGTGAATGTGAGTGACCGAATTGTCGTTCCCGAAGAACATAAATTTGCAGGATTCGATGCTTATCAAAAAGTAATTCCTTTAGCCGATGTAGTGATTTTAACAACTCCTCCTGGTTTTCGTCCAATGCATTTTGAGGCAGCGATTCGAGCAGGAAAACATGTATTTATGGAAAAACCTTTAGCCGTAGATGCACCTGGAATTAGAAAGGTTTTGGAAGTAGCAGAAATTGCTAAAAAGCGCCAGTTAAATGTCGTAGTAGGTTTACAAAGACATTATCAAACGGTCTATCGGAAATGGGTTGAACTCTTACAGGAAGGTGCCATTGGAGATATTGTTACATCTCGTGTTTACTGGAATAGCGACGGTGTATGGGTACGTCCTCGTACTCCTGGTCAAACAGAAATGGAATATCAAATGCGCAACTGGTATTATTTCAATTGGCTTTGTGGAGATCATATTAATGAGCAACATATACACAACCTTGATGTCGGGAACTGGGTCAAAAAAAGCTATCCTATACGGGCACATGGTATGGGAGGGCGACAAGTCAGAAACGGTAAGGAACATGGTGAAATTTTCGACCATCATTTTGTAGAGTTCGAATACGCAGATGGTAGCCGAATGTTCAGCCAATGTCGCCACATAAAAGGAACAGCAAGCCGAGTATCAGAGGCATTTCATGGCACTAATGGATCTGCACCAAAACCCGGTTTGATTCTTACAAAAAGCGGTCATACTTTATTCAAACATGATGACCGTAAAGACCCAAACCCTTATCAAGTTGAACATGACGAACTATTTGCGGCCATTTCAAAAGGTGAATATAAATTTGCAGATGTAGAGAATGGCGCGAAGAGTACAATGACCGCCATTTTGGGTCGAATGGCAACTTATTCAGGACAAATAATAGAATGGGACGATGCCATCAATTCAAATTTGAGCTTAGCTCCACAAACTTATGCTTGGGATGCCAACCCACCGATTTTACCTGATGAAAAAGGCTATTACCCAATTCCGACACCGGGAAAAACGAAGGTCATTTAAAACTTTAAAACCATCATTCCGCAAATAGAAAAGCCGAATCAATAAGATATTGATTCGGCTTTCATTTTGAGAAAATTTTAAGTGACGTCTAAAAAATAAGTCCGCCAATTTGAGATAGTAGATTTTGGATTTTAGCAAGGCAAAAAACACAGGCGATGCAGGGCATCCTGCGCTGGCTTGTGCCAGAAGGTACAAAGGCGAACGCAAAAAAGTATTTTTAACGCCGCAAAAGTTCAAAAAATACATAGGCAAATGTCGGAGTTATTCTTTAGACGTTACTAAATTCAGTTTAGTCTTTAGTCTACCACTAAATTTACATTCAACTCAAATTCATCATAGATCGTCTTATCGCCCAAGTTCTCGAAAAAACTGCCAGAACCATATCGAACATCAAAGTCCGTTCTGTCAATTGTAATATCAGCAGATGCTGATTTTCTGTCTTCATTTAAATGAGCATAAAATCTAATCTCTTTCGTTGTTTCTTTAATCGTCAAATTACCAATCACTTTATAATCACCAGGTGTTCCTTTAGAGACTGCTTTTGTGACAACAAATTTTGCTACTGGATATTTGTCAACTCCAAAAAAGTCACCAGATTTCAAGTGTCCTTCTAATTTTTGAGCCCACTCTCCTTCTATATCAGTCACTTTCATAGATCTCATATCTATTTCGAAACCGCCACCTACAAGTACATCATTCTCAAATTTTAATTCTCCATTTTGAAGATTTATGGTACCGGAGTGCTCACCAGTTACTTTATACCCTTTCCAGTTGATAACACTTCTTTCTGTATTGACAGATGCACTATCAATTGCGATACCAAAAGAGAAAAGTGCAAAAGTTGCTAAAAGTCCAAATGCGAAAATTGATTTTTTCATAGGAAAATACATTTAAAATTTTGATTAAAATTATGTTTATGTTAAGAGTTTGTCTAAATTTTTACTTCCTAAAAACCAACACTTTATGAACCTGCCTTCAAATTATTGCGGTCATTTGCCTCGGCAAGCTCCCTTAATAATTTATCACCAGAACCATAAATCATTGATTCTCAGTTTGTGAAATTTTTAGACATACTCTAAATGGTTTAAGTAATGCGGGTTGATTAATTGGCTCGAATTACTTAAGTAAGAGAGCAATATTATCTGTAGCAAATTTTAGTTTCTTTTTTCCACTCACTGCGTTAAAAATACTCGTCAGAGCTAAGGCTATGACTGTGTTTTTTGCCTTGTGAGAGAAAAAAATAATTCAAAAATTTATTCTAAACTTAATATTGCTCGCTTACTTAAGTACCAAGATGAAATTATGTATATCTAGAATTTTGACTGGGTTCTTACATTCTAATTTTGTCCAATAATTGATTCAAATAATAAACCTCTTCTTTCCCCAGTTTTCCAAACCAATCTCTGACCTCTATATTTTGAAGATTTATTCTATCCAAGAGTTTTAAACCTTCTATTGAAATGCTCACATCCACTAATCTTTTATCCTTTGAGCAAACAAGTCTATCTGCCAGATTTTTTTGAACCAATCGCTCGACTATTCTCGAAGTATCTGACATTTTATCCAACAATCTTTTTCTAATAACCGACGTCGATATTGGTTTGCCCGCCCCTTTTAGTATTCGAAGTACATTATATTGTTGAAGCGTAATGCCGTAATCTTTTAAATGTTTTTTTACAATACTCTGAACACTATTGGTCGTAAATATCAGATTTACCATACAACGCTGGTATTCATCACTAAAAGGTCTTTTTTGTTCTATGGCTTCTTCTATAGTCATTTTACGGATGATTAGAATGTTGACAATCCAATTTTAGAGTTTAAACATTGAAGTTCAAACATTGTTTTAATTTTTAATGAAAATTTAACAAAAAAAGTAAAGGCACTTGACCAAAGGAAAACTAGTTTATCAGTTTTGATGTTCACTTAAAACAGCTTTAACCGATTAATAATCAACTATTTAAACTTCAAAAAATGAAAACTACTACCTTTATTGAAAACTACTTTGACAACATAAAGAAGCTATTTAGGTATTATAAAAGCCTTGGAGATAGGACTTTTACTCAATTATCCGAACAGGAGGTTTTTCATTCAGCAGGTGAATATTCTAATAGCATAGCCGTCATTACCAAGCATATTTCTGGCAATATGATTTCTAGATTTACTGATTTTCTAACTTCGGATGGCGAAAAACCTTGTCGAAACCGAGAGATGGAGTTTCAAAATTCATTTGAGACCAAAGAGCAAGTTTTAGCATATTGGGAAAAAGGATGGGCATGCGTTTTTAATGCCATCGACCCACTGACGATCGAAGAGGCTAATAAAATTGTGTACATCAGAAATGAGGGACATTCCATATTAGAGGCACTCAACCGACAATTAGGTCATTATAGTTACCATATCGGTCAAATCGTTTTTCTCGGAAAAACTTTGAAAGGAAAGGACTGGCAATCACTATCCATTCCAGTTGGACAATCTACAACGTTCAATTCAGAAAAGTTTGGAAAGGAAAAAAGCCGAAAGAATTTTGTGTGAGAGATTTAGAAAAAAGCTTCATGGTTTCAAATACAAGCTCAAAACCATGAAGCTACTCACTCTAATCTGAGGTAGGATAATCAATCGTTAGGATAGGAAGATTGGAGTGATTAACTAAGGTTTCAACATTGCTACCCACTATCATGCGCTTCATTGGATGGCGATGATAGTTAGAAAGGACAATCAAATCCGCGCCAATATCTTCAGAAAAAGATCGGACGCCCCTATCCACACTGAAGTCTCTATAAATGTGTGTTTTACATTCAAATGGTTTCGCTAATTTCTGAAAATCTTCTAATGCTTCTTGTTGCACAATATATGGTGGTCCAAAAAGAGAAGTGGTCTGGATAGCCACCAAATGAATTTCAGGAATAAAATGCTTAATAAAGTCTTTAAACTTTAAGAAAGGTTCTTTATCGTTTTTATAAAAAGCAGAGGCAAAAACTACCTTTTCAAACTTTACATTTTCGATTGGCTCCTTGATAACTAAAACAGGGCAATGCACTAAGCGCACCACCCTTTGTGTATTAGAGCCAATGAAATATTCGCTTTTTCCACTTTTTCCATGTGATCCCATTACGATGAAATCAATACCTAAAGTGGTAACTATATCTCTTATATTCTCTACCAAACTACCCCCTGAATAATGTGTTTCAATCGTCAGACCTTGATATCTTTTCTTAATATCCTCAAAGAATAGTTCTGTATTTCGAATATTTTTTTGCGCTTCTTTATTTGCATCACGCTCTGATGCTATCATAGTTTTCCAATTCCATGGCAAATCTATCTTACTGTACAAATGAACTTTCGCCCCAAATTTCTTAGCGAGTGTCATCCCGACATGCATAGCATCTTCAGCGCAGGCAGAAAAATCAGTTGGAATTAGTATACTTTTCATAACGTGATAATTTATTTGTGAGAGATGTACAAAATATTAGGATCAACCTTAAGCTACCTCCTCATTTACGATTTCCTCAGAATGTCCACCTTTGCGATTTTGTTTCGCTAAAGTCCAGTCATCTGTCGAAGTCGTTTGCATCCATAAAGCGCCAGACTTTCTAAAAACCTGTACGCTTAGACCATATGTTTTATAAAAATTTTGCTCAAAAGTGCTGACCTTTTGGTGACCGTCAATACTCAAATCACCCTCATTATGAATCTTTCGAACCTTTCCTATGCTCAAATTATGATCTAATGTTTCTTCTACAGGTGAGCCTTCTCCTCCCTTATGACCGCTAGTGTAAAATTCAATTTTTAAATGGGAAAACTTGTCGTTAAACTCCATTTGAATATCTTTTAATTTTTTATTATCTGTGATAATCATGGCTCTGCTTTTTAAAATGTGAAAAAATTACCCTCCTCCTACAAATACTAGATCAAAGGTTTCGACAAAATCAACATAGCTAATTGTCCTTTACCTTTTTTAACTAAGGCTTTGCATATACCTTCTGTTTGTACTTTTCAAGCTGTTTTCTAAGCTTGTTAATATTTTTATCTAGGGCATTATAGAAGTTATTATCCTTGGTTTTAGCGAATAATTCTCCGTGAGGAACCTTCAATCGAACCTCCATAATTTGCTTTAATTCAGGTTCATTTTCTTGTAGTTTCAGAAATACCTTTGAGCCTTTTATAAAAGGATATTTACCAAAATACTTCTGTACTTTTCTTGAAATTTGTTTGTTAAGAGCCTCACTTGGTGAGAAGTGGATAGATTGAATTTGAATATTCATATGACTATTTTTAAATGATAAATACAATTCAAATGTATAGGAGATTCGAAGGGAGAGAAGTGACGTTCATCAACAGATACATTGACTTTTGTCACTAGGGTCAGATAATTTTTAAAAAAATTAGAAATAATTTCAGAATGATTTTCTCTATTCACATTTATTTCAATATAAAATTTCAGTTTTTATTATTATTCAAAATAAAAGCAGCTATGCCGTCTTGAGATAATAAGCCTCCAAAAACACAAGGAACACTAATGCACTCATTAGAGTACCTTTGTACAATCCCAAAAATCAAAAGAATTTAATTTGGTTTTATTTGGTTAGGACTTGAGAGACTTTGATACATCAGAGTCTCTTTTTTTATGCCCGTATACCTTCTAAAATAAAATCAGAAATTTGCTTTTCTAATTCGATAGGATTGACCGTTTTGGCAGGATCCGTATATTTATCGTGTAGCCACCGAATACTCGATAGCATAGCAAAAGTGGCAATTTCCAAATCCATATCTCGGAGTACGCCAGAATTGATCCCTTCCTTTATGATCGATCGTACTTTGTCCTCATATCCTCCTTTCTCTTCCAAAAACTTTGATAGTATAGGCTCCTTCAAATTTCGCCATTCATTGACCAAAAGGGCAACTTCAAAGGGACGACGAGAGGTTAGTTGTATGTGGAAAGAAACAATAGCCTTCAATTTATCAACTGGCGAATAAGACGAAATCAAAATATTATTGATGGATTCATGAAATGCTCCTGAAATTTCAAAAAGTTTCTCTTCTAGTAATGCTTGTTTTGAATCAACATAATTATACACATTCGCCACATCACAATTCAATTGAGTGGCTATGTCTCGCATCGTCGTACCTTTAAATCCCTTCTCGTGAATTAACTTTAAAGAGACTTCCAAGAATCGCTTTCGCTTAAGATTGACTACATTCATCTCTGTTATATCCGTTTTTATTCTAAAATTTACATCTCAACAAGAACAAATAACGCCAAAAGTTTTGACCAAAAAAAATTATCATTTACTTTTACATCAACAAGTGTTGATATAAATAATTAAACTATGCCCATTTATCATAAACTAGGAAAAGTGCCTCAAAAACGGCACACCACATTCAAGAAGTCTAACGGCGATTTGTATTATGAACAACTTTTCGGCACGGTCGGGTTTGACGGAATGTCTTCTTTACTTTACCATGTCAATCGACCAACCATGGTCAAAGAAATCATTGGTTCTAAGGATGTAAGCCCAAAAGTAGCTATCGAAAAAAGTATCACTTCAAGAAAGCTAATTGGCTTCAATGTCGCACCGAAAGACGATTTCCTGGAAAGTCGTGAACACATGTTAGTCAACGCTGATATTCATATTGGTGTGGCGGCACCACGCAAATCTATGACGACTTATTTTTATAAAAATGCCGATGCAGATGAAATGCTTTTTATTCATAAAGGCACTGGAACTTTAAAAACCTTGGTTGGAAGTATTCCATTTGAATATGGCGATTACTTAGTGATTCCGAGAGGGATGATTTACCAAATTGAGTTTGATACAGAAGACAATCGAATACTTTATGCCGAGTCTTTTCACCCTATTTATACGCCTAAGCGTTATCGAAACTGGTTTGGTCAATTATTGGAACATTCACCGTTTTGTGAGCGAGACTATATCAAACCTGACAACTTAGAGACTTATGACGAAGAAGGTGATTTCGTCATGAAAATCAAAAAACAAGGGCAATTGCATGAGTTAATTTATGCGACTCACCCTTTCGATGTTGTTGGTTGGGATGGCTATAATTACCCTTACGGGTTTTCAATCCACAATTTTGAACCCATCACTGGTCGAGTTCATCAACCACCACCAGTTCACCAAACTTTTGAAACCTCTGCTTTTGTCGTTTGCTCATTCTGTCCACGTTTGTATGACTATCATCCAAATGCAATTCCAGCGCCCTACAACCATTCTAATATTGACTCAGATGAGTTGTTATATTACGTTGATGGTGACTTTATGAGTCGAAATAATATTGGCCCTGGTTACATGACGTTGCATCCTGCTGGCATTCCGCACGGACCGCATCCCGGTGCTTATGAAAGAAGTGTTGGTCAAACGGAAACAGAGGAATTGGCAGTAATGATTGATACTTTTAAGCCTCTACAGGTAACAGAGAATGCACTAAAAATTGATGATGGGAAATACTATAAATCTTGGCTAGAGCATGAATAAGCAATAACATTTTATTGATACTTTATCTGTTCTAAACGTGAAAGGTTTTTCAGGAATGAAATATTAATAAGTGTACATTATATACGCTGAAAGTTTTTCCTTAAGCAAAGCAAAAAACGTAGGCGACACAGCGTGTCAGGGAGGTTTTTTAACATAGCACAAGGGGAAATTAGCAAGTAGCAAATGGATATTTATTATTGAATTATTCCTAAAATCTTTCACGTTTTTTTATTTATAGCGCTGCTTCTAATCCTTTTACAAAAGATTACTTTTGATTTCCTAAAAATTATATTCCATTTTAGGAGAGATCACAAATTTATTATTTGAAAAAAAAAATTCTCTCATGTCACATTCAGGTGATTCCAATTCATAAGTTAGATGAGCACTAAATATGGAAACCTTATTGAATACGATCCCGAAACGCATTTCGATCGTTTTTTAAAAGAATTAAGACTCAACAGTCAACCCGAATGGACATGGCTTTTGAGTATGTTTAGAGACCGTGTAGTGCCCTGGTTATTTAAGAAAGATGGTAATCTACCAAAAGAGGCGATTGTTGCCACAGATGAATTTGTAGAAGAGGTCTTTGCCAATTCTCTATTTAGATTTTATGAGCTCTTTCCTGATGGAGAATTCAAGAACATGGGTGATTTAAGAGGTCTCATTTTTCGAATTGGGGAATACAAATTAAAGGAAGGCTATCATAGTGTAAAACGAGATGGACTGATTTATTTCACAGATGATCTGCACAATGATGGCTCTACCATCATACAATATAAATTAACCATAGAAGCCTATCAAGAACAAGATTCAGTGAGTCAGCTTCGGGAATATATTCAACAATTAAATCCAACAGAACAAGATATTTTGATCCGATATTCAAAAGGAGAAGAACTTGGAAGTATCGCTTTAAACTTAGGTTTGTCTGCGGCTGCCTGTCGAAAAAGAAAACAAAGAGCATTAGAAAAACTAAAAGAATTAGTTTCTAAAAAATAGCCCACTAATAGTCAATGAAATGAATAACAAGCAAGAAACAATAGAACGGTACTTACGTCAAGAAATGGATGGGAAAGAATTGCAAAATTTCACTTTTCAGATGGTCATGGATCCATCACTTAGGAAAGAAATTGAACAGACACGTAAGATATTCAAGACATTAAGAACACATCCAAATCCATCTGTCAAACAAGGAAACAACTGGCTATTGATTGGACTTTTGGCTATTGTGACTATCGGAGGTGCTTATTTATTTTATGCTAATTTCATTCAAGACAAAGCTGAAGAATCTCAAAGATCGGAAGAACGACCTATTGCACAGTCAGATCCATTCCAACCAAATCTATATTTTGAAGATTTGACAACGCGACAAATGGATTTTGTCATCAATATCGAAAATGAAATTAATGCAGTTTTTACTATTGAAAAAAATAGCCCATTTAACTTTAAAATAAAGGCAGCACTATTAGGGAAAAATATTCCCAATAAATTGAATCTAAGTATTTGGTCAAATTCTTTTGAAAAATTTGAAGCTGACCAGCCAGTTTTTAGTGAAATTTTGGAAATTTCAAATAATAATCAGCTTCGATTTCAAACGGAGTTGAATATTTCTGAAGGCTTATATTACTATATTTTTACTACTTCAAAAACCGATGAACCCATAAAATCAGGAAAATTTATCCTTCAAAATACTTAAGAAATGAGGAATAAATATTTAGATCCTTGGCCCAACCTATTTATTTCTCATTTCTAATCTACAAATCGCCTAACTGAGGTCGAATAATCATTTCCTCAACAACTGCAGTTGGGCTCATTTTCCAAGCATTTAAAATCGCACTAGCGATGTCAGCTGCTTCCATTAATCTTTCCCTTGGCAAATCAATACCTGCCCAAGAGTTCGACCAAGTTGCACCAGGCATAATAGAAGTCACTCGAATTCCTTTCTCTTTCAATTCCTCCCTTAAAACTTTTGAAAATCCTAAAAGGGCAAATTTAGTTATACTATAAGCGCCTCCATTGGGGTATGCAAAAAGGCTAGCGACAGAACACATATTAAATATATGCCCACTTTTTTGAGGCAACATTATTGGTAAAATAGAGCGCGTCAAATAATAAGCACTATATAAATTAGTCTCCATCATTGTTTCTAAAACCCCATCAGCCTCTTTATGAACTTCGCCTGGGAAGAATACACCAGCATTGTTTATTAAAACATCTACCTCATTCCAATGCGATTTAATAAACTCAGCAAAAGCTAAAACATCTTCCTTGCTACTCATATCCGCCACTTTTATAAGAATCTGAATATCTGGATATTTCGAATTCAACGCTGCTTTAAAAGCCTCTAAATCATTTAATGTTCGAGCACACAAAGCCAGATCAAAACCTTCAGCCGCAAAAGCTTCTACGACTGCTTTACCAATTCCTTTAGTTGCTCCTGTTACGATTAGTTTACTCATAAAATCAATTTTTTATGACAAAGAAAAGAAATCATTTAAACCCAAGTCCCTATTTTTCGGAATAATAGAATTTTAAAAGTTCCCTACTATTAAAAAGGAACTGTAGACTGCCAACTCAAATATTTTTTGCTTTCTTATAAAATACCCTATTTTTGGCGGTCAATTAAAAAATGGGGTTTCAAACTCATGGTTTTGAGAAAACTTAAACCTCCGAAAATAGTTTCCCTTATTGGGCAAACCTGAATCTATGAATTTCAATCTTTTCTACAATTTTGGTCGCTATATGATAATGATGCGCTCCGCGTTTAGTAAACCGGAGAAGCTTTCTATGTATTGGAAAGAAACGCTTCGGCAGATGGATGATATCGGTGTAGGTTCGTTAATCGTAGTAGCGCTTATTTCCATATTCATTGGTGCAGTGACTGCACTTCAGTTTGCTTATCAATTGGATGGCACCTTAGTACCTCGATATTATATTGGATACATCGTTCGGGACTTGGCTATTATAGAATCTGCACCAACGATTACATGTCTAGTTTTAGCAGGTAAAGTCGGTTCTAATATGGCGGCTGAAATCGGAGGTATGCGCCAAAAAGAACACATTGACGCCATGGAGATCATGGGTGTAAATACTACTGCCTACCTGATTTTACCGAGGTTGATTGCGGCGATTGTGGTCATTCCATTATTGGTGACACTTTCTGCCTATATCGCAATCATTGGCGGGTATATTGCGACGGTTCCTGTAGGAGACTTGACCAGTGAGGAATATGTACGCGGGTTGCGTTCCTTTTTTGTGCCGTTCAATATTGTGATGATGTATGTTAAGGCAGCTACTTTTGCTTTTATTTTGACCTCTGTTTCTTGTTTTCAAGGATATTATGTCAGCAATGGAAGCATTGAATTAGGAAAAGCAAGTACAAATGCGGTAGTCTATAGTAATATCTTGATTTTATTAGCAGACTATTTAATTGTATTACTTTTGACTGGTTAAGGAACACGAAAAAAATAAATTTACATTCTTGACTGCTTCTTTTACCATTTAATTTCGTTAAAAATACTCACCGATGCGCTGCATCGTCTGCGTTTTTTGCCTCCTTAAATGAAAACATAATCAACTCAAAGAATGTAAATTTATTCTATCCGCGTTCCTAAGAAAACGATTATTTAATAGATGATAAGAGCAGAAAATATATTCAAATCTTTCGATGAGGCTGAGGTTCTCAAAGGCATTTCAATGACTTTTGAGCAGGGAAAGAATAATTTGATTATTGGAAGAAGTGGAGCGGGAAAAACAGTTCTTTTAAAGATTTTAGTTGGACTTTTTGAACCGACTGCTGGTAATGTTTGGTATGATAAACGTGATTTTTTCGCTTTGGATAAAAAAGCAAAAAGAGCCATTAGAATGGAAGTTGGAATGTTGTTTCAGGGGTCGGCACTTTTTGATTCTTTAACTGTCGAGGAAAATGTAATGTTTCCACTGGACATGTTTACGAATTGGACTAAGAAAGAAAAGTTAGACCGTGTCAACTATTGCTTAGAAAGAGTCGAATTGGTTGGCGCCAATGATAAATACCCATCCGAAACTAGTGGAGGTATGCAAAAAAGGGTTGGTATAGCTCGGGCGATCGTTTTACAACCAAAATACCTTTTTTGTGATGAGCCGAACTCTGGACTTGATCCCAAAACGGCCCTTTTAATTGATGAGCTAATTCAAAGCATTACCGTCGAAAATAATATTACAACGATTATCAATACCCATGATATGAACTCCGTGATGGGTATTGGAGACAATATCGCTTTACTCCACTTAGGAAAATTAGTTTGGACTGGCAACAAAGATGAAGTTTTAGAGAGTGATAATGAGTTGCTCCAAAAATTCATCTTCGCCTCGCCCTTCTTGCAGCGTTTAAGAGACGCCGCTATACAACATGGTTAATACGGTAGTATCATAATCCAGACCATCACAAACAACGGTGAATATTATTTTTCGCATAGAGGAAAACCAATGGACACCTTACATTACCCTATTTTCTATCTCTTCAAAATATTCAGTACTTTCTCCAACCTCACATATTTAAAATTCTGAGGGATTTGTTGCCCGTTTTCAAAATTAAAACCGTCCTGTAAAACCAACATCCCGTTTGGAAAGTCAACACTTATCGAATCACCAATAACATCCAAACCGTCTGTCTCTTCAACTCCGTCAATATTGTCGTTATTAGTTATTTTGAAGGACGTTAAATACCGGTTATCTCCTTCCAATTCAAAAATAGCATAAGAAAAATTACCTTGGCTACTCGCAATTAAATAGTTTCCAAAAATCGTTAAACCTTCAATGTCGTAAGCAATATTCGGATTGGAATCATCACTTAAATGGAGGAATGATTTATCCGAATTAGTTGGTGAAATTGATAACTTCCAAATTCCTTTTGCCTCTTCTCCAACATACAAAAAACCAGATTCTGTATCGGCTGTCATACCTTCCGTTTGCGAATCAAATTGAACAGAACGACTCAATTTCAATGCAATTTTCGAATCTGTGGCTTTCATTTCAAACTGTTGCATCAAGCCATTTTTTCCGTTAATAACAGCATAAAATTTCTGAGTCGTTTCATCCTTCGCAAAGCAAAATCCATAAATATCATCAATCAAATCCTGATCAACCAATAGAGAATCTGCTGCAATATTTTCAAGACTACCGTCTTGGGGATTTATTTTGAATAAATTAATGCCCTGACTTGTTCTATTTGTACATCCCAAAACAGTTATCAAACTACCGTTTAATGGAAAATTGTACAATACATCAACATTATTAATATTCCCAATCGAATAATAAGCCACTTCCGTACCCGATAAATTATAAGTTGCCAATCCACCTTTTTTATTTGAACCAAAAACTAAACTTTTATGCGATTCGGTCGGATGCTTCCAGATGGCAGGGTCATCCGCCGCATCATCTTCCGAAGTCGCTCGAATCATTCGAGTTTCGACATCAGGAGTGATGAACCATTCAATTTTTTCCTGTGCGGCGTATGCATTAATTAAGGCAATGGAGTCCTCTCTTGCCTCCATTTTTTCTTGATTGGTGGTAGTTGTTGTTATCTCTATTTTTTTTTCAACTGGAGATTGGCAAACAACAAAAAAGGTGATGATGAAAATGAAGAGAAAGAAATTCCGAATCATATTTATTATGGTTTCTAAAGTCTTAATTAATTAGAGGTCAGACAATAACAATCGCCCGACCTCTAACAGTGAAAAGGTCCGTTCTCTGACCTCTGAAAAATATTACCTCACCAAATCAAACTTAACTCCCAAGTCAAACCGAGCATTGTAATATTCAGCCTGCATAGTGCGACTTGATACATTTTGGAAATATCTCAAAGGCTGATTCAACAAGTTATTCCCATTGGCATAAATTACCAATCTATCCGAAATACTGTAGCTCAAATTGACATCCAAATAGGTTACTTGGTCATAATATCGATCTCCAAAAGCTTCGCTTCCAACTTCGTCAATAAAGTCACTTGCAAAATTGAAAGAAACTCTTGACGTGAAACGTTTTCCCTCATATGCCAACGAAGCATTCAAAGTGTGTTTAGGAGAACCGGGCAAAGCCAAAGTTTCATCCTCTCTGCCTTCAAAATTGAAATCGGTAATTTCAGAATCTGTAAACGTATAATTGAAGTAAACACCTAAACCAGATAATGCCGGGGCAATGAAATCCAATTGGCGCTGGAAAGCAACCTCAAAACCAAAAAGAGAGGCATTACCACCATTTATTGGTTGAGAAAAAGAAGCCCATTCTGTACCCTCAAAAGTATAATCATCAAAGGTTTGGTTAACAATAAAATCGCTGATGTCTTTATAAAAAACACCTCCAGAAATAATCCCCACACTACCAAAATAATGCTCTGCCATAAAGTCAAGATTAACGGAAGTTGTCGCCTCTAAACTGGGGTTTCCGATTGATAACTCTTCACCGTCTTCAATTTCACGGAAAGGCACCAAATCAAAATAATTTGGCCGGGCTAATGTATTGGTATAAGCCAATCGCAATACAGATCGAGGAGCAAGATTATATTTCAAGTGTAATCCCGGTAAGAAATTAATATAATCACTTACAGACATTGGTGTTGCATCCAATGTTCCCTCAGCATCATCAAATTGAAAACCTTCATATTCAAGATTTGTCTGCTCTACTCGAACACCTCCAACTACTAAAAAATTCTCTCCAATGTTTTGCTCCAGCATGGCATAACCTCCGTAAATATCTTCCGAAGCAGTGAAATTCCCTGCCAATTCACTTAAATCTTGTTCTCCCTCAAAAGTTGAGCCGTTCAAATCCAAATCGCCCAGAAATTCTTTTGTCGTAAAAGAACCGATTGTATAATCGCCAGCGAGGAAATTGTCTTTTGACAAATCTTCAGTAGTCGCAACACCTAATTTAAAAACGCTATCATCTAAAGGTCCATATTCGTAAAAATCATTGCTTCGATTTTTTGACTTGGTTCTGATACGTGCACCAAATTTGATACTGCTTTGGTTTTTTCCGTTTGCTAACGGCAATTCAAAATCCAACCGACCATTCATGTCTTCATCTTCCGTAAATTGAAACTCTTCGGTAATTTCACTCAATTCCCAAGATTCACTTGGGTTTTGGAATGTAGACTCAACTGCCTGAACGAACGGTTCTTCAGGGTTGGAAAAATCAACATTTACAGGTACTGTGCCGTCCGTAGCGATTTCGAAATATCGTTCATTTGGTCTTTCTTCCGAAGCCTTTGCATAATTGGCAGACCAGTCCATTCTTAGTTTGCCAAAAAGGTGATTTCCAGAAAGCGAGAAATTCATCATTTCCTGATCTTCCAATCGAGCATATTTAATATCGTCCGTGCCTCCTTTCGTTTGGCGTTCCAATGCTGCGATCCATTGACCTCCGTCATTTTCGATATCTTTATAAACCGCTCGATATCTGTTTTCCCAATCCTTTCGTTTGTTATAGATTCCTTTTAAGAATAGTGTATGATTGTCATTTAATTCATAATCCAAGGAAAGCGAATAACTTTGACGAATTCTTTGCAAATAATACTGTCGAATTTGGATTTCTTCGGACCAAAACTCTTCTCCTTTATCAAAAACATCATTTCCGTTGGCATCGTCATAAGTCCATTCGGATTCTAAATTATCCGAACCCAAATTATTATCAAAATAAGAAGCACTCAATATCAATCCAAGTTTATCATTGGCAATGCGGTCACCAAAAATCAAAGAACCATTAAATGTGGGCTCTTCTGCCAAAATATTATAACCACCCCCGATTGTACCCGAAACTCTTTGCTCATATGGAGCAGCTCTCGTTACCAAGTTGACAGAACCCCCAATCGCATCCGCATCCATGTCGGGCGTCACTGCCTTACTTACTTCGACAGCCTGAATCATATCAGAAGGAATTAAATCTAACTGGATGGAACGAATTTCCGCCTCTGCGGAAGGGATCCTTTCGCCGTTAATGGTTATGGAATTTAATTGTGGGGCAGTCCCTCGAATATTTCCAAAACGAGCCTCGCCCTGGTCATATTGAACATTAACTCCCGGAACTCTTTTCAACGCATCACCAATATTCGCATCCGGAAAACGACCGATTTGGTCGGCAGCAATGATGTTTGTAATGTTATAATTGGACAATTGATTACTCAAAGCCCGCGCCTGTCCTCTAAGTTGAGAAGTCACGACAACTTCTTTGAGACTCACACCGGGACTTAGCTCAAAATCCAAATTAGTATTTTTCCCTTCGGCAATTGTTACTTCTGACTCCTGGTCTTCAAAACCGATAAAAGAAACTTTAACCGTGTAAGTTCCTTCTTCTAAATTCAAAATTGCGTAAAAGCCCTCTTCATTAGCAATGGTTCCTCTAACACCGTCAATAACTACGGTTGCACCCGCCAAAGGCAATTTAGATTCATCAACAATTCGCCCGCTAAAAATACCCGATTGAGCATTTAATCCAAGGCTAAAAATCAAACAAATTAGTGAGAAAAAAAATTTCATGGTTCAATTTAATTTAAAATAAAAATATTGGATCCAATCTTTCAAAAGACTGAAAAACAATGATTTATCTCTGATTTTTCTATAAAAATCCTTTTTATAATTGACCACAAAAGTAGATTGGCAATATTAGCGGAGACTCAGATTTGTATTAAGTTCGAGTAAAGATTTGAGGCAATATTTTAAATAATTGTTTCGAAGATTCAATTTCAATTTTTCTTTTCTTAATCCCGTCTTAATCTTCACTTTACGTTGCTGACAAAACTTAGGGACTTCGCAATTATCACTACTTTAATTACCCTTAACACTCAATTCATTTTGCAGCGCTTACCGCTCCGAGATTAGATTATCCATTGGAGAATACCGTCACAGATGTTGAAAATATTTTCACAGGTTTAAGAATAGAAATTAGTCCTAATCCATCAGATGAAAAATCAAGGCTCGCACGGAATACACGGAAAATCCCTAGATTCTCTTTGGAATGATGTATGCCAATGCAGTCAAAATAGTTAAAAAAAGAGACAATCCGCTATAGAAAAAATCACTTCGGAAGGCGGGATTTATTCAAATTTGACGGGCTAATTTAAGAAGCTGTTTCAAAACCTAAACCGTTTCCGAATTATAGCGATTCATTTTCGCAATAGAATCATTTGAAAAGGACGAAGTGGACTCTGATTTTCTTTTAACATCCGTGCCTCTAGGTTCTCTACTATACTTTTTAACACTGTCCCTTCAGGCAATTTCTTGATGGGTTTCATTTCTTTATGAATTTTTAATTCCTTCTGAAAATCAGCATCTTTCATGCGTTCTTCAAAAATCATTTCCTCCTCCTCGGTCAATTCATGAAGTAGATATCTATCAATTAATTCTAAATCATTCGGATCATCTGGCATAGAAAAATTAATTGATTCTAAACCAATTATTAGTTAATGCACTTCCGCTTCTCTGACAAATTTAGTGGAGGAGTTTCAGAGAGTATGTTTGGAATTTGTGTTTGAGTGATTTTTTGAGGAAATATTATTTTGAAAGAGGCATTTTTCGCCGTCAAATACGGGCAATTTTAGGAGAAAAATAACGCTATGCAAAATGATATTTACCGAAAAATCGCCAAAATCAAAATTCAAACATACTCTGACACCTAAAACGACAATTTATCCACCGCTTTCCATGGGTTTAATCTTTTAAAATCAATATGGAAACTGATTCTGCTCCAATAGTTCCCTTTTCCTTTATATAGGCTACGTAAACCATTTGGGTCAGGTTCGCCAGATACTTCCAACGTACCATTTTTTGAATTAATGACCGGCAAATAAACACCTACAATACCATCAAAAAAGTCCAACGTAAAACCTCCACTCCACCATAGTTTTTGGTCAAAAGTAGCCTCTGAATTAATAGCACGTTTATCACTAAAATACCCTAGATCAAAATAAGGCTTTAGAGGTAAATTTAAGGGTAGGTTTTGTGGTAAGTCTGATTTCAGATTAACCGCAAAAATAAAATTATTACTTCTCCCCAAAGATTGTGCACCTCCTAAAGCAGCCTTCATCCCACCTTCATTTATATGTATTTGTTGAGACCAAAATCCATCTTGTTCATTTCTTCCAAAATAAGAATCATCATATCTATAATCATTAAATCCTTGTGAAGTCAGGCTGAAAGAATTGAAAATATGAGAAAAACCGTCTCGCAAAGTGTTTTGAATAAAAGCGCCTGCAAAAATTCGGACATCAAAACTTCTATTGAATGCATAAGTATATTCAATATTATATTCTAAAGAAGCTTTCAAGTAACTCTGATCACGCATAAGGGCATCTGTAAATTGAGCCCTTTCCAAACTCACATTAAACGTATAAGGATTAAGTGCTCGACGCATTTCGGCTGTGTAAGACAGTTCATGAATCCAAATATCCCCAAAAACATTACCTGTGTAAACAGCCCCAAATGGTTCCTTTTGTTCAAAAACCGTTTGCTCTTGATTCAACCAAATACTTCGAAATTGGGCACTACGATATAGATTGGAGACTGGTGACTTTCTGAAATTAACGGAAATAGAAGGTTGTATTTTTAAATACTTCAAACCCGTGTCTGCAAAACCTGTTTCTGTTTTTAGAGAGTCTCGATCATCAAAATTGAAGCTCTTTATCTGTGCACCAATACTCACTTTTTGAAACACCCCTTTCTTGGGATATATATTATAGGCCACATTTCCGACACCATTCAAATCTTTGGTTTTGAAAGAATAAGCAGGCATCACAAAGTATTCAAATTTTCTCGAAGGTATAGTCGTATTATATAATGCCAATGCCGGCATAAATTTGTCATAGTTGTTCCAAAGAGGGATTGGCAAGAAAAAAAGATTTGATTTTTCAGCAGACTCTATATTTCCTAATAATTTTAATGAAAACGGTTCTGTTTTTTTTAGTAAACCACTTGTTTTATAATTATTATTTTTTCTATTGACTTCTAACATTTTATGGTTAGCATCAATCACTATTTTATCATAATCTCCTGATGGAAAATCAATGGTTTTTTCACCTTCAAAACCTTCAAACCATTGTGTATTCACAACAACTCCGTCTTTCACACCTGAAATTGAAAAAGGAGCATTGATTTCCCCCTTATTTTGAATTTTAACGCTTAAGTCCTCTCTTTTAGACACGCTTTTTATTGCATAATCGATATGATCTGTTGAATTAATATATCCATCAAAGAACCAAGTCAAGTCTTTTCCACTTTCGGATTCAAAATGCGTTCTCAAATCATTTGGTGAAGGATGCTTGAATTTCCATTTTTCATAATAAGTATGCATGATCGCATCAAATCTTTCTGTACCCAGATAATGCTCTAAGTGCCCAAAAACCAGCCCTGGTTTGACATACGCACCTAAACCATAATTCAACATAGTATAATCATTGGAAGGCGTTTCTGGCGATTGATCAACTCTTCGTCGAGCTTGGAGTTGATAAAAAACTTCATAAGGATGTATATCCGAAAGAAAAAATTTGGGGATTTCAAACGGTATAATATCATCATAATGTTGAGTCATATAACGATATTCTATGTAAGAGTTCATCCCTTCATCCATCCATGGGTGATCTCGTTCATTGGATGCTAAAATTCCATAAAACCAATTGTGCCCGACCTCATGTGTAATCACTTCATCAAGATCTATTGCTGCATTATTGGAACCAATGACCGTAATCATGGGATATTCCATTCCCCCACCAGCACTTAGTGCACTGTGGACCGCCGTTGCCTGTGGCCATGGATATTCGCCAACCTTTTCAGAATAGAATTTTACAGAACGATTGACGTATTCAATACTTTTTTCCCAAAGGTGTGCCTCAGAGTTAGTGAACATAGTCCATGAATCGACTTTTTGACCAGAGGTCAATGTAATTTCATCTTTTTGAACATGAAAACGCTTATCAGCAAACCAAGCAAAGTCATGAACATTTTCGGCCGTATATCGAATGGTTTTAATATTTTCTGAAGATTTTGGAAAAGTATCTAAACGAGCCAAATAATTTTCAATTTGAAAATCTGCTTTAAATTGTTTTTGCATATTTTCAAAAAACACCTTTGTCTCTTCGACTTTTCTACTCAAAAAATCTTTTTCTGATGCTGTTTGAATTTCGCCAGTTGCACCAACCACATAATTTTCAGGTAAGGTTATTTGTACATCGAAAGATCCAAATTCTGAATAAAACTCCCCCATATCCAAATAAGGCATTGGGTGCCAACCATCTTTATCATAAACCGCAGGTTTAGGGTACCATTGAGTCATTTGATAAGAGGTTTTTACATGTCCAAGACGAGAAAAGGAAGCTGGAATTTTTAGTATAAAAGGAGTGGAAATGGTGATTTTTTCTCCTGATTTTAGAGGATTATTCAACATCAACTTCGCAATATCTTCATTCTTTTTAGTCAAATCCCAACTAATATCTTGTCCATTCACTTGGAAGTTCAAATTATCATAAAAGCCAAATTGGCTATCTTTGGCGAAATAAAACCGCGTACTCCCCTCTCTTAACTTTTGTTTGGCAAATGCCGTATTGATATTTTTGAAGGCGTTGCCCCATAGGTGCATATAAATAAAAGTTAGATCATCGGGTGAGTTATTTATATATTCCATTTCGATCGTACCCGTTAAGGTGTGATCAGTATCATTGAGGTTGCATTCGATTTTATAATTGACTTCTTGCTGGAAATAATCTTTTTGAGCAAATAGTGTCAAATTGATAAAAAGAAGCGTGAAAAGAAAGACTAGTTTTTTCATGTTTTGAATTATTACCGAGGTATATTTTTTTGAAAAGAAAGCAAAATTATCAAAAACACATTATGAAAAGGATTCTCCTTCTGACTTTTATAGGAATTTTCAGTTTTCACATAGGACAAGCTAACAATCCCATAGATTCTGTAGATTTTCCAAAATCTTGGGAAGGCATCTGGAAGGGTGAATTAGAAATTTTCAATGGTATGGGTAAAGTACAATCCTTACCTATGGAATTACATATATTTCCCAATGACACCTCAGTAGTTCGATGGTCTTGGACAATCATTTATGGCGAAGATAAGGAGGCTGGAAAACGAGATTATGAGTTAATTGAAAAAGACAAATCAAAAGGAATTTATTTAGTTGATGAAAAAAACACCATCGTGTTGGATGGATTCTTATTAGGTGGAAAGTTTTTTGAACGCTTTGAAGTAATGGGTAATCTTTTGATGACTTCGACGGAGAAAGTGAATGAAAATGAGTTGGTTTGGGAAATAATCTCAGGAAAGTTAACACCAATTAGCACTACAGGAGATCAAGATTTTGAAGGCGAAGAAATACCTCCTGTGAATGGATATGGAATCAATATTCTGCAAAGAGCCAGACTTAAAAAAGTTTAGTTTTAAGACTTTACTAAAATTAGAGGAGGTCTACTCAGTAGTTCGAGAAGACCTCCTCCAATATAGGGTATCGTTTGAGTATATTTAGAAATAAACCCCTGCTCTAAAAGTAATATTATGCATTTTTACCTTTGACCGGTCTGCCGCATAATTATCGGTGATGTCTGTAAAATATTGTTGGTAAGCTAGTCCTGCTACTACTACAGTATTGGCACTCACGTTATATTCCCAACCAACGCCACCACCCCAAGATAACGCGAGAAAATTCACTTCTTTTTTGACATCAACTTTATCAACTTCAGTATCTATTATCGTACCACGCGCTTGAGTATTGATCCCGAGTGTAAAGACAGGAACCTCAAAATAAAACCCTGAATGACTACCAGCTGTCTTTGTCCCTGTTCTCAGTTTCAACCCAAAAGGGATCTCCACATATTGTATGTGGTATTGAAAATCATTAAGAGGTTGAACTTCAGGAATATTGGTTTGAGAGCGATTCCATAATTCGCCACCATTATCATGAAGTAAGGTTCCACCATGATTAAATGCAAACCCAATTCCGCTAATCAAAGCATACCTTTCATGAAAATAGAATTCACCTATAACTCCTAACTTCAAACCAAAATTATTTCCATTTTCATTGATGGTATTATCCTCTGATGTAAGCCATGAAAAATTAGGACTTATTTGAATACCAATTCTAATTTCTTCTGGATCAAATTTCTGAGCCCAACTAAATTGAGCGAGACCTATCAAAAGAGCAATTAAAGCAACAATTTTTTTCATTGAAATTTGTTTTAAAAAGTGTTTGGGTAATGTGATTCTTATTTAATAAATAACAACAATCACATTCAGCAACAACAATTTTTATAAGTTCGCGCCTCAAATTTTCATTCATTCAATATTTTAAATAAAAAAATGAGATCCATTAATATATATTTTCTCGGCTTAGCTGTCTCTTTTTTGCTTTTCGCCTGTCAACCGGACAAAGGTAAAGAGATTCCTGATGTTTCACATATTCCAATGGACATTGAAATTCGAAGATTTGATAAAGACCTCTTCGAAATGGATACTTTACAGTTGGAAAATGGTCTTTCAGCATTAGCGGCAAAATATCCTGAATTTGGGAATATTTATTTTGGGCAAATTTTGGGTTCGACCGATGAAAGAATTGCGCCTGAAGGTCACTCTGCTTATGTAAAAGGATTCATTTCACACCCTGCCCCACGACAGTTATTTGATACCACTCAAATCGTTTTCCCCGAAGCTGAAATACAAAAATTGGAAGTTGAATTTGAACAAGCTTTCCAATTTCTAAAATACTATTTCCCCAATCAAATCATTCCACCACACATCACCACTTTCATTTCCGAATATACCATTGCTGCATTTGTCTACAAAGACAATGCCCTTGCACTCGGATTAGATTTCTTTCTGGGAGCTGAGCACCCTTATATTGATTATAATCCTGGCAATCCCCATTTTTCTCAGTACTTGGTTCGCACATTTAACAAAGAACATGTAGTTCTAAAAACTTTAAAACCACTCATTAAGGATATCCTTGGAAACCCAAGAGGTAACCGCCTGATAGACCATATGATCCATAATGGTAAAGAATTATACCTTTTGAGCCATATTTTACCAAATGAACCGGACAGTGTCATCTTGGAATATTCCAAACCACAAGTTGAATGGGTCTATGCAAACGAAAAGGAAATCTGGCATCATTTCCTCCGGGAAGACCTGCTCTATTCTACAGACATACAAGAATTTAAAAAACTAATTGATTATAGTCCACATTCTCCTGGAATGCCAAAAGAAGCACCTGGGAGAACAGCTAATTGGATTGGTTTTCAAATGGTTAATAGCTATATGAAGCGTTATCCTGAGACAACTTTTGAAGAATTGATTGGGCTACAAGATGCTCAAGCATTAATGGATCAATCGAGATATAAACCAGCTAGGTAAAATGCAAAATTTAAAGCTATTTGCGCTAGGATTACTGAAGTCTATTATAGAAATAGGTCCAAAATCATAATTAATCCTAATGCAGAAAAACCTAAAATCGTAGACATCGGTGTCACGCTTTTCAACGTTTGGGCTTCTGTCATGCCTAAATAACGATTGATAAGCCAAAAACCGCTATCGTTGACATGAGAAAAGGAAGTAGCGCCTGATGCGATACTCAAAACGATAAGTGCCAATTGAGGTTCACTCAATTCCATATTTACTAAAATTGGGGCTAAAATACCAGCCGCCGTTATCATTGCCACAGTTGCCGAACCCTGTAATATCCGAATGATCATTGCTAAAAGAAAGGCTAAAAGCAATGGATAAATATTGTATTCCAATAATTTTTCAGCGAATAAAACGCCCGCCCCAGTTTCAATGAGCATTTGTTTAAAAACACCTCCAGCACCAGTGATTAAAATAATAACTCCAGCCGGTGCGAGGGCTTTGGTGCTTATATCTTGAAGTTGATTTTTTGTGAATCCATATTTAACCCCAAGAAAATAAAGCGCTAATAAAGTACTGATCATCAATGCAATAAATGGATGCCCACAGAATTTGATTAATTCAGGGATTAGCCCAGCATCTATAGTCCCGTTTTTCACTAAAACATCCGTCAATGTGTTCATTAAAATAAGGAAAACAGGGGTAAGAATTAATGCCAAAACCAGCCCTACGGGAATCTCTTTTTGATCCTTTTCGAAAAGATTTGGACGAATCATTTCCGTTGGCGTTTCAATATGAATTTTATTAGCAATGTACTTTCCAAAGATCAAACCTGAAATAATTGTCGTCGGAATCCCCACTATAAAACCAAACAAAATAATCCACCCTAATGGTACATTTATTATATCTGCAACTGCAATTGGACCTGGAGTTGGTGGAATAAAAGCATGCGTTATGGCCAAACTAGCCGCTAATGGAATCGCAAAATACAGAAGAGATTTACCAGTTTTTTTTTGCAATCCATATAATAAGGGTGCTAAAATCACAAACGCCACATCGAAAAAAACAGGAATCGCAATCAAAAAACCAGCAATCGAAAGTGCAATCGGCGAATTTTTAATCCCAAACTTATCTAAAAGCCATCTTGAAATTCTTTCCGTTGCGCCACTATGTTCGAGAATAGCCCCAAATATCGCACCCAAACCTACCACGGTTGCCACGTAACCGAGTGTACCTCCCATTCCTTTTTGAATATTATCGACAATGTCGGCGAAAGGCATTCCAGCAATCAATCCAACGACAATACTACTTATCAAAAGCGAAATAAACGCTTGAATCCGAACAACCAAGATCAAAAATAATAAGACAACAATCGCAACAAAAACAGCAAGTAAAAGTGTGAATTCCATTATTTTTCAATTGGCAGTATATATTGGTAGTATGCAGTTTACAATCACTACTGACTGCCAACTATTTACTACGAACTGACTACGGTTATTTTTCCCAGATAGTGTGAAAATTTTCGTCTCCACCATCCAATTTACGGTAACTATGTGACCCAAAAAAATCTCTTTGAGCCTGAATTAAATTAATTGGTGAATAACTTTCGTGCATAGATTGATAATATTGCAAACCAGCAGAAAGGCATGGCGTCGCCAAATTTTGAATACTTAAAATACGCATCACCGCTTTCAAAGAATTAACTGAATCTTCGATGATTTTCTGAAAATCCGCGGATTCGAATAAATGGAAAATCGAAGGCTCCTTTTCAAATATCTCAGCAATAGAAGGCAACATTTTTGATCGAATAATACAGCCTGCTCTCCAAATCTTAGCAATTTCGGAGAGATTCAAATTCCAATGATACTTTTCAGATGCTGTTTTCATTAAATGGAACCCTTCAGATAATGCTAAAAATCGAGCGGCTAATATTCCCTTCTCAAGCCTCTTTTTTATCGATTCAACATCAATATTTGACCTAGTATCTTTAGGTAAATTTTCAGACAATTTCACTCTCAAACTCCTTTGCCCAGACAAAATCCGGGCATTCATCGCCGCTGAAATTGCAGGAATCGGAACACCTAAATCTAGACCTTCTTTTACAGTCCATAGTCCTGTGCCTTTATGCCCTGCTACATCCAAAATTTGATCTAAAATGAATTTTCCACCTTTTTTAAATCTTAAAATTTCAATCGTAATTTCTAACAAATAGCTATCGTGAAAACTATCCTTCCATGTTGAAAAGGTTTCAGCAATTTCCTCATTCATTTGTCCACAAACATTCTTTAAAATAGCATAAGCCTCACTCAAAATTTGCATATCCGCGTACTCAATCCCATTATGAATCATCTTCACAAAATGCCCAGCCCCATTTTCACCAATCCAAGCTACACATGGTTCTCCTTCTTTTTGGGCTGCTACTTTCTTAAAAAGTGGCATTAATTCATTTTTGACATCAAAACTTCCGGCTGGCATCATTGACGGCCCTAATAAAGCACCTTTTTCACCCCCTGACACGCCCATTCCGACATAATGAATCCCAATGTTTTCAAGTTCTTTTTGTCTTCTAATCGTATCCTTAAAAAATGAATTTCCACCATCAATAATAATATCTCCTTTATCTAAATGTGGGGTCAATTTTTGAATAACAGAATCAACGGGGTCACCGCTTTTCACCATTAATAGGATCTTTCTTGGGCTTTTTAAATTTTGTAAAAAATCTGGAATAGACCCTCCGCCAAAGAAGGATTGTTTCAAATTATTTTGAACAAATTTTTCAACTATCGTTTCTTCCCCAAGCATTGGAATATTATAAACAGCAACACCAAATCCTTTATTTGCAAAATTGAGCGCAAGGCTTTTACCCATGACTCCAAGACCTAAAATTCCGATGTCTTTCATTTGATTTCTTTAATTTTTTCAATAATAATTTCTGTAATTACTTCTGGACTATTTTCAATATTTATTCGAACTGCATCTTGTGGAATCTCGAGCGTATCAAATTGACTTTTCAAAAGTGTTTCAGGCATAAAATGATCTTTTCGTTTTGACATTCTCTCCAATATTTGCTCAAAAGAACCTTCTAAATAAAAAATAAAAAGTGGTTTTTCGAGCCCTTTCTGAAGTAATTCGCGATAAGATTCTTTCAATGCTGAACAAGCGAGCACAAATCCTTTCCCTTCAAGCTCTGTTAATGCTTCCGAAATTGCTATTAACCAAGGTTCTCTATCTAAATCATTCAATGGCTTACCTTGGCTCATTTTTTCAATATTCTCCTTTGGATGAAACCCATCAGCCTCCAAAAACTGAAAATTCAATTTTTGACTTACCTGCCGGGCAATAGTCGTTTTACCGGAACCAGAAACCCCCATAATGAGGATATTTGATTTTGGAAACATAAAAGGATTATTTTGTGGCTAAAGTAATTAGGTAGGATCGATTGTTACCGATAATTTTACAACAAAATTTGAAGATTTTTTAAAAAGCAAAAGCCCGACAAACAATTCGTTTGTCGAGCTTTAATTATTTCCTTGACGAATCTTACACCGATCAAGGATTTTTGCCTCCTATTTCCTAGTTTTTATATCTTCCAAATACCGTTCCAATTCCATTTCAGAAAACATTAATACCTCGCGTGGTTTACTACCTTCGCTTGGTCCAACAATTCCTAAAGATTCTAACTGATCCATAATTCTTCCAGCACGATTGTACCCTAATTTCAATCTTCGTTGAATCATCGATGTAGAACCATGTTGGTTGGCAACAACTAGTTTGGCGGCATCAATCCACAAATCATCTAAATCAGAAAGACTAAATCCACCTTTTCCAGAAGGTCCATCATCATCTCCATGAAATTCAGGTAAATAATGGGGTTCTGGATAACCTCTTTGATCGGCAATATATTTTATAACGTCTTCGACTTCTGGTGTATCTACAAAGGCACATTGTACACGAATGATGTCTCCTCCTACAGACAATAACATATCTCCACGACCAATTAATTGATCGGCGCCACCGGCATCTAAAATTGTTCGAGAATCCACTTTTGCCGTAACTTTGTAAGCAATCCTTGCAGGGAAATTCGCTTTAATAACCCCCGTAATAATATTTACAGAAGGTCTCTGAGTCGCAATAATCAAGTGAATGCCAACTGCTCGCGCCAACTGCGCTAATCGCCCAATAGGCAACTCAACTTCTTTTCCTGCCGTCATAATCAGGTCAGCAAACTCATCAATAATTAAGACGATAAATGGTAAAAATTTATGCCCATTATTGGGGTTCAAACGGCGGCTAATAAATTTTTCATTATACTCTCGTAGATTTCGAGAATGTGCTTTTTTAAGCAAATTATATCGGGTATCCATCTCAATACAAAGTGAATTCAAGGTATGAATTACTTTGCTCGTCTCTGTCGTAATTGGTTCCTCTTGCCCTGGTAAATAGGCAAGAAAATGCTTATTGAGGGCTGCGTAAGGGAATAACTCCACCTTCTTCGGATCAATCAAAACCAACTTCACTTGAGAAGGATGCTTTTTGTATAAAAGCGACATGATGATCGCATTGATCCCAACTGACTTACCTTGCCCCGTGGCACCTGCGACCAATAAGTGAGGCATTTTTGCTAAGTCTGCTACAAAAACTTCATTATTAATCGTCTTCCCTAGTGCAATCGGCAAGTCCATTTTCGCCCGCTTAAATTTCTCTGACATCAAGACCTCTTTCAGCGAAACGATTTGCTTTTTCTTATTCGGTACCTCAATACCAATCGTACCACGACCAGGAATTGGTGCTATAATCCGAATACCCAAAGCGGCCAAACTCAGGGCGATATCATCTTCAAGATTTTTAATTTTCGAAATACGAACTCCTGGAGCGGGTACAATTTCATAAAGTGTTACTGTCGGTCCAATCGTCGCCCGAATTTTTGTGATTTCAATTTTATAGTTTAAAAGCGTTTCAATGATTTGATCTTTGTTCGCCTCCAATTCTGCTCGATCAATTTCCACTTTTTGATCTTCATAATCCTTCAAAAGCGCCAGTACTGGATGCTCATACGTTGACAATTCGAGCGTCGGATCATAAGGCTCTGAATGATTCTGATTCGCAGCTTGAATTTCTGGAATAGGCGTGCCAAAAGGTTTTCCAGGTGCATCAAGTGGTATTTCTTCAAGAGGTGGTGGTGGAGTTGGCGGAGCCTCAATTTCTAGTTCGGATTCTCCAGCCTTAAGTGATTTCGGTTTTTCACGTTTTGTTTTATCTAGCTCAAAAGCCATTTGACCATCAGGTAAAGGCTGAGGTAATTTTTTATCAAACTCCACTCCACTATTTTGGGTTTTCCCAGGTCGAAGGGTTGCCACTTCCCCTTTCGATTCCGTGGTCGTTGTTTTTCTTTTAGTTTGATATCGTCGATTGATTAAGTCATTGAACCAAAGTTTAATCTCAGAAACTGCCTTTCGAGGGGTTAAGTCGTTAAAATTAGGATTGATAATCCAGACAACAAATCCAAAAATAATAAAGAAGAAAAGGACAATCATCCCAACTGTTCCAACAAAGTTTTCCATCCAACCACTGACACTTTCTCCAAATGCTCCTCCCCAAGGAAATTCAGAATCTCGAAAAATAAACTCTAATAAAACTGCTAAAAACAACACCCAAAGGAGAGATTGACGTAACAAAGGCATATGCGTTTTCAACGGTTCTCGCTTGACCATCGCCCAACCAAACAAGCCTAACAAAAAGACAAAAACAAAAGAAGGCATTCCAAATCCCCAAAAGAAAAAGGCATTAGAAATGATAGCCCCAAGTCGCCCCAACCAGTTTTCCATCGTAATTTCACTATTCAGTAAAACTTGCCAAGGGAAATTATACACATTATCGAAATCCTCTCTCCATGTAAATAGATAAGAAAAAAAAGCGATAAAAAGATAGAGTGCAATGAACATCATCATTACTCCTAACAATTTGGGCACTCGCTCATCATTGATGCCCAATCTTAATGCTAATTGATTCTTATTCTTCCTTCTTGAAGTCATATTCTATAGGTAAGAAAAGTTTGTCTCACAGATTTGTCGTCTGTCGCAAAAGTAAGAATTCCTAATGTGAAAACAGAATCTTTCGTCGAAAGTCAAATTGAAACAATTTGATTATTTACTTTTGGCAAAATTTCTTAAAACCCGGATTCAATAATCATTATTCACTAATAGCTATCTATGAAAGCCATGATCTTCGCTGCTGGACTAGGCACTCGCCTTCGTCCTTTGACCAATGACCGCCCAAAAGCTTTGGTCGAAATCAATGGCAAGCCTCTACTCGAGATTGCAATTCGAAGATTGAAATATTTTGGCTTCCAAGAGATCATTATCAATATTCATCACTTTGGAGAATTGATTTTGGACTTTTTAAAAAAAAATAATGATTTCGGTATCACAATAGAAATTTCTGATGAAAGAGATTTGTTGCTTGAAACAGGTGGCGGACTCAAAAAAGCAACTTCCTTTTTTGATGATGGAATGCCTTTTTTAGTTTGTAATGCAGATATTTTGACCAATCTCAATCTAAAGGAACTATATGATTTTCATTTAAAGAACAATCCACTTGCTACCCTCGCTGTAAGAAATCGAAAAACTTCTCGCTACCTTCTTTTTAATGAAAAAAACAAAGAATTAGTCGGTTGGGAAAATCAAAAAACCGGTGAAGTTCGGTGGTCAAAACCATCCAAAGAAATAGTACATTGGGCTTTTAGTGGCATTCATGTAATTGACCCAAAAATTTTTGAATTGATGCCAAATCAGACTATTTTTTCAATCATTGAAGTGTATTTATCTGCAGCAAAAGAACATTCCATTTTAGGTTTTTTGCATGATAATAATATATGGTTAGATGTGGGCAAACCTGAATCCTTGGCAAAAGCTCAGCATATTATTGATAAAATAAACCTCTAAAACCCTAAAGACCCCCACTTTTCAACCTTCCTTCCACCTTTTTTCAACCCATATCTATTTGAAAACACCTACCTTTCAAGTCTACCTTTGCGTTATTATTTCACCTGACTCAAAAAAAAAATTATGAAAAAATTATTGCTTTTAAGTTTACTTACTTTTCTAACTGCTTCTTCTTTTTCTCAAAATGATGTCCCACAAAATAGAATTAAAAAAACGCTCGAACTTGATGGCTCTTCCTTTCAAAAAGAAATTAAATTGATGGTAAGGGAAGAAAAAACATTAAGGTATTCTGTTAAAGGGAAAATCACTGGTGGAAAATTTGACGTAAAAATCTATGACCCGAATGGCAAAAAAGAAAATGGGTTTCTTTTAAGTACAATGGAAGGAAGCAACGCAAAAGGAAGTTTAATAGAAGTCAATACCGACCCAATACCTGGAATTTGGGTTTTCAAAATTGATAATTCAAAATCAAAAGGCTCCATTTCACTTTCTGCTTTTCAGAATAATAGAGGATTATAAAAACACGCATCTTTCATGAAATCACCCAACTGTTTTAATAAAAAAACTATGCTCAGCCTCATTTTGAGGCTGAGTTTGTTTCCATTTTGTGTATTTGCATATCAAATTACAGGCAAAATATTATTACCCGAAACACCAGTATGGTCACCTGTCATTTATCTTTCTCTTATACCTTCTTTTGATGATCTGAATGCCGTTTCCGAAGATTTCATTATCAATAAATCTGACATTAGATCGGATGGATATTTTATAATTAAAGGCGAAAACATTCCGGAAGGAGACCGAATTTATCGACTTCATATTTGTCAAAAAGGTGACCCAATCGCCACTATAATGATTGGAGGAGAAGAAGAAAATCATTGTCACTTTTTGATGAATAAAAATTCAAAAATACTTTTTAATAGTACAGATTTGTTGTTCTCAAATTATCAAATTTCTCAAAATGAGGCTTTAGACAACTTAAAAGAATAGTTGTCCTTTCGAAAAAAACCACCTACTGTTAATTCAAAAACGAATCGGGAATTTTGGCAAAAAGAATTCAAAAATGCCCTTTTCTCCTTTACCGATACTTGCCAAATTGCCACAATGGGTTTACTTGCCCTTCATTATTTGGATTATGAGAACGAACTTCAGGCGCAACCTAAATATTACCAAGAACTTTATTCAAAATAGGAAAAAGAAAAAGATCTTTCACCCTACTTTTTAGAATTTAAGCAAAAGCTTCAATTACATGGAGTACTGAAAGAAAATACCTTTTATAACTTATGGGCTTCACTCCTAGTCATTTTGATTTCAGGAGGAATCCTTCTTATTTTTCTCAACAAGAAAAAGTCTCAACGCAAGACTTTTTCAGATACTAAAATTGCTCAATTGTCTAATCAAGAACTTCGAGTTTTTGAATTATTGAAAACGGGCAAAACGATTAAATAAATCTCTAACGAGTTAAATATTGGACTCAGCACCGTGAAGTCTCATATCCATAAAATATATTCTAAACTAGGTATAAAGTCTCGAAAGGAAGTGCGTGTTTTATGATATCGTACTTTCCTCTTCAGGAGCGCGTTTCAAAATTGAATTTCCGATGGAACAATCCAAACATTTTTTATGATCACAATACCTATTTTTTAATTGTAAAAGTGCCTGTGTTTGATAAGCGGAATCAGGTTCCTGCCCTAAATCCATCCAACTAGAAACAATAATATTCTTCTCCGGTTTTAAGGCTTCCAAAAAACGAAAAGCTTTGTCCTTAAAAGAATCTTCTTCTTTTCGTTTACCAAATAAGAACAAGAAAGGCACTACTGTATTAATCACAATAAGATAAATGGCACTCTTTCCTAAGCTCTTATTTCGTTTTGTTGATTCCTTATCGAATACATAATGTGTTAACCAATAATCTGCAAGTTGAACTTGAAACAACTTTTCAACTTCAGCAACATTTTCTATTTCCAGAATTTTGTTAAATAAATGTACCGATTGGACAATCAATGAAGCGAATTGAGCCAAACGAATGGTTGGAAAATTGGCAGGTCGCATTCTTAAAAACTTCCAACTGGTTTCTGAAAGAGGATGTAAAGAATATTTTTTTTGTAGAAAATGATATTCCTTTCTTAACCGTTTAGGGTAATCATCTTGAAATTCTTTTTCTAATAAACCAGCTTGTCCAAAAAGCAAAGCTTCGATTTGTAAGCGATTGTTTTTGTGCTTCCCAAGAATAATATGTGGCAAAGATTGAGCAAGCATTTCGAAAGGTTCAGCATTGACTTTTAATCCAAAATTTTTTGCCAAAAATTGATAAAAAGTAGCTTCCCAGTCTCCTTTGTTTTCTTCTAACCTTTGTTCGATCGCCTTTGTCTTTTCTTCTAAACGGTCGACTAACATCCGATCAAGCCAAAGATTTTTTGTGATTTCTGAAACCTGAAAAAAATGATATTGGCAAGGAATCCAATGTTCATTATTCAATAATCTCAAATAGATTTTGGACAGATTTGACGGTATTCGGTTTCGCAATTCTAAGCATGGAATTCGCTCACCAGAAGTCCTAAAGATTGGTCTATCTTCTTCCAGAACTACGTGCAAAATCACATTATTATAGGCTTTATTGTGTTGATGATTATGAGCCAACCAATCAGATGATTTTAGGTGGATTTCTACATTTCCTGCCCAAATAGTCTCCCCAATTTGTATTTTGGAGTTCAAAAAATCTGGTCCAGCATTTTGATTGTTTTCCCCCGATTGAATCAGTTTTATAGATTCACCTTCGGTGGTTTGTAGGTCGGTAAGGTCAAAACGTTTGTGTCGCCAAACGTAATGGAGAAATTTTTCTTTCATATAGAGCGTGTTTTTTGAGAGAGAGTTTAAAATTAAGACATTTCCGTAAAATCGCAAGAAAACGAACCACTTCTTTTTTCGTAAAATTGCAATCTCAATTAACATTTGAAATGCATAACTAATGAAAGCATCTGTCGAAATCAGTATGTATCCATTGACGAAAGAATATGGGACACCGATTCTTCAATTTATTCACCGATTAAAAGAATATCCAGAGTTGGAAATTCGCTCCAATACCATGAGCACACAAGTTTTTGGTGAATACGACGATTTGATGTCTATTTTGACAAAAGAAATGAAAGCTTCTTTTTCCGAAGAACTTGAAACAGTAATGGTTTTCAAAATCGCCAACCTCGATTTGAGATGAAAAAAACAACAGGGAATATTATTTTGGTAGTAGTCGGTCTGGGCATAGGTTTACTTTTGGGCGAGTTTGTAATTCGAATGTTTGCACCTCAAAAATTGGTTAAACCTTGCTTTCAGAATGATTCGGAGGTGGCACTTTCGGGTGTTTCTGAATGCGAATATTTAGACGATTGGCAAGCCAATTTTTTCAGATATCATGTTCGATTAAACAATCTTGGCTTTAGGATGGATTCCGATATTGAACCTTCGGATAAAAATTTGGCGGTTTGCTTAGGCGATTCTTTCACTTATGGATGGGGCGTCAATCAAGACGATTCTTTTTGGGGTATATTGAAGAAGACAGTAGACAAATTTGGGCTGGATAATAAATTTTTGAATGCAGGTTTTCCTGCCTATTCTACGGGGCATTGTACCAAAGCATTGGAAAAATTGAGCGAAAATCATGATGTCAAAAAAGCAATTTACTTTATGTATTTCAATGATCTTTTTGATAACGTGAGTGAAAACATCAATTATCGAAGCCATGTGTTTAAAGAAAATCCAAATGGCGAAATTGATTTAAAGCCTGTCCAAGTTTTTTCAAAAACAAAAAGAATTTGGCATGCATTGCAAGTCCCTGATTGGTTATATAAAAATTCTCATTTGACAATTTTATTAAAGAAAATTCTTCAAGGCGAACAAAAAACGATCACTCAACAAAGACCTTTTTCAGAAAACAATTTACCAGAATCAGAAATCGAAAAAATGACTAAAGTGTCCTTAGCACATTTAGAAAACTTAAATCAAAAATGCCAAGAAAAAGGAATTGAGTTGATGATTGTTTGGATTCCGTGCTGGCTAGAATTAGATTTAGAAAATGATATGGAATGGCTCAATAATTATCCCTATGCAACTTTTAAAAATGACTTGAAAAACTTCAACTTTTTTGACCCTACTCAAAAAATGAATGAACTCTTAAAGGATAAAAATGCCAAAATATCTGACTATTATTTCGGCGAAGGGCACTATAATAAAAATGGAAACCAACTTTACTATCAAGCTATTTGGCAAGAAATTTTAAAATTTCTTACGCCAATGCCTACTACTCACTAAAACTGTATAATATCACATATCTCTTTTCCATAGCTTCCCTTCAATCAACGTTTTATACACTATATCTTGCATACTTCGACTGACAGGAATTTGCCGGTCTTTAATTTTCAATTGATTGCCATCCATTAATTCGACTTGTTCAATTGCCACAATAAAGGAACGATGAACGCGAATGAAATTTTCAGGCGGAAGTTCCTTTTCCAATTGTTTGAGAGACAAGAGCGTAAGATATCTTTTTTGCTTTGTGAAGATAAAAATATAATCTCTTTCCGATTCAAAATACAGAACATCATCGAGTTGTATTTTGATGTATTGCCCATCGCTTTTAATGAAAAAATGTCCTTGATCAGTACTCTTATTTTTTTCTGAAGATTGATTTTGTAACTCAAAGTGAGTACGAGCTTTATTGGCAGCTTTTAGAAACCTTTGGAAAGAAATAGGTTTGACCAAATAGTCAAGGGCATCCAATTCGAAACCTTCCGTCGCATAGTCTCGGAAGGCCGTCGTGAAGATAAATATGGGTGGATTTTTTAAGGATTTTATAAACTCGATGCCTGTTAGATCAGGCATTTGAATATCTAAAAACAAAAGATCAATATTGTTCTCCAATAAGAAATCATTGGCTTCCAGTGCACTTTTGCAGGTCGCAATAAGTTTCAAAAACGGGGTTTGTTCGACATAATGTGCCATCCCCTTTCGGGCAACAGGTTCATCATCAACTACGAGACATTTGAGCATCATGGTTTCTTTATTTCACATATTCATCGAATTCTTGCCAACTTGGATAATTTGACAACAACATTTTCAATCTTCAATTCAGTTTGATTTCTAATATCGTTCGAAAGATTTTTCCGTCATTTTGAATATCCAATTCATAATGATTAGGATACATCAACTCTAGTCTTCTCTTTACATTTTTAAGCCCAATCCCCCCCACATTTCCATTCATTTTTTTGTTTGGGTTAACCGTATTTTGTGTCTGAAAATGTAAAATATCTTCGTCCAAATTCATCTTGATTTCTACTTTAAACCCTTTTGAGTTAGAGCCATGTTTAAAAGCATTTTCAATAAATGGAATCAAAAGCATTGGCGCAATCTTGAAGTGCTTCTGTGTTCTAGGTAGATGATATTTCAAATTCAAAATATCATCATCATGCCTCATTTTTTGGAGTTCAATATAATTTTCTAGGTATTCAATTTCCTTGTTCAGATCAACATAATCTTTATTGTAATCATATAACTGATGACTCAAAATATCAGAGAATTTGAGAAGTACCTCCTTGGCTTTCTCATCTTTTTGCTCCATCAAAAAATAGATCATATTGAGCGCATTAAATATAAAATGTGGATTGATTTGAGATTTCAACATTTCAAGCTCCGTTTCCAAATTTTTTCGCTCCAATTCTTTCGCATAGTTGTTTCGTTCATTCCATTGCTGCATAAACTTAAACATCGTTGTAAAAGCAACCATCACTGCTGTATCCAAAGACATCATCATTACTCCTTGGAGCGAAACGTAATAATCTCTACCAGTATAAAGCCACACCCCAAAATTTATCAATGTTGCATTCAAAAAAATAAACCCAACAATACCAAGGCTATAAAACCAATACTTTTTGCGCTCTATCAAATATTTAGGTAGCCAGAAATTATAATTAAAGTAAACAATCCCAATAGATCCCAAAACAATGTGAAGGTTATAGGTAGTCCTAAAACGAGGATGAAAGGGTGCATCTTGGATGCAGCTAAAAATCCAATAAATAACCCAAAAAACGAGATGGAATTGCCAAGAAGTCGTTGGAAAACTTTGAACCTTTTTTGTCATTAGCTATAAAATTGACATGATAATTGCTCTAACCATTAGCAGTAAATAAAATTTGGACAGCTTATTCTTTAAAAAAACATTAGATACGCATTATCTAACAAAACCAATATTTAATCATTTGATGTCGATAATTTTCAATTTTATCGGGTAGGTCATTACCTGTTGTATTATTTTTCCACATAGGTTGAATGACATATTATTAAAAACGATCTTTGCCTCCCTCAACACAAAACTATTATGAAGAAGAAAGGTAAACAACAGAATTATGATTATCAGTTTATGGTAGATTTTACACTACCCGAAGTTCTTACAGAAGAATTTATGAGTTTAATTCCTCATCAGCGCGCAAGCGTCAATCAATTTTTTACGGATGGAAAATTGGTCAACTATGCACTTTCGCTTGAAGAATCTAAACTATGGGCAGTGTTTAATGCTAATTCTGAATTAGAAGTCATGGAATTAATTGTAGAGATGCCCTTGGCAAAGTTTATGGAAATTCGAATTTCCATGCTGACTTTTTATAATACATCGAAAGAACAGATGCCTGCTTTTTCTATGAATTGAGAAATGAAATAATCATTTAAACCAACTTGAATATTTCAAATAATTATTGGCAATACGTTCAATATTGTCCTTAAATTTCTCAGTCGACAAAAGCTTCACTTTCTTTGCAGGTATACCTGCATATATATATCCTGACTCTAGTTTTGAATTTTCTAAGACCACGGCTCCTGCCGCTATCAAAACATTTTCTTCGACAACCGCACGATCCATTACGATAGCTCCCATTCCTACTAACACATTGTCTTTAAGCGTACATCCATGTACAATAGCTCTATGACCTATACTTACTTGATTTCCAATAGTCGTTGGTGCTCTTTCATAAGTACAATGTATTACTGCTCCATCTTGAATGTTGACCTTGTTTCCAATTCGAATCGCATTCACATCGCCCCGAACAACTGCCTGAAACCATACCGAACAGTCATCTCCCATGATGACGTCTCCGATGACAGTCGCACTTTCTGCCAAATAAACATTTTTGCCAAATTGGGGGTTAAAACCTCGTACAGATTTAATTAATGCCATCACTTTATCGTTTTATTTTTTAGTTATTCATGTGTCATTTAATGTAACTACTTGTGTATTCTGGAGCACAAATATGTCTTTTATACGAATCAATTCCCAACCTACGTTTTAAAAATTGGTTGATACTAATTTTTATTTTAATTTAGTGATGTCTGCTTACTCAATGAAATTATTTATGAAATATCTTATCTCTCTTCTCTTTTTACTTTATCAAACGAGTCTTTTCACTCAAATAGTGACCGTTTCTGAACCCATGACACTCCGTAATGATGCATCATATGATTTACTGGGAAATATAAAGGGGAACATACTACTATTTCGAGATCAGCTCACAGAATTCAAAGTCCAATGCTTCAATGAAGACCTAAAACAGATTTGGGAAAAAGAAATTGAACTGGATAAAAAGAGACCTCAAATAACTGGAATTTTACCTTCTAAAAATGATTTTAGTGTACTCTATCAATATAAGATAAAAGGCAATAGTATGCTAAAATGCCACAAATATGATGCGGGGGCTAATTTGGTTGATTCAGTATTAGTGAAAAATTATGGAGATTTATTTTATACCCCTAACCTAGAAATTATTCGGTCAGATGATAGAAGTAAAATTTTAGCTCATTATTTCGAAAGGCCAAATGAATTCCATGTATTGGTTTTTGATGTGGAAAAAATGGAATTTTTATGGGAAAAAGATTTTCTTCTAGATGATTTAAATTACGATGAAGATTTTCAACAAATACTTGTTGGCAATGATGGTACAATGCAACTCATTATCGAAAAAAACAACCGAAAAATCAAACAGGAGGAACATATCTTTGAAATATTCTCATATGGCATAGAAACTGATTTTTCAACCGTTCGATATACTGTAGAAATGAAAGATCACTTGACTTATGACGTCTATTTTGCTTATGATAATTTAAATAAACATTTAGTTGCTGGTGGACTTTATTCACTTGAACATAGAGGACGAGCGGAGGGTTCTTATTATTTAAATGTTGACCCAAAAGATCCAAGTAATTTAACGCTAACCTTCCATCCTTTTGGTAATGAATTTGTGGCAACACTTTTGGAAAAATCAAAAAATAAAAACAAAGGTATTCCTGAAGTTAGTGTTCAGGAAGTTGTTTTGAGACGAGATGGTGGCATTTTACTAATTGGTGAATTAAACAAAATTTCCGAACGTACCAATGCTGGACCTAGTAGTTACTATGGACGTGGCTCAACTAATATTAGGGATTATTATTATGACGATCTATTTGTCATATCCATACACCCTAATGGCAATATTCATTGGACAAATGTGATGCATAAAAAACAATTTTCGCAAGATGATGGTGCCATTTATTCTTCTTATTTTTTGGCAAAAACCTCTAGCGCATTAAGGGTTATTTTCAATGATGAAATCAAATATGAAAATACCGTTAGCGAATATGTAATTAAAGGAAATGGGGAGCACGATCGCAACTCTGTCATGAGTACCGAAAATCAGCAATTAAGACTTAGGTTTCGAGATTCGATCCAGACTGGTTCAGACGAAATTATTATTCCGAGCGAACGCAGAAATCGATTGAAGCTAGTAAAAGTTATTTTTAATAGAAGAACATGAGTAAACTAACTCATCCTTCTTTCCAAACCTTAACAGCTTGTTCCAATTCTTTGTAAAATTCGGCGCCATATTTTCGAATCAATGCATCTTTAAGAAATTTGTAAATAGGCAATTTTTCCTTTTTCCCTAATTCACATGCAGCAGAACAAATGTCCCAAACATCATAGGTTAAGGCTTCAAATGCCATGTTTTGCTTTTTTCGAATTCGAATGGGATAGAGGTGGCAAGAAATAGGCTTTTTAAAGTCAGTTTTACCTGCCTCATATGCTTTTTCTATACCACATTTGGCAGTTCCATTTTCTTCATAGGTGATATATGCACAAGCCGCTTCCTCAATTAAAGTCGTTGCAAATTCTTTATGTTTATAGTTATACCCAAAAAGTCCCTGTTCTTCTATTGCTTTTTTACCCGCTTCCGTAAGATAAGGCTTGACTTCATCATAAGCTTTCTCCAAAAAATCCAACTCCTCCTTTTCAAGCGGAGCACCAAAGTCACCTTCCCAACAACAAGCACCTTTGCAGGCACTAAGATTACAAAGAAACTCCTCTTCGATAATCTCTTCACTTATTAATTTATCTTGTACTATTAGCATCTTTTTTTTTTGAACACTTAATTCTTAATCTATATTACAAGTCGGCACATAACAACACTAATATTATTTATTACAAATAGTCTTTTGTGGATGCAAAGAAATTGTAACTTCGCGTTGATACTGAACTATCACACTGAGAACGCCGAACTTTCAATTTTAAAAACATGAGTAAAATATTATTATCATTTACGTTGGTTTTTGTAACTTCCGTAGTGTTTGGTCAAGTTAACCAAAAAGAACTAGCACAAAAAGCGACACAAGAATTGGTTACTGAATATCAATTGACGACTGCTCAGTCTACTGATATGCAAAAAATTCAGGAGCGAAAATACAGAAACCTCGCCGAAATTACTGATTTGAAAAAATCAGATTTAGTTCTCTATATCCGAAAGATGGAATCGCTCGAATATGGCACTGATATGTCTATCATGAGGCTTTTCAAAAATAACAAGGCACAGTTGGCTACTTTTAATAAAATAAGAGGAGAACGCAGATTAGAGAAAGCAAAATTTCAGCAAGAAATGAAAAATGAGGGTTTGAGTGCAGAGGAAATAGAAACAAAATATTGGGAAGCACAATTTGCCAAATTTTAAATCAAGCCTTATTTAGAAATGAGCAATAAATAACTTAGACCAATTGCCGTTATCTTTTTAATACCATACTTCGTTCTTCTTTATTCACAGAGCTATAGCTATGCTCATTCATCACACCTCGGCTGGTGTCAAAATATTTAGGCGCTTGGCCCAACTTATTTATTCTTCATTTCGTAGACTTTTTTACCAAAAATTGTACCTCCCCTCAACCTTCTAATACATTCAATTTTACTACATTTGCAACCCTTTAAAGCGTAAACTTTGTTACCAACATTTCGTTATAGATTTATAAAAATCCATTCTTTACTAATATTCAAATTCTTATAATAAATGAGTAACCTTAAGGAAATATTTTTTGAAAAATCCTCAGCTCTAAAAACTGAATTCAAAGCCCTTCTCAAAGAACATGGAAGTACCAAGGTTGATGAGGTTGTATTAAGCCAAATCTTTGGTGGCGCACGTGGTATAAAAATGATGCTTTGGGAAACCTCTCAACTAGACCCAATAAAGGGAATTAGTTTTCGAGGCTATTCTATTCCAGAACTAAAAGAATTATTGCCTACGGGCCCTGATGGAAAAGAACCACTTCCAGAAGCATTATTTTGGTTAATGTTAGTTGGTGAAATTCCAAGCGATGATCAAGTAAGATGGTTGACAGATCAATGGACACATCGAAGCAATGTTCCAGAACATACCTTTAAAGTCCTAGAAGCTTTGCCTACTGATACACACCCAATGACGCAATTTAATATTGCGATTACTTCTATGCAAACCACTTCTTGTTTCGCCCGCCGATATGAAGAAGGGATGAATAAATCTGAATATTGGGATGCAACATATGAGGATGCTATGAATCTAATTGCGAGACTGCCTAGAATCGCTGCCTATATTTATAGAAGAACATATCACAATGGTGACCATATTGCGCCAGACATTTCATTAGATTGGGGTGCCAATTTTGCGCATATGTTGGGTATCAACGGAAGTGATGATTTCAAAAATTTAATACGTCTATATTTGACCATTCATGCTGACCACGAAGGTGGAAATGCATCGGCACATACAACTCATTTAATTGGATCAACATTAAGTGACCCTTATTTCTCATTCGCAGGAGGAATGGGATCTTTAGCGGGACCATTACATGGTTTAGCCAATCAAGAAGTCATCAAATGGATATTCCGAATGATTGATGCTTTAGGGACTCGAACTCCAACGAAAGAACAAATCGCCGACTATGTGCAAAGTACTTTAGCTTCTGGTCAGGTTATTCCAGGCTATGGTCATGCCGTTTTGAGACAACCAGATCCGAGGTTTACAGCTCAAAAATTATTTGCTGAGGAGTATATAAAAGGTGATGACATCATTGAAACAGTTTGGAAAACGCTTGAAGTCGTACCTCCAATTTTGCAAGGCTTGGGTAAAGTAAAAAATCCTTGGCCGAATGTGGATGCCCATTCAGGAGCATTATTAGTTTATTATGGTCTGAAGGAATATAGTTTTTACACCGTACTTTTTGGTGTATCAAGAGCTCTTGGTGTTTTAGCAGCTCAATGTTGGTCAAGAGCTTTAGGAATGCCTTTGGAAAGACCAAAATCTGTAACCTCAGAATGGGTAAAGGAGTTTTTGTCCAAAGAAAAATAGTTTACTGAAAAATATTGAAACATAATAAATTAAAGGCGGTACATAAACATACCGCCTTTTTTATTTATGGGCGATAAATCAATATTTAACTATCTGAAAGCCAATGATCCCTAACATGCATTTTTTTTGTTTATCTCACTAAACATTTTACCTTTGCATGGATTTTCAGAGAAGTAATAAATTTGCGGTTTTTTATCGCAATTTTTTTTCTCTAAAATCAAATTCAAATCCCTGAAAATCAAAAGTTTAAAAATTTTACTTTTGTAAATTTGGCAAATGAAGGCGTTTTGAAAGAAATGCTCTTTTTTTATGTAAACCGTTTAAAAGTGTAGAAGAAAATGGCACTAATTGGAAAAATTCGAAAAAATAGTTGGCTACTCATCGTGTTGATTGGTTTAGGATTGGGTGGCTTTGTAATCATGGACATGTTCTCTGGTCAACAGAGTATCTTCGGAAGTCAACAATCTGTAATGGGTGAGATTGATGGAAAAGTTGTTGACATTAATGAATTCAATCGAGCAGAAGGAATTCTTTATGCTGGGGGTTCTGGCAATAATACCTACGGCAATCGTAGTTCATTGTGGAATTACTTTGTAGAAGAAGCTATAGTAAGTAGCGAAGCTGATGCTTTGGGCTTGGGTGTAAGTAAAAAAGAATTGTTGGATTTAGAGTTTGGCAGCAATGACCGATTGAGTCCTGTGGTGAAAGCTCGTTATTCAAATCCACAAAACCCCAATGCTGTAGATAGAGAGCAATTGAATCAGATTAAAGGTATATTAGATGGCGGGAAGACTCAAATGAAGACGATGATTGAGACCGGTCAATTGAATCCTAATTTCCCTTATTACTGGAAATACCAAGAGGGTGAAATCACGAAAGATCGCTTACAATCTAAGTTGATCAATATGGTCGAAAAGAGTATGTACACTCCAAATTGGATGGCTGAGATGATTGGTAATAACCAAAATGCGAAAGTTGATTTCAACTATGTACAAATTCCTTTTGATAAAATTGATGACGCAGATGTAGCGCTTGCTGATGCAGACTACCAAAAATACTTGGATCAAAACATAGCGAAATATACTAGAGATGAAGAAACTCGAAAAGTGGAATATGTTGAATTTAAAGTAACTCCAAGTAAAGCAGACTCGACTAAACTTCAACAACAAATTACAGATTTGAAAGAAGGTTTTGCTTCTACAGATGATGATTCCATATTCGTACAGAATAACTTTGGTAGCATTAGTCAATTTTGGATGAATGGAGATGCATTAAATGATGCTATCGCTGAGACTGTTTTCCAGATGCCAGTAGGTTCCGTTTATGGTCCTTACTTAGATGGCAATTCTTTCAAAGCAGTTAAGATTCTCGATCGTCAAATGATTCCTGATTCTGCAAAATCAAGACACATCTTAATCAGTGCAACAGATGCTGCTTCTTTCGCAGCAGCTACAAAGACAATTGATTCTTTGAAGACATTGCTTTTGAATGGCGCTGAATTTGATACGCTGGCAGCTAAATTTAGCCAAGATCCAGGTAGTGCTCAAAATGGTGGGTTTTATGACTATGTCCCTGTCAATCAATTTGTACCTGAGTTTAATGATATTATTTTCTATAGTGGAAATATTGGAAGTTTGTATTCTGTAAGAACTCAATTTGGTGTTCACTTAATTGAGCCAATGGGAAGAAAAGGGAATTCAAACCCAATGGTGAGAGTAGCTTACATTTCTCAAAATATAGAGCCTAGTGAAGAAACCCAAGAATTGGTACAAGAAGATGCTATTGCATTTTTAGATGCTAACCCTACAATGGAAAGCATGATTAAATCTGCAACTGAACAAGGTTTCGTAATTGAAACTAGTCCTTCATTAACTAGAAATGATTTTGCAGTTGGAAGTTTAGGTGCTGGAAATACTTCTCGCGAAATTGTAAGATGGGCATTCAACAATGATCCAAACAACCCAGGTGCAGAAGTTGGAAGTGTGTCTCCACAAGTTTATGGTTTCCAGGATCCCGCTCAATATTTTACAAATAAATATGTAGTTGTTGGATTGAAAAATACTCAAGAAGCTGGTGTACCAAGTGTAGCCAGCATCAAAGATGAGATTGAATTAGAGGTTCTGAACATGAAAAAGGGAGAAACGATTATTGCTCAATTAGAAGGGAAAACAGATTTAAATGCAATCGCAGGTCAATATAGTGCCAAAGTTGATACCGCAAAAAGTATCGCTTTCAGTGGTGCCTTTATTCCAAATGTAGGAAATGAGCCAGCTGTTGTTGCTTCTGCTCTTAACTTAGATATAAATACGACATCTGCTCCAATAGTTGGAAATAACGGTGTATATGTAGTTATGCCTACGTACAAGCCAACGGCAGGCACTGTTGCTAATATCCCTCAATTGAGACAAAATGAACAAAATTCAGCTCGTGCTCAAGTGAGAGCTAGACTAATACAAGCTATGCGAAAACGAGCAGACGTAGAAGATAATAGAGCACGATTCTTCTAAAATCAAATCGTTTCCTAAAAAAAACGAAAAGGGCGAAATCAAATTTGATTCCGCCCTTTTTTTGTTTGTAGTTTGCTAATGTAAGCACCAAGATCAAAATGAAATTATCTTCATCAACTGATCGCATGTGAAGTCAACCGGCATTTGACTTTCAAAATTTGGCGAATATCAGTCAAATCAACTTCATAAGGCTTATATACTGTATTGTTATCAGAAATTAAACGCAATTGTGGACCACTCACTTCATCTTTCATCTGCTGAATGCGTTTTGCAACCACTACATCCGTAACAATTACATATACATGGTTATCTCGTAAAGGATCATTTCTTTCTAGTTGTTCACACACAACTATATCTCCATTTGTGATAGTTGGATACATACTATCTCCACTAATTTCAAAAGCGAGTAACTTACCGTCCATACTTGGTAAAGAAAACTTTGGAAGATCATCCATAAAGCCAGAGTCTTGATGCTCTAATGCATACCCAGCTAATGCTCGATTAGGAACTAGTGTTATATTCTGTCTTCCACCCCAGCTTCTTTCTCCAAGTGGTCTTGTCTGAATATCATCACGTCCAGGTATACCCGCCAAAAACATGTCATCGCTTAGCCCAAAAACAAAATTAGCGTCTAAACCATAAATATCAAACAATTTGTTCAATTGATCTACGGTAATATTTCTTTGTCCTTTGAGGATAGAATTAATAACATGGTTGTAAGTACCTAGCTTTTTTGCAATGTCAGATTTACCTTTTATAAGGTTCAACCTTTCGAGCTCATTAAATACTTTCCTAAATCTTTGATTAACAACGTTTTCTAAAAAAGACCCCATTTTAAATAAAAATGTTTTAAAAATTCTTGTTTTTTAACATTATTTGTTTTTAATTTGCACCATAAACAAACAAAAACAAACAATTATATATTCATCTGAGGCTAAAAATACAAAAAGTTTCCTAAACCTATGATTATGAGAGCTAATAAATCAAAAAGTTTCCCACTAGGGAATAATGATCCGTTTCAAGACTATACTTATTCAAATGAGACCAATATCAAAAGAGGTCAAGAAGAGCTTGATCATCCCATGATTACCGTAGGAGAAATTGTGAACAAATTATTTCTTATCCTTCAAAAACTTTTTGTTGCATTGAAATATCAATTCTTCAAAAAAACACAAATGTCTCCTAATGCTATTTCTATTCCATGGTTTAAGTTGATATTTGTAGCATTGGTTGCGTTCATTGTTTTCAAAAAAGATCTTTCTTTTTCTGTAAATATGAACGCTCCCGAAAGTTTGACTGCGAAAAATAACATGAGTTATAATAGCTTGGCAACAGCTCAGCCGATTTCTTTGACATCAAAAGAAACTCATCCTTTTTTAGATAAATCAGGAGATTCGAACAAGGACAAAAAATTTAAATCTTACATCCGGCGATTTCAAAAAATAGCCATTGCCGAAAGCGGCAAATTTGGAATACCTGCTAGTGTAAAAATGGCGCAAGCTTTATTAGAAAGTAATGCTGGCAATAGTAGGCTTGCAACCAATAACAACAACCATTTTGGAATCAAGTGCTTCTCAAAGAGATGCAAAAAAGGACACTGCGCTAATTTCAATGATGACCATCATAAAGATTTTTTCAGAAAATATGAAAGTGCATGGGAAAGCTGGAGATCTCATAGTGAAATGATTGTAGGTGGCCGATATAAAAAACTCCTAGATCATGGTAATGATTATCGGGCTTGGGCAAAAGGTTTGAAAAAACTTGGTTACGCTACCGATAAAAAATATACGGAAAAATTAATCGAAACAATAGAAACATATAGACTAGACTTACTCGACACAATGTAATTTTTCATGACATTCGAATTAATAATCAGAAAAGATATAACTCCATCATTTTACCAATAATGATTTGCTCCTTATTTTAAATATTTAAACTTATTAAACAGACAATACACCAAATGAAATCACCTGACATAATTTTTCAACTCCAAAACCCAACTTAATAGTAGTTTTCTCATGTATGTTCTGGGTAACGACCGCCTTCCTGATTCCCTCCGGAAGAGCGGTCTTTTTTGAATAGAGTACTTCTCAAAACCACAGACACATTTAAATTTAATGGCATATGTTTTGCTTTTAAAAAATTATAATAGCCTTTCAAACCAAAAAGATACCTTTAGGTGGGTGTTAAACATACCGTGAGATGACAAACAAACATTCACCCATACTTTTCTTTCCCGAAGCAATTCTACCCTATTAAATAGCTTCGGGAATTTTTTTGTCAATTTTTAAAATCTTCTCCCACCTTTTCGGAAAATATTTGTTTTATCATTGTATTATTATTGTTTGGCTATTAGCCATCATAAAAACAACAAGTCGATGAGCAAAAACCCACCAAAGTTTCAAGCCTATTCTCCTGGAATTCAAAGTTTATTACCAATGCTTTATGTTGCCTGGGCAGACCGTGTATTAAGCCCTAGCGAGGTTCAGCTATTAGAAAGTAAAATGTCAAAATTGACCTTTTTGACTGAAAAAGATAAAAGTCTTTTGAAGTCGTGGTGTAACCCTTCTCGCCCTCCTTCACGTGAATTATTTCAGCATTGGAGAATTGTTTTAAAAAACGCCGCGACTAAAATGTTAAGTGAAAAACGCGAATCTCTTGTGGATTTGGGATTAGAAATAGCTAAAAAAAGTTCTCGCGAAGAAAATGGGCAATACTGGTCAAACCCAGAAACGAGAGAAGCTCTAGAAGAGCTAGAAATTTCCTTAGGACTAATTCATATCAAAACCTATGAAGAACTTTTTCCACCCAATCGACAAAATGAATTTATTGCTTCTAGCTTTGAAATTGAAAAAATGACTCAACTTTTAGATGATGATTTCGGAGAAATACGTCGTCGAATGAGGGTTTTATTATCAGATCCAATTTTTAAATATAAAACTCTTCGAGACAAAAAAGACTACCGAAATAGAATTTTGGAATGGTGTACCCATTTGGCAAAACAAGGGCTAGGAGCACTATCATATCCAAAAGAATATGGTGGCGAAGACGATATGGGAAAGTACGCAACAGTTTTCGAAATGCTAGGATATCATGATTTGAGTTTGGCGGTGAAATTTGGCGTTCAGTTTGGACTTTACGGTGGCAGCATTCTTTTTTTAGGAACGAAAAGGCATCATAATAAATATTTGAAAGATACTGGTTCCGCAGATTTATTAGGTTGCTTTGCGATGACAGAGACGGGACATGGTTCTAATGTAAGAGGACTGGAAACAACAATCACTTATAAACCTGAAAATCAAGAATTTGTAATAAATACCCCTCATGAAAAGGCAGGTAAAGAATACATTGGAAATGCGCTTCACGGAAGAATAGCAACCGTTTTTGGACAACTCATTGTTGATGGAGAAAATCATGGGGTTCATGCTATTCTAGTCCCTTATCGTAATGAAAATGGCAATCTTTTAGAAGGTATTCGCGTGGAAGATTGCGGTTATAAAGTAGGATTGAACGGAGTAGATAATGGTCGGCTTTGGTTTGACGAAGTTTGCGTGCCACGCGAAAATTTATTGAATCGCTTTGGGGAAGTAGATGAAAATGGGATTTATTCAAGTCCAATTCAAAGTCCCTCAAAACGATTTTTCACGATGCTCGGAACATTAGTTGGAGGTAGAGTTTGTGTACCAAGCGCAGGATTAAGTGCCGCAAAATCAGGTCTGGCAATTGCAATAAAATATGCTCTAAAAAGACGGCAATTCGGTCCAAGTTTCACGGAACCTGAAACGGTTTTGTTAGATTATCCAAGTCATCAAAGAAGGTTAATACCTAGATTAGCCAAAGCTTATGCCTTAGATTTCGGACTGACTTATTTACGAAAAAGATACGTCAACCGAATAGAAGAAGATATTCGTGAAATTGAAACTTTGGCAGCAGCTTTGAAATCTTACGCCACATGGTTTACAACGGAAACGCTTCAAGAATGCCGCGAAGCATGTGGTGGGAAAGGCTATTTGTCAGAAAATCGGTTTGCTGATTTAAAAGCAGATTCTGATATCTTTACCACTTTCGAAGGAGATAATACGGTTTTAATGCAGCTAGTTGCTAAAGGTCTTTTGACCAAAATGAAAGAAGAGTTCCATGATGAAGGCACGAGGGGGGTTTTAAGGTTTTTGGCAAATCGAGCCTTTACTTCCGTTGCCGAAAAGAATCCAATAACTATTCGAAATACCGATCGTGATCACTTATTGGATTCTGAATTTCATCTGAATGCTTTTGACTTCCGAGAAGATCAATTATTGTACTCTGTTTCCCAAAGATTAAGGGGTCATATCAAAAACGGGAAACGTTCCTATGATGCCTTTTTAGTTTGTCAAACGCATTTGATTGCACTCGCAGAAGCTTACGCAGAGCGAATTATTCTAGAAAAATTTATAGATGCTGTTGAAGAATGTGAGGACATCAATTTGAAAACTATTCTAAAAAAATTATGCGACTTATACGCGCTTTCGACTATTGAAACTCATAAAGGTTGGTATTTGGAGGCAAATTATATGGAAGGTGTAAAAACAAAGGCCATTCGAAGATTGGTAGATAAATTATGCAAAAATATTCGTCAAGAAGCAGGTGCCTTAGTTGAGGCTTTTGCTATTCCTGATGAATTGTTGAGTGCACCGATTGCCACTTAAGAAGTAGACAAAATAAGTTCAAAAAGGTCTCGACTTTGATCAAAATGATGGATCATTCTTTAATAGACTTTTGAATGTTAAAACCTATCAACTATTATGAGTCAAAAAGGAAAATTATATCTCATCCCCACCCCACTTGGTGAAGACGCTGTAGAAACTATTCCTTCCTATGTTATCGAAATTTTACACAGCCTAGAATTTTTTATAGCAGAAAGAGCCAAAACGGCTCGTCATTTTATTAAAACTACCCATCCTCAAAAAGCCTTTTCTGAACTCTCTTTTACTGAACTAAATAAACGAACCACTCCTCAAGAAATTCAGACCTTTTTGGATCCAATTTTCGAAGGCAAGGACATAGGACTATTATCCGAAGCTGGTTGTCCTGGTGTCGCAGACCCGGGTGGAGTTATTGTCCAAATGGCACATCAACGAGAGATTGAAGTCATTCCTTTAGTTGGCCCTTCCTCCATATTATTAGCCTTAATGGCTTCTGGAATGAACGGTCAAAGTTTTGCTTTTCAGGGGTATTTATCTGCTAAAAAACCTGAATTAGCACGCGATTTAAAAAGATTGGAGCAATTAGCTTTAAAACAAAAGCAGACCCAAATTTTCATTGAAACTCCTTATAGAAATGGACAATTAATAGAGACCGCCTTAAGTACGCTTTCCTCGAATACTCGTTTCTGCGTTGCTGCTAATTTGACATTACCAACTCAATATATTCGAACTCAACGAATCCAAAAATGGCGTAAAACTTCACTGCCTGACTTACATAAGAAACCCACCATTTTCCTTATTTTTTGATGTTTTCATTTAAAAAACACCTTTGCCCTAAGCAATTTAAATAATATCTAAAATTAAAGCTTAACATTCTTGAAAAAAGTGTACCTTTGCGCCCGCTTTTTTCGGAAGGATATTTCTCTAAGAAAGCATTAGTACAAACCATATTTTTTAACTAAAAAGCATTCTTTCAATGCAAGAAGAAAAAAATTTAGAAAATCAGGATACTCCTGAAACTCCAGAGGCAGTGGAAACAACTGCCAAGGAAACAACTGAAAAAGTTGTAACAGAAGCTGCCGAAGAGGTAAAAGAAGTAGTTGCAGAGACTACTGAAGAAGTAAAAGAGGAAGTTGTTGAAACTACTGAAGAGGTAAAAGAAGTAGTTGCAGAAACTACCGAAAAAATTGTTGAGCCTGTTAAGGCGGAAGATAATGATGACGAAGAAGATGAGATGCCGGATTTAACACCGACTGTTGTTACAGGTGGTGCTCATGATGATTTCGACTGGGATCAATCTGACAAAAAGCACAACTTACCTTATACTCCATCTGAAATTCAGGCATATCTTACAGAGTATGATGGCACCTTAACTGCAGTACTTGAAAATGAAATAGTAGCTGGAACAGTAAGCTCTATTCATGGTGGTGATGTTGTTTTAGACATCAATTACAAGTCTGATGGTTTAGTTTCTTTGGGTGAATTCAGAGATCAACCAGATTTAAAGGTTGGTGACAAAGTTGATGTTTATGTTGAGAAACAAGAGGATGATAGAGGACAATTAGTGTTGTCTCGTCGTAAAGCGAAATTATTACGTGCTTGGGAAGCACTTAAAGACAGCTTCGACAATGGGACTGTTATTAAAGGTATTGTTATCAGCAAAACAAAAGGTGGTTTAATTGTAGACTGTGGTGGTTTGGAAACTTTCCTTCCTGGTTCACAAATTGATATCAAACCAATTATTGATTACGATCAGTACGTCGGTAAAACGATGGAATTCAAAGTTGTTAAAATCAACGAGACTATCAAAAATGCTGTTGTTTCTCACAAAGCACTTATTGAAAGTGATTTGGCAGAACAACGTGAAGCAATTATCAGTAGCCTTGAAAAAGGTCAGGTTTTGGAAGGTTTGGTCAAAAACATTACCGATTTCGGTGCCTTCTTAGACTTAGGTGGTGTAGATGGTCTTTTGTATATCACAGATATTTCTTGGGGTCGAATCAATCACCCATCAGAGGTGTTGTCATTGAATCAAAAAATCAATGTAGCAGTATTAGATTTCGACGAAAACAAGAAACGTATTTCTTTAGGACTCAAACAATTACAACCACATCCATGGGAAGTATTGGCTTCAGAAATTGAAGAAGGTTCTAGTGTCAAAGGTAAAATTGTCAATATTGAAGACTATGGTGCATTCTTGGAAATTCAACCAGGTGTTGAGGGCTTGATCCACGTTTCTGAGGTTTCCTGGAGCAACCAACCAATTAATGCTCGTGAATTCTTCACAGTTGGTGAGGAATTGGAGGCAAAAGTAGTTACTATCGACCGAGATGATCGTAAAATGTCATTGAGTGTCAAACAATTAAGTAAAGATCCATGGGAAGAAATTGCTGAAAAATTCCCAGTAAATAGTCGCCATAGTGGTAAAGTTAAAAACTTAACTCCTTACGGTGTTTTTGTTGAAATGGCAGACGGAATTGGCGGAATGGTTCACATTTCTGATCTTTCTTGGACAAAACGATACAGTCACCCATCTGAGTTTACAAAAGTAGGTGCGGATATCGATGTAATGATTTTAGATATTGATTCGGATCACCGAAAACTTTCACTAGGGCACAAACAAATCGAAGAAAATCCTTGGGATACTTTCGAGAATGTCTTCCCTGTAGGTTCTTACCACGAAGCTACTGTAGTTCGTCGTGATGATAGAGGTGCTATCGTTCAAATGCCATATGGTTTAGAAGCATTCGCTCCGATTAAGCATGTAAGAAAAGAAGATGGCACTTTGGCAGAAGTGGAAGAAACATTAACAGTGAAGGTCATCGAATTTAATAGAGACGATAAGAGAATTTTAGTTTCCCACTTTCGGTACTTAGAGGATATTAAGAGAGAGGCTGACGAGCAAGTGAGAACTGAAAAAAGAAAAGAGCGTGCAGAAACAACACAAGCTGTCAAAAAACAACAGTCTAATGTTGAAAGAACAACGCTTGGTGATTTGAGTGCTTTGTCTGCACTGAAAGAGCAATTGCAAGCTCAAGGTGAAAAGAAAGATGACAAGAAGGACGATAAGAAAGAAGAATAATATTGTTATCGTATGACGACAACATACTTTAAAAAATTATCCCTGACTGGTTTACCAGTTGGGGATTTTTTTTGTCTTTAAAATATACGGTAACTTTAGCTTTTGTTAGAGCATGTTTTAAGATTTTATAAGTCAATATATCAATCAACTAAAAACAAAAAAAATGAAAAACTACAGTTTTTATCTCATTATTTGTATTCTTTTAGCTGGAAGTTGTAAATCAGGCAATGAAAATGAAGGATCAACTGATTCTACAGTTACAGGAATAATGGAACGCCTTGATGTAGCACAGTTTCAAAAAAAATTAGCTGAAACAACTAACCCACAACTGATAGATGTACGCACGCCAGAAGAGGTCGCTAATGGCACAATTCAAGGGTCTGTCAATATGGATTTTCATAGTGCCAATTTTGAAGAACAAATAAACACACTTGATAAATCAAGAACCATTTTTGTATTCTGTCAATCCGGCGGACGGAGCCTTAAAACCGCAAAAAAAATGCAGGCTTTGGGTTTTAAAGAAATATATGAGTTGGAGCCTGGATACTCAGGTTGGGAACAATAAAGGAAAGGATTCGATCTTTTGAGGCTGATTTTAAGTGAAAAAATCAGCCTCAAAAAAATCTACAAATTACTCTTCTTCTTTTGAGGCTTCATCTATGTCTTTTAGCTTCAAATCTTCCACATTTTCATCCAAAAATTTGTTGAGTTTATCAATTTCGAAATTGGAAACGATTTCCCCAAATTCATTAATTTTTATATCAAACCCCTTGAGTTCTTCATGAACTTCTGGCTTCCCAATTTTAGGTTTTTTCTTTGGCATCTTACTAAATTTGATTTTCTTATGACGATTTACGACCGAGCTTTCAATTCATTAAAATAGGCGTACCCCGTTTTTAAACGTTCCAACACTTTTTCTTTGCCAAGAAGTTCCATTACTTCGAAAATTCCAGGTCCTTTCATTGTTCCAGACATGGCTAGCCTCAAAATAGGTAATACTTGACCAAAACCTAATTCATTTTCTTCCATAAATTTCTTGACTGTCACCTCGATATTTTCACTAGTGAAATCCGTTATATTTTCAATAAATTCATAGAGGGCATCAAATTTTGTCTGATTCTCTAGCTTCCACTTTTTTCGAATCATTTTTTCCTCATAGGATTGAACATCTTCAAAAAGATAATAGCCTGCGTCCCAAAAGTCATTAAAAGAAACGACTCGCTCTTTTAATAAGTCACAAACTTTTGCCAAAAAATCATCAGATGGATGATGCCCTTTTTCCTCAAAGATCGGTCGCACATTTTTCACCAATTCTACTCCACTCTTCGCCATAATGTAATGTTGATTAAACCACTTGGCTTTGTCATAATCAAATCGAGCCCCTGATTTTCCAACATGATCTATTGAAAATGCATCGCACAGTTCATCCAATGAGAAAATCTCTTGCTCTGTTCCAGGATTCCACCCCACAAATGCTAAGAAATTAATCATAGCCGCTGAATCAAACCCATATTCTCGAAACCCTTTAAAAGAATCTTCAGAAGTTGCTCCTTCCCAACCTAATGGGAATACTGGAATTCCTAATTTTGCACCATCTCTCTTACTTAATTTACCTTTCCCTGTTGGTTTCAAAATCAAAGGTAAATGTGCAAATTTTGGCATTACAGCTTCCCAGCCAAAAGCTCGATATAAAAGCACATGGTGGGCTGTACTCGGCAACCATTCTTCCCCTCGAATTACGTGACTTATTTTCATCGAATAATCATCAATAATATTCGCCAAATGGTAAGTAGGCATCCCATCAGCTTTCAACATTACTTTATCGTCCAATTCATTACTCTGAAAAGAAACCTCCCCGCGAATGATATCATTAACCAAAACAGTTTCATTTTCAGGTATTTTGAGTCGAATGGTATAAGGAGTCTCTTTGTCTAAAAGTTCTTGAACATCCTTTTCAGAAAGCGTAAGGCTGTTTTTCATTTCACCTCTCGTTTTCGAACCATATTTGAAAGAATGATTGCCTTTTTCTTTCTCCGCCTCCCTTTTTGCATCCAAATCTTCTGGCGTATCAAAAGCATAATATCCCCAACCCGAATTCACCAATTTCTGAGCAAATTCGCCATACATCGCTTTTCTTTCTGATTGTCGATAAGGACCATAGTCACCTCCTATGTTTGGACCTTCATCAATAGTCAACCCTGCCCATTTCAACGATTCAATAATATAATCTTCCGCTCCAGGAACATAACGGGTTTGATCCGTATCTTCAATTCGAAGAATAAAAGTACCATTGTGTTTTTTAGCAAATAAATAATTGTATAGGGCGGTTCGAACCCCTCCAATATGTAATGGTCCTGTCGGACTTGGTGCAAAACGAACTCTAATATTCGACATGATATCTTATTATTAATGATTTACTTCAAAATATTATTAAGGATGGATGCTAGTCTAAAATCACCTAAGGAACTCGTAATGAAAAAAGATTCAATAATTTCTGAAAACAATGTGCATTAAAAGCAGCATTTACAGGAACTTATACGTTCTTCTCCAAACAAAATGTATTAGGTCAACTCACCAACAAGTACCATTTTCCAAAATGGAACGCAAATTTAAGTAAAACACGATTGGTAATTCCAACTTTTTTAGGTGATCTACTTTTAAAGTAGAAATCACATTTTATAGAACCAAATGAACAAAACTATCGTACTATGAACAACTTATTTAAACGATCTCCCATAACATATCTAAATCGAAACGCTATGTATCTAGTAAAAACCCCACGGTTCATTCAACGTCTTTTTCCAAATTATACTTGGAAAGTTCCAACCTCAGAAAAGGTATTATATATTACTTTTGATGATGGTCCCATCCCTCAAGTCACGCCTTGGGTTTTAGATCAATTGAAAACTTACAATGCAAAAGCTACTTTCTTTTGTGTCGGAGAGAATGTCCAAAAACATAGAGCAATTTTTGAGGAAGTTATAGCCAATGGACACTCTGTAGGGAATCATACTTTCAATCATTTAAATGGCTGGGGAACAGATAATATTCCTTACTTTCATAATGTCCGTCGATGTGCTCAGTTAGTCAAATCTGAACTGTTTCGTCCACCTTATGGTCGTTTGATGCCAAAGCAAACTCAATTCTTACAAAGGCATTACAGAATTATTATGTGGGATATTTTGAGTGGAGACTTCGACGAAAACCTATCCAAAGAACAATGTCTTTCGAATGTAATGGATCATGTAGAAAATGGTTCAGTCATCGTTTTTCATGATAGTTTAAAAGCTAAAGACAAATTAGAATTTGTACTACCTCAAGTTTTAGCCTATTATGCCCAACAAGGTTATTCGTTTGAAGCACTCAATGAATCTGCACTATCTCAGGAAATCCGAAAATCTGCCTGAGCAACTTAATTCCAGTTTGCAATGTTTAGACAATATAAATATGATTCTTAGACAAATCCCGTGGTTAAAAGTCAAATGAAGAATTAAAGCAATAATCCCGTTGGTCTCTTTTACTTTAATTTTCCTTTGACCACGAAATTTGTCTAAGAAGGATAAATATTAAAGCCACTATGTTAAGTAGTGGCTTTTTCTATTATTTTCGTGGCTCGATAAAAGTGAATTGAAAATTGAATAACAAGAGTAATGGCTGATAAAAAATCTAAAACGCTGGAAGTAACGAATCGTAAGGCACGATATCAATACCAATTTATTGCAAATTATGAAGCGGGAATTATACTAACTGGAACGGAAATAAAATCAATTCGACAGGGGAATGTAAATTTAAATGATGCTTATTGCACCTTTAAAAAAGGAGAGTTGTTTATTCAAAGTATGTATATAAAAGAATATAAATACGCCACTTATTTCAATCATGAACCACGTAGAATTCGAAAATTATTATTGAAAAAAGGAGAGTTGAAAAAACTGGAGAAACGCGTTAAAGAACGTGGATTCACTATTGTGCCTTATCGCTTATTCATTTCAGAAAGAGGCTTTGCCAAAATAGAAGTCGCACTGGCTCAAGGTAAAAAATCATTTGATAAACGAAATTCTATCAAAGAAAAAGATCAAAAACGAGATCTCGCACGAATGAAAAAAATGGATTATTAAATTAAGGGAGTAGGAAATAAATCACCTACCTATTTCACTTACTCTTTTTCCTTCATTTTTCGTTAAAAATACTCGCCATACCTATGGGTATGTCTGTGTTTTTTGCCTCGACTGAAGAAAAATTAGCTGTGCAAAATTTGGATACCTTATTTATTTCCTCCTCCCTGACATTGATTATCAATTAATGAATAATATTTTGGCAACTATTGCCTCAGGATCCGTATTATTATTATTCGTACTAAAAACAAGATAGACTCCAGAATTCGCTTTTCTTCCGTTATAGTCTAACCCGTTCCAAACAGCTTGTCCACCAAGTGCCGAAGTTTCATAAACCAAGGTTCCATTCACATCCGTAATTTTCACATCTGCATCTTGCGCTAATCCTTTTATGGCTATCAACCCAGTGTATTCAGGTCGAACAGGGTTTGGAAAAACCAAAATATTGGAGCTATTTATTGGGCCGCCAAGTGTAGCTTCAGTACGTAAGACTTGTAAGCCCTTCGCTGTTCCAATATAGGCTTCGCCCGTTTCATAATCAAAAGCGATATCAAGGATCTGATTGTCAAAAAGAGCACTATTTTCTTCTGTAAACTCTGCCACTTGGGTTTCACCAGAAGGAGACATAACAAAAATTCCATTTAAGGTTCCAAACCATTTTCTATTGGCACCATCCACAGCTATAGCTTGTATATTTTGATCGGCTAAAAGTTGGGCTCCAAATTCATCTAACTCTCCTACTCTAAGTGAACCGGGGCAATCTGAATTAATTACATCACACTCAAAGACAATAGCTCCTTGCTCCGTTCCTACCCATACACTTCCATCTAGATCCACCTCTATGACATTGACTCGATTAGAGGGCAAATTTGTGTTTGAAGAGGTGATAATCGCACATTTATCATCTCCATCATCATCTAACGAAGTGCCTTCGTTAAAAACCAGAATACCTTTATTGACATCGGTAGCCAAGCGAATCCATTTATGTCCAAATCCATCAATAGTAATATCCATAAAGTCATTTTCCGTATTACAGGCTGGATCTATACTTTGCCAACTACCATCATCTTTTAGGACATGAAGGGCTGTATCGGCGATATTATTGCTAATCCAAAGGTTATTTTCCGCATCAAAAGCTAAACCGCTCACCCGAACATCTGGTGTTAAAGATCCACTTCGAAGAGGAGAATTGTCTTGATTAAAATGAACATAATTTTCGCCATCATACTCAACAAATCCCCGATGATAGGTGCCTGTATATACTTTTCCATTTTCAGGATGGACTCTTATGGAGTAATAATCATCCGCGTCAATGCCTGTATTAAATTTATTATGAACCGCCCATTCATTATCAATAAAAGAGAAAAAACCATCTAAATTACCTAAGGGTCGTGCTGATTCATCAATTCCCCCACTGGCAATCCATACATTACCATTGTCGACGACGATTTCGCGAATTTTAGCCGAATAAGGTGAATTGACAGGAATCTTTTTGCAATTCCCATCCGTTTCAATCACTCTAAAATCACGATGCCTTTCAAAAGTTTCTGCTAACCAAAACCGCCCTGTTTCATCTTCAACACCATACTTCGGACGGGAAACGCATTGACTAGAAAGCTCAGTACGATTATCATTTTCATCAAAAACAAAAACTTTACCCACCGCATCAGCATCAGGACGAAATCCTACCAGTAATTTTTTACCCTCGGCTGTTATATAGGTTATCCAAGTTTTAGCATCCGAAAATGCTTCATAATGAACAAACTCTGTACTTGATCCATCAAAACTGAATAAGGTATCATTAACTTCCAAATAGATTTTATCATTAAAAGTTGCCATTGCTTCCGATTGATATTCATCAGGAAAGCCCTCATCGGGTCCAAGCCATTCCCAATTATTGAAATCATTGACATTGAGATTAGTTTCCGGATTTGCGTAATATACCCCTTCCGTTGTCCCTACATATAAGACCCCATCTTTTATAATCACAGATTTCGCTGCAATCGGAAATGCAGTTGTAAGTGGTGATTTTCCCGTTCTAATATTAAATTTCGAAACTCCAAAATTGGCAGCCAACCAAGCAATAGAATCATTTTCCATGAATACATCAAACACTTCTTTATCGCCAATAACAATATTACTTGTTGGAATATCAAAAATCGTAAATATCTCCTCGTCTCGAATCAAATCAATCACCCCGTCATCATAAATAACCATTAAGGTTTTTCCTCCTTTATTGTATTTTATTAAACTGATTCCAACATTACTCAACCCTTCGACTTTTGTCATTCGCCGAATAGCTGTATCGTCTTTGTCAATTGTCAACAAAGCCAATCGAGTCGCATAAAATATTTGCGTTTCACTTTGTGTAACATACAAACCCGCATCGAAAGGGAGATGTGATTTCCATTGTCCAATAGCAAGATCAGATTGTGCCATGGAAAAATTGAACGCCAATAGGAGTAAGAAGAATAAATATTTACGCATTCTAAAATTGAATTTTAGGTTTAGACTTTCCCAGTCCGAACCTTCAAATTGTGTTAATTATTGTCTCACAAAAATACTTTAATCATGGAGAATGTATAAGGGTAATCCGTTATTCATTTTCATTGTCCAATGGCTGACTAATCAGAATTCCAAAAACAAAACCAAACATAAAGTTAATTATCACCACAAAAAGCGCCAACCAACCCTTTCTGGCAACTTTTGCATCATATCCTTTGATTATTTGTCGTTACTTTTGCGCCCGTTTTCGCAATTAGGGATTAGTCGTAAGGAATACCTAAAACAACTCCCTAATCTTATTCATAAATTATTTATTACCTAGAATGAAAAAATTATTCTTTTTTATCTTAACCATAAGCCTCCTTTGGAGTTGCAAAACCAAACAAACTTTTACAGCGGTTCCTGATTTTGAAATCCGCGAGCTGGATACCCTCACTGTAACCGCTCCAAAGCCGGATGAATTTAAATCACCCGAAGAATATTCCTTGCCAAACTACAATCCAAGTCATACCCGAATTAATGATTTGATTCATACCAAATTGGAAGTAGGATTTAATTGGGAAAAAGAGCAGGTTTTAGGGAAAGCTACTTTGACATTAAAGCCTTACTTCTACCCTACTCAATATGCAGTTTTAGACGCCAAAAATTTTGATTTTAAAAAGATTCAATTGGCTGGCGGAAAAGAATTAAAATATGAATATGATGGCAAACAAGTCATCATCGATTTAGGCCGCGAGTACAAAAAGGAAGAAGAATATCAACTTTTCATTGACTACGTTGCCAGTCCAGCTGCTGAAGGTGGTAGTGCGGCAATCAGCTCTGATAAAGGATTATTTTTTATTAACCCACGAGGAGAGGAAGGCGAAAAACCTCAACAGATTTGGACACAAGGGGAGACCGAAAATAATTCCAGATGGTTCCCAACAGTTGACAAACCAAATGAACGATGTACCCAAGAAATTTACTTGACTGTTCAAGATAAATTCGAGACCCTTTCTAATGGTATTTTGATTTCTTCCAATAAAAATGACGATGGCACTCGCACCGATTATTGGAAAATGGACTTGCCACACGCCCCTTATTTATTTATGGTTGCAGTTGGTGAATTTGCCGTTATTCGGGAAGAATGGAAAGGCAAGCCTGTCGAGTATTTTGTAGAGAAAAAATACGAAAAGTATGCAAAGGATATTTATCCATATACTACGGAAATGTTGAGTTTTTTCTCTGAAAAATTAGGCGTCGAATATCCTTGGCAAAAGTATTCCCAAATCACTGTTAGAGATTATGTTTCGGGTGCAATGGAAAATACTACCGGTGTTATTTTTGGTGAATTCATGCTAGGAACAGACAGAGAATTGATTGACAATCTGACCAATGAAAAAATTGTCGCTCATGAAATGTTTCATCATTGGTTTGGCGATTTGGTGACTTGTGAAAGTTGGGCAAATTTAACTATGAATGAAGGATTTGCCAATTACTCAGAATATCTTTGGTTAGAGCATAAATATGGAAAAGATGAAGCGGATTATCATTTGATGAGTGAACTTCGTGGTTATCTCGCTTCCGCCAATAATGAAATCCACCCATTGATTCATTTCGGTCATGCCGACAAAGAAGATATGTTTGATGCTCATAGCTATAACAAAGGAGGATTGGTCTTACATATGCTTCGAAATTATGTTGGAGATGAAGCATTTTTTGCTAGCCTAAATAAATATTTGACTGACAATAAATATTCTGATGTAGAAGCAGATGAGTTGCGTTTAGCATTTGAGGATGTAGTTGGCGAAGATCTAAATTGGTTTTTTGATCAATGGTATTTTGAAGCAGGACACCCTATGGTGGAAGTTAGCTATTCATATGATGAAGCGACTAAAAAAATAAAGGTATTGGTTGAACAAATCCAAAACCCACAACGTCAACCTGCTATTTTCCAAATGCCCGTTGCCATTGATATCTATAAAAAGAACGGAGAAGTTGAGCGCCAAAATGTTTGGTTAGACCAACGTGTACAGGCTTTTGAATTTGATATTTCAGAAAAACCAAATTTGGTGAATTTTGATGCAGAAAAAATTCTTTTGACTGAAAAAATTGAAAATAAAACGGAGCAAGAATATTTATTTCAATATCAAAATGCGCCCACCTTTTTAGATCGTTTTGAGGCATTAGATAATTTGAAAGAAAGTGAAAACATTACCGTTCGTCAAATTTTTAAAGAAGCTCTTAATGATGAATTTTATGTATTACGTGCCCTTTCTCTGAGTGTTGTTGATCTGACCGATGAAGTGATTGCAAAAATTGCCGAATTAGCAGCAAATGATCCTCACTCACAAGTTCGATATACCGCATTTGAAAAACTAGGCGACACAGGTTCCACTAAGTATGCTCCTATTGCGAAAAAAGCCATTGAAAACGATCCTGCTTATCAAGTTGTAGGTGGAGCGTTACAAGCTTTGGTTACCCTAGATAAAGCTGCCGCCGCTGAAATGGCCCAAAAGCTTGAAAACGAAGATAATAGCAGTATTTTAGAAGCTATCGGAGAAATTTATGTTGCGACTGGTGATTCAAAACACCTTCCATTCTTTGAAAGAAGTTGGAGCAAGATGCAAGGTTTTGGGGCAATTGGATTTATCGAAAACTATGCAGTACTATCCGCTTCTACAGCCTCTGAAACCATTTTAGGCTCTGCGCAAAAGTTAGAAACGATTGCTACTAATATGGGTAAATCTCCATGGGTACGTTTTGCTGCTATGAATGGAGTAAATACCCTTCATGCTGAGATGGTACAACGTATCGAAAGTGCAGGAAATACAGACACCTCTGAGTTACAAGACATTGATAGTCAAATCATTCAAGTAATTCAGAAAATAAAAGATACAGAGGAAAATGACCGTCTTAAAATGATGTATGGTCGATATCCGACTCCTTCCGTAAAACCATAAAACTGTTTTCAGTTCTAAATTTTCAGTTCCCAGTTTGAAAATTAACTGGGAACTGAAAATAGAACTTGGATTTGAGAATCAAATGAATGTCATCGAAACTTATTAAGAGAATTTTTCTTATTCTAGGACTTGTCCTTTTTGGAGGTGTTTTATATAAATTAGGTTGGGATGAGTTGAAAACGGCCATGCGACAAATAGGTTGGTGGTGGTTTGTTATTTTTTCCCTTGCTATTGTTTGGCAAATCTTTCATACCCTAGCTTGGCACCAAATCTTAAAGTTTTCGAATCATCGCCTACCTTTCATAAATCTCTTTAAGTTAAAGATAATAGCGGAAGCAGTGAATATGATTGCCCCAACGGCAAATGTTGGAGGTGATATGACAAGGGCTTATCTTATCAAAGATCAAATCCCTATTTCTGATGGAATTTCGAGTGTAATTGTTGATAAAACATTGGATAATATCACCAAATTATTATTTAATTCAGTTGGCTTATTCCTATCTGTTCTTTTCATTTCTATTCCTACAGCGTGGATTTGGGGCAGTATAGCCTATTTAATTTTTGCATTGATTATTTGTATTGTTTTGGTTTGGGTTCAAGTCAGAGGAGTGACAGGTTGGGTTCTAAAAATGGCCAACTGGATACCAAGAGTTAAAAAGGAGCTCGAAAAACAAAAGGAAAAATTAGCTTCTTTAGATGGGAACTTCAAGGAGATTTATTCTAAAGGAATAAAAAATTTGGTTTATGCCACTGCTTGTCATTTGATTGGAAGAACCTTGGGAACAGTAGAAATTTGGTTAATCATGTATCTCATAGGTGCGCCCGTTAGTTTTATGGGAGCCTTTTTTATTGCCACTATTGTCAATATTGTTATGGGGGCTTTGTTCTTGATTCCAGGTCAATGGGGTGCATTAGAATTTGCCACTTTGTTCTTTGTAAAATTACTAGGATTTACACCCGAAATAGGTGCCAGCTTAGCAGTCATTCGAAGAATCCGACGAGTAGCAATTACAGGGATAGGAATTTTATTTTTCTATTATTATGGAGATAAAGCAAAAATAAACCAAGCTGAAAAAAAATAAATACTCACCAATTATTCCATTTATTTTTTGGTCTTTTTAAAGGTTGTACATCCTGCAAAACATGAAAATCCCCACTCAATACGACACTAAAAAGCTCGACTTTGAGCCCATCCCATTGTCCAAAAACATGAACAGGCTGCCCTCCGCTGAGGGCTAACATTTTCCAGCCTAATCCTTCCTTTTCTAAAACTGGCAATAAATTTTTATCTCTATCAACCAAGAAAAATTCTTCATTTTGATATAATGGAATCACATTTTCTAAGAATACCGGAAACAAGGCAAGCCATGGATTTTGTCCAACTGCCTCTGCATATTTATTAGAGAAACCATAAAAATCTTCGAAACCTTTGACCACGATTTCAGAGATCGTCATTTCAAAGTTCTTCACAAATACACGCATTGGATAAGCAGACGGATAAAACACAATTTCACCAAAAAACTGGGTACCGATTTTCCAATTATTTTCATACGGATTTGCGCCCCAAGCAAAGTCCAAAATCATTCCTTGCAATTGAGTGTTTTTTCCGATGATCCAAGTTCGGCGGAAAAAAAGATTTGAGTCATCTGTTCCTTCCGTTTGCCCAATTATAAACCAAGTGTCTTTAATTCCTTCTAATTCAGCAAGTTCTTCCTTTTTGAAGTTAATACCTGAAACGCTCAATAATTCTTGTTGAAGGTTAGACGGTAATTTTTCTAAATTTTTAAAACCTTTGACCAATAAATATATATCTCCAATTTCAGATAATAGTTTCTCATGCCAATCCTTTTGTCCGATTAATTGAGATAAGTTTCGAATCCGACGCCCCAAACTTCCCAATTTAGCATTGACCATTCTTTCTGATATATCGGTAAAAACATCATCGGATTGCCCATCTAAAACTGCTAATCCCTGCCTCATAATATCTTCTAACCAAATACTTAATTCCTGAAAACCAGCCTCCATTTGAAAAAGCCGTTTTTCACGGGTTTTGATTCTCTGTTGTGCTAGTAAGTGCTCCTTTTCAGCAGTTCGTTCCGCTTTTTGACCGTATTTGGGTGGTTCTTCCAACCGATTACTTACCCAATTCGGAAATTTTGGCGAGAACTTAAAAATGCCTGGATTCCCAACGTAGATCAATGCCAATGCCAAAGTATGCTTACACAATTTTCCACGTTTTTCTATGGAATAAACTTGGCTTGGACAATTACAATAAAAATGACTTTTCTGAGCGTGAATGACAGTTTTGTAATAAGAAGCTCCACTGCTTTTACATTCGCCCCAAATGATTTTTTCATTTCCTTCTAGATTGCGCCATTTTTTAGGTTTAGTGAAAGGTTTTGCCTTTTCGAGGGCGTTGCCATTAGGGACAAGATTGAGGATATTTTCTTCCGTTAGAATCAAATTAGCTAAATTATGGTCAATACAGTTTTATTAATTATACGCTCTTCAAATATTCAATAGACTTGTTGCTCCTTAGAAATGCCTATCAGAAATTTAGATATTTTCGATAGCTTCCGTTAAAAAATTAAGGGCATTACTTTTCAGTAATACCCTTAATTTTTTCTAGCACTGTTCAAATAAGCCAAGGTATTTCAACCCAATGAACTTATATGTCAACATTTGCGTATTTCGCATTTGCTTCAATAAATGCTCGTCTTGGAGGTACTTCATCCCCCATTAACATAGAAAAAGTTCTATCTGCTTCTGCAGCATCTGTAATCCCAACTTGACGTAAAATTCGAGCATCAGGATCCATTGTTGTTTCCCAAAGTTGATCCGCATTCATCTCTCCCAAACCTTTATAACGCTGAATTTTCACAGATGTGTCATTCTCGTCTTTCGAATAGTTTTTAATCGCATCAAGTCGCTCTTCCTCATTCCAACAGTATCGGAATTGTTTTCCTTTTTTCACCATATATAGCGGAGGCGCAGCAATATAAATATAACCTTGCTCAATCAACGGTGTCATATATCTGAAAAAGAAGGTCAAAATTAGTGTTACGATATGACTACCATCCACATCGGCATCACACATGATGACTATCTTATGATAGCGCAATTTGTCCATATTCAATGTCCGTTCACCATCTTCGTTTTCCGAAATACTCACTCCTAAAGCTGTGAACATATTCTTGATTTCCTCATTTTCGTAAATCTTATGTTCCATCGCTTTTTCGACATTCAAGATCTTACCTCTCAGTGGCAAAATCGCTTGAAAGAATCTATCTCGACCTTGCTTAGCTGTTCCACCTGCCGAGTCCCCCTCGACCAAAAATATTTCACTTGCCACTGGATCTTTGGAAGAACAATCAGCTAATTTCCCAGGCAATCCAGATCCAGTAAGGACGTTTTTCCGTTGAACCATCTCTCTGGCTTTTCGAGCTGCATGACGCGCAGTCGCTGCCAAAATCACTTTATCTACAATTCTTTTTGCCTCCTTTGGATTCTCTTCCAACCAGTAATCAAGAATCTCCCCCACTTTTCGAGAGACAATCCCTGTTACTTCAGAATTACCCAACTCTCCTTTAGTTTGACCCTTAAATTGAGGCTCTGGAACTTTTACAGAAACAATGGCTGTTAAACCCTCTCGAAAATCTTCTCCTGCAATAGCGAACTTTAGCTTGCTAAAAAATTTCATCTTGTCACCGTAATTTTTAAAAACTCGGTTGACTGCTCGTCTGAAACCACTTTCATGTGTTCCACCATCTGCGGTTCGAATATTATTTACAAAAGAGTAAACATTTTCTTTAAAGGAGGTATTGTATTGCATAGCTACCTCAACTTCCACATTTTCCTCTTTTCCTGAAACATGAATAGCTTGGCTAATTAGAGGGGTACGAGATTCATCTAAATATTGAACAAATTCTACCAAACCTCCTTCCGAATAAAATTCAGTTGATTTGAAAGAACCATCCTCTTCTGTTTCGCGTTCGTCAACAAGACTTAAAGTCAATCCCTTATTAAGGAAAGCCATTTCCCGAAAACGATTAGCAATAATCTCAAATTTATATTCAAGCGTTTCAAAAATGTCACCGTCAGGTCTCCATGTAATTTGAGTTCCTCTTTTATCTGTCTCCCCTATCACTTTAACATCTTCGACCGGTTTCCCTATTTTATATTCTTGTTCAAAAACCTGCCCATCCCGATGAACCTCTGCTCGAAGATAAGCCGAAAGTGCATTCACACATGATACCCCTACACCGTGTAAACCACCTGAGACTTTATAAGTATCTTTATCAAATTTACCACCTGCATGAAGAACAGTCATAACGACCTCCAACGCGGACTTTTTCAACTTTTTGTGTATACCCGTTGGAATACCTCGACCATTATCTCGTACAGTCATCGAATTGTCCTTATGAATAATCACTTCAATTTTAGAACAATGACCCGCTAAATGTTCGTCAATAGAGTTATCGACAACCTCCCAAACGAGGTGATGAAGCCCTTTAATATCAGTACTTCCAATATACATTCCCGGTCTTCGACGTACGGCTTCTAACCCTTCTAGAGCTTGAATATTGCCTGCATCATAATTGCCCTTATTCGGCGTTTTGTTTTGCTCATTTTCCATGGTGCAAAAATACAAAATCTGAGTCGTTTTTTATAGGAAATCTATTAGTTAGAATCGGATTATTTTTCCACAACTATCAATTATTTGATTACTAAACTACCTGAAACTTTCACTCGATAACAACATAAACACAATGGATTTCAAAATGGCTCTTTGAAAAAGATCTGACTTGATTATTCTCCGGGAAATAAAGTAGGAATAAATGAATCGAACAAATTTTCAAAATCGAGCACTTTATCTTATCCACATTCCTTATTTCCATTAAAAAACGGCATGAGAAAAGTCAATTCCTCATGCCGTTCTTATGTATGTGCCCAAAACTAATTAGACATTCTCTTCTTCTTTTAATAATAATTGGAAGCCATTTCCGTGAATATTTACAATCTCCAATTGCTCATCCAATTTCAAATATTTACGCAGTTTGGTTACGAAGACATCCATACTACGGGCAGTGAAATAATTGTCTTCGCCCCAAATTTTTGTCAAGGCTTCTGATCTTGGCAATACATCATTCATATACATGGCAAACATCCGCAATAGCTGTGCCTCCTTTGGAGAAAGTTTATATTTTTCTTCACTTTCTTCCCCTTTATTAAAGGTCAAAATTCGAAGCGGAAAATGGAAATGGTATTTCCCAATATCAAATTCTTTCACCTCTTCTCTTGGGTCGGGTTTGGGTTGGCTTCTCTTCAAAATTGCTTGAATCCTATAGAGCAATTCTTCAGAATTAAAAGGCTTTGTAATATAGTCGTCCGCTCCAATTTTAAATCCTTCCAAAACATCATCTTTCAATGTTTTAGCCGTTAAAAAGATAATAGGCATCTCCTTATCTTTTTCACGAATTTCTCGCCCAAGCGTAAACCCATCTTTTTTAGGCATCATCACATCAAAAATGCAAAGATTAAATTCCCCTTTTCGATAACTTTCTAATCCCGCGACACCATCAGTAGCAAGCGTCACGTCATAATCATGCATCTCTAAATAAGAGCGCAATACATCACCAAAATTTTGGTCATCTTCCACTAAAAGAATTCTGCTTTTGTTATTATTCGCAGTCATATTATGGAGTTTGGTTTTGTACATCCTTCAAAAAGGAATGTATGTTTTGTGATTTTATTTGATTTCAAAACCAAGTTTTTTTCATTTGCTTGGTTTTTCCTTAAGATTCTTTCTTCTGATTATGGGGGAATGTCAAAACAAAACTACTCCCCTTACCCAATTCGCTTTTTACATCCACTTGCCCTTTATGAGCAGTCATCATTGCTTTTACATAACTCAACCCTAACCCAAAACCTTTTATATCATGAAGGTTGCCAGTATGGACTCGGTAAAATTTGTCAAAGATATGTTTTTTAGCCTCTTTTGTCATTCCCATCCCTTTATCGCTTACTATAACTTCAAGACCGTCCATGACATTGCGTGTATGAACGGAAATTTCTGGTTTTTCTGGCGAATATTTATTCGCATTATCCAATAAATTATTAACAATATTAGAAATATGCGTTAAATCACCTTGAAAATTTGGATTCTCTGCAGCCAAATCTGCCACCACTGAGCCTCCTTTGCGCTCAACCTGTAAACCAATATTTTCAACTGCTTGCTTTATAACATCATGTATATTAATGTTAGTCAATTTCAAATCGTAATCCTGTTTATCGATTTGTGCCATTTGCAAAACCTTCTCCACTTGGTTATTCATTCGCTTATTTTCCTGCTTAATAATCTCTGTAAAACGTTTGACCTTATCAGGAAAGCCTAAAATCATTGGATTTGTGATAGAATCTGTTGCCAATGAAATAGTCGCAATTGGTGTTTTAAATTCATGTGTCATATTATTGATGAAATCACTTTTCATTTCACCTAATTTCTTTTGACGTAAAATGGTTTGTATAGTGTACGCAAAACAGAACAAAGTGATTCCTATAAAAAGTAAAGACAGTAAAACAGTTTGCAAAACAGGACCCCATAAAAAGCTTGCTCGGTCGGGAAAATAAACCATTAGCTTTCCTGGTGATTTACTATCACTTTGAAAAAGATTAACTTGATATTTTGAATTATGTAGATTTTTATAGCCTTCTTTAGTCGGTTGCGGCGCATTATCTTCTTCTACAATAAAATGATTATTAGCAATAACAAATGTCTTGGTTTTGCTATCATAAACACCATATTTATAGTCAATTTTTATACCTTGATCATACAATTCTTCCAATAAAAAATCATCTAATAAATCGAGCTTTATCCTTTCAGCAATAGGGAAATAATCCAAATTTTTAGTGTAATTAACCCATCGAGCTAATTTCTCCGCTTTTTCTCGTTCACAATTCACACAATTACAAGAATTAGATTCTAACATCAAACGAAGGTGCTCCGCTTTTGATAAAGGAATCTCACTTCCTTGAATAGCTCCATCAATAGATAAAGAGATAGAAATATCGCCCGATTCAATTTTATCCCACAGCTCCTGTTCCCGAAAAGCACGTTGAAAACCACTATCTGTATATTGAAAAGCCTCCATCTGTTCATCTTGTTCAAGCCGATCGGCTACCTCATTTAATGCATGAACAACACGGTTATTAAAATCCTCTTCATTTAGTCTTAAAGCAAAGGAAATCCAATTCACCTGCAGCCACCCTATACCAAATAAAGCGGCACTCATCAATCCTATAGTTATCCAAATTGCCTTTTTACTCATCGTTGTTTTTGTTATAAGAGATTCTTTGTGATATTTTTACAGGCTGAATTATACAAAAATAGCCAAAGGCATCGGGGTCTATAGGCTGTTTAACAGACTTTAACTTGAATCTGTTTCATGTTTTGAATTCTTTTTTTGAATTCAGAAATCAATCATTATTTGAAACAAGATTATCAAATTCAATTCCCCAAAATTGGTGATTTTTTTGTTGATAAAAGTATAATCAATCAATTAAACTACCAATATTTTTCTCAAATTAAATTATTGATTATCATAGACTTATTAAATATTCAAAAATCATTTATCATGAAAACGATATTATTAAGAACAACGATATTAATTTTCACTTTGTTGGCAACTTGCCCTACTTTTATCAATGCACAAGAAGAAAGTAAGACAGAAAAGAAAGTAGTCGTCATTACGAAGACAATCGATGAAAACGGCAACGTGACGGTCAAGAAAAAAGTTACAGAAGGAGGAGACATAAACGACGTAGAAATCAAAAAAATGATGGAAGAAGTCGAAAAAGAGATGGAAGTTCAAGTGGAAATTAAGTCTAAAAAGTTAAAAGAACACAAGACAAAAGAATCTAAAAGCAAGAAAAAGTATAAAACTTATACAATAGAAATAGACGATGACGATGACGATGAAGGGGAGGAGGAACATAAAGTGATGATTTTCAAATCTGACGATGGAGCCGAGAAGGTGATCATCACGAAGGATAGTGAACAAATTGATCTTAAAGGTGATAATGTTAAAATCATCAAAATGAAGGGAGATGAAGGAGAAGATATCGAAATTAAGATTAAAGAGCTCATGGAAGATGAAGACAATGTTTTCATTCATGAGACAAAAGGACACAATGGATTTTTGGGTATTGTAGCGAATCCAGGGAAAGAGGGTTCTTTGACCTTATTAGATGTAGTAGAAGGGAGTCCAGCAGAAAAGGCAGGCTTGCAAAAAGACGATGTGATAAATTCTATTAATGGACAAAAATTAACCAACTTTAATGAATTGATTGAAGTCTTAGACGATTTGAAACCGAATGATAAAGTTGAAATTGGATACAATCGAGGTGAAGAAACTAAAGTTACAAAAGCGACTTTAGCAGAGCATTCCAACCAAACAATTGAAAAAATTATTGAAATTGAAACTGATGAAATACATGATCATCGTGGCGGAAATGGGGATAAGATGATTTGGATAGAAAAAGGTGATGAAGAAATGAAATTCGGAGATGATGCGGATGAAATTATTATTGAAGAGACCATCGAAGAATCTGAGGAAAACGGGAAAAAAATCATCAAAAAAAAGAAAGTAATTACGAGAATTAAAAAGGAGTAACCTTTCTTTAAAAAATAGTCATCAGTAGGGTGAATGTATGACTCATACATTCTTTAAGAATGATTATTAAACATTAATAATTGAGATTTTACAACGTTTCCTTAATATTGCGAAAAATCACAAAAAGGTTGGGAGATAGAAAGAATAAGAGAGCATTCTATAATGGATGCTCTCTTATTCTTTCAATTTCATCAATCGCTCAATCTCTTTAAGAGAGCCTAACGTTATGCTAAAAAAAATCCTCTATACCAGTTGCTTATTAATATCTCATTTGGCAGTATTTGCACAACTTCAATCACCAAATGAATTTCTTCCTCACAAATTGGGTGAGCACTTTACGCCACATTATATGGTTGTAGATTATTTTCAGCATGCGGCTGAAAACAGTGACCAAGTTCAATTAATGGAATATGGAAAAACGAATCAAAAAAGACCTTTGACGTTGACTTTCATTTCGACCAAAGAGAACTTGGCAAACTTGGAAGAAATCCGAAAAAACAACCTTAGAATGACTGGTTTGGCAAAAGGTCAAGTTGACAATTCAAACCCTGTCGCGGTTGTTTGGATGAGTTTTGGAGTGCATGGAAATGAAGCCGCCGCCTCAGAAAGTTCCATCAATACGTTATATCAATTATTAACAAAAAGAGAAGCCCAAGAATGGTTGAAAAATACGGTCGTCATAATCGATCCAAGTATCAACCCTGACGGTTATTCAAGATATACTCATTGGGTTCGAAATGTTGGCAATAAAGAAGCAGATCCACATTTGGCTTCCCGAGAACATGATGAGCCTTGGCCTGGAGGAAGGGTCAATCACTATTTATTTGACTTGAACCGAGATTGGGCATGGGCAACACAGATAGAATCTCGCCGGCGATTGAAACAGTATCAAAAGTGGATGCCTCAAATTCATGTTGATTTTCATGAGCAATTCCATAATAACCCCTATTATTTCGCACCAGCTGCCATGCCTTTTCATCCGTATATAACAGATTGGCAAAGTGAATTTCAATATACAGTAGGAAAAAATAATGCAAAATATTTCGATGATGAAGGTTGGTTATATTTTACAAGAGAAGTCTTTGATTTACTATATCCTAGTTATGGCGATACTTATCCAATTTTCAATGGTGCCATCGGAATGACATACGAACAAGGTGGACATAGTCGAGCAGGTCGAGCAATTCAATTAGATAATGGAGATACTTTGACTTTAGATGATCGAATTGCACACCATACAGCAACGGCTCTTTCTACCGTTGAAATCTCTTCTAAAAATGCGGGCAATCTTGTTCAAAACTTTCATGATTATTTCACGCAAACACAAAAGAATCCTCCAGGCGAGTACAAAACTTTTATAATAAAAGGAACCAATCATCCTGACAAATTGGAGTCTTTAATGCAGTTTTTGGATCTTCATCAAATACAATATTGCAATCCAGAAAGCGATAAAAGTGTCAATGCATTCCATTATCAAACTGGAAAATCTGGCAATCACAAAATCGAGACTAATGATTTGATTATCAGTTCCTACCAACCCAAAGGAATCTTGGCACAAGTTCTTTTTGAACCTAAAACAGAAGTCGTTGATTCCTTGACTTATGATATTACCGCATGGGCATTACCCTACGCGAGAGGTTTAGAAGCTTACGCATCTAAAGAGCGTGTAAATGTTAATTTCCCTTGTGTACAATCCAAGCTGACAGTGCGACCGCCTTGGCAAGGAGAACCTTATGCATATGTAGCGCCTTGGAATTCATTGAAAAGCGCACAATTTCTATCAGAAATTTTGAAATCGGAAGTCAAAGTTCGGTTCGCACAAGAACCTTTCGAACTGGATGGTCGCAAATTTAATGCGGGTACTTTAGTTATAACTCAAGCAGATAATAGAAAACTCAAAAACTTAAATGAGAAAGTCGCCAATGCGGCATTTACATTTGATCATGAACTTCATTTAGCTAATACAGGATTTGTGACAAGTGGTCATGATTTTGGTTCAGACAATATGATATTCATCAAAAAGCCAAAAGTGCTGGTTCTTTCTGGTGAACGAACTTTCACAAATGAATTTGGACAAGTTTGGTATTATTTTGAACAAGATTTAAACTACCCAATTACAATTTCAGATGCCGATAATTTGTCGCAAATTGACTTAGATGATTTTAATTTAATCGTCATGCCAGAAGGGCGTTTTCGACTAAATGATGGTCTTCTGACTAAATTAAATACTTGGATCGCTGGAGGTGGTCGTTTGATTTCTATTGGGTTTGCGAATAGAAGTCTTGAGGATAAAAAGGGATTTAACCTTACCAAATACGCTAAGAAATCTGACAAAAGTGTCGCCGAAAAAAATAGAGAGGAAACTGCTTTAGAAAATAGAACCGCAAAATATAAAGACCGTCTTCGAGCTTCTATTTCTGACGGACTGCCAGGAGCCATTTTCAAGATTAATTTAGATAATTCTCATCCATTAGGTTTTGGAATGAAAGATTACTATTTCACACTGAAAACCAATACATTACGATATGACTTATTGAAAGATACTTGGAATGTTGGATACGTCGGAGAAGATCCAATGATTTCAGGATTTGTCGGTTCAAATATAAAATCCAGTTTTGATAATTCCGTTGTTTTTGCGGTTCAAAATAAAGGAAGAGGAAGTATTACTTATATGATTGACAATCCGCTTTTCAGAGCATTTTGGGAAGAAGGAAAATTTTTATTTAGCAATGCTGTTTTCTTTGTTGGACAGTAAAATCATTTGACCATTGTTGCATGACTATAATTATATAGCCATGCAACAATAAGTAAGCGAGCAATATTAAGTTTAGAATAAATTTTTGAATTATTTTTTTCTCTCACAAGGCAAAAAACACAGTCATAGCCTTAGCTCTCTGAGCTGGCTTGTGCCAGTGGCACAAAGGCATAGCCAAAAGTATTTTTAACGCAGTGAGTGGAAAAAATAAACTAAAATTTGCTGCAGATAATATTGCTCTCTTACTTATGTCTTATTTCATAATAGTAATCGTTTCCGTCTCCAAAATATTACTCCAATTTCCAGCCCTATCTTTCAATCGAATCGTAAAAGTCGTCGTTTCACTATCATTCGAATCATCTAAAACAATCGTATGATCCAACACGATATTTAGCTCACCAGTAATCGCAATTTCATTACCCAAAGGCGCTAAAGGTTGCAAATGGTAATTGAAAATCAAGGTTTCCGAATCTCTCTGATCAATAATTTCGATCGAAGTTTCATCAGGGTCTTCCGTTCCTAAATCCCCATCACCATCCGTATAATTGATTACAAAAGACAAAGAATCAATACCCGACACAACCGTGGTTTGAGAAACACCTATTAATGTAATTTCAGGCACTTCGCTAATATCCGGTGTTGGGTTATTATTGTCATTTGTAGTGATGGTTTCTTTTGTACAACCAAAAGCACCACAAAAAATAAAAAGAAACAATATATTTCTCATGTTTTTGGATTTCGATAACCTACAAATAATAAAACTGAACATTGCAAACTGTCCCACCTCTAACTACGGTTGATACACAAAAAATGAATAATAAAAAGCAAAAGGCTGGATCGAAGAATCTTCTGGAATCGCTGTCTCTTCATGGTCTTCATCTTGGACAATAATTCGCATATAGACAATGCTATTCGTTGCAAACCCTAGTGACGATGCATTAAAGGTCGCTTTGTAATGATATGGGTTATTTTGCCCTATGACTGGCTCATATAATTGGTTCATGATTTCAGGGAGTTGAAAAGCTGGCAAACTAAACATATCTGTACTTTTTTTCGGACTACCCACATACTCTAAGTCTACTTCTACTGCATCACTAAAATCAAATAAATTAGTTGATAATTGAATTTTAGTATTCGTCAAATTTTCTCCAAAATTGTAATTCACCTCATCCAAGAAATCCAAAAAACCAAACCAAACATCCGCTTCTTCATTGGCCAGTACCACAAAAGAATTAAACGGATTGCCATCTACCCGTATGGTATCCGTTCGATATTGAAGTCCTGGGATACCTGGAAATGGCACGTAAGCTAATACTCCAAAACAGTTCGGTTGCTCATTCGATTGCATCGGATCAATTCCAAAAGGGTCCTTAGCTCCATCCTCGATCCAATTTCGAATTAAGGTCAACAAATTATCTGGTAAAGGATTTCCGCTCGACGGCATTCTTTCGAAATTCGGTGGCTCATGGTTGGTTAATCTTTGCCACATCATAGACTCTTCTAGAGAACCAGGTGCGACTCTGAAAGACAAAGGATTTTTGCCATCTACTTGTGGATCATAGTTTTTCGTAATAGAATGTTCCACTAAAGAATTATAAGCGCCTTGAACCGTCCGAAAATCAGGTTCAAAAGTACCATCATGACAAGCAGGTTGATTACATCTAGAACTAAAAATATAGGTATGTAGTCCCACAAATGTATTAGAATCAACAGGCAATTCAGGTGGATTAACCTCACTCCAATCTATAGAATCAAAAGGGTTTTCAGGTGGTGTTGGGTCAATGGTTTCCTCCACAAAAGACTCTGAACAAGCATACAATAGAAATGCCATTGAGCAAAAAGCGATGAGGATCTTTTTCATCGGTTTGTTTTTATATAGATTTTAAATTTCACAAAAATGCTTCCGTCAAAACACGCCCATTTAATAATCCATTTGGAATATCTTCGTGGAAACCGAGAATATGTGCAATCGTTGGAACAATATCCACAGATTCGGCAGTGGCGACACCATTATTGCCAAAAGTTTGGCGAATCACCTTATCATCTGGGCCCACAATCAATGAAAATAATCTTCGAGAGTTCGCATCACTTGTATGATCAAAGGCGAGCATTCCATTCCCGTCTTGGAGATTATTTGGCATCAGATTTCGACCATGTTCTGGGATACAAACCATAATGGTATCATCAGCCAAAACAGGGTGACTTTGGATCTTATCCCACAACCAACCTACTCCATAATCGGCACGATGTAAGAAATTCAAATAACCCGTGAAATTGCTATGACAAATATCCAAATTGGTGGTATTAACTACAGTAAGTTCAGGAGTGAATTTATTCAGTACTTCCCATGCTCCTGCTACTGCGACTAAATCACCCGTCAATAAATTCGGATTATCGTATGGTAGGGGAAATTCCATCCCTCCATTTTGTACTTTTTCTAACGTTTCAACATAGAAAGCTTTGATTTCCTCACGGTGGTCTGCTGTATTTTGAATCCCTGGCAAATCAGCCGCCGTTTCATCAAAATTCTTATCCAAAATGGATTTAATTTTATTGATTCGAGCTACATCATCTGGCTGATAAAGTATCGCGTCTTGCAATTGTCGAGATCCAGGTTGACCTTCAAAAAATAGCGTTAATGGACGCATATAATTTGCACCATACCCTGCACCATACCCAGGATAACGACTATAATTTAAGGAAGGATATGGACCTAAGCCTTCCGAAATCCACCATGCATTCATCGCACTTCTTGCTGGGTCAGAGTGTTTTCGATAATATTCAAAAATGGTTGGAAATTCAGGATTAACATTTAAATTTAATCCCGTCTCAGTATAAACACCAGTCATCGCAACTGTATGTCCGTTATAATGACCTGTAGGTCCTTCCCCATAAAGCACTTCCTTAAAATACGCCCCTTGTTTTGATAAAGGAGTACTCAAAATTGGATCCCACATACTATTCCCACCTGCATAATTGAATACGTCTAAAGCCTCTGTCGGCTCTGCGCCGTCCAGCATATTCCGCATAATATTTCCAGTAGCTGACTGACCGGGCTGGTTGGAAATAAAACCTTGCTCTATAGATTCTTGATTTCGAATACCTCCTCCAAAAAGAACAAAAACGACATGATTAACTACTCGCGCGCCAGTATTGGCAAACAATCGACCACTAGGTAATATATAAGGTGCTGTAATAACAGTTCCGGCAGTAAGTCCAGCTTTTTTTATGAATTGACGTCTTTTCATGACTTTATTATTGGTGGTTTTTGATTGATAAATTTGAAGTTTTACAATCGTTAGACGTTAATAAAATTTATATTCATTCGATAGTCCAAAGGCTTGATAAACCAATTCAGGTGTCAAATTTTCATCTTCATCAATTACCTTTTTGAGTTCAAAAACCTCATATGGATTAGGCATTCTTAGATAAAATCTTAGGTAAGTTTCCGTTATAAATAAATCTAAATCGGCGCGCATTTGAATATTAGAAGGAATCATTGTCCCACCAGCATTGATAAAATTATTTAGAAATAACTCATCTGCCATTTGTTTGTCTCCTGTTGCTTCTCTGATCAGTGACAAATCTGAAAGGGTATTCGCTTCAATTGGAGACTGAAATAAGTTGGCATATAGCCCCGAAAGAAATGCTTCCGGTGTTTTTTGACGGGTCTTTTCAATATTATTTTGATAAACAGCAACTTGATTGATCTCATACACATAATTATCAACCACCGTTTCGTTAATAACTTTCGTCTCCTTTTTACAAGAAGAAAGAGCAAAAAGAGCACTAAAAATAAATAGGAAAAAGTATTCAAACATTTGCATGACTAATTGATTTCGGTATTTGATTGATCAAAATTTATTTATTGACTTTACACCATTAAAACCCTGCATATTCTTCCGTTTTCATAACCATTTTTTGAAGTCCTTGGTAGTCTTGAGTTTCAATCAGCATTTGAGTAGCCACGGTCATTTCTGGAGAGTTAGGGTCTCGGAAAAGTAATTGACGGTAAATATCAAAAACCAAACCTTGATAAAATTCGGGAACAGTCGTAAATATCTCTACCAAATCATCCTTACTATTTCCATCTTGGAAAAGAACTTGAGTTGAAAATCCATTTATCATTAAACGGCTTGCCTCCAATTCCTCTACCGTCGGTGTTCTTTTAAATAAATTTTCAAAGCATGCAATCGTAAAATTCTCACTCCCCATATTGATTTCATCGTAAATTGCATTATTGATCATTCTAGCAATATATTCAATGATATCGATTTCGCCTTGAGCATATTCAGGTAAGGCATCTAAGAGTGCTTGTATTTTACCCAATTCTATTTCGAAAAAAGCAATAGCAATCTCATCACCTTGTTGAATCGATTGATCTAAAGCTATTTGGTATTGGAAAACTTGTCCGGCTACTGCCTCACGTGTTGTTCCCTCTAACAAATCACTGCTGTACTTGTCCCAAAACCTCAAATAATAGTCAACATCTGCGATCAAAAAATTGAGCAAAGCATCCTTCGCTTCTTCACTCAAATCATTCCCTTCTAATAACAAAATCGCTTGATCCATTTCTGTTTGAATAGGAGCCCGCCCTCTCAAGTCTATGAAGGCTTTATTGATGAAATTTTGGATTTGGAGCGTACTTACTCCATTAAAAGGCGGTGCCGTATTATCCTCCACGATCTCATTGGCATGTGTTTGATTGATCGTTATGTCTCTTTTCGTACAAGAAGATAAAATGAATAAAAAAGCAAAAATGGAAATAATGATTCTCATCATAAGTAAAAATTATGGTGACTAATCTTTTAGCGGAATAAGTAGATGGAGCTAAAAATACTGTTCGAAATTACATATTTGTCTTCGACTAACTGAATAATAGAAGGTTTAAAGGGGTTTTCTAAAAAAAGTGTCGGGACAATTACGGTTTTTTAACATCTTCGGGCATGAAACGATACATTAATATTATTGTGATCGAATATTAGATAGTAATCATTTTCAGTTGACAAATTTCAACAAGTTAGATTAGTCTAATAAAAATTCACATTAGAATTCGAAACTCTTTTTCTAATTTAAAGCCCGAAATTTTCTTTTACCAAAAGTCTTTGTGAATCGCCAAACCAACTTACACTAAAAATATATAACTCAAAAAGATGAATCAAAAAACGAAAATCCAACTTTCAATTATGATGTTCCTTCAATTTTTTATTTGGGGGGCGTGGTATGTTACAGCTGCTACTTATTGGGGTGAAATAGGCTTCCAAGGTTCTGACATTGGAAATGCCTATAGCACAGTTAGTTTAGCCGCTATTATCGCTCCACTTTTTGTAGGAATGATTGCCGATCGATTTTTTGAGGGTCAAAAAGTTTTGGGCGTTTTACATTTAATGGGCGGTGTCGTTATGTGGTGGATTGCCTCTTTGACAGATGCTTCAGAAGTTTATTGGGTAGTCCTACTCTATTCTATTTGTTATATGCCTACCATCGCAATTGCCAATGCAGTTGCTTTTCATCAAATGACTAATCCAGAAAAGGAGTTTCCTACTATTAGAGTGTTGGGAACCATTGGTTGGATTGTTGCAGGTCTGATGATCGCTGGTATGGAAAAATCTGCCATGCCCATGAAAATCGCAGCAATAGCTTCCATTCTGACCGGACTTTATTGTTTTTCGCTACCCACTACTCCTCCTCATGCAAAGGGGGAGAAAGTTACCATCGGAAAGTTATTAGGCTTTGATGCGTTGAAGTTAATGAAGGATCGATCTTTTGCGATTCTAATTGTAAGTTCATTATTAATTTCTATTCCCCTAGCTTTTTATTATGCCTTTACTAATCTTTTTCTTGTTGAAGAAGGCATGGAAAACGCCGCAGGGAAAATGACACTAGGACAAGTGTCAGAAATTGTTTTCATGTTACTTATGCCTTTGTTTTTCAGGAAATTAGGCGTTAAGAAAATGATTCTTATTGGAATGTTTTGCTGGGTAGCTCGATATATGTTATTTGCTTTTGGCAATAATGATGAAATGATTTTTATGTTCTATTTCGGCATTATACTTCACGGTATTTGTTATGATTTCTTTTTTGTTACTGGACAAATTTATGTTGATAAAGCAGCACCTGAATCTGTTCGGTCAAGTGCACAAGGATTAATAGCATTAGTGACCTATGGTATTGGAATGTATATCGGATCAATTTATTCAGGACAGGTTGTTGAAAAATACACCTCATCTGGTGGAGGGCATGACTGGTTGGCGATTTGGACAATCCCAGCTATATTAGCCTTTATAGTAATGCTGGTTTTTGCCGTTTTATTTAAATCGAAAAACGAAGCTTCTAACGGAGGAAATTACTAAATATTAGGCTGAATCAAAAGGGCGAGATATTCCAGATTTTTGAAATCCTGGAATATCTCATTCCTTTGAACATCAATTATATTTCAAAAAACTTGTCTTAGTAGTCATTCGGACAAAATCATTAAACCTTTTCCATCACCGAGCCGCACTCATTACAAGTTCTCAATTCTTCAGAATTCATAAAATGATTCATGACAGGTGGCAATTGATTGACGATATCACTCATTTCAAAAGTTGCTTCGTGCAATTTGTTATTACAACTTTCACAAAACCACATCAGTTTATCCGTTTCTCCTTCATTTCGATATCTTTCTATCACTAAACCAATTGTATTGGCAGGCCTTTGTGGCGAATGAGGAATTCGTGGAGGTAATAAAAACATATCACCTTCTTTTATTTGTATATCCTCAGGCGTACCGTCCTCATTAATAATTTTCAAAGTAATATCCCCTTCTATTTGGTAAAATAATTCTTCGCCATCTTCAAAGTGATAGTCTTTTCGACCATTGGGACCGCCTACAATCATAACGATGTAATCGTCATTTTCAAAATAAACTTGCTTATTTCCTACAGGTGGTTTTAATAAATGACGGTGTTCGTCAATCCATTGATTAAGGTTGAATGGTTTTCTAATTGACATATTGATTTTATTTGTGTTAGGAATTTCGTAATTAATAAACCACGTAAATTTGGCGCTGTAATTTTTTTCTTTTATCAAGGCAATTTTTTTTAGTTTGGTAGTGCCATGCTAAAAAAAATTAACGAGGAGAAAAGGAAAAAGGACAAGCAAAATGCGTCGGTTATTATTTTCGAAGTCCTTTAAGTTGTACTTTTTGGAACTGTTCGTAAATTTAACCAAAAAAAAAAACATCAAAGATGAACTTAGATTTAGTCGGAAAAAACGCCCTAGTTTGTGGGAGCAGCAAAGGCATCGGAAAAGCTTGTGCTATTGAACTGGCCAATTTGGGGGCAAATATTACTCTTGTTGCGCGAAGTGCTGATAAATTGGCAGCTACACAATCAGAATTGGATAGATCTCAAAATCAAAATCATGATTTTCTAGTGGCTGACTTCACCGATACAAAAGATTTGAAAAAAAAAGTCACCGGTCTTGTCACAGCTAAACCCATTCATATATTAATCAATAATACAGGAGGTCCAGCTGGTGGACCAATTATTGATGCTAAAATTGAAGAATTTACGCAAGCTTTTAATAACCATATCATTTGTAATCACTTGCTAACCCAAGCAGTTCTAAAGGGTATGAAAAAAGAAGGTTATGGTCGAATTATCAATATTATTTCTACTTCGGTAAAAATCCCTATAGATGGTTTAGGAGTTTCCAATACAACACGAGCGGCAGTTGCCAACTGGGCAAAAACCATGGCAAATGAACTAGCCGAATTTGGTATTACTGTCAATAATGTTTTGCCCGGTTCGACTAAAACGGGCCGATTAACCTCCATTATTTCTAATCAGGCTGAAAAAATGGGCGTTTCCTTTGAAGAGCGAGAAGAAGCTTGGGTAAATATTATTCCAATGAAGCGTTTTGGAGTCGCTAAAGAAATCGCCGATGCCGTGGCTTTTTTGGCTTCACCTTCAGCTAGTTATATCACAGGAATTAATTTGCCTGTTGACGGTGGTAAAACAAAAAGCTTATAAAACCAATAGAATGAATTCACTTTTAATTACAAATATCAAACAACTCGTTGGCGTCGAATATATTCCCTCCAAAATTCGGAAAGGAAAAGAATTATCCATTTTACCAACGATTGAGAATGCTTTTCTTTTAGTTGAAAATGACAAAATTCTGGATTTTGGATCGATGGAAAATTGCCCTAAACGAGCCGATGAAATTATCGATGCCACAGGCAATATGGTCTTTCCAACTTGGTGTGACTCACATACACATTTAGTCTTTGCTGGGAGTAGAGAAACAGAGTTTCGAGATAGAATTGAGGGGCTCTCTTATGAAGAAATTGCACGAAGAGGCGGTGGTATTTTGAATTCAGCGAAAAGACTCCAAAATACTTCTGAGGAAGATTTGGTAGAACAAGCTTTTGCTAGACTGAATGAAGTTAGAGGTTTCGGAACTGGCGCCATTGAAATAAAAAGTGGCTATGGTTTGACTGTCGAAAGTGAATTAAAAATATTACGGGTCGTCCGCCAATTAAAAACAATGACGGACATTCCTATTAAAGCAACCTTCTTAGGCGCCCATTCTTACCCGATAGAATTCCGAGAGAACCATGAAGGATACATTCAACAAATCATCAATGAAATGCTACCTAAAATTGCAGGCGAAGGGTTGGCTGATTATATTGATGTTTTTTGCGAAAAAGTAGCTTTTTCTACAGAGGAAACTGACCGAATTATTCAAGCTGGTGCAAAGTATGGACTGAAACCAAAAATCCATACCAACCAATTTAACTGTATGGGGGGGATTCAAACAAGTGTCAAAAATGGCGCGATCTCCGTTGATCATTTAGAAGTCGTAAACGATGAAGAGATTGAGTGTTTGAAAAACTCGAATACAATAGGGACACTCTTACCTTCTGCTCCTTTTTTCATCAATGACCACTACCCTCCAGCTCGAAAATTAATTGATGCTGATTTAGGTATTGCTTTGGCTACTGATTATAATCCAGGTTCAACGCCTTCAGGGAAAATGCCGTTCGTCCTTTCTTTAGCCTGTATTAAAATGAGGATGTTACCTGAAGAAGCAATTAATGCGGCAACAATTAATGGAGCTTTCGCAATGGAATTAGATAAAGAAGTTGGATCAATTACAAAGGGTAAATTGGCTAATTTTTTCATCACCAAACCCATTCCATCGATAGCCTATTTACCTTATGCTTTTGGCAGTGACTTGATTGAAAAGGTTTTTATAAAAGGGAAACTCTAATTATTCTCCAGTGGTCAATTATTCGAAAAAAAAAAGGGATTGACAAAAGCCATTCCCTTTTTTTGTACCTGAACAATTCAATTATCATTCATCAATAGTGCTGAAAGCACCAAAATCAAACAACAAACTGAATCTCAAGGTATTATCCAATGGATTTCTTTGATTCGTTGTTGGAACCAAATAAGAGAAATTCAATCCAAAAATATTGTATTTCAACCCTAGACCAACAGTAAAGAAACTTCTATTTCCCTTTGTTTGGTGTTCAGTATAGTAACCTGCACGTACGGCAAATTGCTTATCATACCAATACTCTACTCCGAAAGAATACATCAATTCTCTTATTTCTTCAGAAAAACCACCAGGAGCATCACCAAAAGAACTGAAAGCACCTCCAACCGGAGATTCTTCCCGCCAATCGTCAATGCCATTTTGGTCAACATCACAATCAAATTCATTCTCCCCTAGACAACGAGTCGGAACCAATAATTTGTTGATGTCTGTTGTAAAAGTCATGCTATTGTATTCATCAAAATTCATTTCCCATGCTACACCAACACCAAGATTGGTTGGTATGAAGTCCTTTTCATTATTGGCAGCATTGGTATAAGTGATTTTCGAACCAATATTAGTGATAGCTAAACCTAAAGTAAGGTTTGATTCCTTTCCATTAACTTCAACAGGCGTTTCGTAGGTCAATGAAATATCAGCAGCACCAGCTGTTCCTACTTCAATTTGTTGACCATTGACTTCTTGACCAGATGCTAGGTTTGAATAAATAAACTTAGCTCCAATTCCAGCAGAAAATTTATCTGTCAACATTCTCGAATAAGCAGCAGTAATTTCAAATTCATTTGGTCGACCATTTCCAATAGCATTTCCATTAATATCAGTAAAAGCGATGTCTCCTAAAGAGAAATATCTCAAACCAACACCAACTGCTTGGAGGTCATCAATTTTTTTATACCCTGTCAAATAAGCAAGATACACATCGGTCAATCCGAGTGCTCTCAACCATGGCGTATAGGTTGCTGAAACACCCAATTCTTCATCAGCCATTGCCAATTTAGATTGGTTAAAATGCATCGCATTGGCATCACCGGAAATTGCAATCCCAGCATCACCCATGGCGCCCGAACGAGCATCAGAGACAATACGCAAGAAAGGAACTGCCGTGATGATGGCATTTGGACAAGGAGTAACTTGGTCAGCGAGTCGCCACTCACAATTTTGACCATTTGAATCGCATACTAAGATGCAATTGGCATTTGTATTTACTGAAAAAAGTAGAACAAATGCGGCTAACAAACTCAATTTAGAAAGTAAAGATTTCATGAGATGCAGTACAATTTTTTTAAAAGATTCGCAAAGATAGATTAATAGTTCAGAGTTCACAGTTCCAGATTAAAGGATTTTTTCAGCCTGAATTTTGGACTTAAACTATTTGAGAATTACCAATTTTTCAAATTCGCTTTCACCTGATTGAACAGCCTCTCCAAGTTGGTTTCGTACTTTAACTTTATAAAGATAAACTCCTTTGGCAAGAGGGTCGCCGAAATCGTCGGTTCCGTCCCATTGAAGGCAATTATCCCTACTTAAACGGTCGCCTGCAGAAAATATTCTTTCCTCTAAAGTTTTTACTAATCTTCCTGAAACCGTATAAATTTGAACCATCACATCCAACTCTTGACCTGCCCTTCCATGCTCAAACATAAAGCAAGTTGAAGTGGTAAACGGATTAGGATAATTCAAAACATGTTCCAAAGCCACTTCTGCGGAGGTAACAACCAAAAATTCTGTGTATCCTTCACTCACATTATTGGCAATATCCCATGCCGTCACCTTGATCTCATGGAGTCCCTCAGCTAGGCCTGACAAGGGAAAACGTACTTCTCCCTTCGTATAATCATCTAATTCTGATTCGTAAAAATCATTTAAAATATAAGTGTTTTTTGTTTCCTGATCTAATACTCCACTCAAATCATGCCCAATACTATTTCCGACAATATTGATTCCATTATCGTCTTCTAACTTCACTAAAAGCGTCGGATTTGATCCTGTAGTCCCTCCAAAGACAAAATCATCTGAATTCATAAATACATCCACTTTAGGCCCAATATCATCCGCCAAAGCATTTGGATCTGTGCCTCCAATGGTAATTCCTTCATAAAATCCAGCGGCATCATCCATCATATTCAAATCTGAAGCGTAGTAACTGATTTTTCCATTTCCGAAGTTGTAATTGATGTCTTTAGGAACCACAAATGTGAATTGAAATTTACCTTGAGTTACACTCGCCCTTCCTTTGAAAATGACATTTTTTTGAAGATCAAAATTGATAATTGGACTTTTTGCATCTTGTCCCAGTGTCTGATAAGTCACTTTCTTATCATAAATAGTTGGAAAAACTTCACCATTAAAATCAGTCATCACATTCCCAAAGTCATCTTGAACGATGCCCTCAATCACTACCTTTTGCAAAGCTCGCAACGTGTCTCCAAGTGCGGTGGCTAAATCTTTCCCATTAATTGTCGATGTAGCTACATTGTAATTAGGTAAAGCTAATTGCATAGATGGATCGCCCAAAAGCGTAAATTTTCGAGAATTCGATTCACGACCAACTTTATTTTTTGAGATCCTCAAGACCTCCCCTATTGTTGGAATTTTATTGTCAAATTTAAAAAACAGTGTATCAACAGAAGCTCTCGTTAGTTGTTCATTAGCACTTGCATAGACAGCACGAGTAGTTGTAAATAAAGCAATAGCTCCTCCTTTAGGGTTTAATAAAATATGCTCGCCCCCTGTGGTAAAAGCTGGATTGTCATAGCCAGAGAAAGAACAGGTCGCCGTAATGAATATGGGCAGTTTGCCTTGATTTTCCCAACCTAAAATATCACTAATTTTCAAAATCCTTTCTTGCGTCCAACCTTTTGAACCACCATGCCCTAAATAAGTCACTGCAAGCGTTCCTTTGAACATATTTTTATTTAATGCCTCCGTAGCAGCAGGAACCCGAACACCAAATGGCGAAGCTTCTTGTTTAAAAGCATCTACATAGACCTTATCGATATTTAGGTTTTTGTTTTTCAACCCAATATCTACTGCAATACCATCTGCATCTTTAGTATGACGACCACTATCTTCATCATCTCCTACAAAAACGATCCTATTTCTCCAATCTCCAAATGATTCAGTCCCTGTATCGTAGGCTACGATTTTTGAAACAACTTGATTCGCCTCATCCAATGTTTTTACCGGAAATCTTCCAACCGCAATATCCAAGGCTCCCTCCGTAATATCTTGTCCTTCACCAGGGCTCAATAAAGCGAAATAATCATCTGAAGGAAAAGCAGTAATAGGGTGAACAGATTGATGGGTTTCATAAACAGGAATAAAATCATTGTCATCTTGATTCAAGTTTCTAAAATCATAAGAACCATCACCAAAAAGCAATAGATATCTGAAATTATCGCTACGTTCATAAAGCATTTTTGCAAAATCGCGAACAGCAGTTGGATCTTTTTTCCCTGATGAGAATTCATTATAAAGTTGATCAATATCGAGCAATTCGACTATCATATTACTGTGTTCAGCACGATGAGCCGCTAGTCTTTCTGCCTCTAGTTTAAATACTTGTGGATAGATAATTACAAAATTCGCATCCAAAATACCATGAATATTTTGGTTTTCAATTTGAGAAACATCCCCAATTTTTTCAGCTGTTAAAAAGGTACCATTATTATCAAACGCGATAAATTCTTTAAGTTCATTTTGGGTATTCACACTAAAATTAATATCTGAACCTGAAAGATTTACTTCCTGTGACTTTGGCTCAAGAGGGTTAGTAATATCCCATACTAGTATATTGGAATTGGCATTAGTTATATTATAAGTACTAGTATTATAATCCATGGTTTCTAAATCACGAAACGCCATTTGTGAACCACTTAAATTCAATTTTCTTCTAAAATTCAATTCTATAAAATCTAACCAAGCCTCATTATTTACTCCATTTCCTCGTACGAACTCGATTTGGATATCAAATGCATCACTATTAGGAGTAAATTCTCCACTTGCAATTCTCTCACTTGCAAATTGATCAGTAGGACCAGCCGCAGTGGAAGCAAAAGATTCGCTCGTAAATGTATTTCCATTAGCAATGACTCGAAATCGACCTGTTCCAGTTCCAACTTCAATTCGCCCAGCCATGGAAGCTCGAATTTTTGCAGGCGCATTTGAAACGATGTCCGACACTTGAAATTGATCACTGTAATTATTCTCTGTCAAAACTTTAAATAAATCGCCAAACCATTTTCTTCCAGACCCCTGACCTTGATTCCAATTATGTAAAAGATTGACTTGATCCTCTTCAAAATGAATAAAATCATCAAATTCTGAAGTAGTATAGTCACTCCCCGCCACTGAGTTTTGAGGTACTATTCGCTTTCCATTTTCTGAACTAATTTTCAGAAAATAATAGTTTTTTTCATCGTAAACATTTTTTGGGATAACAAATGTATTGGTGCTCGTATTTAATCGATGTTTATCTGGTCCTTCGGCATAGAATAAAATAAAATCGCCCCCATTAAATTTTCCATCACTTTCTCCTTGAATAAAAATTGCATTTTCAAAAAGATCGTCTTGTCTCTCTGTATCTGTCAATTCTGGCAACATTCCACCACCATTTCCATAAATACTAATATTTCTTGGGTCAATATTTTCCAAAGGAATACCCAATTCATTTTTCAAAAAATTAAAATCTAATTTATGTACACCAGTTTCCGAAACCGCAAACTTAAAAAGGTCACCATCCATCAAGACGGAAGTAGTCGTATAATCTCCTCGATTATTATCAGGTATTGGAAGCGTATTATAAGATAGGCGTAATTTGAAAGAAATTAGTCGCTCAAAACGTTCTGGACCTGTTTGAATAATTGGGATAAAACTGACCACTCCATTCCATGTCTTTCGGTCTTTTTCAACTTCAGCAATGATTTGAATTTGATCTTTCAAAAAAGCATCATCAGAAGAAGCTTTTTTATCGAAGGGTTCATATTGCGCATCAATCAGGTTGACATTAATATCACTGTAATTATCTAAAACAAATCGCTCCGAAAAAATAGGCAGAGAAGGGTGCTCATCATCATAAACGGCGCCATCGAATTTCCATATTTCAAAACTAGGGCTACCCTCGACAGAATGAATCACAGGATCAGAATCCCAATTTATTGTTTTTTCGATTATTGTCGGATTGTTGCCATAAGCTAGCATTAGAGTGAAAAAGAAGAGAACAGAAGTCAATAATTTCTTCATATCTTGCGCTTTGTTAGTTCCCGCGAAAGTTTCGGGATATTTGAATTTTACGTTAATTGACATTTGACAAAATTTGCTTGAGGGTCTACCTTTCGGCAATTAAAGTTTTACCAAAACGTTAAGGCATAAGCTGTATTGCGATGTTAAGGAAATTGAATTCATATTAACAATCAAATTGTCGGTCAGTTGATTAATTCGCTTTTAGCAGATTAATTCAACACAAACTTAGCTCATTTTAATATTTATACCTTACAATCTGTGAGTCAATGATAAGACAAATACTTTTATTAATCTCTCTTTGTTTTGCAAGTATCCATCTAAAGGCACAAGATCCCATTTTTAGCCAATTTTACTCAGCACCGTTGATGATGAATCCTGCTTTTGCTGGAAACACTTATGCTCCTCGAATTGCATTTAATTATAGAAGTCAATATCCCAGTTGGGCAGATGGCACAACTGCATATGCAACTTACGCGGCCTCCTATGAGCAATTCGTTGAAGATTTCAATAGTGGTTTTGGTCTAATGTTAAAATCAGATGATGCAGGTGGAGGATTATATAAAATGACAAAATTTAATGCCGACTATGCTTATAGGGTTCAGGTCAATAAAAATTTCAATTTAAAAATTGGTGTCGAAGCTGGGTTTAGGCAATTCAATATTGATTGGGATAGGCTAATCTTTTTTGATCAATTAGATCCATTAACTGGAGCCGTTGACCCTGCCGGGAATCCAAATCCTACCAATGAAATTAGACCTGACGACTTAAACAAAACTTACTTTGATATTGGGGCCGGAATTTTGGCTTATGGACCTACCTTTTATGGTGGTATTTCCCTAAAACACCTAACTAGACCTGATGAAAGTATCCTTGGTATTAACGATGGATTAAACGAAGGTTTAGCGATGAGAATCTCGGCTCATGCGGGTGCACAGCTAACTGTTAAGGAAGGCAATAATAGAACACCCGCCGCGTTTATCTCCCCAAATGCTTTGTATATAAAACAAGGTGATCAAGGGCAACTAAATGTCGGAGCATATGCAAGTATGGGCTTTGTTTTTGCAGGAGGTTGGTATCGACATGCATTTGGCAATCCAGATGCGGCTATTATTTTAGTTGGACTAAAAAAAGATATTTTCAAGATTGGGTATAGTTATGATTTTACTGTTTCCCAACTTCAAACACAAGCTTCAGGAGGTACTAATGGTGCTCATGAAATCTCTCTCGTTTTAAATTTTGATCAAAGTGAAGCATTCAAACGCCGCCGTTTTAATGGCCGTTATAATGATTGCTTCCAGATATTTAGGTAAAATTTAATGGTTAAATTTTGGATTTCAAATACCTGAATTTATGTATTCAAAATTTAATGGTTAAAAAATCTTTTGCCGACCAAATGTTAAAAATTTTGGCGGTAAATAATATTTGGTTCGATTTGAAAGTAAATTTTCTATATTTGCCAGTCGTTTTCCAAAAACAAATATTTTTAAAGTGATGAAACAACTGTTGAAGTTCGGTTTTTTTATGATTCTAGCGTCTTTCATGATCACTTCTTGTGGTCCAAAAGAGCGCTCTACTTCCACTGGATGGCGTTATAACGACCAAAAGTGGGGAGGTTTTGAGAAACTTGATTACGAAGGACAAGCTACAGGTCCTAACCTCGTTCTTATCGAAGGGGGTACATTTACAATGGGTAACGTCGAGCAAGATGTAACTTATGATTGGGCAAACGTTCCTCGTCGTGTAACTGTTTCTTCATTCTATATGGATGAAACAGAAGTTGCAAACGTTGATTACCGTGAGTATTTATACTGGTTGAGTCGTGTTTATGGTGAATCTTATCCTGAGGTTTATCAAAATGCATTACCAGATACATTGGTATGGCGGGAAGAATTGGCTTATAATGAGCCTTTCGTAGAGACTTATTTCCGACACCCTTCTTACGATGATTATCCGGTAGTTGGTGTGAACTGGTCACAGTCTAATAACTTTGCACAATGGCGTACTGACCGTGTGAATGAAATGATCCTAATTGAAAAAGGTATTCTGAATACTAACCCTGAACAAAAAGACGAAGATAACTTCAACACAGAAGCTTACCTAGTTGGACAGTATCAAGGTGATGTAAGAAAGAATCTTAAAGATATCAGAACTGACGGAGAACGTCCAGTTAAATTCGAAGATGGTATTCTACTACCAACTTACCGTTTACCAACGGAAGCAGAGTGGGAATACGCTGCTTTAGCTTTAATTGGAAACCTAGTTTCTGAGCGTGATGAGCGTATCGCTGACCGAAGAATTTATCCTTGGGATGGCAATACCGTTCGTTTCCAACAAAGAAACAAATGGCAAGGTGAAATCTTAGCCAACTTCAAACGTGGTGGTGGTGATTATATGGGTATGGCAGGAAAATTAAATGATAATGCACATATCACTTCTCCGGTTAGAGAATATTTACCTAATGATTTTGGTCTTTATCATATGGCAGGAAACGTAAACGAGTGGACTATGGACTTATATCGTCCATTAACTAGTTCTACGCTTCGTGATGTTGAACAACAAGATTTGAACCCTTATCGAGGTAGCAAATTTGAGACTAAAGTTTTGGATGAAGATGGACAACCTGTAGAGAAAGATTCTTTAGGTCGTATTCGATATCGTTATGTCGAAGATGATGAAGTAGCAACTCGTGAAAACTATAAAAGTGGTCAACCATATAACTTCTTAGATGGTGACAAGCAATCTGAAGTTTTCTACGATTATGGAAAACATACATTGGTAAGTGACAAAGCTCGAGTTATCAAAGGTGGTTCTTGGGAAGATCGTGCTTATTGGTTAGCTCCTGCAGCTCGTCGTTTCCGCGAAGAAGATTCTTCAGACAGAGACCTTGGTTTCCGTTGCGCGATGACTAGAACTGGTGGCCCAACTGGAAATGAAGATACTGCTGGAAACAACTTCAAAACGAAGCAGAATAAAGTTAAGAGAAGATATAAGTGATAAAAAGGAATTTTAATTATTCCTCTATATAAAAAGTCTCCACTTTCGATACCTGAAAGTGGAGACTTTTTTATTTTGGCGAACTTTTTTAGCCCCCCAGCGTGTATGGAATGAAAATAAGCGAGCTAAATTAAAAAACGATTTTACTATATAAATATGACCACTAGCCAGCTTTATGAGGTTTATTGTCAATATTCTAATATTGTAACTGATAGCCGGAAAATTGAAAAGGATTGTCTTTTCTTCGCATTAAAAGGAGAAAGGTTTAATGGAAATCAATTCGCAAAAGATGCGATAGCGCAAGGCGCCAAATTTGCCATTATTGATGAGAAGGAATTTCAGGAAAGTGAACATTTCATTTTAGTTGATGATGTACTAAAAACCCTCCAAGAATTAGCTAATTTTCATCGGAAACAATTCGATATTCCAATTATCGGTATCACAGGTAGTAATGGAAAAACAACTACAAAGGAATTGCTAAGTGAAGTGCTTTCTTCTTCTTATCAAACTCATTTTACAAAAGGAAATTTTAATAATCATATTGGCGTACCACTAACTTTGTTAGAAATGCCAAAAACTACTCAAATTGCGGTCATCGAAATGGGCGCTAATCATGTTGGCGAAATTGAGTTTTTATGTAAAATTGCAGAACCGACTCACGGAGTAATTACCAACATCGGGCGAGCGCATTTGGAGGGTTTTGGTGGAATAGAAGGTGTCAAGAAAGGAAAATCTGAGTTATATCGTTTTCTTGAAAAAAACCGAGGAATGGCATTTGTCAATAATGATGAGCCCTTTCTAAAAGAATTATCGGAAGGAATTCGACATCGATTAATCTATGAAAAAAGTGAAACCCCTGATCCCAATTACCACCCTTTTGAGACAAAATTCTTAGAAGCTAACCCTTTTGTCAAGGTAGCTTTTTTAGCTAAATCAGCCGAATTAATAGCTATTCAGAGCCAACTCATTGGCACTTACAATTTCAATAATCTAATGACGGCGATTACAATCGGAAGGTATTTTAAAGTTCCTGCTGAAAAAATAAAAAGTGCTATAGAAAATTATACCCCAACAAATAATCGTTCCCAAGTCGTAAAAGTCAATTCTAATACTTTCATTTTGGATGCCTATAATGCTAACCCAACGAGTATGAGTCATGCCTTAAATAATTTTTCAAAGATGAAAGCTGATGCCAAAATTGTTATTTTGGGAGACATGCTTGAGTTAGGAGAGTATAGCTTTTCAGACCATTCTAAAATATTAAATCAAGCAGAAGCCTTAGATTTTGATCAAATAATTATTGTTGGAAGTGAATTTGGGAAAATCCCAAAAAATGAAGGGATTATACATTTTATGAATACTTCAATATTGAAAAAATGGTTTGACGAGCAAAACTATAAAAAAACTCATTTCTTAATTAAGGGTTCTCGCAGCATTGGTTTGGAAAAAATATTAACCTAAAAAATATTTTAAAAAAAAATCCTTCTGAAATTAAGTCTCAGAAGGATTTTTTTTTACAAATCAGCAAAACATTAATCTCTAATTAACTACTTTTTCCTAGCTAGAGCCGCAATTTTCTCTTCCAATTCTTCCTCATCACCAGGTAAATATCCATTGTGTGTATAAACAATTTCTCCATTCTGATCAATTAAATAAGTTTGTGGAATCGTCTGAAAGTTAAAGGCAGACTGCATATCTTGTTCGGTTCCACTTAAGATCTTGTACTCCCATCCTTTAGTCTCTACCAAAGATGGAACTTGTGAAACTGCACGGCGAGTATCAATAGTAATTGCTACAAGCTCCATATCGTATTCTTCTACCCAATCTGGATATAAATCCGCAATAGCATCTAATTCTTTTTTGCAAGGAGAGCACCAAGTCGCCCAAAAGCTAATAACTCTAATTTTTCCGTCAGTCCCTAAATCTTGTATATTTATCGTTTGCCCATCGAGGGTCTTTGCTGTCACATTAGGTAGTGATTGCTTTTGCTGTGCAACTATGATAGATGTACATCCAAGAAAGATTAAAAGTAGTAATGATTTCAGTAAGTCCATGATTTTGGATATTTTTAAAAATGAATTAGTTAAATATGTTTCTTTAATGACTATTTTTGTAAACATTTTTCAGAAGCGAAGAAAGTATTTTTTTGAACTTCGCCAATGAAGTAATTTTCGAACCTCTAAACTATTCAAAATACTACGTGCATTGAGGAAAAGACTATTCTTTAACCTTGAATTAACACGATTTGATAGTTTTATAAAGTGTCGCTTGAATAAGTGAATTGCTGACTAAACCTAATTCCAATATCACATTTCACAAGTCCTCACTTCCAAACGGATTCCTACAATGAACTTAAGAATTTTTACACTCCTGATTTTTTTGACGCTAATCACTCAAATAGTCACAGCCCAAGACGAAGTTCGTATTTCTGGTGACCTTACCATGAATGGAAATTTCTTTTTCCGTGACTCTGCTATTGGCGCAGCAAATACACCACAATACGACCGCCAACTTTATGGTGCTGATGCATGGTTAAACTTGAACTTTAGTTATAAAGGTTTTGATGCAGGTATTCGTTTTGACCTTTTTAATAATTCCAATTTATTAAACCCCTCTGGTTCTTATACCGATCAAGGAATTGGCAGGTGGTTTCTTAAAAAGAAAATTGAAAAATTCGGATTGTATGGTGGGTATATATATGACCAAATAGGTTCTGGAATCATTTTTCGAGCGTACGAGTCTCGTCCATTAGGTATTGACCAAGCACTTTATGGTATTCAACTGTCATATGACATATCTCCAGATTGGCAGGTTAAGGCTTTTACTGGTCGTCAAAAACAGCAATTTAACTCCTATAAATCTATTATTAGAGGTGCAAATCTTGAGGGTTTTATAACAAGTGATTCATCGAATGTAACACTGTCACCGGGATTTGGTGTAATTGCACGAACGTTAGATGACGCCTCCATGAATTCTCTTGTAGCTAATCTGAACACCTATTTGAAAGACGATATTTTCACCCCAAAATATAATTCTTATGCTTTCACATTTTACAATACCCTCTCAGCTGGTTCATTTAATTGGTTTGTAGAAGCTGCATATAAAACTGAAGATTCCTTTTTGGATCCTTGGCTTGAAAGAACCACCGTTTCTGGCGACACTGTGGTTGGACGCTTCACAAATGGCTCTGGTTCAATTTTTTATACAAGCTTAAGTTATGCTAAAAAAGGCTTTGGAATTACTATTGAAGGTAAGAGAACCGAAAATTTTACGTTCCGTACTCGTCCTCAGGAAGATGGAAATCGAGGTTTGATTAATTTTTTACCTCCAATGACACGCCTGAATACTTATAGAATGACTGCAAGATATAATGCGGCTACTCAAGATTTAGGTGAATTGGCATTTCAAATAGATGCTCGATATGCTCCCTCTCGAAAATTAAGTTTTAACGTAAATTTTTCCAATATCACAGACTTGGATGACAACCTACTATATCGTGAAATATTCACGGAGGTTTATTATAAGTATAAACGAAAATGGACTTTGACTGCAGGTGTACAAAGACAACAATACAACCAAGAAATTTATGAAGTAAAACCAAATGTTCCTTTAGTGGAAACCATTACACCATACTTTGATTTTTTGTATAAAATGACTCGTAAAAAATCTATTCGATTTGAGGCTCAATATATGACAGTTGGGGAAGACAAAGGCGTGAAACACGATTATGGCAATTGGTTATTTGGTTTAATAGAAGTTGGCTTAGCACCTCATTGGACCTTTACCGCATCCAATATGTTTAATGCCGCACCTGGCAAAAACTCTCCCGATGAAAATGGAGATGGCATACAAGAGAAATTGAATTACCCAAGGTTTGACATATTTTATGCGCATAATGCCAACCGTTTTTCAATTTCTTATGTCAAACAAGTGGAAGGAGTTGTGTGCTCAGGTGGAATTTGTCGATTAGAACCTGCCTTCAATGGCGTAAAAATTGGAGTAAATTCAACTTTCTAAAAAAAATCAATTAACTGACTACTAGATACCTAGATAATCAGATAGTTTTAATAAATCATCATTTTATCATGATCAAAAGACATCTTTTTCTATTTGTTATTTTAGCTATGTTTTTTGCAGGATGTGAAGAAATAGCTCCTACTGTAACTGGCTCCATGCCAGGTGACCCAAACACAGGTGGTCCAGATATTACCAATCAAAAAAGACAAGTATTAATTGAAGAGTTTACAGGTGTTCGATGTGTCAATTGCCCCGCAGGGAGTGCGGCAATTGAAGACTTATTAGCAATTCATGGCGAGCAACTCGTTGCAGTTTCTATTCATGCAGGAGAATTTGCGCCTCCATATAATGAAAGTAATTTTGATTTTAGAACCTCCGTAGGAGATCAGATCATCAATTACGTAGGTATTCCTTTTGGATTTCCAACAGCCGTCGTTAATAGAAGAAAATTTGATGGTAACTTTGGATTACAATTGGGTTTAGGAAAGTGGGCAGGTCATATTGCTGAAGAATTATTAATTGATCCAAAAGTAAAAATTGGAGTCGTACCGGAATATAATGCAGCAAACGGAAACCTGGATATTGAAGTAACGCTGTTAGTACAAGAAGATATTTTGGATGATGATGTTCGTATTAGTTTGATGATTACAGAATCTGGTGTCAAGGACTATCAATTAACACCGGATGGAAAACAAGGTGACTATACTCACAAGCATATTTTGAGAGGCATGGTAACCAATTTCGACGGAAACGTGATTCCTGAAACATTGGTAGCAGGTACCACCCTAACTAAAAATTTCAATTATTCAATTCCTGTAGAATGGGTTGCAGAAAACTGTGAAATCATAGCTTTCGTCAATTTAGGAGGAGATACAAAAGATATTTTACAGGCTACCCAAGTTCACATGGTAGAGTAAGAAAGTATAAATAGGCTGTATTATAAGTCACGCCGACGCAAGCGCCGGCGTGACTTATTTCTTAGAATTTAATTTTTCGCTTTCTGGCGAAAAATGTCTTCTGAAACCGCTTCATTGTATTTTATACTCGTTCTATAATTGTTGCATATCCCTGCCCTACTCCAACGCACATGGTTACAAGCGCGTATTTCTCCTTTCTTTTATGCAATTCAATTGCAGCTGTATGCATAATTCGAGCGCCAGAAACCCCAAGAGGATGACCAATTGCAATAGCCCCACCATTCGGGTTAATTCGGGCATCATCATCGGTCAAACCCAATGCTCGAGTGCATGCCAAACTCTGCGCTGCAAATGCCTCATTTAATTCAATAATTCCAATATCATCAAGAGTTAGTCCAGCTTTTTTCAATGCTTTTTTAGAGGCACCTACTGGCCCAATTCCCATAATTCGTGGTTCTACACCAACGACCGCAGAGGAAACAATTCTTGCCAAAGGATTCAAATTATATTGTTTAACAGCCTCTTCTGAAGCAACTAAAACTGCCGCCGCTCCATCATTCAAGCCGGATGCATTACCTGCGGTGACCGTCCCTCCATCTTCTTTCTTTTTGAAAGCACTTCTTAATTTGGCTAAAACCTCTAAACTTGTCTTAGGTTTAATAAACTCATCTTGGTCAAAAATGATTGGATCTTTTTTCCTTTGAGGAATTGCAACAGCAACAATTTCTTCAGCCAACCGTCCAGAAGCCTGTGCTGCCGCTGCTTTCATCTGTGACCAATAAGCAAATTGATCTTGATCTTCCCGGCTAATCTGATACATCTCAGCAAGATTTTCTGCTGTTGTACCCATCCCGTCTGTTCCATAAAGATCTTTCATTTTGTTATTCACAAATCGCCATCCAAAACTGGAATCATGCATTTGCGCATCTCTGCCAAACGGTTGAGAAACTTTAGAAATAACCCAAGGACCTCTTGTCATATGCTCTACACCACCTGAAATGAATAAATTACCATCACCCGCTTTTATTGCACGACTAGCATGAATTATTGCCGACATCCCAGACGAACAAAGTCGATTGACTGTCTCGCCGGGAACAGACCATGGCAAACCTGCCAAAAGGAGGCACATTCTAGCCACATTTCGATTGTCTTCGCCAGCTTGATTAGCACATCCAAAGATCACGTCCTCATAAGCTTCCTTAGGGATTTGTGGAAACTTCTCAACTAATGCTTTGATTGGAATCGCTCCCAAGTCATCTGTCCGAATAGTAGAAAGTGTACCCCGAAAGTTACCAAACGGCGTCCGAATCCCATCAACTAAATAGGCTTGTTTTGTCATTAATAAATTTAATTTTGTTGGAAACTATACTTTTGGAGCAGCTTTCAAGATTTTTGAAGAAGCCTTGTCTTTATATTGTTCAAAGTTATTTACAAATCTTTTCGCAAGATCCTTAGCCATTTTATCATACTCCTTTTCATTTCTCCAAGTGTCCCTTGGATTCAAAACGGCGTTAGGTACATCAGGGCAACTTTTCGGAATTTCCATCCCAAAAATTGGATGTTCGTGAAAACCTCCTTCATTTAGTTCTCCTGTTAAGGCAGCCTTGATCATAGCTCTTGTAAAAGATAATTCCATTCTTGAACCTTCTCCATAAGCACCGCCTGTCCATCCAGTATTTACTAGCCACACATGAATTTCACCATCTCCAGTTCGACTACCTTGCTTAAGTTTTTTACCTAATAATTCCGCATATTGAGTTGGATTTAAAGGTAAAAACGGAGCGCCAAAACAGGCTGAAAAAGTGGCTTCGGGCTCATTAATTCCTTCTTCCGTACCGGCTATCTTCGCAGTATATCCACTAATAAAATGATACATAGCCTGCTCTGGTGTCAATCTTGAAATTGGAGGTAAAACACCAAAAGCATCACATGTCAAAAAGAAAATATTCTCTGGAATATCTCCTCTAGATTTGAACATAATATTATCAATGTGATAAATGGGATAGCTTACTCGCGTATTTTGAGTGATTTCGACATTTTCATAATCTACGGTACATCCATCTTCTTCAAAACCTACATTCTCCAATAAAGCTCCAAATTTGATCGCTTTATATATCTGAGGCTCTTTTCTTGGAGATAAGTCTATGGTTTTTGCATAACAACCTCCCTCAAAATTAAATACACTCTCCTTTGACCATCCATGCTCATCATCACCAATGAGTCTTCTTTCTGGATCATTAGAAAGAGTCGTTTTCCCAGTTCCCGACAATCCAAAAAATAACGCAGTATCTCCTTCTGCACCTACATTTGCAGAACAGTGCATTGGTAATACATTATTATTAGTCGGCAATAAATAATTTAAAACAGAAAAAATACCCTTCTTAATTTCTCCGGTGTAGGCTGATCCACCAATAATAATCACCTTTTTACTAAAATTAATGATCGAAAAATTATCTTGTCGAGTATTGTGTTTTTTAGGATCAGCCAAGACTCCTGGGAAAGAATAAACTTTCCATTCTGGTGTAAAACTTGCTAAATCTTTTGCCGTTGGGCGCAAAAACATATTATATACAAAAAGATTCTGCCAAGGATATTCAGTGTAGACGCGAACATTTAACCTATAATTTGGATTCGCACAAGCATGTGCATCACGAACATATATTTTATCAAGAGAACTTGAATATTCGATCACCATATTATAAAGCGTTTCGAAGCTCTTTTCATCAATTGGAATATTAATATCCCCCCAATCCACGCTATGCTCCGTCCGAGCATCTTTCACAATAAATCTATCTTTAGGAGATCTTCCAGTAAATTTTCCCGTTTTGACGACAAGGGCACCTGAGCTACTCAGTTTTCCTTGTCCACTAACAATCGTTTGTTCAACTAAAGAGGCTGGTTGAAGGTTCGACAATTGATTTTTCATAAGTATTTGGCTAAGGCAAATTGGCTTTTTAAAAACTTAGTTAAGGTTCCATAAAGAGCCAATGTATTGGTTTTAATAAAAAAGTATCAATACGCACTGTATTAGATACTCACAATTTGGCAATAATGATTGATTGATAAATGCTTGAATTTCAAGCTCTTTCAGAAATGTAAGACTATTAATCTTTCGGAAATAAAGTATTTCAAGGTTTAAAGGTATAAAGAGTTTCATAAACATTGCTATCTAGGACTTACTTCATTTCAGAAAAATAGAAAGGGTAAAAACCACACAAACACTTGTTAATCAAAAGATTACCAAATAAATCACAATAAGAATAAATCAGATATTTGCCAATACTCATTTTATTATTTTTGAGTTTATAATTTCAATAAAATTATCTCTTCCAAAATGACTAAACCACGAAAAATACCAGAGGTTAATTTTCCAAATCGACAGCAAAAATCTTTTGAATTTGAGATTATTGATAACAGAAAAATGTTGTTGCATGATATCCCTACTGACCACAATCCATTCCGTCCACACCGTCTGAGATTTTATGCTATCCTTTTTATTAGACAAGGCGAAGGAATCCATTTTATTGATTTTAAAAAATACAACTATCAACGAGGAAGTATTGTATTCATAGCAAAAGAACAAGTTCATGCCTTTGAAAAGAACTTAGATCGGAAAGCGAGTTTCTTACTGTTTACCGAAACTTTTTTAGAACGTAGTAGCCTTGGCTCTAATTTGATGCAACAATTGAGTCTTTATAATTATCATTTACACCACCCAATTTTGCAATTAACGGAAGAAGAATTCCCTATTTTTTCTTCGATCGTCAATAGGATAGAAAAAGAATTCCAAGGAGTCGATGATTTTGCTACCGAAGAGATTATTCAGTCTTCTCTCAAAATATTTCTATGCCTAGCCGAAAGAATTCGAAAGAAAAATACTGGGGCTCAACCTCAATCAATTTATAGGGACGAATTCAAGGAATTTCAAAAATTACTTAAACAAAATCTTTTAAAAAATAGAAAAGTAAATTTTTATGCGGATTCGATGCAAATGTCCACCAAAAAGCTAAATCGAATCACAAAAGAGATTATGAATCAACCCGCCAAAACTTACATCAGTGAATATTTAACATTAGAAATCAAGCGTTTTTTGATGAATACCAACTTAAGTATTAAGGAAATCGCTTACCAAACAGGATTTGAGGACCCAACAAATTTTGTAAAGTTTTTCAAAAAACACTCGAATAGAACTCCTGCTGAGTTTAGAAAGCAACACCACACCCTTGTCTAATTTTAACCATTAATACAATTTTAATAATTATTTTACAAAAGCTTAATAATCGACCCTATTCTTTAATTTTTCAACTCTGAAAAACCGAATAATATTCTTTATCCCTTGAAAAACCTTATTTTTCAATCAATAAAAACCATTTTTCGTTAAAAATAATTCTATTTCTCATCATTGACTTTGGATTCAACCTTCTATTATCAAATTTTCTCATTTCGTAAAATGTCCCATTTTAACCATAAAAATGCTATTTTACACCTAGAATAGACGCTGTTTTGCCTGCATATTTGCACCTTGAAATAAATTAATAAACCAAAAATTCAAAGTTATGACCAACAACGCTAGACGACGGAATAACGAAAAACTGACTTTGATCAACGGGTTAATTTTCATCCTAATGGTAGTTATTTCAACTAGCACTTTGGCAAAAAACGAGCAAAGTATATTTGATTTAATGCACTACCAAGAAGTATTAGACTTAACAATTGAAACAGATTTGACTTTCTTGAAGGAAAATCGCCGAAGTGAAGCTTATCAAAAAGCGAATATTCAGTTTTTAGATAAAAATAAAGACGAGCAAAACTGGGATTTAAAAATACGTTTAAGGGGTAATTTCCGAAGAATAAATTGCGAAAACATACCGCCCTTAAAATGGAAATTTAAGAAATCAGACTTGGAGAAAGCGGGATTGAATGTCTTTAATGACATGAAACTGGTGACTACCTGTATTGAAGAAAAAATACCCGCCAAAACTGCTTTGATGAAAGAATATTTAGCGTATAGGCTATATAATTCTTTTACAGAGAATAGTTTTCGGGTTCAATTGTTACGATTAACCTATAAAGATTCCAGTACGGGTAAAAAACTCAAAAGTTGGGGTTTTTTAATTGAAGACTTAGCTCAATTAAGAGATAGGATTAACGCTGAAAAAGTTGAAAACACCTTAGGATTAACTGTAGGACAATTCGACCAGGAAGCACTCAAGATGACCTCTATCTTTGAATATTTTATTGGAAACGCAGACTGGGATTTGAAAATAGCCAAGAATGTTAAAGTTGTACAGAAAAATGGAAAACTCATCCCTATCCCTTATGATTTTGATTTTTCTGGTTTCGTAAATGCACCCTATTCTATCCCTAATCCAGACTATGGATTAGCTTCCGTACAAGAGCGAGTCTATCTCGGCGCTCCTACAGATATTGGTTTTTTGCATTCAACACTTCTTATTTTTTATGGGAAGAAAGATGAATTTAAAAAAACTATAAAGAAGTTTAAATACCTAGACTCTGTATCTAAAAATGAGTCAATTGCCTATTTGAATAGTTTTTTTGAAGACTTGGAAAACATCAAGATTCGCAAAAAACAGGTTCAAGTGGCGGATATTACCAAATAAAAATTATAAATAAAGAAGCCTCAGTTGTCTGACTGAGGCTTCCTTTATTTTCAATAAAAATTATTGAAGGTTCTTCTATTCTATCACTACTCGTTTTGTAATGATTTCCTCATTCATTTTTATCGAAATCATATAGATACCGCTTGCCAAATCAGACGTATTCAATTGAATGGTGCTTAAGACATTATCATATTGAACAATATTCAATATTTGCCCTTGAACATTCAGAATTGAGACTTCCAAATGAGTATTCAACGTTTCTTGAAATTCGATATTAACCAAATCTTTAGCTGGATTTGGATACAAAATGGTTGTAGAGATTAAATCAAAATCTGTTGTATTCACAATGGCACCTGGATCAATGATAAAATTGAATCTTGGTGTTCCGAGGAAACCACCATCGCCATCTCTTACTACAAATGTAAAAGAATCATCTGTCGCCGTATCATCATCATTTTGATACCGGACTCTAAAGTTATCAATATCAGCCTGTGTGAAAGTTCCATTAATATCCAACGCATTACCATTCAACAAAAGAGTACCAAACTCAGGTGTCGCAACAACCGTATATTCCAAATCATTTGCACCGTTATCAGCATCTTGAACTAAAAGAGAATCTGTGAAAATCGCTCGACTGTCATTTGGGGGTACTCGAAGTGCATTATTATTGACTAAAAATGGATTATTCACTTCAAATGAACCACAGTATTCAAAATCCCAGCTTTCGAAAGTACCACCATCCCCTAAATCATTTACAACGGCTGCCTCTAATGTCCAGATTCCTTCAACGTCCTGACCGATGAATGCCGAAAGCGCCTCTTTCGGTTTATAAACTAATCCAGTATTTGGAGAACAAGGTGATGGCGTAGATAAAGAAGACTCATCATCAAATCCAAAGTCGAATTGATTTACACCACAAGTTGGATCACCAAATAAGACAACTACATCACTATTAGGAGAAACCAATCGAAATTCCATATCTCCCACTGCGACATGATTTCCCTTGATATTTGGAACATTCACATCACTAATCACTCCGCCTCCTGAAACAATGATTTGAGATTTAATAACAGGTAAACCTGCACTTGAAATATTGTATGGACCATCATCACTTTTTTGTGTTATACAACTTTGCGTGACCGTATGGAAAGAAGATGTGTTGGAAGCAGCTCCCTCTCCACATTCGTTTACCACACTCACTCTCCAGAAATAGGCGGTATTCCCTTCTAGACCTACTGTAAAAGCAGATTCAGTCAAACCACTTTCAGAGACAACCAAAGCTGCTCCTTCAAAAGTCGGATCAGTAGAAACTTCTAAAATATATTCATCTGCATTTGCAAGATCATTCCAATCAAAATCAACCAAAGCACTTTGACCTGTCATCCCATCAGTTGGACCAGATAAAGTGAGTGCAGAAAAATCGTTGGAAATCAGCTCATAAGAAACTGAACGCTCTTGAGTATTTACGCCAGTTGCCTCTGCGATAATATTGAAATCTAATCCACCGTGTAAACTAATGTCATCTTCAAAGTCTAACGTCAACGTTGCCGCATCACCAGCATTGATTTGATCCGCACTAAAAGTTGCGGTAACACCTGTCGGCAAACTTCCTGTACTCAAAGAAATCATTTCAGAGAAACCAGCCAAAGCAGCTGTTGTCAAGTCTAATGTTACTGAATTTGGCAAACATAATCTGTCACCCTCCACGATAGGCGCATTAAACGCAAAATTTGCATCAACTGCCTCGACAATGGCAAAATTTGCATTTGAAATATCGAAAAAGATATTGTCAGCAGCTTCTACCTTTACTCTAACTTCTGCTCCAACAGCATCTGGAACTACCACAAATTGACTACCGTCGTTCATTGTATTTGCCGCTAAAGTGATAGGATACGTATATCCACCATCCGTAGATAATTTGAGATTAACTCTTTCGCAATTTACTGGGCTTGCGTCAGTATTAGCTACATCCCAGGTCACTTCTACATAATCTCCAACCGTCCAAGATTCGGAGCCATCATTAGGACTCATAACTAAGAATGGTCCAGCTTGGTCGGTTATTTCGAAAGCAATTTCTGCCCAATCAAAACCACCAGCCATTGCATGTTGGTCTCTTACCGAAAATCGGAAAGTCATATCCCGAGAATAATCAACTAATACTTCATTCTTATCTGAGCCATTCGTTACAATAATGTCCATTCGCGGAAAAACGCGAGTAGTATTCGTTGTTGGAGGAAATGATCGAAAACAAGGAGAAGTCAACCTTGGGCTACCCAATGGTGCAAGTGTATCTGCTACATCAGCTTGTTCCCAATTATATAATAAATTGGTATCCTCATCATCACTAGCTTCACCTGTTAATTCAAATGGTGTCAAAATTGGAATAAAAAATCCACTTTCCGTAGGAATACTTGCCGTTGGCGTCGTATTATCTGTTGATTCGATCACCGCACATTCTCCAGCTCCTTGAGGATCTCGACTGAAGTTTCTCATTCGAATCATTGCATTAATATTATAGTAATCATCATCTACATCTTGGACATAGTTTGCGCCACAATTACTCGCCCCTGCATAACACATAATAGTACTTCCACTTCCAGGTTCAACACCAGTCTGCCAAGTTTGATTTTGATCAGCAGGATCTGTCTCACAATAATTAAAATTGTGTGTTGCAGAGAACTGATGCCCCATTTCATGAGCTACAATGATATAAAATAGTGCTCCACTATAAGCTCCAAAAGTTGAAGAACTTGCATTGGCTTTATGACTTAAGGTGAAATCAGAACAAACCGAAGCTAATGCCGCCAAACCACCTGCATTCGTTCCAAAAACATGACCAATATCATAACCATCTTGCCCAAATGCTTCATTGAGCTTGAATACATTTTCATCATTCAAAGCTGGCGGACTTCCATTAGTTAAACCATCTGTAGCTGGATTATCGAAAAACACTGCGTCTGCATTATCAATTAATTCAATTCGAATGGCAGCATCTGTTTCCCATATACTATTTACATCATTAAGAATTGTTGTCACTCGGCTCATTACAGATGGAAGATTGTTCCCATTAGCTTGGTAAAAATTACCAGTAGTCGTAACGGCTACTCGGTACTTATACAAATCAACCGGATCACCTACACTTCTATCCCCTGAATTTTGAATATTTCCATTAGGTAAAAAATAATCATGGTGCGCACCATGGTCATGTTCCGTTTCACATTTGTACTGATCTCCACCATTTTGATTAAGGTCAAAATGCTGAATATCGAAACTGATATAATATTGTGTTTGATCTTTCGCATATGGGTCAATGATGACCGTACCTCCATTCGTATGAACGATGGCATGGAAACCATTAGGTCCAAAATTCAAACGTGTCGTAACCGAAGGGTTTGTTAAACTTCGACCAGCGAAAGTTTTGATTTGAGGATATTTGGCTGCCAAACCAGGAGCCATAATTGGTGATTCAAAGATTTCAAAAATTTGATTATCTCCATTTGGCATCGGCAGACTCACTTGAATAGGCTTCGCACCTGTATTTTCTAAAGGAGCAACTCTTAACGTTTCAATCATTGCTTGAAAGTCTAAAGAAAGACTTCGATATTCATTAGGCATTTGATTGATTTCCGCATTTTCGGGTAAGAAAATTTGAGTTGGCGTTACATCTTGCCAAAAATTATTCGCCTGCAATTGGGCGATAAAAAAAAGGGAGAGAAATAAAGTTATTGCTTTTTTCATATGAGTGGTTAATTTTTTACGTTTCAAATAAGAATGTGTGAATGTAATTAAACACTCACACATTCTAAGGCAGTCAAATTACAAAACTGAATTTTTTATCGTTGAATTACAAAACGTTTCGTTGCAATTGCATTTTCCATTTGAAAACTTAAGAAGTAAATCCCAGCACTTAATTCAGTCGTATTCAACTCAATGTTTGAATGAATAAAATTGAATTTTCTTTGAGAAACCACTTTCCCTGTCACGTCTAACACATTCATAATCACCTCATCTTCAATTGGTTGATCAATACCTATATTCAACAAATTACTCGTAGGATTCGGGAATATAGAAATATTATTTTCTAAACTAACTTCATCGGTATTGACAGGTGCGTCATTATTCACTTCAATTTCAAATTTTTCAACCCCTACAAAACCGCCAGAACCATCTTCTACTACAAAAGTGAAAAAATCAGCCGTAGTTCCCATCACCTCGTGTTGATAGCGTAATCCAAAAGAGTTAATATCTGTCTGTTTGAATTGGGTTCCAACAAATTTTGGTGTACCCCACGAAATCAAAGTTCCATTTTGAGGGGCTTCGACAAGTGTATAAATCAATTCTGCCGCTGTATTATCTTCATCTTCCACCAACAATTTTGAGGAAGCTACCGCACGTTCTCCCAATTCAGGTACTTGTAGGATTTCATTATTGACAATATATGGGTTTTTAGGATTCGTACTCGCACAAAACTGAACGCCCCAATCAGATAGAAACCCTCCATTTCCGATAGGATCAACGATATCAATTTCCAGTGTCCATGTTCCAAAAGTTGATTCTCCATCAAAAGCAGAAAGGGACTCTGTTGGTCTATAAGCCAAGCCATTTATTGGAGGACAAGCAATATCGAAAGCCGCTTCATCATCCAATTTGAAATTAAATGGAATCACAAAACATGGTAGATCACCAAATAATTGAACCCTTGTACCTGCTGGACTTGTGATATAAGCCGCAATATCTGCCAATGCATCATGTTCTCCCTTCAACCCTAAAATATTTACATCCGTTATTATACCATCTTCTGTTACAATTAACTCAGAAGGAATCGTTGGTGTCCCTTGAACAGGAAGGTTTTTTGGTACATCTGAACTCTCAAAATTGGTACAATCAACCGTAAAAGTATGAAAAGCGAAAGGAGTCAAAAATTCACCAGTTCCACAAGAATTCAATGGACGAATTCGCCAGTAGTACAATTCATTTTCAAGAAAAGCTACAGAAGGTGTAAAAGTAGCTACATCAATATTATAAGCTGCATCTACTATTTGATCCACGCCAAATTGAGGGCTAGTTGAAATCTCAATATCGTAAAAATCAGCATTTGAAACATCTACCCATTCAAAATCAGCAAGCAAACCTAAACTTGTTGCGCCATTTGCAGGAAGTTGCATCTTTAAATCTGAAAAATCATTATTCAAAACATTGAAATTCAAAGTAAAATATGCTGTATCTCCACCGGTTGCAGTTGCTATCAAATCAACCATAAAGTCACCCACTTCTAGCACATTATCCATATTGATATTTAGTGTTGTATTTTCACCTGCTAGAATTGGATTTTGACTAAACGCATAAGTTGCATCCATCGGTAAGCCACCCAATACCTCGAATTGAATCAAACTATCAAAATTCAAAATATTTTCTGTTGTCAATTCAAAATCGAGATTCGAATTAGTAGGAACGCATACTTTCTCATACTCCGATGATAAGTTTACAGTATAACCTGGTTCTGTTGCTGGAATAATGTTATGATTGAAATTGGACAAGTCAAAAAAGATATTATCAGCTGCCTCTACTTTAATTCTTGCCGTTGAACTTGATACATCCGGAATGTAAACTTCCTGCGAACCATCATTTGGTGTAAAGCTTGCCAAAGTATAAGGATAATTAAATCCACCATCCGTTGACAGTTTGATATTTACATGTTGACAATTAACTATAGAATTAGTTGTATTGGCAACATCCCAAGTCACTTCTACCAAATCTCCTCCAGCCCACTCTTCAGTTCCCAAATTTGGATTCATAACTAAAAACGGTCCTGCTTGATCTGTCGCATGAAAAGCAACTTCCTCCCAAATAGTACCTCCGCCTTCTAAATTATTATCTCTGACGGTTAATCGAAAAGTTAAGTCTCGGGAGTATGTTGGTAATGTTTCCGTCTTTTCAAAACCATTTGATAAGATAATAGGAAGTCTAGGGAATGTTCTTGTTGGATTATTATTGGGAGGAAACGAACGAAAAATTGGCGCATTACCAAAAGGTGTTTCCATCGGAGAATTAAACCCTAGATCAAATTGTTCCCAACAGAAAGTCATTGCACCATTATCCTCATCTTCAGCAAACCCTGTCAATTCAAAAGGTGTACTTATTGGAATAAAAAAGCCATTTTCATAAGGTAACTCTAATGTTGGTTTCAGATTATCTAAAACTTGAACATTTGGACAATTCTTCCCACTTCCAAGTTGAGTAAAATTAGTCATCTCTACAATGGAAGCCACATGATAATAAGAGACGCCTCCATCTGGAATGTTCTGATTACCACATGACCCTGAATAGGATAAGATAGTAGAACCACTACCTGGTTCATAAGCTGCTCCTGAATTAAATTGAGGATTAGAATTTGGGCAGTTATTCCAAGTATGACCAGCATCAAATGAATGCCCAACCTCATGAGCCCAAGTATTTTCAGCCATAAATAGAACATTACTAAAATGACACGTTATACCTCTTCCTTTACTTCCTGAACAAACAGCACCCAAACTTGCTTGCCCAGCAATAGTTGTTCCTGAATTAGTTGTACAAATGCCTTGTTGAAACAAGTGTCCTATATCATAATTCTCAGTACCCAATAGACTATTGAAAGTACTCTGGCAAATACTCTGCTGCACTTCCGAAGTAGAAGTTATATTATATGGATCTGTAGCTGCATCTAGATAAATAAATAGCGTTGTTAAAGGAACAAGTTCTAGTCGAATATTGGCATCATTCCCTAATAACTCATTTAAACGATTTGTAGCGGTATTAAAGGTAGATAAAACAGAGGGCACTGTTCCTCCATGACTTGCTGCATATTCTCCTGAACAAGACATAACTAATTCATAAACACTCATTTTTACATTATCTACTTCTCCGCCACTTCTATTGTTTAATTCGTCATCTGAATGTCCATGAATAGGGTTATCCTCTAATATTTGCGAAAGGTTATCAATAACCCCACAATTAGATTCTGGATAATTATCAGGCACAAAGTCATTTCTGAAATAAGCAATATGATATTCCTCTTGATGGTAAGCATAAGGTTGAATATAAATCACATCATCTAAACCTGAGATCGTACCATGAAACCCAATATAAGAATGATCGAATCGAGTCCGAAGGTTTTTATTGTTTTTCCCGATCCCCGCGAATGATCGAATTTCAGGGAAGCGAGCAGTCAGGTCAGGATGCATAGAAGGTGATTCGAAAACTTCAAAAACCTCAAAAGAGCCATCTGGCATTGGCAAACTAATCTCTAACAGATTAGTTTTTGCCGCTTGCGTAAATTCCATCGGAGCGTTGGACATATAATCTTTCAGATTTCCTAAATCCAAAGAAAGCGTTCGATACTCAGTTGGCAAGGCTTCCCATTCTGCATTTTCTGGCAAGACCATTTGACTCTCATCAATGTCTGTCCAATAATTCTGTGCAGACAGAAAAGTCATCGAGAATGTAGCTATTAAAATAGTAAAACAGAATTTCATAATACGCTGATTTGTTTGTGACATTTAGATTGTTTAGACATTATTATAGTATCCCTGAGCTAATCTTAACCATCAAAGCATACTTAAGGTTTTGAAAAGGAATAACCTATTCTATATAATAAGAACACAAATTTAAGCATATGGATTTTTATAATTAAAAGGTAAGGCGGATTTTGTCGGCTGTGTGATGCCGCTTTTTAAATTTTGTTGACTTTCTACCCCAACCATTCTTCCTTTTTCATCCGTCTTCGAAATAAACCGATCAAAAAAGATTGGTCTTTTCTATTTTATCACAAAAAAACTCAAAAAATGAAACTCTCTAAATCTTTATTACAGGCTATAGCAGTAGGTGTTACTTTGGGCGTTGGTGCCTCTTCCTGTTCTTTAGTAGAAGATATCGAATTGAAAGACAAAGAAAAACAAGAACAAAAAATTGAAAATGAAAATGAAAACCGCGAATGTGACTTAAACTGTCCAGGCTGCGGATTAGGATAAAAAAAATGTCCATGTTAAAACATTCAAATACGCTCTTTTTCCTGCTTATGTAAAATTCAAATCATGGTGAACGTTTGTTTTGCCATGATTTTTTTCTTTAACATTTCTTTCCTCATCTTATGTCAAAAATTCTCTCCGCCATTGCCTGCAATTTGGATCAACACATTTTACAAACGGCGCTTCCACTTTTTGCGGAAGAAAAAGTACAAGCTATAGAATGGGCATTTGATACCCTTTTTAATCATAAAAACATTCCCGATTGGTTTGTTGAATTATTAGAATCTTTCGGAAAAGAAGGAAGATTAATCGGGCATGGTGTTTTCTTTTCGCTTTTTTCAGGAAAATGGAAACCGGAGCAAGACGAATGGTTACTACGACTAAAAAGAATGTCTAACCATTTCCATTTTAATCATGTAACAGAACATTTTGGCTTTATGACGGGTGAAAATTTTCATAAAGGCGCACCAATTAGTATTCCATATACTCCAACTACCTTATCTATTGGACATGATCGTTTGAAAAGAATTGCAGAGGCAGCCCAATGTCCAGTAGGGTTGGAAAATTTGGCTTTCGCTTACTCTATGGAAGAAGTCAAAAAACATGGTGATTTTTTGAACGCATTAATAGAGCCAATCAATGGTTTTATCATTTTGGATCTCCACAATTTGTATTGTCAAATGCACAATTTCGAAGTTAGCTTTGAGGAGATTATAGAACTATACCCGCTCGATCGAGTCCGTGAAATTCATATTTCTGGTGGAAGTTGGGAAGATTCAGACTTGCAACCAAGTAAAAAGATACGGAGGGATACACATGATGACTCTGTCCCTAAAGAAGTATTTCAAATATTGGAAAAAAGCATTCCGAAGTGTCCAAATTTAAAATTTGTGGTTTTGGAACAATTGGGTTTGGGTCTGAAAACAGAGGAAAGTAAAATCAATTTTCGAAATGACTTTTTAAAAATGGATAAAATCATTTCAGGTGTTAATTCTAAAAATGAAAATATCCGTCAAAAATCATTCTTACCTAGCACCAATTTTCAATTAAAGGCTCCACTTGAAAGTATTCAATTGCATCATCAACAATTAGAATTATCTCAGATTTTAGAAAATGCGCTCCACTATGAAAATGCCCAACATCTACTTCAGGATTCTTCCCTTGCCCAATCTGATTGGCAAATCGAAAATTGGAGTCCACATATGGTAGAAACGGTAATTAAAATTGCTCAAAAATGGAAAGCGGGATTTAATTAAGTATTTTTTTATCAAAATTTGCATAAATTAAAAATTTTTTCAATTATTTGTACCTACAAATATTGTATTCACATGATAGAAAAATTTAAATCTCATTATCAAGCAATTTTTCAACTAATCAGAACTGGACATTGGATAACGGATCAGGTTTCTCAAGAACTAAAGGAGTTTGATATTTCAGAACCTCAATTTAATGTACTTCGTATTTTGAAAGGAAGAAAAGGGGAACCAGCAAATGTCGGAGAGATACAAAAGGAGATGATTCAACGCACAAGTAATGTGACGAGAATAATTGATAAACTAATTAAAAAACGATTGGTTACTAGACAAGAATGTCCAACCAATCGTAGAAAGATGGATATTACGATTACTAAAGCAGGAGAAATATTCTTAGAAAAATTGAATAAGAAAGTAGAGAGCCTTCATCTTCCATTGATCAAAAGTTTAACGGAAGAAGAAGCAATAACTTTAACTAAACTAATTAAAAAATTAAAAGGTCAATGAAAAAAATTCTTGCATTTGGCGCGAGTAGCAGTCGCAATTCGATTAATAAGCAATTGGCAAAATATGCCTCATCACAAATCAAAGAGGCAGAAATTACTTTATTGGATTTGAATGATTTTGAAATGCCCATTTTTAGTGTTGATAAAGAAAAGGCAGATGGAATTCCTGAGCCTGCACAAGTTTTCAAAAAGCATATTTTGGAAGCAGATGGAATCCTAATTTCTTTCGCCGAACATAACGGAAGTTATTCCTCAATTTTCAAAAATACTTTGGATTGGACTTCTAGAATTGAAGGAAAAATTTGGGAAGGAAAATCGATGTTTTTGATGGCCACTTCACCAGGAGGACGAGGAGGACAAACCGTTTTAGGGGCAGCACTTGGATCCTTCAATCACCAAGGAGGAAAAATCGTGGCTAGCTTTTCTTTGCCGTCTTTTAATCAAAATTTTTCTGCAGCAGAAGGCATATTAGATACAGACTTAAAAGAGGAATTTGAAAAACAATCAGCTATTTTTACAAAGAGTATTTAATCCAGTGTATCAAAAAAATAGTGCTTTAAAATAGGAGTTAAGGCACTCAATGATGATTTTTACATTCTTAGAATTCAGGAATGGTCAAAAAATAAAAACTCAAGATTATTTCTTTGACCATTCCAAAATAAGAATCTCTATGAAATCATTTAAAATATACCTTTTAGTTATTGCGATCTTTGCTGTAAAAACGATCTTTGGTCAAGCAATCATCACACTCCAAAACCCCTCTTTTGAAGGCGAACCAAGATATAGTCGACTCCCTCCTAAATGGCGCGTTTGTAACTCATTTAACCAAACACCTCCAGATACTCAGCCTGGCGCATTTGAAGTAACCAAAAAAGCTTATGATGGCGAAACTTACATTGGAATGATCGTTAGAGAAGATGGCACATGGGAATCTTTTGGACAAAATTTACTTGATCCAATTACAAGTAATCAATGCTACCAATTTAGTATTGTATTAGGTAGATCTGAAAACTATTCAAGCTTCACTCGAAAGTCTCGGAAACAAAAAACAAACTATACAGACCCAGTAAAATTTCGAATATGGGGCGGTTATGATACCTGCGAAAAGGAAGAGCTTCTCGCAGAAACGAATGTTATTGATCATTTTGATTGGTGGCGATATGAATTTAGAATCAAGCCCCATGCTGATTATACTTTCTTATTATTTGAAGTATTTGCACCCGGCAAGATTTTAGGCGGCACAAACGGACATTTGCTATTGGATGCCGCTTCAAATTTGGTACCGATTGAATGTCCGTGAAACAAAACTAGAGCCTTTCCAAATTCTTGAAATTTAGTAGTCATTCAAGCTAAAACTGTCAGATAATCTTTGGTATTATTTCCACCTGCATATCGTTAAAAATGCTCACCATATCTAAAGATATGTCTGTACTTTTTGCCTCGTTCAGACGAAAATAATACTATAACCTTACCGACACTTTTAGCTTGAATGACTACTAAGAAAGTTTCTAAAACTGCTTACTACTCAATTCCATCCTTTCTTTTTCGCGCCATTTTTCTTTAAATAACGCTTTACTTTTCCATGCTTAGCAACACACCTAATAGATTCTCCTTTTTGATTGACCGCATTTACGTTTGCACCATTTTCAACCAATAATCGAATCACATCGTAATTGTCTTTTCCTATTTTTACCGCCAAATGTAAAGGTGTATTGTCTCTTTGATCAAATACATTTAATCGAGCTCCTGCCTCTATTAATACCCGAATAGCTGGATAATTCCATGCTTTAAAGGCAGCAATATGTATTAAGGTTCTTCCATCAGCAAATTTGTGATTAACATCTCCTCCAGCTTTTGCTAAAAGAGTTATCAAACGAGTGTTCTTTTTATCAACAGCAGTTTTCAAATAATCGATTTTAGATCCTTCTGCTCCAAAATCTAATAACCGCTCCACCAAATCAGCCTTTTCTTTTTGAACTGCCAAGCTCATACCTTCATTTGGATTGGCACCTCTTTCTAATAAAAGTGTTACCAATTGACCGTTATTTTTAGCAATTGCCCTTTCCAAATAGCCTTCCACTCTTGCCCCTTTATTTAATAATATTTCGACGATTTCAGTGCGATTATTCTCAACGGCTGCCTTCATACCTTCATTAGGATTAGCACCTCCATCAAGTAATAATTGAACCAATTCACGGTCACCTTTTCCTGCGGGGTTGGCTAATTGACCTTCCGTTCTCGCTCCATAATTAAGCAATAATTGAACAATCTCTTTTTGGTCATTTTCAACTGCACTTTTCATGGCTTCGTCAGGATCAGCCCCATATTCAAGTAGTAAATAAGCCATATCTCTCAAACCCTTGGCAGCAGGAATAGCAATGTAGTTACTCACTAAAGCTCCCTTCCACAATAAAAATTCAGCGATTTGGAGATGGTTATTTCTCACTGCATTTGTCATTCCATCATTTGGATTGGCACCTCTATCAATCAACATTTCAACCAAAACAAAATTACCATTTTCTGTTGCACTGGTTAACAAGTTTGGATCAGTTGTCTCCGCTCCTTTGTCCACTAAAAAAGTCACCAACTCTGTATTATTGGCTTTCACTGCCCCTAACATTGCAGGGTTGGGATTGGCACCAAATTCAACCAACATCCTCACCATTTGCTCATTTCTGTTATCCGCTGCAAATCGAATGTGCCCATTTGGGTTAGCTCGACCTGTTCGAAGTGCATATTCCGCCATTCCTATATGGTTTGCCTTTACCGCAGCCGCTAAGCCATCATCTGCATTTCCACCATATCGGTACAATAAATCTTCAAAAAATCGCTGGTCATTATGCTGAACTGCGAAAGGAAAAGCCAAATTGGGATTCGCATTTCTATCCAAACACAATTGAACAATACCACGGTTATTTCTTCGAATAGCATACTCCATAGCGGCATTTACATTTCCACCATTTCGAAGTCCCAAATTCACGATTTCATAATTATTAAAATCAATCGCTTTATCGATGCAATCGTTGTTTCTCAAGTAGCCACCATTCTCAATTAAAAGCGCAAATAATTCATGAGAATTTTGACTTACAGCCACCATCAATGCATTATGATCAGGCTTAATTTTAGCCAATAAACAACGGGTCATTTCATAATTTCGATCTTTCACACAACCAGCTAACATTTTAGAATTGGGTCGAATCCCTTTACTCAAGATTAAATTAACCAAATCAATATCTCCTTGATAAATAGCAAGTTCCAGTACGTCTTCAGAGACAGGTGCATTATACTTTATTAATTTATACGCAATATTCCGTTGATCTCTTTTCAATGCATTTCGCAAATTTGCCTCCGTTGGGCAAGCTCCATTTTTCAAAAAATAATGCACCATACCTTCTTGATTCAAATCAATTGCTCTTTGTATTTCTCGATCAGTTGGAATCGCACCATATCGAACTAAAAGTTTTACAGCTTCTTTGTCATAATGGCTTTCTTTCATCAATATTTGCAAATCTTTAGCATCGACAATCGCACCATAACGAACCAATAAATCGAGCATATTTTCATCACAATTTTTGGCTGCATAAGCGATTAATCTTTTCCCATCAGGGTTTCCACCTTTTTTGATCAATCGCTCCGTATGACCAACATTGCGACTACAAACAGCATCAAACATCTCTTGCTCAGAAATTTGCTTAATCAACTCTATTGTAAAAAATACTGTGATTACCTGATCATTAGTCACATTCACCAAACGCTTTTCAAATCGCTTTATGGTTCCATTCTTCCAATTATAACTGCCTACTTTCACATCATAATGAGCAGCAATAAATGGTTCCTCTTTGGTGACTTTTTTGTCATATTCTAAAAGCGCAAATTTCAGTCGAAAACCTGCGTTTCCAACCTTATCATTCCGGATATAATAATCTTTTGATCTATTGACACGAGTCTTTTGATTCAAATGCGTAACCACCAATTTATCTCCTCTCAAATCACGACTGAAAATGATATCATTTCCGCCGTCTTGCTGGCGATAGTTATTTTTACTTCCCAAAGGCGAAATCGCAATCAAACCCATAATTTCAAGTTCATCACCTTCATGAAATGTTTTCCTTTTTTGGACTTTTTGACCATTACCCGCCACAACTTGAGGTCCGGTTTTCATTGGTACTCGGTCTGTTCGAAAACTATTTATAGTCACTCGATAATGTCGAGTTTTATGAGACAGGAAATCTGGTGTTCGTCCATTATGTCCTTTTGGCAAATCCTTGCCATCGTAGGCACGAAGGGCTTGATTAGAGATTTGACTTGCCGTCAAATTCAAATATTTGCCGGTCAAATAAACTAGATCTTCATTAGGAACGTGATTCCCAAATGCATTGAAATTCAATGAGAGAATCGTAGCAGCTAAAAGCAAAAAGCGGTTTTTTCGATTTTTCATAACTGAAGCATTTTGAGAATGATGAATGATAAATAGTGAGCGATGATTTTTTTTCCATCTGCCAATCTTTCAATTCTTCATTGCTTTTAGTAAAACAGGTTTCAACTTCGAACAAGAATACTATATATACGCGAATGACGAATCGAAACCTAGAGGGTTACCCGCTTGCTTACCCCCTTATTGATTCTTTAACTTATTCCGCTTTTTTGCTTTTGATTTTAAGATTTTAATTGGAAGTATTTTGATTTCGTTAGGGGATTCTTCAAAAGACAAAGGGTATAAACCTATTGATTTATACCCTTTGTCTTTAAAATTCTCTACCGTACACTTTTTGAAAATAGTGGAAAATGCCGTCAAAGACGGCGCGTGGATTTCATAGTTGTACGTTAGAGAAAATTGAAAAGCTATTTTTTATATTCTCGAGAAAATTATTGCTTAGTAATTCGAGAAGTTTTAAGTAATTCATTTTCTTTTCCTGTCAACGCAATAAAATAAGTTCCTGAAATTAAATCATTCACATCAAAACTAGTTTTACCTTTTGCATCCAACTCTTTAACTAATTCACCCAATACACTGTAAATTTTCATTTTTTCAATGGAAGGATGTCCCGTAATTTGAACGGAATTGGAAACAGGATTAGGGAAAATTCGCACCTCATCTTGAAGCACCAATTTGGTCGAAACCAAACACTCCGGGTCATTGACCTTTATATCCACATCAAGCGTAGCTAAAATATCATCTGGATCCTGAATTGTTGAAAAATATACTTTTGAGGTACAACATCCCGCTTTGAAAGTAGGCTTCGTATAAAAAGAAAACTTATGGGTTTCTCCTGGTTGCAAGACATAAGAAGTATCTGTTAGTCCAACAGAAGGATCATAATTAGTATTTGTATTGCTAGGATAACAAGCAACATTATCACAACACTGAAATATCCAATCAGATATACAGGGTTCTATAATTTCTCGAACCCACTTTAACTCTACTTTTTCATCAAAATTATTGGTGACATCAACATAAGAGATGAGGGTCAGAAACTCATCTGATAAGTCTTCATTTTCGAAATGCGATTCTATAAATTGAGGGTCTAATTGAATTTGACTAAAAAGGGAAATCGTCCAAAAACTAAAAATCAGTGTGTATAATATTTTTTTCATGTCTTATTGTTTTGAATTTAATATTGATATATAACTACATAAAATTACAAAATCAGATTCCAATAATTATATAAAGGGTCTTCATCATTGTCATTTAACAACACTTTCAGTTCTTTTAAATATTGCTTTTTCATTTTCAAAAACCGATCTTCCTCAACATCGTACCAATTACTATTTTCTCCAACAAACACTTTTTGGCTTTGCATATTTTTTTTTGACAAATGCAATGCATCGCTCCAAACCTTTAAACCTGCCAATTTTGAACTTTGAAGATACACTCGAACTTCATTATTAGCACTCGTTCGATCATTTACAGTACTTATTATGGACAAGGCCTTTTGCAGGCTACTCGTTTCTCCTTCATTATAAATTAACACTGAATATTTATCTTTAGATTCTTGAATAGAAATGGTATCTCCTTGGAAAAACTCATATAAATCATCATTCGTTGATTCCACGCCCATCAATCCATCTAGGGCTTCCATAACGGTATAGTCTCGTCGTAAATCTGGGCGACCTTTGCCCGTTTTCAAGTTATCTTTAGCCGCCTTTGCAGAGCCTCTTGCCGCATCATAATTCTTCAATTTCCATTCACAAAGTGCTTTAATGGTATAAGCACTACCCAAAACGCCCAATTGACCTAACTTACCCTTTGATTTCAGGGCGCTCTGTACTTGACCATATGCCAATGCGTAATAGGTTTCTGCCGGCACACTACTATTGGTCGTTTTATCTAATAGCGATTTATTCTCAATTGCTGCGCCTTTACTAAATGAATCCTGAGCATGATCAAGATGCGCTAAATGAGCGCAACTGCTCAAGAAAAGCAAAAGAAAAATCGACAAAAAATGGAAGGCTCGTTGGTTTAATTGTTTCATCGTAAAAGGTTAGAAAAAAGTGAACTTTAAGAAATGAAAATATTATGCTTTAATACTTCCTATTTCTACTAGTTCAATTACTAATTAGGATCCAAAGTATCTAAGAAATCATGTAGATTAAATTTCAAATTTGCATTCAAATCAGCTACAGCCTTTTTAATTTTGGCTACTGATTGATCAATTGCTTCTTTTGTAATCGGTGCTCCAGCAATACCCAATAAATATCGCTCAATAATTGCATTAATAACATCCGTTTGCGTTAAAGTCCAAGCAGCGGTAGAATTTCCATCACCATCATACAAAGCAAGCAAAAGTCCATCTAATGAGTAAGTGATTGCTATTTTTTGACTTCCTCCGCCATTCGTCAATACATCTACCAATAATTGTTTTCTGAAATTAATCGCTTTCAAAGAATCTTGAATCAAGATTTTGACTGTAGTATAATGCAGTGATTTATTGTTAGGAACTGATTCAAGTGCTTTATAAACTGCTGAGATCAACGTTTTTATTTGATTATTTTGAACCCAATGTGGATTAGCAATCACCTCTTCTAAAATCACTTCTGTGATATCAAGAATTTGAGCATCCGTCAACTTCGGCTTCCATCGTCCGGCACTCGGTCTGCTACTAATGGCCTTTAATATTTGCTGCAAGGTAATAACCATAATATGCTTTTGCCGACGACGGCTTGTATCTATAAGTAATTCTAAGTTACCAGCTGTATGGCTCAATATCAATCGGACAAACTCAGCGAGAATATGTGGTTGTTTCATGCCACCATCCGTCAAAGCTTTTGCAATACCTGATACAACTTTTTGGATACCAATACGCGATCCGAGTAGTTCAGGATGCTCCGTGATAGCAAATAAAGCTACTTCTATTAATTCATTGGCTGTATCATCGTTGATTCCTTTTGCATTGATCAGTTGAAGATCTTTTTGCAAAATTATGGTTATCAAAGTCAGCCCTGTTTTATCTGGATGATTCGCTATAATGACATTCAAAATATAGTCTAGCAAATCATATAATAATTCCCCTTTATCAACCGTAGGGTTGTCCTCAAAAACAAATTCAAAAACAAGATCGAGTGCCTTATTCAATATCGTTGTTTCTTCTTCACCACTTCCCCAATTAGTTTTATTCAAAACTTGCTCACTTACCGCGACCGTTCTCATATTAATTTTAATCAATCGCTCAACGGTATCTCCACTCAACCGTTGTCCCTTAGGCACTAATTCAAGCGTTGAGAAAGTTGTTTTCAAAACTTCCGACAATAAGGAATTATTTCCATCTGACTTGATCACCCACGATGGATTTTTCACGACCTCATCCAATAAATTTTCAGAAATAGAAAGGGTTTGCGCACCTGTCAATTTAGGCTTCCACTTCCCTTCCGTTGGTTTAGTTGTAAGTATATCAAGTATCTGAGACAATGCCTCAACCAATAAATGTTTGGATACATTATTATCTGAAGGGATCACCAAATCAAGGTTATCCGCGGCATTGAGTAATACCAGTCTTATGAATTCCGTAAATAGATATGGTTCGTTAATACCTGCAGTCGAAAGCGCCGAGCTTACACCCGAAATCATATTTTGTAAAGCCGCATTATCGGCAAGTAAATTTGGATTTGCAGAAATAACGCTGAGTGCAGCAGAGACTAATTTATCAGCAGCCGCTTTATTTAATCCATTTTCCCGAACGACGCCCGATCCTGCATTTAAAAGCAATTGTGTCAACACCAATCCTTTCGCATTTGGATGTGCCACTACCGCCGTATTCATAATATAATCTGTCAAATCTAATAGCAACTCCGTCTTATCCCCCGAATTTTGGTCTTTAAAAACAAAGGAATAAATCAAGTCTAACGATTTATTCAAAATGGTGGTCTCCTCTCCACCATTTCCCCACTTTATTTTACTTAAAGCCTGCTGGCTAGTCGCAACCGTTCTAATGTTTAATTGTATTAATGTTTCCAAAGTTGAGCTAGAAAAACGCTGATTCTCCGGCACATTCTCTAAAGAATTAAAAGTCGCATTTAATACCTCAGACAGTAAAGAATTTTCATTGACACTATTGGTGATCCATGATGGATTGTGAATGACTTCGTCCAATAGATTTTCAGATATTGTCAATAACTGGCTTCCAGTAATATTTGGTTTCCATTTCCCTGCTGCTGGCTTTTTAGAGATGACGGTTAGTATTTGTTGAAGCGCAATAACGAAAAGATGCTCAGGATCTGCATGAGGGGCTTTGATGATTAAATTCATATTACCAGCCGCATTAACCAATGTCAGGCGAATAAATTCAGAAATAATATCTGGCTGACTAATACCTGATTTTGATAATGCCAAAGCAACTCCAGAAATCATATTTTGAAGAGCCTTATCCTTAACCGCCAATTCCGGATGAGCCGAAAACACCCCTAATGTTGCCTTGATGAGTAAATCTGCTGTTTCTTCATTAAATCCATTTGCTTGAATAACGCCAAAGTCCTCATTCAAAATCAATTGAGTCAGTAAAAGTCCTTTTGAATTTGGGTTTTGTGCGACCAAAACATCCATCACATAATCAAGTAAATTAATTAACAAATCCGTTCGATCCGCTGATTTCTTGTCTTTAAAAACAAAGGTAAATACTAGGTCAAGGGCATGGTTCAAAATCGTTGTTTCCTGCTGTCCGCTACCCCATCTTACTTTACTTAAGGCCAGTTTACTCGTTGCAACCGTGCGAATATTAATTTCCAGAATCGTCTCTAAAGCATTGACATTTATTCGATCACCTTCAGGAATGGTTTTCAGCGCATTAAAGGTTGAGTTCAATACCTCACTCAAAAGCGAATCTGCATTTACTTTATCAGTAATCCATGAAGGATTGGTTACCACATCTTCTAACAAATCTTCAATGATAAAAACGACCTGAGATCTAGTGAGTTGTGGCTTCCATTTTTCATTAGGTTTGGCAGTTAGAGCCGTCAAGATTTGCTGCGTAGCCGACACCAAAAGATGTTTCGCATTAGGGTCTTTAATATCCCATAAAACTGCTAAATTTCCTGCTGTATTCAATAAAATCAAGCGTGCTATTTCCGGCACTATTCCAGGTTGATTGATGCCCGATTGAGCCACAGCACCCGCTACACCTGAAACAATTTCTTTAACTCCATCACGACCAGAAACCAATTCAGGATATTGAGCTACTACGGTTAAAGCAGCTTTTACAACTCCATCCAGGCTTTCAGGCGTAAATACATTTTTTAGGTTGACACCACTCGGATTCGGATCCAAAAGTGCCTTCATGATTTCAGTACCAACCGACTTAATTAAAGCAGCTTCCTTTTCATCTGCACCAAATAATTCACCAGAAGAATTGACAACATAAGTTCCCGCATTCTTAACCATACTTCGATAAACCAATTGTCCCCAACGAATAACTTCATCTTGATCATCAGCAGTCCCTAGTTTATCAATTCGGGTATACATATCTTTTGCTAGTCCTTTGGTAGTCTCTCCAATAAAGTTTTGAAGCTTTAGGTTATCTGTAATTTTGTGTGCCTCTGCACCTAAGGTTTCAGCAGTTGAAACGAATAATTTGGGTATGATTTGTTTGACTAAAGTATCTTTTAACGCATTGTTTTCCGCAAATTCAACTGTATCAATGGCACCCAAAAAAGATTTTACAAACCTTCCGGCTGTCGAATCGGAACGGATCGCTCCAGGGACTTGATTAAAATAATCGATTCCAATTTCCACTATAGTGCCAGAGACCATCTGAAGAGGGGATGGATTGGGCGCAGTTCCTTTTTCCCATTGTCGAATTCGAAAAAGCCCTTCAATATCATTTGGATCAAACTCAGTTGCATGATGAATAACTCTAAAAAAACTATGGAAACAATTTTCGAACTCCGCCTTTTCATCCGCTGATATATTATCTTCATCATCCCCTTGTTGTGCTTTAAAATTTAGCGCAGCTAATCCAGGCAAATACTTAGGATTAGGCACCATTTTGCCATCAACTTTAATTTCGGGTGTAACGTAGATTTCCCCTTCTTCCCTGCGAAAAAAGCGAGTCATTCTTTCAAACTTAATCGTAGGATCTATAGCAGGTAAGGGCAGTACAATCGCTTTACCTTTAATACTATTTGCATATGCTTTTTCAAATCCTCTTCCAAGTTTAATAGCAGAATGGATGGAAAAAATAATAGCATCTACAGTTAACGTTGCTGACATATTCAAATGGTTTATTAAAAGTATTCTTATTCTTTTAGACTGAGGAACTTCGAAAATAATAACCTACGTATTTCCCTTGTCCTTTTTTCATTTCTCTTCGTTAAATTTTTTGACCGTAGCGCTGCTATACTAAAAAATTGCCTCGATAAATGAAAAAATTACTCCGCCAAATTTGCGTAGTTTATTAATTGCGAAATCCCTAAGGCCAATTTTATGAAAACCAAAATCAAATTGGAATTTGATTTGACTTTCACCATAATTGTAGAATAATTGTTATTAAAAAGGGTTTTAAATGAAGTCGATTCGATTAGAAATTATCTGATGGAATTAAACATTTTCCTCCTATTTCAATTCATAATTTCTAAATTGCAGGTCATCAGCGAATCCCGTCAAAGATAAAAATTGAAACTAGAATGACAAACTATCTTGGTTTTGAGTTTCTAATGCTCAGTTCCTTTTTAAACGGGTTTAAGGAATTGGGAAACTGAAGACTAAGAGCTCGGAAAAGAAACATGATTTTTGAGAATCAACAACTCTCTATAAGTCAAATTCCAAATTTGGAAGACATTGATTTTTTACAATTGGACAAAAACTACATTAAGTCCGAATTAATTGGTTCTGCCATTTTCTTTGGTATTGTGTGTTTTGTTCTGCTCTTTTTCACCCTTTTTAATCAGTGGTGGAAAGAATGGTATTTCTGGCCAATTTGGGTAGGCTGGCTAGCATGGGCATCTACTTCGGTCTTTTTCGCTTTCAAAAACTATAAAATAGCCGGTTACGCTCTTCGAAAAAAAGATATCGCTTATCGGCGAGGCGTTCTGTTTCGAACCATCACTACCATTCCTTTAAATCGAATGCAACATTGCGAAATAACAGAAGGTCCAATAGAAAAAATGTTTGAATTGGCAACTTTAAAAATCTTTACGGCAGGTGGTAGTTCTAGTGACTTAGCCATTTCTGGTTTACACCGAGAAGAAGCACATAAAATCAAACAATTTATCACTCAAAAAATAGCCTCAGATGAAGAAGAGTGATGAGTTTCAATTTTTGTTCGAGCGATCTCGACAATCTTCTGTCGCGATTTTATTGATTTTAATTCGTTTTTTTCGAGGCGCCATTCGAAATCTATGGCCAATTCTTTTGGTTTTTTTATTTAACCCTGGTGAAGGTAAAACACCCGCATGGGCACAAGCATTTATTGCACTTGGCTTTTTCGCTGCAGTTTCTTCCATTGTCTCTTATTTCAAGTTTTACTTTTATGTAGAGTCCGACGAATTAGTTATTGAAAAAGGAATTTTAAGAAAATCCAAACTGAATGTACCTGTTGACCGCATACAAACGGTAAATTTTACACAAGGTATTTTACACCAAATCTTTAATGTGGTAAGTGTCGAAATTGATACGGCAGGCTCACAAGGACGAGAGTTCTCCATCAATGCTTTGAGCAAAAAGAAAGCAGAAGCTTTACGAGAATTTGTTCAATCTCAAAAACGTAATAACCCTATTATTGAAGCAGAATTTGAGGAAACATTAGTAAAGCCTATACCACCTCAAGAACTATTATTACGACTTTCCGCCAATGATCTTTTCAAAATTGGCGTCAGTCAAAACCATCTGCGAACCGCAGGTATTATTATGGCTTTTTTCTACGGTTTCCTTGATGACATAGAACAAGCGTTAGGATTCGATTTTTTCAAAAAAATGGATAAATGGATTGAAGAAGGTGGTAATGGTTGGGCGTTATATTTACTTGCCGGCATTCCTATTTTCATTTTCATTTCTTTTTTAATAACCCTCATTCGGACAATGCTCCGATATTATGATTTTAAGTTTTTTAAAACAGATACAGGGTTTAAAATGGTTAGTGGTCTTTTTACCAAAAATGAACAATCTGCCAACCTTCAAAAAATACAACTTATTCGTTGGTTCGTTAGTCCGATAAAAAAACTTTTTGGTATGTCTTCGGTGAGTTTGGCGCAAGCAGCATCGATGACCGTAGGTCGTCGAAATTCCATTTATGTGCCAGGATGTTATGAGCCACATTTAGCTGCAATTCGACGAACTTATTGGCAAGAAGAGGAAATATTGGATTTTGAAGAACACCACATTTCAAAGTTAATTTGCTGGCGACAAGTCTTGTACATGGGGCTTTTTCCGGCTATAGGTATGACTGTCTTAAGATATATGGAAGAAGGCTGGACTTCCATTGTTTGGCTTTTATGGATCCCAGCTGTTTATTTATTGAGCCTCCGATATTATCGAAATTGGCGATATTTTGTAAGCGAAGAAGGCATAAGAACTCAGTCAGGTATTTTCACCATGAAGCATACCCTTTTGCAATGGTATAAAATTCAAGCAGTTGACATTCGGCAAAGCATTTATCAACGTAGAAAAGAAGTAGCTCATTTGACGCTTTATACAGCTGCTGGTTCAGTCCGAATACCTTATATAGAATTAGATAAAGCTAGAGCAATTCACGATTTTGTGATGTATAAGGTGGAGTCTGATGGACGGAGGTGGATGTGAATGCATGCTATTATTACTTAATGTTCATTCTATGACTTTTTTCTTTTCTCTAAAACATCTATGGATGCTAATAGCGCCAATAAAACCCACAGATGCCTAAAATTCATAATATCTGTGGTTATAGCCTCAATTGAAAAATAAATAAATGATCCTGCCAAGCCAACAATTATAAATGATTGAGGGTGGTTTTCAACTTTTAAAAGTGTATTCACTCTTTTGAAAATCGACATGCATAAGAAAATCAAGGCTAAGAACCCTAAAAATCCTAACTCTCCGAATGCTCCCGTATAGGTACAATGAGGGTCATAATCGGAGAAATACTTCGGATATTTTCCCTCCTTTTTTAGTCCAGCTACAAATACATTATGTCCACCCGGTCCCACTCCGAATATAGGGTTTCGAATACCAGCAAGAATTCCACTTTTCTTATTGACAACATAATTTGTCCACACGAAATAGAAATTCTGAGTTTCGTAAAAAGGTTGTTCTTCCGTGTACGCTCTTTCTTTTAAAATATCCCAGTTAATAGTCTTTTTATTTAAAATGGCGATATGCGAACCAAAATTGTAAAATAAGACAAGAGATAGAGTCAGTGCTAAAATAAAGGATTTTGTAAATTGATTGATAGGACAGAGTAATTGTCTTCCCGCTCTATATTTTTTTTCTTGGCTTTTCATCCAAATAAAAATAACCCCGATTGTCAAGACTACCAATGTTTTTGATAAAGTCAATAACGCACCTAAACCCAATATGAAAAGAATTAACCAATCATTTTTTGCAGGTCTTTCCTTGAAAACAACTTCTGAAAATTTAAGCAGAAAAGAGGTGCCAACAATACTCATTAGCATATTTGGATTCATAGTAAAAGCAAGCGCACGACCTATATATCCAAAATACATGTAATAATAACCAACTTTCGATGTAGAAAGTGGCGTTTCGATTCCAAATTGAGTCAAGATCCACCCTAATATCCCAAGTGTTGCAGCGATTATTCCACTGATAATGAAATATTTAAAAATCTTTTCCGAAGAAAATTTATCCTTAAATAATTGAAAAATCAAAAACAGACTTATCAAATACATCACTCCAAAAAACTCGAACCATACCTTCAATTCATTATGAAAAAATGCCGATAAAAATGCAGTAAACGAATATAAAATAATTGGAAATATTAGATTATCAGAAAACGAAGAAAATGGCTTTGACAATTTCTTTACTAGCTGTAAAAAACGATCCAATTTTTTCTTTGCTAATAAAAAATCGACCCCAATTACACCTATAATCAATAAAAAAATTAACTCAGGTGGTTGTACCTTCGTCCCAATGATTGGAAAATCAAAAATGGTTAGAAAACTAAAAGAAAAGATGTATCCAATCAATAAAAAAGGTATCAGTTTTTGTATTTTACTTTGGATCATTTCAGCATTTTGTTAAATAAAAAATGAAGCTAGAAAAAAAATTAGAAGTCCTTTACATTTTTGACAAATACCTCAATCGAACGATGAATTGGGCTTACAGGTTAATGAAATACGCACCCAATACTCAACCAGTTATTTCTTCTCCTTTGATTGTGAAAAATGAATTTTTTGACCCTGATTTTGAGTTTATCAATTCCCCTTTCCAAATTCAAACTCCTGATAATGAATGGGATGTAAATATTTACCAGCGCGGCATTAATTATTTAACTAGTCGAGCTTTACCTCTTTTTCAAAAACAATTGTTTCAAAAATTAAAGAATAGGAAAATTGATCTTATCCATATTCACTTTGGTAATGTAGCTTGTCGCTATTTGGATCTTGTTAAAAAATTGAAAAAACCCTTAGTTGTTACCTTTCATGGCTATGATTACGAAAGTGTTTTTATCAAAAGACCTGAATTAAAAACAAAATATAAAGCCCTTTTTGAGTATGCCTCTTTGGTTACTTGTGGTGGCCCAGCAGGTAAGAATAGATTAATTAAAAATGGCTGCCCACCTGAAAAAATACAGATCTTACGATTAGGAATTGAGCCAAAAAAAATTCCAATTTTTGAAAGAATAAAAGCAAAAAAGCAACTTCGGATCCTCCAAGCAGGTACAATAACGGAAAAAAAAGGGCATATTTTTACAGTAAAAGCTTTTGCCAAAGCCATTCAAAATTGCCCCAATATGCATCTAACTATTTTGGGCGAAAAGGAAAATTCAACAATTATTTCTAGTCTTAATCAAATAATTCAAAATCAAAATCTTCAAGAACAGATTGAGTTCAAAGATATTTTGACTTATGAACAATTTATTCAATTTTCGGCTAATTTTGATGCTTTTATCCATCCAAGTTGCACAGCAAAAAATGGAGATTGTGAAGGAGGCACACCACTTGTCATTCAAGATATGATGGCAACAGGAATGCCCGTCATTTCTACAACACATGCCGATATTGAAGAAGGTGTTTTACATGGGAAAAATGGTTTTTTGAGTGACGAAAAAGATATAGATGACTTAGCCACCTCTATCGAAAAATTTTATTACATGGATGAAATAGAATATTCACTTTTTTGCCAAAATGCTCGTAAGCATATAGAAACGAATTATCAAATGTCTAAAAGCGGAAAGTTATTACGACAGCTTTATGAAGGTTTAATTCCATAATCAAACCGACAAAATCATCAATAAATACCCAAAACCATCACTTTCGAAATAATTCACATATAATAATCCTCTAATTGTTCCTATCTTCATGCGGAAATATTTTATCCTAAACAAAATGAATTTCCAATGAAGAAATTTTACCAGTTATTTAGATTGTGCTTGTTAATTTTATTCGTACAATCTTCCAATCTTTTTTCTCAAACTCAACAATATTTACATTTCGATAGAGTCGATGATTTTGTAGAAATTCCAAATGCTTCTCAGTACGTCGCTAATGCCGATGCCATTTCAATGACCGGTTGGTTTTACTGCGATCAATTAGCATACGGACAAGGAATGTTAGCCTTCCGAAACGGAGGAACAGGCACCGGCGAAATGTATTTAATTCAACTAGCTGACGGAATTGTAGAGTGCCGATTTATTAGTACAGGCGGATTTCATGAGGTCGTAACACCAGCGTTTACAATTGTTCCACAGGTTTGGCAACATATCGCGTGGGTTTATGATGGTTCAAAAGTGGAGTTCTTTGTCGATGGTGTATCTAAAGGCAGCGCGGCGGCATCAGGGACTTTCACAACGCTTGATAAACCACTCGCCATAGGAAAACACATTAGCCCATGGAATTTCAATTACGGTGGTGGCATTGATGAAGTGACGCTTTGGAGTAAAGCCTTGACAGTTGATGATATTCAAGCAATGATGCAAGATGAGTTGAATGGTGATGAACCAGGCTTGGAATTGTATTACAAATGTGATCAAGGTGTTCCTGAAGCAGATAATACTTCCATTACCCATCTGACTTCTACCGTCGAACCAGGCATTCGCGATGGCGAATTGAAAAACTTTGCATTAATTGGTACTACTTCCAATTTTTTGGGTGATGTAAATACCGGTTTTCAAGCGATTTCTTTCCCTCAAATTGGCAATAAATTAATTTCGGATGTTCCTTTTGATTTAGAAGCAACAGCAAGTTCAGGGCTTCCTGTTTCTTACGAAATCGTGTCTGGACCAGCGACTGTTTCTGGAAGTACAGTTACCGTAACAGGCAATGTCGGAGAGGTCATTGTAAGAGCAAATCAGCCCGGAGACATGACTTATGATGCAGCTTTACCTATCGAAAATTCATTCTGGGTTTTAGACCCAAATACGACTTTACCAAATAGTGAAGGTCGTAGTCCATTGGCAGGCGACGTTATGGTTCCAGAATTAGGCCCGATTCAATTGGCTTCTATTACAACCATTGATTTTCAAGATCTTTTTTCTGTTGATAATGTCGTTTTTGAAATCAATGGTGATAATATAGCAGCAACAGATTGGGAAAATGAACATTATACAGGTTGGTGGACACCGCCAGCTTATGGAAGTTATACAATGAATATCATTGCAACCAATAACTATGGTGCATCAAGTATAGAGTCTGTCAATTTTAATGTGGTATCTACAGCTGATAATATGACTGCCAATGCGGGTGAGGCAATTTGGTTAAATGTAAATATTGGCGATGAATATGTCGAAATCGATTTACCAAGTTACATCGGAGCCTTTGATGAAATCATTGGAAATCTAGATATTGATTGCCCTGCTGGTGGTTGTGACCCTTGGGATAGAATCTCAGGTGTTTGGGTAAAAGGTCATAATGGGGAATGGTATGAAATCATTCGATATATTACCCCTTATGGAGTAGCTTGTAATAGCTCAATTGACTTGACGGATTTTCGATCCATTTTGCAAGGCAGAGTAACTTTCCGATTCCATTTAGGTACACAAGGTAATGGCTTTTTGTATACACTCAACCTGGATTATAAAGCGGGTGATCCAGACTATAATTACAGCACAATCAGCAAACTATGGAATCAAACCTACGATTTTGGAGATCCTGATAATTTGCAACCAACGGCAACAATTAATTCTAATTTTCCAAATAATGCCAAAGCTGCCAAATTAAAATTGGTTTCAACTGGACATGGATGGGGAGATAATAATACAGGAAATGCGGCTGAGTTTCATGAAGATACACACCATATTTGGGTCAATGGTTCGCAAACTTTCGAGCAACACAATTGGTATGTTTGTAACCCAAATCCAGATGCTTGCTCCCCTCAAAATGGAACTTGGTTCCATAATCGAGCAGGCTGGTGTCCAGGTGCTATTGCTCAATGGTTCGATTATGACATGACTCCTTTTATCAATAATAGTATTGAGTTACAATATCGTTTTGATGAAGGCTATACCGATCTATGTCATCCAAATAATCCAAATTGTGTTACTGGCGTAACTTGCCCTGATTGCAATGCTGGTTTTAATCCACATCTAATAGTAAGTTCTTACTTGATTACTTTGGGAGATAGTCCGGTTGATGTGGAAACTGGTTTATTTGATGTTGAAAAAGAGGTCGGTTTCGAAATGTTTCCAAACCCAACAGATGGAATTTTGAATATAAAACTAGAAGAGTCTGCTAAATTTTTTGAAATTTCAGTTAGAAATAACTTAGGTCAAATTATTCAATTATTGACTCTAGAAAATACTCAAGAAGCACAGCTTAATGTAGAGAAATTCTCTACAGGAATTTATTTTGTGGAAATTCGAACAGAAGATGGAATTGGAACAGAGAAGGTTATAGTCGAATAAGTTTTTCCTAAAACAGCATTTTTTAGAATCGAAAAAGGGTAGCATAAAACCATGCTACCCTTTTCTATTTTCATAATTCACTTAAAACCCTTTAAGCAAAGCTATATCCATGTTTTTTAAATGGTAACGAACGAATGCGTTCACCCGTCGCTGCAAAAAGTGCATTTGCCAAAGCAGGTGCAGCTGGAGGTGTCGCCGGTTCACCAACCCCACCAGGATACTCATCTATTTCCATTATATGATTGACTACTGTTGGCGCAACATTCATTCTAACCATCTCATATTGTGGGAAATTGAATTGTTCTACTTCTCCTTCACTGAAAGTGATTTCACCGTACAAAGCAGCTGACAATCCAAAGATAATTCCACTTTGCATTTGCGCTTCAATTGTATCCGGGTTGACGATTCGACCACAGTCAATGACATTATAAAATTTATCGACGGAAAATGATTTTTCATCAATTTTGGTGATTTCAGCAACTTGGCCAACTATCGAACCAAACGATTTATGTAATGCAATTCCTCTAAATTTTCCTTTGGGAAGTGGTTTCGACCAATTACTTATTTCAGCTACTTTATCTAAAACTGCTTCAAATCTTGGATGATTTTTGAGCATCTTTTTTCTAAAAAGGTATGGATCTTGACCTACTGAAATTGCGCATTCATCCATAAAACATTCTGTAAAAAACGCATTTTGAGAACTACCGACACTTCGCCAATTCCCTACCAAAACTGGCAATTCCATTTGTCCAAAAGCGACTTTTACATTATCCATTTGGTAAGGCAAATGAGCCGCTCCTTCGGAAGAAGAAGGATCTTTTTCTGGCGGTTCAGCGAATGTAGGTTTTATGCGCATCATAGAACTGTATCCCACAGATTGTAAGGCCATTTTATTTTCCCATGCCTCAATCCCATTTTCATTAACTTTTGCTCTAAAATGACTTGCCACTGCCGGACGATACATTTCATGCCGCATGGACTCTTCCCGAGTATAAACCAACTGGACAGGTGTTCCTTCTATCTCTTTCGCCACGGCTGCTGCATGTAAAATCATGTCAAGCTCAGCCCGACGCCCGAATCCTCCTCCCAAATATTTCATATTGACATGAATATTTTCTAAGACAATTCCAGTAACTGCATTAATACCCTCTCGAACTAAAGAAGAGCCTTGATGTCCTATCCATACTTCCGCCTTATCCCCATTAATTAAAACGGTACAATTGATAGGTTCCATACAAGCATGTGCCAAATAAGGTACATTATATTTTCCTTCAATTACATTATCAGAGGCATCCAAAACTTCAGTTGCATTCCCATCATTTTGAGGGGTCGCAATTATATTATTGGCAATAACATCTTCCTGTATTTTAGCAATTTGCTCTGACGATAACGTATTGTCTCCAGTCTCCTCAAATTCTAATGCCAAGGCTGCATTCTTTGCACGCCAAGTATTGTTTGCAATAACCGCTGCCCCAACACCATTTGGTAATAAAACAATCTTCTCTACTCCAGGCATTGCCTCAATTTCAGATTGATTTGCAACACTTTGAATCTGACCATCATGGTAGGTTGCATGTCGAATGGCGGCATAAAGCATATTTTCTACTCGAGCATCCAATCCATACTCCGCCTCACCCGTCACTTTTTCAGGAATATCTAATCGCTGAACCGGTTTGCCTAAAATTTTAAAATCTTTCTGATCTTTAAGTTTAGGTATCTCACTCAATTCTATTTGAGAAGCTGCTGTAGCCAATTCACCATAACTCAATTTATGGCTATTTGATTTATTAATAACATAACCACTTTGCGCATAACATTCTGATCTATCAACCCCCCACTGGGTGGCAGCCGCTTGAATTAACATTTCTCTAGCTGAAGCTCCTGCTGCCCTCAAATTATCATAAGAATCTCGAATCGTGGTACTACCTCCTGTTGCCACTATAGGCATAAACGAGGCGATTTTTTCCATCATACTCAATCCATTATAAATATCCCGTGGTTTATTTACCACTATAAATGGATTCGCATAAGGACTTTCCGGTTGAGGAGCGATGACTTTAATCGAATTCATTTCTACTTCCAACTCTTCAGCAATTAACATTGGCATAGAGGTATAAACACCCTGCCCCATTTCGGCACGAGGCACTGCCATAATAATAGTATTATCTGGCGCAATTCTAATCCACGCATTTAATGAACTTCCATCGCCAAATCCTTCTCCCGTATATTCTTTAATTTTTTTGCTGACATACATCATTCCTCCAACGCCAACAGCCAAACCACCTCCAACGACGCCACCTGCAATAATAAAAGCACGACGGGTCCATTTTTTTTTCTTATTTGTCATTGCATTATTTTTTTGATTGAAAAACTAGATTTTGATAAATCATCTCTTTAAAATAGATGATTGCTTTAGCCTGCAAGGTTTGTCTTTTCAGCCCGCCATTTTGCAGCCGTATGAATAGCCGCTCTAATCCGTTGATAAGTCCCACATCGGCAAATATTATTAATTGCTCCATTTATATCTTCATCCGTAGGCGCTGGATTTGCGTCCAATAGTGCCTCTGCAGCTACAATCATTCCTGACTGGCAGTACCCACATTGTGGCACTTGATGTTCAATCCAAGCTTTTTGAACTTCCGATAATTGCCCTTCTGTAGCGACGCCTTCAATCGTTTTAATTTCTTTTCCCTCCACAGCTGAAACAGGTAAAGTACAGGTTTTTGTAGCGACACCATCTAACATAACCGTGCAAGTACCACAAGAGGCAACTCCACAGCCATATTTTGTACCGGTCATATCTAGTTCATCACGCAAAACCCATAACAAAGGCATGCTCGATTCAACATCAATTTGATGCGATTTCCCATTTATTATTAATTCCATGATAAAATTGAGTTGGTAGTATACAGTGGCAGTTTGCAGTTTGAATATGATATTTCAAGGCAGACTCCTATATTTTACCTTTTTGATAAAAATTATGATCTGGTAAATATAGTATTATGAAAGAGAAAAATATAAGGCTTGATTCTATATTGTTAGGCAACGGACATCTCTTAAAGATATCCGCTGCCTAACATTAGACTTTATGAATCCTGTGCATTTACGGCAGCGATACCTACCATATCTACGATCTGCCGAACACTTGCGCCCAATTGAAGCACATGAACCGGTTTTTTCAATCCCAAAAGAACTGGTCCGATGATATCCATCTCAGCGGCATTATTCAATAAATTGTAGGCAATATTAGCAGAAGACAAACTTGGAAAAACAAGCGTATTCGCTCGATGACCTTTCAATTTTGAAAAAGGAAAAAACTGCTCTAAAACATCTGGATTCAACGCCGCATGTGCCTGCATTTCACCATCCACAATCCAATCTGGATGTCTTTCATGAAGAATAGATGTCGCTTTTCTCATCAATATTGCCGACTCACCTTTTGGCACCGATCCAAAATTCGAGTAAGTCACTAATGCAATTCTTGGTTTTATATTGAATCGCTCAACTTGTTCGGCAACCAACTCAGTAATATCTGCAATATCCTCAGCATTCAAATGATGATTAATCGTCGTATCTGCCAAAAATAGAGGTCCAAATTTTGTCATTAAAATATGGGTACTTGCCACCTTTTTCACCCCTTCTTTTGGTCCAATAACTTGGAGTGCGGGTCTAATTGTTGCCGCATATTTTTTTGTTAATCCACCAATCATTGCATCCGCAGCCCCCGTCTCTACCATCATTGCGCCATAATAATTTCGGCTCCTCATTAAATCAGAAGCCTCTCTTGGCGTAATGCCTTTTCTTTTTCTTTTATTAAATAAGATAGTTGCATAGTTTTCAAATGTTTGCTCCTCCTGCTCTGTAGCATAATTTTTAGGATCAATGATTGTTATATTTGGTAGATGTAAATCATATTCGGCAATAATTCCCCTAATTTTATCCTGATTCCCCAACAAAATAGGGTAGGCAATTTTCTCTTCAAGCACAACTTGTATTGCTTTTAAAACAGATATGTTTTCTGCATCGACAAAAACAATTCGCTTAATGGACTGCTTGGCTTTGGTTTCTATTACCTTTGATAAAGATCGGTCATTTCCTAACCTTTTCGATAATTCCAAATTATAAGTGTCCCAATTCTCAATTGGAAATTTGGCTACTCCTGAATCCATTGCCGCTTGTGCGACGGCTGGTGCCACAGCTGTAATCAATCTTGGATCAACTGGTTTAGGAATGATATAATCTTTTCCAAATTTTAAATTGATATCCCCATAAGCCATATTGACAATATCCGGAACTGGTTTTTTTGCTAAATCTGCCAATGCCCGCACTGCCGCCAGCTTCATTTCTTCGTTAATTTCAGAAGCCCTAACATCCAATGCCCCTCGAAAAATAAAAGGAAACCCTAAAACATTATTCACCTGATTTGGATAATCAGAACGACCCGTCGCCATGATACAATCTTCCCTTGCTTCTTTCGCGTCTTCATAAGAGATTTCAGGAGTCGGATTCGCCATGGCAAAAATGATGCAATTTTCCGCCATACCCTTCACCATTTCTTGATTTAAAACGTTACCACGAGATAAACCAATAAAGGCATCTGCCCCAATTAAAATATCCTTCAAAGAGGTATCGGCAGGCATGGTTCCGTTAATAAATTCAGGTTTTTTACCCGTCAAATTATCCCGACTTGGATGAATTAAGCCCTTACTGTCATACATGAAAATATTCTCCTTCTTTGCGCCAAGAGAAACATAAATTCTTGTACATGAAATCGCAGAAGCCCCAGCCCCATTGACTACAATTTTAGCTCTTGAAATATCTTTTCCCACTATTTCAAGAGCATTCAAGAGTGCTGCCCCACTGATAATAGCCGTTCCATGTTGATCGTCGTGCATCACCGGAATATTTAATTCCTTTTTCAACCTTTCTTCAATCTCAAAACAGGCTGGCGCAGAAATATCTTCTAAATTAACCCCTCCAAAAGTGGGTTCTAAAATTTTGACTGTCCGCACAAATTCATCCACATCGGTCGTATCTAACTCTAAATCAAAACAGTCAATATCTGCGTATATTTTAAATAATAACCCTTTTCCTTCCATTACGGGTTTACTCGCTTCCGGACCTAAATTTCCCAAACCTAAGACTGCGGTTCCATTACTAATCACGGCAACCAAATTTCCCTTGGCAGTATATTTATAAACATCACTTGGCGTTTCTTGAATCGCCAAACAAGGATCCGCAACTCCTGGTGAATACGCCAAAGATAGGTCACGCTGGTTAGTGGTCTCCTTCGTCGGTATGACTTCAATTTTCCCTGGTCGCCCCTTGGCGTGATAGTGCAAAGCCTCTTCTCTTAATTGTTTTTTATCCATTCTATTTTTGATAATTTTAAATTAAAGCTCGGTAATTTGGGAGCGCAAAAGTAATATTTTAGTGAGCTTTTTATACTTAACGTTCCAATGCATACACTCGTAAAAACTAAACTTATCTCATTACTCAATGCTATTGAGGCAAAATATACCATTAAAGTCAAGGTTTAGAATATCTTGAATAAAATTCCACTCTTGAGTTGATAATACATTTTTGACAAGCTTAACGTTTAAAAAATACGCTTGTCTCCATTCTTAAAAAGCTGTATTATTACGGCTCTTCCGAAATTTAATCTTCATATCCAATGGCAACCAAAAATCTTTACGCACTTCTTATCGGCATCCAAAAATACCATCCTTCCTCTTCCGTTCCACCCCTTTCTGGTTGTGAAAAAGATGTCCGGAATATCAATATGCTCTTAACGGAATTGTATGCTGATGAATACAATCTATACATTCAAAAATTACAAAATGAAGCAGCGACCTATGAAAATGTCATTGCTCATTTTCGAGATAAACACCTTCAAAAAGAAGATGGAAATGAACGTGATGTTATACTCGTCTATTACAGTGGACATGGTTCGAGAGAAAAAGCAGCCGATGAATTTCGAGATTATTTCCCTGATGGATTCGGTGAAACAATGGTTTGTTATGATAGCAGAAAAAAAGAAAATGGCGTCATGACTGGGCTAGATTTAGCTGATAAAGAATTGGCCGTTTTAATTTCAGAATTGGATAAAATTTGTCCACATGTAACAGTAATGATGGATTGTTGCCATTCTGGAGGTGGCACAAAAGATACCAATTATAACGATGAAGAAGTCAAAATCAATTGGGAATCATCTCGGCAATCTTCTGATCGAAAAGAAACTCGAAAATTAAATAGTTATTTAAATGGCTTTTATGAAAACCAATTAAAAATGGATGGAAAAATCAATATTCCAGAAAGTCGTCATATACTACTAAGTGCCTGTTCTAATATTCAAACTGCCTATGAAATTCAAAGCAAGCAAGGCCTATTTACCAATCGGTTATTGAAAGTGTTACTGAGTGAAAAACAAATTTCCTACGCTGATCTATTTTCAAAATGCCGATTGGCAATGCGTCGGGTCACCAAAAGTCAAGACCCTCAATTTGAAACTTCTAATCGTTTTGATGGTACTGATAACTTTCTGAATATCGGAACTAAAAAACAGGGAAATCAACATTCCATTTTTTATGAGGACAATTCGTGGTGGATCGATTGCGGCGCTATTCATGGGCTTTCAACTGATGAAGATAAAGAAGGAATATTTGCCGTTTCGGAAGGAGATAAAAAATTGGGTTATGCACACACAAAAAGTGTCGGGATTCAAAAAAGTGAACTTGAATTAGAATTTACAGGGAGTCCTGGAAAGTTTTATAAAGGGGTCATGACCAGCTTGGCAGCATTACCCATTTTAATGAGGGTAAACGGAGATTCAGAAAATCAAAAACGCTTAAACACCAACTTAAAAAGCTATCAACCCATTCATTTTCAATTAGATAGTAAAATATCTACATCCAAGTTTCAATTAAAACTTAGTGAATATTCTGTCGAAATTTGGGATACCGAACGCTCCATATTAATTCGAAAAATAAATGGAAATGACGATAGTCGAGTTTTTAAAGACGTGTTTGAATGGCTAGAACATTTAGCCGAATGGGAAAAAACATTGAATATTCGAAATGCAAAAACGAAATTCGACTCTAATAATATGAACTTCCTTTTAACTGTTTATGATGGGAAGAATAATCCTCAAACCTACAGTGAAAATGAAATAACCTTGTACCCTTCCAAAATCGGAAATCAATATGAAGAGCTTCGTTTTGAATTAAGAGTTGAGAACAATTGTGGGCAAGAAGTACATTGTTCCCTATTTTATTTTTCACCGGATTATGCCATATATTTTGTCGATTATCGCGTAATTCCAAATAACCGCGCCGCCCTTTTCATGGAAGATACGCTTACCATCATTGAAGGAAAATCACAATCAACGGAGCAATTAAAGATATTCGTCGGCACCGAAAAAATGGATGACTTTTTGTTGGAAATGTCTCCTAAAGAAACGGGGGAAACGGTTAATTATACCGTCACTAGAAACCTTGAGTTAGCTGGTCAAAAAGCTATTGGAAGTTTTTATAAAGAAAAGAAAAAAATAATTGTAAATGATTGGTTTACAAAAAGTTTAAAAATTTTATTGATTGGGAAAAGTTAGCTCTCGTCAAAAACAATTCAAAAGTTTATCATCCGAATTCAATCGCTGAAAACCGGCTGCCAAATCCACATAAATATATAGCCAATCATCACGCTTTTCAACTTTTCCACAAATTGAAATGGACTCGCCAACATAATCTAAGATCTCTTCCCCAAGTTGCTGTCCTTTTTCGTCGAGCATCATTAAATATTCATTTTCACCAGCCTCATTTTTTATCCAAAAAGCAGGAGGGATACCACCAGAAATACATCGAATAGCGCAAGAACGATGAGGCTTGCCATGCCCAGGTTTCATCACTCCAAAATAACACTTTGTGTCTATAATTTCCCCTTTTAGCGTTTTATCACCATAAAAATCTTCTCTAATATCATACTCCTCTTTGCCCCCAATCGCTATAATTGAATTTATTCCTTCCGTCATTTCCAAAACGGATTTACCATCTTTATAAATCAATGTTCCCTTTATTCGCACTTTATTATTTTCCAAACTCCGATATATATCATCGCGACGTTCAATATCATGAATAGTCTTTCTTGCACCTGCTTTTCCAAAACCAACTAACAAAACATGGTGGTTCATTTCACGCCCAAAAACCGTTTTCCCATCATTCACTCGAAGCATCGGAACAGGTTCCAATACTAATACTCCTTCAACCGTTGTTTGATTACCAAATTCAAAAAAAGCGGTAGCAAAGCCTCTTTGAGAAAAAACAATAGCGCCTGCAAGAATCAAAATTAAAACTCCTAAAATAATAGTGGTTTTTTTCGATTTCTTGGCAAAAGAATCAGGAGCCTCGGGTTGCCAACCTATATAAAATTCATCTTTTTGATTACTCATTTTTATTAATTTTTTAGGTGATTTTCACGGGTTCAACTGCTGTTCCCTCTGCGTGTGGTTTCGGATTTACAAAAACTTTTGAGCCCACCACTTTTAAATCATATGTACAAACTTTCTCTTTGAATGGTGGTGGCGATTGTCCATTCTCTGGCAAATATTGATATCCATGCCACGGGCAAGTAATGCAGCCATCCACAATTTTCCCTTCACCGAGTGGTCCATTTTGATGTTTACACACATTGTGTACCGCCGAAAGTTTTCCTTCATATTTAAAAATGGCAATATTTTCATCACCAACAAGTATAACCTTCGCACGATTTTCATCAATTTCATTCACATCACATACTTCTACAAAATCATCAGCTGAATCTTTTTGAGGTCGAAATTCTACTCTTTTTTCTTTAAATGCTGCTACCAAATGAAGCCCAATCACACAGAATAACCCAATGCCTAACAACACAATATATACAGACGACTTCTCCAACTGAATAACGCCCAAAACCACATGCATAATCAATAAAGCGTAGGCAACATAAACTAGCATATGTAGAGACTTCCAAATTTTGGGGCTTAAATTATTTAACCAGAAATCATGACTGGTCGCAGCCATCAAAAACAAAATAAGCAACGCAAAAAAGCCCAATGTTTGAAAAGGGAAATTCACTAAAGAACCATAATGAGTATTTGATAAAAAAAGAGAAGAAAGTGGATTCATATCTCCAAGAGCATGAAACTGAATCATACTAAAAAGCCCATGAATCAAGGCAATAATAAACATCGTCACGCCTAAATGACGTCGATTATAAAGTATGGGTAAATATTTGGAATTGAGTCTGCATATCGGTCCAATCAACAAAATGATATGAAGCATTATAATCGCACAAGAGCCAGTTGCCCGAATAATTAATGTTTCTGCCGTTATCTCTGGAAAAAAAAGGACGTTTAATAAAATAAAAAGCACCAAATAAAGTCCTATCAAACCGAGCATGATTCGGTCATAAATCTTTTTTTGCCGATTCCATAAAACGGCTGAATAATTGACTGCCATAAGTTTGAAGTTCTTTTTTTTGAATTTCCAAACTTAGGAAGATTTAAGAAAAGAAAGGTATTTCAATTAATTTTCCGTTTCAATTTATCCACAAATTCTTTTCTTCTCTTTTCACGGCGACGTTTTCGTTCCAATTTTTCATTTTGTTTTCGAATGCGGTCATTGCCTCCACCATTTGACTTTCGCCGAGGCGAAACATTCTCTCGTGATTCTTCATTTTTATTAAATAAATTCTTTATCCAATCAAAATCAAAAATATCTATCTCTTCTTCTGCCTCTTCCAAATAAGAGCGGTCTGGCAAATATGGTGGGCAATTTAACTCCGCCAAAGTCAAGCTATCCGGTTCAGGAAATTCCAATTTTTCCCACTTTCTAAATTGGGAATCTTTGTAAACCTTATTCATGAATCGCCCCCAAATTGGCAATGCAGTTTTGCTTCCTTGCCCCAATTTCATACTTCGAAAACGTATTTTTGGAGAAGTTCCTCCCACCCAAACACCTGCTACCAAATTGGGCGTAAAACCCATAAACCAGCCATCCGAATGTCGTTGAGTCGTACCTGTTTTTCCAGCGATTTGATTGTATAGTCCATATTGAAATCTCAACCTTTTAGCCGTACCACTATCCACTACCGAGCGCATTATTTTGACTAAAATATCTGTAGTTTCCACTGACAATACGCGTTCAAACTCATCAGGATTTGGCGCATCGAAATTAATTAATACTTCGCCATTTGCAGTTTCGATCCTTTTCAGATAATGAATCTCAGGACGCAAACCTCGATTCGCAAAAGTGCCATACATTTTGACCATTTCATAAAGGGAAGCATCCATCGTTCCAAGACTAATGGAGGGTACTTCTGGAATGTCCCCTGCAATACCTAATCTCTCCGCCAACATTTTGACAGAATCAATACCAGTACGCATAATCAAATCCACAGTCACCACATTTACAGACTTGCTCAATGCCCCTTCCATAGAATAAATTCCACCATATTTTCCGTCTGAATTTCGAGGTTGCCAATTTTCAAATTGAGTATATTGAGTCAATAAATTATCTATATATTCACAAGGAGGTATGCCCGACTCTATAGCTTTTGCGTAAACAACAGGCTTAAACGTCGAACCGATTTGGCGTTTAGATTTGACATGGTCGTAATAAAAATATTCGTGGTCAACGCCGCCAACCCAAGCAAGTGTTTTGCCCGAATGTGGGTCAATCGCCAAAAAGCCCGTATTCAAAATTGACAGATAATATTTCAAAGAATCTGTGGGCGACATTAAAGTATCTCTATCACCTTGTGTTTCCCAATCGTAAATAGTCATTTTGGCTTCGATATCAAAATGAGTGTCAATTTCCTCTTCTGAAAGTCCACTTTCTTTTAATCTTTTATATCGTTTAGAATTTTGTTTGGCTTGCCTTAACAATTGATCATCTCCATAAGATTTTTTGCCTTTCCAATGTTTAAAATACGCTGCTTGAAGTTCTGTAATCTGCTCTTTTACAGATTCTTCTGCATATTGTTGAAGTGCGGAATTGATCGTCGTATAAATCTTTAAACCATCTGTATATAGATTGTAAGACTCACCATTCTCTTTTTTCACATCCTTCAATAACTCACTAACCTCCAACCTCAAATGCTCCCGAAAATAGGTTCCCAAACCTTGATTACTGCCCTCGCGGTAATAATTCAACCCAATCTTCTTTTGAGACAGTGAATCATAAGCCGCTTGATCCAAATATTCATATTTGACCATTTGACCCATAACTACGTTTCTACGTAGTCGAGCTCTCTCTGGATTTTTTAGCGGATTATAAAGTGAAGTCCCTTTCAACATCCCCACTAAAACCGCAGCATCTTCGACATTAATTTCCTTTGGAGAGGTATTGAAAAAACGCTGCGAAGCGACCTTTACTCCAAAAATGTTTTCACTAAAGGGAACCGTATTCAAATATAAATTTAGAAGCTCTTGTTTTGAATAAATATTCTCTAATCGGCGAGCGATAAACATTTCTTTCACCTTCGCAATTGGAGTAGTAAACAACATCAATCTTTGCCTCGGAAATACGTTTTTGGCAAGCTGCTGACTCAAGGTACTTCCTCCTCCTCCCGAAGCATCTTGCATTAATAGGGTTCTAAAAAACACCCGAATCCATGCTCGAAAATCAATACCGCTATGCTCAAAAAACCGAACATCTTCGGTCGCAACAAGTGCATTTATTATATTCGGTGAGATTTCCTCAAAATCTGCATTAATTCGATTTTCGACATAATATTTACCTAAAAGTACCCCATCATCAGAATAAACTTCAGATGCCACATTGTGCTGAATTTGTTTCAATTCTCCATAATTGGGTAACCTTCCGAATGCTCCCAAATAAATCATTAAACAGAAAATAAAAAGGAAAAGAATTCCACTTAAAGCAGAAACAAAGGTAATTTTAAAGGCAAGTGCGCTACGTGGTTTTTCCGTTTTAAAGGCAACATATCGCTGCTGTACAGGATGCAATTTTTCCCGCAACCACGCGCCTATTCCCAACCAAAAGCTTTTGCCTTTATCTATAATAGATTTAAAATCTGCCATTTAGATTACGGTTTTAGATGCACGAAATGCTATTTCTCAAAACACTCCACCTCTTCTTTATCATACAACATTCCTCATTCATCCAAAGATGTTTTTTCAAACAATAATGTTCACTTGTTTCGCCAACTCTATAGGCAATTTAACTTGCTTTTCACCTTGTTGAATTTCTAAAAAATCGGACTCTTTTCGTTGAATCGAGAAAGTTGTTTCGGGAACCAGTCCAAGTTCCCAAAGTTTAAAGACAATCTGTTCATTGATTTGTTGACCCGTAATTTTTGCCTTTTGTAAAATTTCTAAATTTACCAATGGAAAATCTGGAAAATTCGTCTTTTTTGGAATCGGCGAACCATGTGGGTCTTGTGTTGGATAACCCAAAGTCGCATCGACTTCATCCAATATCTCATCTGTCAACAAGTGCTCATATTTTTCTGCGTCTTCATGAATTTGTTCAGCGGTCAGACCAACTTTATTTACTAAATAGGTTTCCCAAAGTCGATGTGCCCGCACCAATCGACGAGCTTCTTTTTGACCATTCTTTGTTAACTTGAGTGAATCAGCCTCGACTAAATTTTGTGATCTTAAAGTTGAAAGGTGCATTCGTAAAATTGACTTTTTGAAACCCAATCTCGATAATAAATTTGTCAAATTTAATTCTTCTCTTTGTTGTAATCGAAATGATTGTTTTAAGATATCTTCTAATTGAATCCGATGTTTCAAAGCTCTTTTTCGGAAGTATTTAAAAACTAAGCCTTTCGTTGGCGAGAAAAAAGCTGCGACAATATAAAACAAAGTAGCAACCACTGCCATAGCTGGACCAGGAGTCAAATCAAGTTGAATAGCAACCACCAATCCAATGATTGCAGAAAAAAGGCCTATAACCCCTGAAAAAATCACTACTTTATGAAGTCGATTGGAAATTAAAAGTGCCGTAGCAGCAGGCGTAATCAACATCGCGACCACCAAAATCAAACCCACTGTTCGAAGTGACGCAACTACAGCAAAAGAGAGTAAGAGCATTAAAAAATAATGGATCGTTTTTACAGAAATACCCATCGTTTCGGCTATAACTGGTTGGAAAGTGGCGACAAAAAGCTGGCGGTAAAACACGATGACACTCAAAAACACAAAAATCATAACGCCAAAAGTCAAATACAAATCTTCATTTGAAACGCCTAATACATTTCCGAATAGAAAGTCTACTAGATCCAAATGAACGCCTGGTTGGCGGCTTATTTTTGAAATACCGATGACTCCAATTGCAAACATTGCAGTAAAAACAATCCCAATAGCCGCGTCATTTTTAGTTTTCACATTTTGCTGAACCCATGTGATACCAATAGCAGCAATCAAACCTGCAACAACTGACCCAACAAAAAAACCCAACGTACTATGACCTACTATTAGAAAAGCCACTACAACGCCTGGCAAAATTGCATGCGCCAAGGCGTCTCCTATTAACGCCATATTCCGTAAGACAATAAAGCTTCCCAAAACACCGCACATCAAACCTACCATTGAAGAGGCTAATAACGCTCGAATCGCCCATGCTTCCTGAAAATGTTGAAGTATTTCTATCATAATCCCAGTTTTTATACTTTTTATTAGTCACATTATAGACAGGCAAAATTACAAAATTTTTAAATGACTGGAATTATATTTTTAGACTAGCCTAAAAATCTGACTTTGCATTATTCATCATCTCTATCAAAACCCCTTCTTTCATCGCATAATCACAGACGATGATCTCCTCAACATCTCCATTTTGGATAACAAAATTGACCAAAATAAAAGCAACAACAATGAGATCAACACGATTGGCAGGAATCCCCTTAATGTTCAATCTTTCTTGCAAATTTGATTGAAGAACTCTTTTGTAAAGTATCAGAAACTCGGAAACGGAAGCTTTGGCACTCAGACCATTTTTTTCTTTGACCAAAATATTTTCTACTACCTCAAACGCACCTGAAGCCCCAACTAATCTAATTTTTTGATGCTTGACAAGCTCCATTAGAGCTGGTTGAAATATACTTTTTAAAAAGGATTCTGCTGCGTCTACGTCACTTTTAGATATTGGTTCTTGGGTATGAAATTTTTTAAATAAAATAGCCACTCCTGCAGGAAAACTAAACGCTTTTAAAACCTCATTTCTATTAAAAAATATACACTCTACACTTCCTCCTCCTATATCCATTATTAAATCAGTTCCTTCATTTGATTCAATAGCTAGTTTTACACCCAAATGAATAAATCTAGCCTCCTCTTCCCCTGAAATTATTTCAATTCTCAATCCTGTCTCCTCAAAAACTTGATCAATAAAATATTTTCCATTATCCGCACTACGCAAGGCTGCTGTTCCAATTGCTCTTACTTTTTCCACACTATATGTCTGCAATATTTTAGCATAATCTCTCATTGCTTTTAATCCTCTTTCAAAAGGAGCAATGCCAATACTTTCAATACTTTCTTCCGCTAATTTCACGAAACGTCGCTCTCGGTAAACCTCTTCAAAAATCGAGTTATACACATTGTCCACAATTAAAATGTGGAAAGTGTTAGTTCCTAAATCGATAACTCCAAATCGTGACATTAAAACAAAGTTTACTCAAACTAAAAAGAGAAAAGACACATCATCAGGCCTTTTCTCTTTCTGAAAAATAAGTTGTTGATTCTAGTCTAAGGAATGGGACAACAATAAAATACACATCTTCACTTGCCCTTTTTCCCTTTAGAATCTTTAAAAAATGAGTCCGTAGCGCCACTATGCACTAATTTTTTAAAGATGCTAAAAGAAAAAAATACAGCGTCAATTTTGTATACTTTTTTATCCTCCCATTCCTTACAATTTAATTCCTTGAGAGTCTGTTTGAATTTTGATTTTTATTATTCCTAAAATCCAACAATTATTACTGCCCTTGTTGCTGAATATTGCGTTGCATTTCTTGTCCTCGTTCTATATTTTCATTCATGTATTTGATACCATCGTCAGTCATATAATTGGCAAACACAGGTTTATTATCTTTCAAAAATTTAAAATAGGTACATCCTTGTTGGAAAAAAATATCTGCTTCCAAAAAGTTTTCTCCTTTGACCTGGTAAAATACTCGCCCTATTGCTCGACAATTTGGATCCAAACGTGCCGCATCAGCCGATATATGGCGAAGTGCGTATTGAATACTCGATTTTTCATTTAAACTCATACTAATAGGGAGTTCGTAAAACAAAAAATCAATATAGTCACAGTTCTCCCATAAATATTGAATCGTTTCTAAAGGCAAACCAGGCAACGCAGCTGTGGCAGCACTTGGTTGGTTTGCTTGTACATCCTTATTTGAAGATTCCTGAGAATCGTTTTGGCAAGAAAAACTCATTATCAAAATGAGAAATATAGCTATTCGAGTCATGGTTTAGTTTTGTTCTAAAAAATATAATTGATTCGGAAAGATAAAAAATATCCTCTTAAACTATTTTTAGATGGTGAATTTTCAGCTTCTGCCAACAAATTGAAAGAGGAAATCCAACGTCCACTTAGACTCCAGTGTTTATTTAAAAAAAACTCAGCACCCAACACAATACCGAAGTCATTGGTACTAAATTCTTCAGTCACATCTTTTTGCGGACCTGTCAAGTCTTGCGTAGTAGCCTTCAATAATCGGCTATATGCTAGACCTCCCGATGCTTGCACTTTATAATAATCACCGTCTTCGATATACCAATCTTTAACGCTATAGGTGACAGGCACTTCAATATAATTGAGATCAATTTGAATATTTACAGGTTCATTTTTATCGTTTTTGGAGCCCCTTTGACTATAGGTTAACTCCATACTCAAATCGGTTTTATCTGTCAAAACCGCGATAGCTCTTAGCCCTCCAACAAGTCCTAGTTTGTTGAATCCCCCCGTATTATCGCCTCTGATTTGGGCGGCATTGACACCTGCTACAATCCCTGCTTTAAATCGTTGTTGAGCTGAAAGGTCTTGAGCAATCAGAATAGAAAAAAATATACTTGAGTTGATTAAAACTTTACGAAACATATATTTAAGTTTAGTGTTTTTTTGATTATATCAAATGGTGTTATCCTGATTTTTCCGCGAAGATAGAACTGTTTTTATTCAATTTGTAAAAATTATGATACCCGTCGTTTTTACGATATTTACCATTAAAATTGAATTCTGGTTGCTTCCTCAAAAAAAATACTACTTCATTAACACCTGATTGGAACATTTATGTTTATTGGCGAAAGAGAAAAAAGAAAAAATTTCTCAAAAGTCAGGTTTTTAAATTTAAAATTAACATGAATTTTACAAAGCATACACTTAAAAAATTAGAGCTACTTTTTGAAGAGATAGGCTATGTCATTCGATACGAAAAAGGAAGTTTTAATTCTGGATATTGCATTGTTGAGGATAAAAAAATTGCAGTGATCAATAAGTTTTTTGAAGTAGATGGACGTATTAGCACTTTACTCGATATTTTGGATAATGTAGAAATGATTCCAGAAATCTTGAGTGAAAAATCAGCAAAATTTTATAAAGAGGTATTGAAATATAAAAATACAGAAGCTGAATCAGATGAAAATAAAGGATGAAGCTCTTCTCAAAATAACCATTCTAGGTACGGGTACCTCTCAGGGTGTCCCAATAATTGGTTGCAGTTGTGAGGTTTGTCATTCTACCAATCCACGCGACAAAAGACTGCGTGTCTCGATTTTAGTAGAGTATAAAAATACCTCTTTAGTAGTAGATGCTGGTCCAGACTTCCGGCAACAAATGCTCCGAGCTAATGTCAAAAAGCTTGATGCAATTTTAATCACTCACGAGCATAATGATCATATAATTGGTCTTGATGATGTACGTCCTTTCAATTTTATGAATATGACCGATATGCCCGTTTATGCCATAGAACGGGTTCAAAAAGAGTTAAGGTCCCGCTTCGATTATATTTTCAAAGAGCATGCTTACCCTGGTGCTCCAATGGTTCAATTGATGCCGATTCATAAAAGCGAAACAATTCATATAGGTGATTTAGATATCCTTCCTATTGAAGTCCTGCATGGCGAATTACCAATAGTCGGTTTTCGGTTTGGTGATTTCACCTATTTGACAGACGTTAAAATGATTTCTGAAAGTGAAATGAGAAAGGTTTTTGACTCTAAAATTTTAGTATTAAATGCACTTCATCACTATGAGCATCATTCACATTTGAACCTCAAAGAGGCATTGGATTTGATAAAAAAATTGAATCCCGAAAAAGCTTACCTAACCCATATTAGTCATTATATGGGACTTCATGAAGAAGTTTCCAAAAGCTTACCTTCCAATGTTGAATTAGCTTACGATGGATTAGAAATAAGTATTCCTTTAAGCTAATTTCTTTATCTTCGCAGCCAATTTCAAAAAAACGAAAACCTTCAAAAAAATAACTAATGGGATTACTTCAAGACAAAGTAGCTTTAATCACCGGTGGTTCACGTGGAATCGGTGCCGCCATTGTTAAAAGATTTGCCGAAGAAGGCGCTCATGTTGCCTTTACGTATGCTTCTTCATCTGAAAAAGCCAATGCAGTCGCTGAAGAAGCCAGCGCATCAGGTACAACCGTAAAAGCTTATAAATCGGACGCAAGTTCATACGAACAAGCCGAAGACTTATGCAAAACGGTACTTGCTGATTTTGGTAAAGTGGATATCTTGATCAACAATGCTGGAATCACACGCGACACTTTAATGCTCAGAATGAGTGAGGAGCAATGGGATAAGGTGATCGAAGTAAATTTGAAATCCGTATTCAATTTAACGAAACATATGCTTCGCTCCATGTTGAAAAATCGAGGTGGTTCAATTATCAATATGAGTTCGATTGTTGGTGTTACTGGGAATGCCGGTCAAGCAAACTATTCGGCTTCCAAAGCTGGAATTATTGGTTTCACAAAATCAATTGCAAAAGAAGTGGGTTCTAGAAATATTCGATGTAATGCCGTTACGCCAGGTTTTATCGCTACAGAAATGACAGATGCTTTGGATGAAAAAGTAAAAGAGGCTTATATGACTAGTATCCCAATGAAAAAATTGGGTGAGGCAAATGATGTAGCGAATATTTGTGTTTTCTTAGGATCGGATATGTCGAAGTATGTTTCGGGGCAGGTGGTTAGTGTTTGTGGGGCTTTGAATACGTAGAAAATTCATTCATAAAATCAAAAGTTCAATGATCAAGGAGTCCCAATTTTGAATATTGAGCCTTTGATTTTTTTGAACATTTAAATTATATATGATATCGGAAGAAGTAAAACAAGACATCCGAAAATTATCTAAACAAGAGTTGGAGGATACGCTTGTTGGAATGGGGGAAAAGAAATTTCGAGCAAAGCAAGTCTATGAATGGCTTTGGCAAAAAAGTGCACGCACTTTTGAGGAGATGACCAATTTGTCTAAAGATTTACGGCAAATTTTGGCTGAAAATTTTGTCATTAATGCCATTGAAGAAGACAAGGTTCAAAAAAGTTTGGATGGTACCATTAAGTCTCGATTTCGATTGCATGATGGTCATTTGATTGAGTCAGTATTGATCCCTGTACCTTCCGATAATCGGTTTACGGTTTGTGTTTCAAGTCAGGTGGGCTGTAGTTTAGCTTGTAAATTTTGTGCGACAGGAAAGATGAAACGCCTCCGAAATTTAGATCCTGCTGAAATTTATGATCAAGTCGTTTTAGTCAATAAACAAGCCATTGAAACTTTTGGGCATCCTTTGACAAATATCGTATATATGGGTATGGGTGAACCGCTCTTGGCTTACAAAAATGTAATAGGAAGCATTGAGCACATCACTTCGCCCGAAGGTCTAAATATGTCGCCAAGAAGAATTACAGTGAGTACAGCTGGTATTGCCAAAATGATTAAAAAACTCGCTGATGATAATGTGAGATTCAATCTTGCACTTTCGCTTCATGCTGCTGATGATGACAAACGAAATGAAATCATGCCCATCAATGAACAGAATAATCTGGAAATATTGATGGATTCATTGCGGTATTTTTACAACAAAACACGCAATCGAATTAGCTATGAATACATTACTTTTTCCAACTTTAATGATGGTATTACCGATGCTCGGAACCTAGCACGACTTTGTAAATATTTCCCCGTCAGAGTGAATATTATTGAATACAATCCGATTGAAGGTGTGACTTACACAAAATCATCTGAAGACGCAATTGATTCTTTTGCGAAATATTTGCGCGACAATGATGTCACCGTCACTGTTCGTCGAAGTCGTGGAAAAGATATTGATGCGGCTTGTGGACAATTGGCAAATAAGGAATAAAAAATTGTCAAATTTGATAAAAACCCCTTTCTCGTGGATCTCAAGTCCTTGGAATTCAATAAAAACAACAATTGGTTTTTTGTAATTTTGCATTTTTTTTGGTTCTTGGACAAATCCCGTGAATTGATGTCAGATGAAAACAAAACTCAACGCTTCTATCGGACGCTTTTGACTTTCATTTTCCTCTGACCATGGGAGTTGTCCAAGAAGGACTTTTTCCAGAAAATATGATTTACTTAATCGTAAATCTTCATTCAAAAATTTAAATCAAAACCGTGTTTCCAAAATACGATGTCATAGTAGTAGGTGCAGGTCATAGTGGTTGCGAAGCAGCCGTAGCAGCAGCCAATTTAGGTTCGAAAGTTTTGTTAGTGACCATGAATATGAACACGATTGCTCAAATGTCTTGCAATCCGGCGATGGGTGGCGTAGCGAAAGGGCAAATCGTTCGCGAAGTGGATGCTTTGGGTGGATATTCTGGAATTGTAACCGACCACACCATGGTTCAATTTCGAATGCTAAATCGGTCTAAAGGCCCGGCGATGTGGAGTCCACGTGCGCAAAGCGATCGAATGTTATTTGCAGCGAAATGGCGAAAAATGCTTGAAGATCATCCAAATATTGATTTTTGGCAAGAAATGGTGACGGGGCTAGTCGTGAAAGATGGAATGGTAAAAGGAGTACAAACAGGAATGGGGATCGAAATCGAAAGCCATACCGTTGTCCTTACAAATGGAACCTTTTTAAATGGTTTGATTCATATTGGCGAAAAACAATTTGGTGGTGGTCGAGCAGGCGAAAAAGCAGCGACAGGAATTACCGCACAATTGGTTGAGTTAGGTTTTGAATCAGGAAGAATGAAAACAGGAACACCGCCTAGAGTAGATGGTCGATCTTTAGATTGGGAGGCGATGGAATTACAGCCTGGCGATGAAAATCCTTCTAAATTTTCTTTTACAGATACACCTACGATTAAAAAACAGCTACCCTGTCATATTACCTACACAAGTCAGGAAGTTCATGATTTATTGAAAACAGGCTTTGACCGCTCTCCAATGTTTAATGGTCGAATTCGAGGGTTAGGTCCAAGATATTGTCCAAGTATTGAAGATAAAATTGAGCGATTTGCAGAAAGAGATCGACATCAGTTATTTGTCGAACCTGAAGGTTGGGATACCTGCGAAATTTATGTGAATGGCTTCTCTTCTTCTTTGCCAGAAGATGTTCAATTCAAAGCTTTGCGGAAAGTTCGCGGATTTGAAAACATGAAAATGTTCCGACCAGGATATGCGATTGAATATGACTTTTTTCCACCTACCCAATTGAAAGTAAACCTCGAAACTAGGCTTATCAAAAATCTATTTTTTGCGGGTCAAATCAATGGAACAACGGGTTATGAAGAGGCAGCTTGCCAAGGATTAATGGCAGGTACAAATGCACATTTAGCAGTCAACGAAGAAGAACCTTTAGTTTTAAAAAGATCGGAAGCATACATTGGTGTATTAATCGATGATTTGGTGAATAAAGGCACTAAAGAACCTTATCGCATGTTTACTTCTCGTGCTGAATACCGAATTCTTTTAAGACAAGATAATGCCGATTTAAGATTGACTCCAATTGCTCAAAAATTAGGAGTCAAAGGCGCAGAAGAACGCATGGAAAAAGTAAATGAGAAAAAAGAAGCTGCAAAAGAAATTGAAAAATTCTTGCGAAATATGAGTGTCACTCAGGATGACTTGAATGGTTATCTGGAAAGCAAAGGTTCTGCTCTTTTGAAACAACAGGTGAAAATAGGCGGTGTCTTACTACGACCTCATATTAATTTGAAAGAGCTTCGAGAAGTGCTTCCTGCCTTAAATGAATTTTTATCTAAACATAATCCCGAACATATTAATGAGGCAGAAATACGAATGAAATACGAAGGTTATATTCAAAAAGAAAAAGAGATGGTCGATAAAATGAACCGCTTAGAACAGGTTCGACTGAGTGAAGAGTTTGACTACCGTGAATTGAATTCACTTTCGGCAGAAGCACGAGAAAAATTAATGCAATTGAAACCTCGAACCATCGGTCAGGCAAGCCGCATTAGTGGCGTTTCTCCTTCCGACATTTCGGTTTTATTGGTACATATGGGAAGATAAGATTAGAAGAGAATGAGTTTTAGACTCATTCTCTTCTTTTTAATTTCTTTTGATTTTGTGCTTCCCAATCAGGCGTTTCAAAGCATAATAAAAATACTCCCCTTTAATCAATTGAGAAGCTCCCAACCCAGTCCCTTCCATAGGAAATCTTTGAAAATGAAACGGAAACTCATCTATTTTCAAGCCTGCCGTCCCAAAGGAAATATCGAAAATTTGTTTTGATTTTGCATGTCTAAAAAACTCATCAGAAACGCCATGATCAGTAAATGGAAACGCAAAAGCTGACATGTTGGATTTCGTCCTTTTATTCGTAAAAAAAATACTTTTCTCCGTTTGGCTCAATTGATCATTCAAATCTAAGTTTTCATAAAGCGGATGATTAACACTATGCCCACCAAATGTAAAACCATCATTCTTTAAGCTTTCAATTTGTTTTGATGTAAGATATGGCTTCCGTTTTTTCAAAAAATCCTTAAAACTGAAATTCACCTCCTTTGCAAATTCATCTAACAAAACCCGCAATTCAAATGTGATAAATGACAAATCTGGAATTGCTCTCGAATCTCGAAAGATTTGCTTTACTCTTGACGGATTCTTTTCTAAAAAATCTAAAAGTAAACTGGCTTTATATCTAAAAAATAAGGCTTGATTATCAACAAAAGCTGAATTCAAAAAAATGGTAGCAGGCACCCCTTTCTTTTTCAAAATTGGCGCAGCGATATGATAAACTTCACTTAATCCATCATCGAAGGAAAGAAAGAAACTTGGCTTTTTTATATAACCTTGATTTTCAATGCTTGTAGCCAATTTTTCGATACCAATTGGTGTATAGTTTTTCAATAAAAACTCTAAATCTTTTTCAAACTCTTTTTCAGTTCTTGGGCGGTATAAATGCCTTATATGAGGTAGGTTTTCAACTTCACCTATACTATGATAAAAGGGTAAAAAGAGATTTTGACCAGTCAAATTTATCCAAAATTTCAAGGGTAGTAATTGGGCAGGAAGCCCTAAAACATTTTTGAATGTATTTTTTAGGTTCAATGGCAATTTTTAAAGTTTCCGCGCAATCCCCATTCCATCCCGAAGTGGTAAAATGAGTTGTTCTATTCGATCATCTTTTAATAATTTTTTGTTGTAAAAATCTAATTGTCGGGTATGTTTATCAGTAGCTCCATTCACAATTTTTCCACTCCATAAAACATTATCTGACAGGATCAGTCCACCCTTTTTTACTCGATCAAAAATAAGGTCATAAAACTCAGGATAGTCTAACTTTCCCGCATCAATAAACACAATATCAAACTCCTCTTTTAATGTTGGAATAATGGTTTTAGCATTACCAATGTGAGTTTTAATTTTATGTTGAAGTCCCGATTTCTCAAAATACTTTTTACTCAAATATTCTAATTCCTCATTGACTTCGATTGTATGAATAATTCCATTTTTCTGAAGTCCTTGGGCTAAACAGATCGTTGCGTAGCCTGTAAAAGTACCGATTTCAAGGATAGCTTTTGGTTGGATTAAATGACTCAGTAAACTCAAGAATTGACCTTGTAAATGCCCAGATGTCATTTGTGGAGCTAATGTTTTCAAATTAGTTTCACGTTCCAAGTCATAGAGTAATTCCGTTTGGGAGGTTGTATGATTTTCACAATATTCAGTCAATTTTTGAATCAACGAATTCACCATATAATATTTGCGTTAGGCAACATTTTTATTAATTCGGACATCAAAAGTATATAAACCTCTATTAATTTTACTCAATGAAAAATTTTATATTCTCTTTTAGCCTATTAGCATTCTTATTTCTATCACATCAATCGTTTGCTCAACTTCCAGATTCCTGTAAACTCCAAATCGGGGCAAACCTCGCAGGACCTGCCGACTGGGGCTCAGAATGGCCATTTGTAGATGTCATGAAATATTCTCGAACTTGGATAACTCATAATTCCGAATGGGTGACAGGAGGCATAAATGATTGGGATTCGCAAGTTTTAGACCAAATCCCATTGGATGAAAATGGATATCCATTAGAATTACCATTAGATGTTCCTGGAACTGAAACATCTCAAATTGTTAGGACTGTTTGGGCGAATACAGAGTCTATGAAAGAAGGTATTTATGTTGCACTTTATGATGGTGAGGGTGAAATTAATTTTTGGGGCGACGCTACCGTCTTGAATTCTGAACCTGGTCGAATAGAATTTGAATTAGCCTACTTCGACGACCTTTTTGCCATGGAAATTTTGGAATCAAAAGAAGGAAATCACATCCGAAATATTCGAGTCTTAATGCCTGGTACAGAGGCAACTTATAAGGATAACCCTTGGTCAGAAGAATGGATCGAAAAACTAGAACCATTCCAAGCCTTGCGTTTCATGGATTGGGGATATACGAATGGTTCCGAACTAGTCAATTGGGGGAATCGTGCAAAAGTGAATGATTATACATACACTCAAAAGGGTATCCCATATGAATGGATGATTGAAATTTCCAATCACCGCCAATCTGATGCTTGGATATGTATTCCTCATCAGGCAGATGAAGAATTTATTAGAAATATGGCAGAACTATTTCGAGATAACCTAGATCCGAATTTGAAATTATATGTCGAATATTCAAATGAAGTTTGGAATTGGATATTTGCTCAAACGCACTATTGTAATGATAATGGCGACCAAAATGTCCCTTGGCCAGAAAGAACCGTTCCTTTCATTCAAAATGCACTTAATTTTTGGTCAGAAGAATGGTCAGGGCACGAAGATAGAATGGTTAGAGTAGTTGGCGTTCAATTATCCTGGCAAGATGTGAGCAATCGCATTGTTTTCAACATGGAAACAGGCAGTTTTGATGCGTTTTCTCCTGCCGCTTATTTTCATTTCTCAGAAGATGGGATTGCCGCCATAGAAGGGCTAGGAGAAGATGCGACTGATGATGATGTGTTATTTTGGGCGCGAGATGGAATGCTCGAAAATGCCTACGAATGGGTAAAAGCTCAACATGAAGAAATAGCTATGGAGTTGGATATTCCAATGATTTATTATGAAGGAGGACAGCATTTAACGCCTCATCCATTTGGTTCTGACCAACCTTATAATGACGCTTTAGTTGCCGCCCAATTTCACCCTGGAATGTATGACTTGTATAATGAATGGTACGATTCCTTACGTGTTTTCATAAAAAATGAGCCTGCTCTTTTAGTTAAATTTTTCATTTATAGACCCAACGAGTGGAAAGTATGGAACCTGGGGACTTTTGCAAAATCAATTTACACAAAATGCACCCTATGATGATGCACCAAAATATAAGGCTGTGACTGAAAATGTATTTGATTTTTCTGTTAAGGTCAGCGTGGAGGATTTATCTTTGGAGTTAAGCAAAATCACCATTGGTCCAAATCCAACTGATTCAGAAATAATTATTGAAACCATAAATCCAGGCATATATAATTTGATGATATTCAAAGAGAATGGGGTGGTTTTATCCCAGAAAAAATTCAGTGGTTATCTTAAAACATTTCTTCCGACAAGTGGAATCTATTTTTTCCGAATTTTAGAAACAAAAACAGGTAAGGTTACTTATAGAAAAGTAGTCGTTCAAAAGTGATAGAAGTAATGATTTTTACTACTTTTGCGTGCTTTTTTGAAGATTGACGAATAAAAGACATGATAGGAATTATACATCGACCCTGATATTCAAAATCTCCAAATTATTATTAGCCAAAAATAAATCGATGAATTTAGAAGATTTAGTGTCCGTCAGTGGTATGTCTGGAGTTTTTAAAATGGCTGCCAATCGAAATAACGGTTTAATTATTGAGGACTTAGATAACGGAAAACGAAAATTTGCCTCAGCCCGTAAGCATCAATTCACACCGCTTGAATCTATCGCCATATACACCGATGATGATGACTCTGTTGAGTTAACGAAAGTTTTTCGCAGTATGCTGGAACAAATCGATGATAACCCACCTGTTGCGACAAATGCAAAATCTGATATTGTTCGTGAATATTTTAATGATATTCTACCAAATCACGATCGTGACAAAGTGCATGTAAGCGATATTAAAAAATTGATTAAATGGTTCAACTTTTTAAAAGAGAGGAATCTATTATCCCTAGATGAAGACCCGAAGAAGAAAGGTAGTGACGAGGAAGAATAAAAATAGATTGAATAAAATTCTCAGGTAAGCATAAATGTGAAGCGGTCTTAGGGAGACTGTTCATTAAACTGTGCGAGGAAGCGAATTGAAAAAAAGGAGATATTCGCAAAAAAAGCACACAGATGACGATACGCAAAAAGAAGAAATCAAGCCGAACATCAGAATTAACAGACTTTGAAAAAGAAGCAGTTTC
>JANSWP010000018.1 GCA_024743405.1 Bacteroidota bacterium
AAAACCCACTACCGTTTTTTTACCGAGCCATTTTCCGCCTGTTTTTAGATTTTTATCGCCCCATAGCGATGCTATGAAACTCAAAAAATCTAAAAACAAACGAAAAAAACTCAGATAAAAAATCCGACATTAGGTTTTAAATCAGCTTCTAAGAAGTTTTCATCAAGAGATGCCGTAAACTCATTTTTGCGCCTATGTGGTGAGAAAGATATTACCAACTGAAAGGTTAATTTAAAAACGACTAAATAAAGATACTATTTACCCAGCTAGATGCGTAATTCGCTTTCAAAAACTCGAATCGTATCTAGTAGTTATGGAAGTGCTGCCTTAATAAGCAGGTGGACATAACACCCCCTAAATTCATCCTGAACGGCCCTCAATATAGAGGGTCTAGTTCAGGAGTTACGACTTTAGAGCATAGCATATCTAAAAGCCCTTTTTCTTAGGTTTTTTATTTGGCTCCATCATCTCTATATCCCCTTGAATAGCTACCCTAAATTCCACTCTCCGGTTCATAAAACTACTTCCACTTTCTGGGACTAGTGTCGCCTCTTCTCCACTATATTGAAGAATCAATCGATTACGTGGGATACTGTGGGATTTCACCAAATGATCAATCACATTTTTTGCCCGATTGTAAGAAAGCACATCATTATAGGTATTAGAAGCTGTTTTGTCAGTATATCCTGTTACAACCAATCGAATATTCGGGTGAGATTGTAATATTTTTGAAATACTAGCCAAGTTTCCAAAATCTGCCTTTCGAACTTGTATCCCATCAGCCTCAAAATGAATCATTGGAAGGAACCAATCAACAATGGCATCAGTAGAATTTTTAACATCTTTGATCCCTTCGTTTCTCAAAACTTCTGAAATGATGTCTCGAACTTTCTCCTCTGTAAGGATCTCCTCTTCAATCTGATTTATGGCTACTCCGTTCATATCAACTGCTTGATTTGGACGTGAATAAGGCTCTCTGTCTCTATAATCTGGCACATTGTCTCCATCACTATCTAATGCTATACCTCGCGTATCTACGGGAGCACCTTTAGGCGTATTCTGTTCTCTATCTAACATATCCACCACTCCATCATCATCAGAATCAGTTAAATCAAACGTAGGTCTTGCTTTCAATTCCGAGATATCTTTCAACACAACATCCATCGGATTTATCCAATAAAGGGGCTCTGATTTTTCATCCGCATCCCCTATATTAAAATTCATTCTGATACTTGTATAAGTTGGAATATCATTGTCTGCTTGGTCAAGTCCATCAATCAAATCTGCACGAAATCCAGCACCCAAAAGGACATACAATTTAGATTCTATTCCAATATTAAATCGATCTGTTACTCGAAAGGCAAAACCTCCACCAGCCTCTAGCTGAGAGACCCAAGAGTTTTCGGCAGGTCTCAAACCAGTACCATTAACCTTAGTTGAAAAGGAATTCATACCCGCCCCCATCAACAAATACATATTGAACATTCTTTTGGCATCTGTATTCCAAACAAGATTATTCAAAGACATCAGCATTTGCAAGGAACCTACTTTAAAATTCGTAGTATGGGTTCTTTCTGCATCATCTCCTTTAAATTGGCCAAATTGAGCATCTGCCCGAAGTGAAAATACATAATCTAAAGCTTTTCGAACATGAACCCCCGCTCCAAATCCAGGAACAAAATCAATGTCACCAAAAGAAATTAGCGTACCTGTATTGACACCTACTTCCCACATATGGGGTGGCGTAGCAGAATATGCTGCTCTTTGCTTAGGCGTAAAAATATCAACCTGAGAGAATGTTTCCTTCGAGGAAAAATTAAAGAGCAAAAAAAATGTAACTAAAAGTATGTGTTGTTTTAAGTACCTCATGGGATGGTTTCATTTTTATGAAAAAAACTGTCCATTTCTCCGACCACTACACAAATGTATCTTTTATTCAATGCCCAAACAATCTATTCTTTAAGAAATCGAGCCTTTACAAGACTTTAGACGCAAAATCTAGTTATAAAAATCTATTGTAACCATAAACCAAATATGTTGGGAATGGAAGGATAATAAAATCTACATTTTATTGTTACTATATTTCTTATTCCTTAGCTCACTCCGCCATATCTAATTCCTGTCAAACGATGCATGTCCCAATCATAGGTACTTAAATCATCAAAATTGAATTTTGAAATATGATCGTGACCGCATGCCCGAGCAACAACTTTCATCAATTCATTAGAGGCATGAAAATAATTATAGAGTTGTTTCGCAGATTTATCGATCTCTATTCTAGCTCGAAGATGATCTTTTTGAGTGGCGATTCCGACAGGGCAATTATTGGTATTACACGCTCGCATTCCCAAACAACCTATCGCCTGTAAAGCAGAGTTGGAAACCGCAACTGCATCCGCCCCCATCATCAAAGCCTTAGAAAAATCTTCAGCCACTCGAAGTCCTCCAGTAATAATTAAAGTAACTCCTTTGGCACCTACCTTATCTAGATGTTTTCGTGCCCTCGCTAAAGCAGGTATCGTAGGCACATTAATATTATTTCTCAGAATGGTTGGAGCCGCTCCAGTTCCTCCACCTCGTCCATCAAGAATGATATAATCAACTCCAACTTCCAAACAAAAATCAATATCTCTTTCAATATGACTTGCGGCAATTTTAAAACCAACTGGAATACCACCAGAAAGTAGCCGAACTTCTTTGGCTATTTCTCGGAAACCATTTGGTGTTCTTAAATCTGGAAAAGTCGCTGGTGAAATGGCAGTTTGCCCTGGATTCAACCCCCTAACTTTAGCTATTTCAGCACTTACCTTCGCTCCAGGAAGGTGCCCACCTGTTCCTGTTTTGGCCCCTTGTCCTCCTTTGAAATGGAAAGCTTGAACCTGTTTCATTTTGTCCCAAGAAAAACCAAATTTGGCAGAAGCCATTTCATAAAAATAGCGCCGATTGTTTTTTTGTTCAGCAGGTAACATACCCCCTTCGCCTGAGCAAATTCCAGTCCCTGCCAGCTCTGCCCCTTTGGCTAAGGCAATTTTGGCTTCTCTAGAAAGTGCACCAAAAGACATATCAGATACAAAAATTGGGATATCCAATTCTAATGGTTTTTCAGCATTTGGTCCGATAACGACTTTAGTGGAAACAGCTTCATTATCTAACAGTGGACGGCTTGACAATTGAGCTGGTAAAAATTGAATATTTTCCCACTTTGGTAAGGTATTTCGATCGACACCCATAGCAGCTGAAGGTCCATGATGCCCAACATTTTTCAGCCCATTTTTTGCCAATTCAGTGATATATCGGGTATACGGTTCCGTATCCTCTGGGTGGGTATCGGCATATTCTCCCAAATATTCATTTCGATTAAAAGGTTGTGGATGTATTTCCTCAAAAGCGATAACATCAGCCCGATCTACATACACCATTCCTTTATGGATAGCTGATTTGAATTTGTGTAAGACCTCTTTATTATTGTATTCACTCACTCCCGTATCGATTCGGTAGTCCCAATGATGAACCCCACATATTAAGTTATCTTTTTTATCTACATGACCATCTGAAAGTAATGCACCACGATGCAAACAACGACCATATAAAATAGACACTTTTTCATCAAACCGAACCATAACTAAGTCCGTATTTTCAACCAAAACACCCATAGGTTTTCGGTCTTCTAAGTCATTAAAATTGGCAACTTCGACAGGAGATAAAAGGTCTTGAAAATTATTCATTAAGTTTAGATTTTTCTTAGATGATGTCTAAATATTTTACTTTTCAAACGGTAAAAACATTTAGTCATCTAACCTGAAGGCTAAAATTAGCAAATTTGAACACTTTCTTAATTTTTCGGTGACCTATCTTTAAAGTGACGTTAAATTTGAATTTATAAAGCCAATATATTCCATTCCAATATTAGCTTTAGAAATGAGGGATAAATAAGTTGGGTCAAGCACCTAAATATTTTGACACCAGCCGAGGCGTGATGAATGAGCATAGCCATAGCTCTGTGAATAAAGAAGAACGAAGTATGGTGTCAAAATATAACGGTAATTGGTCTAAGTTATTTATTTCTCATTTCTTAGGTTCACCTCTTTAAATACTTGAAAAATGAGAGCTTTCCTTACATTAATTTGCCTTACACTATTAAATTATTTCTCTTCTTTCAGCCAAGCAGAAGGATTTGCCGAATCCACTGACATTGATATTTTTTACCAAACATTTGGAGACGGCGAACCAGTTGTCATTTTAAATGGTGGTCCAGGCTTTCCAAGTAACCACTTCGTAAAATTTGCTCAAAAACTTTCTGACGCAGGTAGTCAAACCATCATTTTTGATCAACGAGGTACAGGGCGTTCTCAAGTAACTGAAATAAATAATTCCAATATTACCATGGATTTAATGGTGGCAGATATGGAAGCTGTTAGAAAACATTTAGGGATAGAAAAATGGACAGTATTTGGTCATTCTTTTGGTGGAATGTATGGGATGTATTATGCCACTAAATATCCAAAGCGAATCAAAAGTCTAGTTTTATCTCATTCTGGTGGCATAGATTTAGAATTTGCCAATTCTTTTGCTGCGAATCGAAATCTACGATTAAGCCAAACAGAAAGAGACAGCTTCGCATTCTGGACAAACCCCAAGAATGTTCAGAAATATCCTGACTATGCTAGAATTGGAATGGCAAAATCAATGGCTCCTGCTTATGTTTACGACAAAAAAAATGTGCCTACCGTCATTGAAGGAATGACTGAATTAAGTCGATATGAACCTCAAATAAATGCGTTAGTTTGGCAAGATTTGAGAGCCATAAATTATAATTTGCGGGAAGATTTGCGCACGTTTAAACAGCCCGTCTTGATCGTTGGTGGTAAACAAGATCTTTTGGGAGAATCTACTGCTTATGAAATTCATATGGCTTTGCCCAATTCTCAATTAGAGTTAATGAATGAATGCGGTCATTATGGTTGGCTCGACCAGCCTATCCAATATTTCCGTATTATTGAAACCTTTTTGTGCACTGTCTCACAAACAAAAATGGTGGATAAGTAATTATATTGCAACATGAAAGAAGATATCCTCAATCATTTAGGACAAGACCATGTTTTAAAGCCTCTTTTAGAAAAAATCGAATTTCCTAGTGCCACGTCAAGAGGTGATTTATACGAATCGCTTATTCGTTCTATTGTCGGTCAACAACTTTCTGTCAAAGCGGCAAGTACTATTCATGGTCGTTTTATTGATTTATTTGATGATGCGTATCCATATCCTGATGAAGTTTTGGATTTTGAAATTCCAGCGTTGCGAGCCGTAGGTTTATCCAATTCAAAAGCTAAATACATACAGAATGTGGCAGAATTTTTCAAAACAGAAAAGCTAGAGCATAAAGATTGGTCTGCTATCGAAGACGAGGAAGTCATCAAATATCTCACCCAAATAAAAGGCGTTGGAAAATGGACCGTTCAAATGATTTTGATGTTTACACTCAATCGCCCAGATATTTTCCCTATCGATGATTTAGGTATTCAAAATGGTATAAAAGGGCTTTATCAATTAGAAGAAACAGGAAAAGAATTAAAGAAAAAAATGGTCGAAATAGCGGAGCCATGGCGGCCCTATCGGACTTATGCGAGCCGTTATTTGTGGCGATGGAAAGATGCAGGAGGGATTTAGATTTAGGTTCTAACTTTTTTTTCAATGAAAAACCACCTCATGATGAACAAATATCACCTTAGTCTAATCTTCTGTTTCAGTTTTCTACTTATCTTTCAAAATTGCCAAAATGCTCCTTCCGAAAACATTCAAATCTCCATTTTTGACGGTGAACCTAAAGCCGTTGAACATGCAGAAAAAATGTTTAAAGCATTGGGTGGTAAAATTGTTTGGTCAGAATTAAGATCCTTATACATTCATGCCATTCATAATGAACCGACCCTTGAACACCCTTACGAAAGCCATATTTGGCGCGACGTAGATGAGTTCAAAATGCGCATTGAGCAACGTGGACCTGAATTCAATAACATTGGTTTGTTTTCGAATGACCAGGTTGAAATCCAGTATGTCCACCGCGATTCAATGAGGTGGTTTTCAAAAGATGCATTGGAAAATGAAAAATATGCTCACGAATATAATGTCTATGTTTTATTCAAAAAACTAGTAACTCAATCAGGTATTTTAGTAAAATTGGATAAAGACGATCGATTAGATTTTTATGAAAATGAAGAATGGTTGTGTGGGTTTATTTTAGATGAACAAAACCGTCCATATCGTTTTTTTAGTCCAAATCCTGATGGTACCCATTCAGAATCCATTTTTAAAATTTGGAAAACCATTAATGATTATACACATCCAGCAGGTGGCGGACCAGTCGACGGAAATTTTGAATACGTAACTAAAATTTGGCGACCCTCTAAAGAGAATATTGAAACAGCTTTTGATGTTGAATTTCAACCTAAATCTTTTGAGATGATTGATTTAGATTGGTTAATTGGAAAATGGAAAAGAGAAGGGAAACGAAACACAACATTTGAAGAATGGGAAAAAGAAGGCGGTTCGTTTGTGGGTAAAAGTTACGTTGAGTTAGGTAATGAGTTAAAAATTTCCGAAACTTTAGAAATCTTTCAAAAAGAGAGTGAAACATTTTATACGCCGACTGTTATAAACCAGAATGAGGGTGAGGCAATTCCTTTTAAAATGCTCGGTTCATTCAAAGACCGATTCATTTTCTTGAACTCAGAACACGATTTTCCCCAGAAAATAGTTTATCGGAAAATTGGAAAAGATAGTTTGAAAGTTCAAATTTCTGGACCAATGAATGATACTTGGAGAAAGATTGATTTTGATTTTGAGAAAGTACAATAACGATAAAAAATCCTACATTTATAACATGAAAAACCTAACTATTCTTTCCGTTTTTATATTGTTCATAGCTTGCAATTCCGTGAATCCTCCAGGTGAAAAATTGAAGGCAACAATCGCTGAAAATGGCGGCATCGAAAATTATTTAGATAAAATAAAATTACCGGATGGTTTTAAAATTGACATTTATGCTAAAGATGTCAAAAATGCTCGTTCCATGTGTCTTTCTCCAAGTGGGACACTGTTTGTAGGCACTAGAGATGTTGGAAAAGTATATGCGCTTAAAGATACTGATGGCGACTTCAAAATAGACAAAAAATACACCCTTGTCGAAGATTTGAATATGCCTAATGGGGTAGCTTTTAAAGACGGTGATTTGTACATTGGTGAAGTCCATAGAATCACAAAATTAGAGAATATTGAAGCTCAATTAGACAATCCACCAGCATTGAAAGTTGTCAACGAGCAATACCCTACTAAAAAACACCATGGCTGGAAATATATCGCCTTTGGTCCAGATGGGAAATTATATGTCCCTGTAGGTGCGCCTTGTAATATATGCGAATCAAAAGATGAAATTTTCAATACCATTACGCGAATAAATCCAGACGGAAGTGGACTTGAGATCGTTCATAAAGGTATTCGAAATTCAGTTGGTTTTAATTGGCACCCTCAAGATAACAGTCTTTGGTTTACAGATAATGGACGTGATTGGATGGGCGATGATATGCCTGCTTGTGAATTGAATTATGCTCCTACCGATGATATGCATTTTGGATATCCATATTGTCATCAAGGTGATATGCCCGATCCAAAATTCGGTGATAAAAGAAGTTGTTCAGAATTCACCGCACCCGCTCAAAACCTAGATCCCCATTGTGCAGCTTTAGGAATGGAATTTTATACAGGCAATCAATTCCCTACTCAATACAAAAACCAAATCCTCATCGCAGAACATGGCTCTTGGAATCGAAGTAAAAAAATTGGTTATCGTGTTTCGATGGTAACTTTGGAAGACAAGAAAGCCGTAAGATATGAGTCCTTTGCAGAAGGTTGGTTAAATGAAGAAAATGACGAAATATGGGGGCGTCCCGTTGATTTAGAATTATTGCCTGATGGTTCTATTTTGGTTTCAGATGATTTTTCTGATGTAATTTATCGAATACATTATGAGGGGTAATTTATTTATTTTTATCGCCTAAACCTTTGTTATCACACTACTCTCTTGCCAAGAACAAGAAGGGGATTATGTCTGTCCGCCATGTAACCTAACATGTGATGAACTTTTTTTCAAGAACCTGGAATTTGCCCACATTGCAAAATGAACTTAATCCTAAAAGGGAATTTATTCGCAGAAGATGAATTGATTCAAGATGACATTAGAATTCAAGATGGCGCCGGAGTTTATATGGTTTCAGGTGGCATTGGAAATACTCAAAATGCTATTAAAGTCTTTTATTACAAACCAAAAAACTATAGCCCAGAATCTAGAATTTTAATGGTTATACCAGAAGCAGGAAGAAATGGAGATAGCTATCGGGATGCATGGATTGAAGAAGCTAAAAAATATAGTGTTCTTATTATTTCTCCAATGTACCCTGAAGACGTATATGGATTTGAAAAATATCATTTGTGCGGTTAAATATCTAACTTAAATTTAAGAGAGAGCATCGAATATGTAGAGGGAACAAACATTGCCAAAATGGATGAAGAGAAATTTTCATTCGACATAAACGCCAATTCAAGCGAGTGGATATTTAATGATTTCGACCGATTATTTGATTTGACTGTACAATCTCTGAATTCTACCCAAACGAAATATGATCTATTTGGACATTCTGCCGGCGGACAAATTTTACATCGTTTAGCAATTTTTCATCCAAACAATATTTGGCCTGTAATTCTGGTTTTTATACCTTACCGGATACCTCCCAAACAATGCCCTTTGGGATAAAAAACATGCCCATCCTTGAAGAGAATCTAGTCACTTCATTTAGTAAAAAATTGGTTCTATTTAATGGAGAATTGGATAATGAAAATGAAACGGGCGGTACTTTATTACGATCTCCTACTGTAGACAAACAAGGATTACATCGCATAGAAAGAGGACATTTTTTTATAATTGGTCAAAAGACAAAGCTGAAGCATGGGGGACTGATTTTAACTGGGAGCTAAAAATAATTCCAGGCGTCGGACATAATCACAGAAAAATTGGAGACTTTGCTGCAAAGTACCTTTACGAAGAAATCACGGAGTAAGACAACTAGAAATGACTTAAATCATGCTTTTACCTTTTTTTGATAAAAACGAAACGGAGGCAGGTTGTGACGAAGCTGGACGAGGATGTCTAGCAGGTCCGGTCTATTCGGCGGCGGTTATTTTACCGAAAGACTTCAAACATCCGCTTTTAAATGACTCAAAGCAGCTTACCGAAAAACAACGAGACACCCTTCGCCCTATCATCGAGACAGAAGCGTTGGCCTGGAAAGTTGCGAAATGTTCCCCAGAAGAAATTGATAAAATCAATATTCTAAATGCATCTTATTTGGCAATGCATCGAGCAATTGATGACTTAAAAATACCACCGACAAGTTTACTCATTGATGGAAATCGCTTCAATCCTTATCCAGACATTCCACATCATTGTATCATAAAAGGCGATGGAAAATATTTGTCTATTGCCGCCGCATCCATTTTGGCAAAAACATGGCGGGATGAAGAAATGAAAAAACTTGCCAAACTTTTCCCAAATTACGATTGGGAAAAGAATAAAGGGTACCCTACTAAAGCACATCGAGCTGCCATTCGATTATATGGGGCGACAGCATTTCATCGGAAGTCCTTTAGATTATTGCCTGATGTTGTTCAAGGTGATTTATTTAAAAAAAAGAACACCTAAATACATCCACTCAATTTCTATCTTTGCCCATTAATTCCTCATTTCTAAAAGGCAATCTACATGTCAAAAAACTCCTTATTTATTGTAATTGAAGGTCTAGATGGCTCAGGAAAAACTACGGCGGGCAGACGCTTGACAGAAGTACTCAATAATACTTTCCAAAATAAAACCAAATTGACTTACGAGCCACATGACCCCTCTTGTGGTGGACTCTTCATTCGACAGGTATTAACAAAAAAAATCAAAAAATTTGATCATCATGTTTTGGCTTTATCATACGCAGCCAATCGACTCGATCATTGTTGTAGAGAAATTGAACCATGGCTGGAAAGAGATGACGGGAGAATTGTGATTTCTGACCGATACTATTTGTCTTCATTAGTTTATCAAAGTCGTCCTGATTTTTCTTTTGAGGAGATTATGAAGTTAAATAATAAAGCGATCAAACCAGATCTTATTTTCTTTTTAAATGTGAGTAACGAGATCTGTTATGAACGAATGAATATTAGGAATCAACCTAGAGAATTATTTGAAGGAAACCTCTCCGAAACTCGGGAAAAGTATTTCAAAGCTATTGAATATCTTAAAGAAGAACATGGAGATAACATTGTTGAGATTGATGGAGGCGGAACAATTGAACAAACGGTTTCAGCTTTATTAAAGGAACTTGAATCGTATTTTCCCAAACTAAAATTTATCAACTATTCAGAAAAAATCCAAGCAACACAGCTTTATGGAGACTTTGAAATTGATGAAATGTCTGTATTCAAAAACTCTTCACAAACGCCTGCTTATCAGAATATTATATCAAAATTAACCTTCCCTCAAAAAGGAGGGTTGTTTTTAAAATATTTGGACGATTTAGGATTTTCCGTCGGTAAAAAAATTCTAACCGCACATTTGAATACCTTCGAATTAGAGTTTTTTCTTCCTGGAGACATAAAACAACGAGGCACTGCCCTACTTCTCAATAATCCTCATCAAATCAATCAGGTTTTGAAATTAGCACCCAATCTAGCAGGCTTGTCTGATTTTATGTTTGTCTTTTCACCAGGTCCTCCTGAATTGGCAAATGAATATTTTGAAAGAGATAGAATCGAATTTTCGAATCAAAATAATGAAACTGCAAATGCTCTGTTTCCTTCCTTAAAGTTGGTTAATGAAAAAGACCTAGCTGAACATTTTTCGAATAAAAGCTAACGGACAGTAAACAACATATTCTTTACTGTTTACTAAACTCTCTTTCATGCTCCAACAACCATTTTTTACGCCAAAGTCCACCACCATAGCCCGTTAAGTTTCCATCCGCACCAATCACTCGATGACAAGGAATAATGATCGCCAAACAATTTTTTCCATTGGCGCGACCAACTGCTCGAACGGCATTTTTGTTTTCTATTCCTTTCGCCAATTCAGCATAAGAAGCGGTTGTCCCAGTAGGAATTTTTAAGAGTTGATTCCAGACAGCATTTTCGAAAGAAGTACCATTCATTAAAATAGGAACCGAAAACGATAAATTTTCACCCTCAAAATAGGACGCTAGCTCAGCTTCTATTTTTTCTAAAATGACATTATTTCCAGGTACAATTGGAGATTTCGTTTTCTTTCGCAACCATTTAATCTCATTCTCTAAACCACGTCTATCCACGAATTCTAGCATAAATAATCCTTCATCATTGGCTACCGCCAACATTGCTCCCAAAGGAGTATCCAGCCATTTGGCAAAAAGACAATTCAACGTATCAGCTTCACTTGGTGGTGCTCCAAATATTTTTCGAAAAGCTTCCCAAAAACCACTCGCAGATTCAAATCCAGCATCCAATTGAGCGCCAATCACGGATTCACCATTTCGGACTTCATGTAGTGCCATACCTAATCTCCGACCACGCTGATAAGCCTGAAAAGTAAGACCATAATGTTTTTGAAACTGACGCCTAGCCGTAGAAGGGTCAATTCCCATTTGTTTCAGTTCCCAATCCGATATTTTTTGAGTTGGATTTTCCTCGACTAAGGCTTTTAGTTTTTCCAAAAGTTCAGGTGTTTTCACTGTTTTTTCTAAAGGATGGCATCGCATACAAGCTCGATAACCTCCAAAAAGGGCTTCTTGAGCACTCGGAAAATATTCAACATTTTCAAATTTAGGTTTTCGAGCAGGACAAGTTGGTCGGCAAAAAATTCCGGTAGTTTTGACGCCAACGAAAAAGATACCTTCGAAGGTCGAATCACGATCAACCAAAGCTTGGTACATCGTTGTTTTGGCAGGTAATTTCTTGATCATTTTTTACATTTTGGCGCAAGATAAGCTAGGCTATTTTTATAGGTATCCGATTTTCAGGCATTGATATTTTTCGCCAATAAATATCTTACAATCTCTTCCCATTCTGTTTTTAAACTCTTATTTGGACTAGCTTTACTAGCTCGCCGATACCAATAATTGGCATTCCATTGAACTCCTTCTTTTCGATGAAGGTATGCATGAACCCAAGCTGCATCCAAACCAGGCATTCCGTCTGCAATATCGTGTGCCTTATTCCAATCTCCTTTTTCATCATACCAAAGTGCTTTTAAAAGAGGAGGTAAACCAATATGAGGAACGTCTTGATTTAAGGAAGAATTAAAAATTTGAAAATCCATTTTGAATATTTTTGCCCAAAATTAAAAAAACCGTCCCTCCCAATGGAAAGACGGTTTCAAATTAAATAAGCGTGACTTTTGTGGTTTAGTAAAATACTTTTTCCAATAGGGCGTGGTCATTTGATAGCCTATAAATGACTCTTTGCTCGTGACAAGGAATCAAAAACCCATTGGATGTTTTGAGAGCGTGTTTCAAATTTTCATAATTCAGATTATTGGTTTCTTTACGTTTTAAGTTTTCAAAATCCCAATTTAAGGTGATCACATCTTTGCCTTTTCTACTAAAAGTAAGTCTTTTATATTTTTTGTTTTCATAAATCTCTAATTCAATACCGCCTCGTTCATTCAATAAAACCAACTCATGCCCACGCTCCATTTGTTGAAGGACAGGCTTCACAAAACTTCTTTCTTTTACGGCAAATAAGCATATCTCCGGATCGTTTTTACAAACCGTCTCCCCCCTTAAACTCTCTAAATTACAAGATGCTTGTACGGCCACTGCCTCATTCCTATTTTTAGATAATTGCTGAAAGATGGATTTTGCTTTTTCTTTATTACCGACTCTAAAATAAGTCACCGCCTTCACCAAATTTGCCCTCAACAGATCAGAATCAGAAGCCAAATACCAATCATCTTTTTCGAATTCATTCATTGCCGCCATATAATCTCCTCGAAGATTATACACACTCATCAAATTGATTCTTGCCGCATAATTTAAAGGCGCCTGCTTGAGCACTTTTTTGAAAGCACTTTGGGCCTTTGTAAGGTACTTTTCTCGTAAGCGTCGATCTTGTGGATTCAAATTTTTGGTACCCACCGTACTCTGGGGTTTTCGCAGTCGTGTATTCCAATCTATTTCAAATGGATAAACAAAAGGCTCAATATTTTCGTCTGTCAAATGAAGGGCATGGAGTGCATAATTAACACCGAGATTATTAAATATCTCTTGCCCTTGATAATAATTTTTGATGTATTCAAAACAAGAAGCTGCCAACTCATAATCTCCAATAATCGTCAAATAATTTCCGCCTTTAAAGACATCTAATAATTGATTTGACAATAAAATAGCAGCTGCATTAGTAGACTGCCGCTCTGAAAGAGAAGGATATCCGATCAACTTTTTCGACTTCAAACCATAGCTATCATAAATCCGATCAATCAGTTCTGGCAACAATTCAGTCGTTTCATACCCTGCCAAATAAGCCATGAACACACCTTGTATATCAGCTTGATTTTCAAGATGTTCACGAGTCTCAGGATGAGCTGAATGAGCCAAAAAGCCTGTAGTACCATAAATAAATTCAGACTGAAACGCATGTGATAATTCGTGCCCAATTATAAAAGCCAATGCACTGCGCAGCTCACTATCAAAAGATCGGCAGACGCTAAAGGCTTTGGTACTTAATACGATTGAATTGGATCGACGATGATAAGACGCAACTTCTTTTTCGTTATCGGTAACAACAATATGAGGTTTCTCCACAGAAGTATTTCCGTGAACTACATAAAGTTCATCAAGTATAGCTTCTGCTATTTGCTGAATTTGTTCGTGGGATGTTGAATAAGCAGCATTTAAACCAAAAATCAACAAACCTAATGTTAGGATATATTTGGCCATGGGTTGCCTTTTGATTAACATTTCAAATTAGGGAGGAGGAAAAATATAACCTACCCATTTTACTTGCTATTTTTCCTTTATACATCGTTAAAAATACTCGCCATACCTTTGGGTATGTCTGTGTTTTTTGCCTCGTCTAAAGAAAAATTAACTTCCTAAAATTTGGGTAGCTTATTTATTTCCTCCTCCCTTAAGAGCGATAAAGTTAAATTTTCATAAAACCACAACTCTTAATACATCATTCAATTTATTTTTTCTAAAATCCGTTTTGCCAAGTTTGAATAATCTCCATCACTTGTTAACAAGAGCGAATGAAATATAACTTCCGCTGCCTCCATGTTTTCCTTTTCTCCAATTATTAGATGTGCCTTTGCCAAATTCAGTTTCGCTAAATTTTGATATTGGAAAGTCTCCTTATTGGAAAGGAAATTTAGTTGATTTATTGCCTCTTCCGGTAAGTTTTCATTCAACAGTTCGATTCCAAAAAGTAATTTTGCGGTTTCATCTCTAGGGTAATATTCCATGTGTTCCTCAAATGCTTCCTTAGTTGATTCAATTGGAACTTCTTTAGCTAACTCTATGATATTCAATAAACTATTCTTTCGCTCTCGATCATCATCTGCCAAACCAAAACTCTCCAGCCCATCTAAAACACTCACCATTTCAGGCATTTTTTGAGACTCTATTGAGTCGATTGCCACTTGAATATTCTGTTGATTTTTCAAATCAAGGAAGAAAAAAGTTGCAGCAATTAAAACAACAATAGCAGCAGCATAAGCCAACCAATTTTGCCGAGATTTAAGAGGTTTAACAATCGCTTCTTTTTGATCAAAAAATCCTTCTTTTTTTAACTTTGTGCGCACCTCAATAAGGGTCTTTTCCAAATCTAATTCCCCTCCTTTCCGAATGCCCTTTATTAAATCATGCATCAAAGCCGTTTCCGAAGTTAGTTGATGATCTGCTTTCAACTGATCCTTAAAGTTACCTAACTCTTCATGAGTCATTTCTTCATGAAGGTACTTTTCAATTGTGTCAATATTTTTTGAATCCTCTTGCATTGGTTAAATGATGGCCTTCTTTTCCCGTTGTTTCATGATTTCATCATAATAAAATAATGAACTCATAAACCTACGAAAATCAGAAATTGCAAATTTTAATTCTCCATAAAATCCTGATAGTCAGGATGTTCTAACACTTTTTTTCTAAAGGCATTCATACACCGGTTTTTTTTCACTTTAACGAATGCTTCGGTGTAACCCATTATTTTAGCAATTTTCTTGAGTTGGATTCTTTTGAAGTAATAACTGATGAGTAATTGTCGACAATCGTCTTTTAATTCTTCTAAAACCTTACTCATCAAAAGATGCTTCTCTTCGAATAGTTCCTTCTCGGCAATCGCCATTTCAGATTCAGCATTATTGCGTTCGAATTCCTCCATTTCGAGCGGAAGCAACTCTTTTCTATTTCTTAATTTCAATAACCAAACTCGACTAGAAATCCCATATATAAACGTACTTAATTTCGCATAAAGCTTAAATTCAGGTTTTTGTACACTTTTAGACAACGCAATCAAAGTATCTTGAAAAACGTCTTGAGCATCATCACTTGAGCCATTATTTTTCAAGACATAAGTCTCTACCATTCGATAATAATTGCGGTAAACTTGTTCAAAGGCACTTGACTCACCTCTTTTCAGGCCCTCCAATAATTTTAAATCTGTTTTCATTTTCGGTCGTTCGGTTATAGATTGCGAGGTTTCAAAAAAGTTATCAGGAAATTTGTAAAAATATAAAAACTGACGTAGGCTGATTACTTTTACTAACAAATGTTATTAATTTCGAACTATTAGAAGATGAAATTATGGTTATAAATTCAACTTCAAATTGGCATTCAAGTTCTGTTTTTGCTAGTCTTCCAATTTGAATTTTCCCAAAAATAGGAATGTGTCCGCACGCTTTTTAAAATCGCATGAATGTAAATGGTTCCTAAGCCTCGTTAGGGTTTACCTTCTCCATTCAAATAACCCATCAGATAAGATGATCAATCTGCGATTTGGGCGGAGCCATTTTGTCCCTTTTATATTTTTTACTTTTCTTTTCCTTTCTCAAACAATTTCAGCACAACAACTTCCATTATTCACTCAATATCGAGAGCATCATAGTTTAATAAATCCTGCCGCCGTCAGTTGGGGATATTTTACCTATAAATACAATTTTAATGTCGGTATTTCACATCGTACTCAATGGCAAGAAATTGAACATCATCCCAAAATCCAACATCTACATGGTGAATATATGATGAAAGGAAAAAGTAACTTTTCCCTTCTTACAGGCATAAATGTTTTACATCAATCCAGTGACCCCTTTTATAAAACAGGTACTTACGGAAGGGCAGTCGTCCTTTTTACTGAAAATCCTTACTACTTCGGAATAGCCGCAGGATTTATGGCTGGAGGCGTTCATTATCATCTAAAAATCAGTGATTTAGAGACTTTAGACACCGAACCTATTTTGAATGATTTGAATGCGAATGACTTGACTAATTTTCGACCTGATGTCAGCTTGGGTATCTATTTTTATAAACAATTTCGAAAGTCCTTTTTAAAGGGTGACAATATTTATGGTGGATTTTCCATTCCTCAAATTTTGGCATTAAAAGCCCTTAAGAATGAAAATTTGATCAAAACCAAACAGCATTTTTTTGCCGTTTTAGGTTATTATAAATACCTAAATCAAGACTCCTTTATAGAACCTTCGGTTTGGATTAAGTCAGTCCCCAATGCCCCAATAAATCTTGATTTTAATATTCGATTTCAATACTCAAATGTCTTCTGGATTGGCTCTGGATTTTCTACCAATGATTCTGTTTTATTTGAGGCTGGAGTGTTAATTGGTGAGAATTTCGGCATCAATCGAATGCTCAAATTTGGATATAGTTCAAGCGTCTTTCTGAATAAAAATATTCGAAATGAATTTGGAGCCACCCACGAGATTAACTTGGGATTGGCAATGGATCTAAAGAAAAAGCCATAACTCTACCTCAATATGGCAATCCGCCCTTTCCTTTCAATTACTCTTTCACTTACCTCAATTTTAAATACAAAATAATACGAAGCCTCAGGTAGCTCTTTTCCTTTAAAGTTTCCATTCCAATCATTCGAATAATCTTCTCTTTCAAAAACTACATCACCCCATTGATTAAACACAGTTAGTTCATTATCAAAAGGTTGTAAATCTTCACAAACTCGAATTTCGAAAAAATCATTAGCTCCATCTCCATTGGGAGTGAATAAATCAGGAATTTGAATTCGATCAAATTGAATTTCATCAGTGACCTTACAGCCATTTGTATCTACCACTTCTACTTTCAAGTGATAGGCAATATCATCACCCGGAAAAAGAACTGGATTAATACAATCACTACAACTCAAAATACCATCTCCACCATCTACAATTTCCCATTGGACAGAATTTGCCTCAGCAATTCGGCTAGGGTCACTTATGAACATTTCAATTGAAATTTCCTCACAAAAAGAGACATCTTCTGCGAGGATCTCTAATGTCAACTCTGAGCGTTCATCGGCTGTTATGAAAGTATCAACTTGACAGCCTTCTGCATCCATAATAGTCACTTTATAAGTATCAGGCTGTATGGAAATAAATTCACCAAGTTCATTGTTGAAGTTATCATTTACAGAGAAAAAATAAGGTGAGCCATTTCCTCCCTCTACTTCTAAAACCGTCAAAGCAGTAGCATTTCCAGTGCATTTTGGTAAATCAGGATGTGGTATCGTCGCTTCCATTGCCGAAGGCTGATAAACATAAACCGAATCTCGAACTTTACATTCTTTATTGTCGGTTACTGTTAAATAATAAATCCCAGCTGTCAGATTTTCAACAATTGAGAGGGTATCATTATTTGACCATTCAAAGTTTAATGGCGGAGCATCCGTATTAACAAACGCTTCAACATTTCCATTCGAATCTCCAAAACATAATAATGTATCATTGTCCAATGCAGTAATTTCTGGTATAACATCCGCAAAAATTTCAACCTCAGTTAATCCCGTACAGCCATTTTTATCGGTTACAATCACTTCATAAAGCCCCGCAGATAAACCGATAGCGATAGAGTCATTTTGGACAGGATTTGTTGACCACATATAAGAATATCCAGGTGAACCCAAAAAAGTGGCAACCGTAGCCGAACCACTCGCAGGCGCAATACAAGATTCATTTTCGAAAGCGATTAACTCCAATTCAGGTGGCAAGCCTGCACCAATTACTAACGATTGAGTAGTGACACAATTATTTGAGTCGGTAATGGTAATTGAATAATTACCTGAAAAAAGTTGAGTCGCTGTAAGACCACTTTGAACAGGAGTAGTATTCCATAACACCTCATATGGCCAGTTCCCTCCCAATACATCAATAACTGCATATCCGTCATTCACTAGCGGACAAGAAGCATCTTGATCTATTAAAATATCTGTAACTAACTGAGGATATTGAGTGACTTCAAACGTATCAGAAATGACACAACCATCTGCATCTGTTGCCATCAAAAAATAATTGCCAGCGGGCAAATTACTAGCAGAAGAGGTACTATTATTATTGAATAATATAGCCCCAGAAGGCAATCCAGTCCATTCAAAATTAAAAGGTTCATCATTTGAGACTCCGTCCGTGATAACAGTAGCTAAAATCTTCCCCGTTGCTCCTTCATAGCAAACTACCTCTTCAATTGAAGTATCCAAACTTAATTTCTTCAGTATATCTATTTGAATACTTTCGGTAGCGATACACCCATTGGCATCGGTAACAAAAACATCATAAGTACCTGCTTTCAAACCAATTGTATCAATTTTATCACTTTGGAAAAATCCTAGATTTTGTATATCAATATCATAGTACCCGCCCGAATAAAGAGCACCACCACTAACTCGAAAACGCAACCCTCCATCTAAAATATCTTTACACGTTTGAGGCAAAACATCTAGACTGTCGAAAGATAAATTGGGTGGTTCTAATACCGTAAACGTACTGTCCCACTCACAACCCGTTTGAGATTCTTTTATCAGAATATCATAATCACCGGCCGATAGTTGGCTTACCGAAGTACTATTTTTAAAGATTCCATCATCAATTTTATATTGAAAAAAGGTTGATAGCCCACCAGTAATATTTACAACTTTAAAAGTTCCCGATCCACCATTACAAGCTATTGGCGTTGACATTTCAAGTGTTGGTGAAATGGGGTCTGGTTCTGAAATCTCTTCGGAAATAGTTACAGTACACCCATCGTCGTCTGTGAGAATTAGAGAATAAATACCAGCTTTTAATTGGCTGACCGTAGTTGTATTTGATTGATTATTCTGCTGAAAATTATTGATACTTTCCCAATTATACTGATAAGGAGGAGTTCCAAAACCGTTGGATAAATTTACAGTCACATTGATTAATCCCGTTGAATCACCATGACAAGAAACATTTTCGGTTGTTTTTGTCAAGTTATAGGTTCGAATATTTTTTAAATCAAAACAAAAACTTTTGCTACATCCCTGACTATCAATTATTTCTACACAATAATCTCCAGCTGGCAAGCCTGAAAGAATTGATATAGAATCTTGAAGGACAATAGGGAAGTCTAGCCATTTTATGGTGTAATGCCCATTGGTATCCGGCTGACCACCTATAGGTTTAACCAATATTTGACCATCATTAATTGAGGCACAAGTCGGCGATTTTATATTGGAAATTAAGCTGATACTATTGCTATCCAATGGGACATGATCTGGAAAGAGTGGATTGTTCAACCCTGAGGCAAATGAAAAGAATTGGGCAAATAGGAATCCAAGAATAAAAAAAATACGAACTAGGGAAGTTTTCATTCCTCCTGGTTTTTGAGTTTCGCTTCGACATCTTTTGGTGTGACCTCAAGTGGTTTTTTGTCAAGCGACTCATTATTGTTTTCATTGATGTTTTTGTACAATGCGTACAAAGATAAATCATCTAGTTGGGGCGAATAAGGTGTTTGAGAACCTTTTATTTTTGGTCGCTTAGACTTAACCAATTCGGGGACTCTTTTGCGAACATATTCAAATATTTCTTCCAAACTTAATTTTCGATCCTTATTCGAATCTGCTTTTTCGATCCGCTTTTCCATGCTCGGTTCGACAGCTTTAAACACCTCCATCAGAGCCTCTGTAAAGGCTCCATTTTGCCAAAGAGAATCTTCGTACGAAACTTCATCTGCACTGCACGACACGACAAATTGATAGTCATTTCGATCTGCCGCCAACTTTGCCAAACTCTCCGCTCCACTGCTACAGGCATCAATAAAAATAACTTTTTTGCACTCCACCTTGTCCAATATCTCTAAAACCTCTCTTTGAAAATCTAATGACGTTTGTTGTGGATAATGATCATTGTAATCAGAAGCCGCAAGAAAAAAGCTTGAATCTCTATACGTAAATCCATGCGAAGAAAAATATAAGGTCACCACATCATGGATGCCAATTTTTTCAAAAAAGAAATCATTCTGAATATCTTGTACCGCAAATGATAATCGACGTTTTGTAGTACTGTCTTCGGTAGCATAAGTCAAAACCCTCACCTCTTCAAACAACTTATTCTTTTGATTATCAAAAGATTCTGAAAAATCGTTTGCGTCATTTTGAGTATAATTTAAATCTTCATGAGGAATTCCGAAAGCAATAACATGGATATTCCCTTGTGGCGGAACATAATGAACTTTTACACTTTTCGAGGTCGCACCGTCTATTCCTAATGCTAAAAAATTATCGCCTTTTTCGAGATTGATTTTATTCTGATAAAGGTATTCTAACAATCCATCTTCTGTTTCGCTTACCGTTATCTGGATATTCTTTGGGTCAAAATATGGTTGCCCGACCACATTTTTAGAATTGATAATCATTTGGAAATCTGTCGAATCAAGTGATTTGTCAGATGTGACCTTCAATTTTATATCAATGTCTTTATAAATATATTGATTCAACATATTTTGTTCATCTGCCACAAAAGGCGCAATCCACTCAATTTTTGGTTTGTCCCAATTTTCAAAATACAGATCCATATTGGGTCCTCCTCCTGATTTCATTGGCTCATATTCATAAGGATACTTTGGCTCATTTTTCAACTTGGAAGCAGGTCCAACGTCTTGATTAAATTCTTTGAGTTTTATGATAAAGTGTTCATTAAAAAACCGCCTATAAGCTTTTTCACGTGCCCGACAATAGATTTTTATCGAATCCAATTCATAATAAGACGCTGCATAAAAGTCAAATTGTAATTTTTGACTTTCATTTGGTTTCATATCACCCAAAGCGAATTCTCGCGTATTAATAGCTTCGATTTTTTGAGGATAGATAAATTTAAATTCAACCTCCCGCGCTGTTCGTTCCCCTTCATTCGTTAATTCAATTTCTAAACGAATTCGCTCACGCCGATTAGGGTTACCTTTTTGATTGATGGTCAAAAATTTATAATCTGTAATTTTCAACTCTGGCAATGGCTCCTTTTTCGATAAAATCGTATAAGAAAAACTATTCAAACCCGTCAATGAATTTGCCGCTTTTAGAAAAACATGAATATTAGATTTGCCATTTCCTAGGTAAGATTTTGCGACAATGGGTACACTCGCAAAAATTGAATCTCCCGGCGAAAGTCGCCCAATAATAATTTTTTCTGCAACATCCAAACCACCCATTTTTCCGGTTACACTTGTAGTTGCATGTATATTATGGGCGGTCGTTAGTCCTTCATTTTTAATCATAAAATGCAAAAAAGATCGCTCTCTTGCATTCAAGGTATCGTTTTGATTTTCGTCCACAAATCGGACTTTGCTAACGGATAGTTGAGTTGGTAAAACCTCCTCAGGATTTAAATTTTCACTAATTTTGACGAGCCAACCATCCTGATTTCCTAAAGATTCGGAAGAAGTCTGCCCCACAGCAAATAAATTGCCATCACTAGTTTGAACTACATCTAACAATTCGTCTTCTTGTTTACCCCCCAAAAATTCACCATCTTCTCCCCATAATTCTTCCCCTTCATAATTGACTAATTGAAGCCAAGCTTTATTCCGTCGTGCGCCTCTTTGATGTGAATTTGAATAGCCTGCCAACAGCAAATTTCCATCACTTGTTTGCACCAAACTATTCCCACCTTCTTCATGAACGCCGCCAAATGATTTTATTTTGGCACCTCTTCCTTTTTCATTTAGAATAACCAATCCTAATTTTTCTTCATTCGATTTATCCAAACCTGTTCCGACTATAGCATAGCCGCCTTCCATCAAATGAATGATATCAAGCCCTTTATTCATCCTCATCGCTGCCGTTCGAGGGGTCTTTTGCCAAACCTTATCAATGTCTTCATTTCGAAAAACCAACTTTGTGGCAAATAAAACCGGATTGTCCTGATTTCCCCAATTTCCGGTGACAACGAGTTCATTATTTGAATTTTGGGTTACTGCTCGCCCGATAGAATTATACCCGCCAAAAGTCTTTCTTATTTGTTTTCCATTTGGAGAAATTTTTACGACATATACCGCCGAACCCAAATTGCCGACCGCCACAATACTCCCATCAGGCATTTGGCAAACATCATAAAAAGCATCATCTTCTTCGCTACCTTCGATCTCGTACCACCACACAGGTTCACCCAATTCATCAACCCGAAGTAATAGTGGATCTTTACCAGTATAAACATTTTTATTTCGAGTGTCGGTATAGCCTGCGATTACGTACCCTCCATCAAAAGTAGAAGCGATCGCATTGGCACCTTCTTCTTCAGTCGTGCCAATAATATTTCGAATTCGATCCCGACCATTGGGGGAAACTTTCCAAAAAAGGAGGTCTTGTTTTTTCTTTTTACGACCATCTGTATTTCCAACCATCACCAAATTACCAGAAAAATCTTCGATGATTTTATTCGCCGCATCTTTCCGAAAGCCGTCATAATAACGTTCCCATTCAATACGAGAGTTATCTTTTTCAACCTGTTCTTGCGAAAAGGCGAAAACAGGAAAGATTAGAATGATAATAATGCGCAAGAATCCCTTTATATTCATTTATTTGATAGTCCTATGAGTTTGTATGTATGAATAGTTAAAGTGAATGGAAAGTTATCATAGGAACGTGTAAAGAATAAGTCTAATCTTATAAGTTATTCTCTATACGTTCCATAGAAAGACAAAGATTGCAAAATTACATTTGAACTTGGAAAAGATTTACTTTAAGGACACAATTTTCATTATTCATTTGTTGAGTTGAATTCATTTATATTTGTGAAATTCGTGTGGATACTTTAAATCAAACTCAGAACCATGCACAAAATCCTCTTAGCCGAAGACGACCTTGATCTTGGTGGTGTATTCAAACAGTTTCTCGAACTGAATGATTTTGATGTCATTTGGGCAAAAGATGGTGAACAAGCCTGGGATTTTTTCCAAAAGGAAACTTTTCAATTATGTATTTTAGATGTGATGATGCCAAAATTGGATGGGTTTAGTCTGGCGAAAAGAATTCGAGAAGCCAATTCGAATATGCCTTTCCTTTTTTTGACCGCCAAAAAAATGAAAGAAGATCGAATCAAAGGTCTAAAACTGGGTGCAGATGATTACATTATTAAACCATTTGAAGCAGACGAATTGGTTTTGAAAATCCAAAATATCCTCCGTCGGACGACCGTCGAAAATGTCAATGAACCAGTTCATATCAATGATTTTGTATTCGATTTTGATAATTTGAAGCTCAACTCTCCTAATCATGCTCATCAACTCACCGAAAAAGAAGCAAAATTACTCCGGTATTTTATTCAAAATAAAACCAAACTTTTAAGACGCGAAGATATTTTGGTCGAAGTGTGGGGTGAAAATGATTATTTTCTTGGGCGAAGTATGGACGTTTTTATAAGTCGTTTAAGGAAATATTTTAAGGAAGATGAAAATATAAAATTTGAAACTGTGAGGGGTGTAGGATTTCGTTTTAGTTGTTGATGGATGAGTGCTAAAAAAAGTATGGGCACTTCCGTAAGGGAAGTACCCAAGTTAACCCTAAAAAACCAAATGAAAACAATCTTAATTAACGCTCTAATAAAAAATCACCCGAAAAGTTGAGGTTAAAATTTAAAAATTCCGACTGCCCAACTTTTATCTTTTTGTGTTTCAATAGTGTCTTTCGCATTTTCAGTTTTTCTTTCATGCACTTTTGCATTCATACAGGGTTAAGACCTACTAATCTTTTTCAAGTCACACTTTATTGATTTTCAGCTTGTTAAAATTTGTTAAGAATAAATAATATTTTTTAACAAAACAATCGTAAGCGAATCTGCTTCTAACTTCGTTTAAGGGTTTTACTTTTGTGGTTTCTTTTGAAAAAATATTTGATTCTTTATAAATCCTATTCGCGTATTTACCAAAATCAAATTCAAAAAATTCTAACATGAAAAATTATTCATTGTTTTTATGCTTATTGGTACTGTTGATGAGTGCTTGTAAAAAAGATGACTCTAGATTGACTGCCGATACCCTCCATCACGATGGCGACAATTTGGCAGCGCCCCAATTACCTCCAGGAACTTATGAGGTTGCCGCAAAATTTACTTTTAGCAAGCTTCAAAGATTTCAAGAAAAAGATTTGTATGAAGTCAATTTGTATATCGAATCCGTACCAACTAATGTGGAATTGAAAATTTATAGACAGGGTGATGAAAATGTGCCTGGTCCGATTCTTTATTCTGCTGATTGGAATGGCTTAGATGCCAATAGCTGGAATGACCATACCTTGACAACCCCCATAGAAATTACAGGCGAAGACCTTTGGATTAGTGTAAATTTTACCCACCCTACGGATATGCGAACCATTGGTTGTGACTCTGGCCCTGCTGATTCAAATGGGGATTGGATTTTGAGTTATGACGATCCAGGATGGCAATCACTTAGAAATTTTTCAGGTGGTGAAGTCGATATTAATTGGAATATTAGAGGACAAGTAACGAAAGAGTAATATAGTGATCAGTAGTCATTCAAGTTAAAAGTGTTTGTTATTTTCATCTGAGGGAGGGAAGCAAAAAGCACAAGTAAAACCATAGCTCTAGCTAGTATTTTTAACGAAATACAGGCGGAAATAACACCAAAGATTATCCGTCAGTTTTAGCTTGAATGATTACTAGACTTGCTCTATTATTCAAATGGCGAGATCAATAATGCCCTAAAGAAAGCATGACCTTTGTACAGCCTATTTCTACATGAATACCTTTTTCTTGAGCTAATTTAGCTAATTCGTAATTTTCGGTACCGGGATTGAAAATCAAGCGTTGAGGTTGAAGGTTCAAAATATAATTGTAATAATCTTTTTGCAAACTAGGGTTCAGATACAACGTAATAGTATCTATATCTGAATAATCAGCTCGCTCTACCTCAATATCTAAACCAGCAATTTCTCCTTTTCGAATACCCAATGGAATGACTTCATATCCATAATTTTTTAGTTGTTGAGTTACCATATTTGACATTCGAAGAGGATTCGGGCTTGCGCCTAAAACAAGCGTTTTTTTCATTTTATGGTTTTATAAGTGATTCTCAAAAATAGATAATCCAAACACCAAAACAGCTATCAATTGTTTAAAATACTTCCATTCTTTTTCATTTTAATATCTAGCAAAAGTATCATCTTAGGACAAGATATCTTGAGTAATTATCAGGAAACCTTCGAGGGTATGGGGACACAAATTGACATTAACCTCACGGCTCAAAATAAAGATCTTGCTCAAATAGCTGCCCAAACAGCAAAAGCTGAATTCAAAAGAATTGAAAATTTAATTTCATCCTGGAGTCCAACTTCTCAAACAACAAAGATCAATCAAAATGCTGGTATTCAACCTATTAAAGTAGACTTAGAACTCTTTCAACTCATTGAAAAAAGTAAAAAAATATCCAAATTAACAAAGGGCACTTTTGATATCTCTTTCGCTTCTATTAATAACATATGGAAATTTGATGGGGCAAAAATAGACTTACCTTCACAAAAAACGATTCGTAAATCCGTTGCTAAGATCAATTACAAAAACATTATTCTCAATAATAAAGACACCACTGTTTTCCTAAAAAAGAAAGGGATGAAAATTGGTTTTGGTGCTATTGGGAAAGGCTATGTTGGAGATAAGATCCAACAACTACTCCAAAGAATAGGAATAAAAAGTGGACTTATTAATGCTGGTGGAGACATCACAGTGTGGGGAAACGAGTTGAAACCTCAAGGTTGGAAAATTGGGCTCTTTGACCCAAGTAATGAGGATGCATTATTGGGTATGGTTAAATTAAAAGATCAAGCAATCGTCACTTCAGGAGACGCTTATCAATTTGTCTTGATCAATGACAAAAGGTATACACATATAATTAATCCAAAAACAGGTTGGCCAAGTCGAGGCTTAAAAACAGTGACTGTAATAGCTCAAAAAGCAGAAATGGCAGATGCCCTTGCGACGGCTATTTTTGTTTTAGGAGAAAAAAAAGGGAAGCGATTAATTAATAAGTTGAAAGACGTGGAGGTATTTATGGTCAATGAGATGGGGGAATTTATTATGTCCAATGGATTTCCTTTTATTCCGAATTCCGACATACAAAAAAACTAAACCCAAACTCAAAACTAACTGCTTTCTGTACTGGAAAACTGTAAAAAAGTTCCTCTAAATACTCAACCGGCTCGTAAAAATTAAGATTCGTTTTGACATCCAATTTGATATTTGGAAGAATGAAAAAACCTAGCTCCAACTTTCCATCTAAATTAGTTCCATTGTTCTCCCCAAAATTTCTCCAAACACCCCCTTCTAAGCCCATAAAGACAGAGGCATTTTTAAAAAAATGAGCTACTCCAATAGTAAAACCGCTGGAAAGATGTTGAGAGTTAGTAACCCTGGATTGATTGTCTTCTTTTTGTGAATTATACAACACATGAAATCGAGGCGCAAAAAAAGAGTTTCTAAAAAAAGGAATATACCATTCAAACCCTGGTTGATATTGGGCAAAAATCCGTTTTCTGTCATTGTCTTCCTCCAATCTAAAGAAAGAAAACTGACTTACAAATCGTATTCGCTCAGATAGAAATATACTAAATCTAGGCTTCAGATAAGTCGGTATACTTTCCCTTAAAAAAGAAAACATTCCTAAACCACCATCAATCCCAATACTCCAAGTTCCCTTTTTTACAAAATCTGATTTAGCATCCCACTTTCGAGATTTTCGATCATTTTTCTCTGTAAAATATTGTAATTTAAAAGTCGGAAAAATAGAACGATTTCCAAAAACATCCACATTTCCTACTAATTCAAATGCGACATTATCTGTAATAAAATAATTGATCCCTCCCGAAATCAAGGTCGAATTACGCTCATAAGCGCGATTCGTTTGTGCCCCAAAATTTCGATGTCTAAAGTTGAATAAAAAGGAAGATTGAAGAAACCAATAAAACTTTTCGTTAGAGGGATTCAAATAAACTCTAAAGGCAGTGCTCAACCCCAAATTTTGACCTTTTTGTTGAGCATAATTTGGGAAAAATTCATAGGAAAGATCTGTCGAACTAGGCTCATTTCGATATAAAATACCAACCGACCAAACCGTCGCACGACTACTAAAGTATCCAAACGTTGGGAATGCTGCCCATTGAAATTTTGACTCTAAATTTTCGAAAAAGACATTTTGGAAACGAGCGTTTCCATTAAACATAAATTTCTTATAACTCAATTGAGCAGTGGAGGTATTAAAAATAAATAGTAGAAAAAAAAAAGAACATAATACCCTCATAACAAGCCTATTATCAAAGATCAGCAATCAATTTCCTGAAATAAAAACTGATCACTGACCTTCGAACAAATCAAAGTCCTAAAACCGCAGGATTCATACCCATATTAGAAAAACCACCATCATGAAATAAATTCTGCATGGTAATCATTCTCGACAAATCTGAAAACATAAACACACAATAATCTGCACAAGCATCTGCTGAAGCATTCCCTAAAGGTGACATCTTATCTGCATAATCAAAAAAATCTTGAAATCCTTTTACCCCACTTCCTGCCGTAGTCATGGTAGGAGATTGAGAAATCGTATTTACTCGAACTTTATTTTTCTCGCCAAAATGGTAACCAAAACTTCGCGCAAAAGACTCTAAAAGAGACTTTGACTCGGCCATCTCACTATAATCTGGAAAAGTTCTTTGTGCAGCCATATAAGTCAACCCAAGGATAGATCCCCAATCATTCATTGCATCCTTTTGATAAAGCGTCTGCATCATTTTGTGAAAAGAGATCGCAGAAACATCAAAGGTTTTTTGCATCCAATCATATTTCAAATTGGTATAATCACGGCCTTTTCTCACATTGACAGACATGCCAATGGAGTGAAGGACAAAGTCCAATTTTCCGCCTGTTAATTCTACTGATTTGTTCACCAAATTTTCCAAATCCTCTATACTCGTTGCATCAGCAGGAATAATTTCTGCATTTAGTTTTTCACTTAAATCTTTAATTTTTCCAAATCGCATCGCAACAGGCGCATTGGTAAGTGTGATAATCGCTCCTTCCTCCACACATCTTTCGGCTACTTTCCAAGCGATTGATTGTTCATCTAGTGCACCAGAAATGATGCCTCTTTTTCCTTTGAGTAGGTTATTTCCCATGTTTTGAATTTTTGTTTACCCCGAAGGGGTTTGATGAATCGCAAAGGTAGAAAATTGTTCTAATTGGGGAAGGTTTGTCCTTCAATAATCAAGTCGTCTTTAGTGAAAGCCCCAAAAGTTCTCGTGCATTTTCTAAAGCTGCTTCACTTGGGGGACTTTGACTCAACATAACGGCAATGGCTTTTACTCTTTCTAACTCTGTCAATAACTTCACTTTTGTAATTGTTCGGTCTTCTTTATCTCTTTTATAAACGAAATAATGAGCATCTGCCTTCGAAGAAATTTGAGGAGAATGCGTAATCGAAACCACTTGATGTTGATTAGATAATTTCCTTAAAATATCACCCATCTTTAAGGCGACATCACCAGAAACACCAGAATCTATTTCATCAAAAATCAAAGTTGGCAATGGAATCGCACTTGCCACTAATGATTTAGTAATTAAAGTTAATCTCGAAATCTCTCCACCAGAGGCTGCATCCTTTATCAGTTGCATTCGCCCACCTTTATTCGCAGAAAAATAGAAATTAATTTCGTCAACCCCAGTTTGAGTCAATGATTCAAGATGGGTTACATCTACTTTCAACTGGGCATGCGGCATGGATAATTTGGCAAGTAATTTTAATACTTTGATCTCAAAATCAGGAATCACACTTTGACGATTCTTCGATAACGAAACTGCCATTTGATTCAATTGGCGTTCCATCTCTGTGATGGTAGATTCCAGCGCTTCAATGTCTGCCGTCAAGTCACCAAAGCCTTTCAACTGACTATCCAAATCCTCTTGAATGGCAATCAAATCACTCACATTGACAACTCGATGTTTGTTTTGTAATCGATAGATTAAGTCCAATCGTTGCTGAATTTCCTGAATCCTCTCTGCGTCATATTCTGTTTTTTCAGCAATTTTATCAAACTCTTCGGAGACATCCTGAATTTCATAAACCAACCCCTGAAACCGATTATATAGCGCTGTCAAATTTTTATCAACGGCCTTTACTTCACTGATTGACTGAACGACTTGTTCCAATTGTCCAACCAGAGACTGATCATTTTCAACCAAAAATTGATGTGCACCTGAAAGGATTTGTTTAATGCTTTCTGCATTCGTCAATCGCTTCAATTCTCCTTCCATCTCTTCTTGTTCCCCATCAACTAATTCCGCTTCGTTAAATTCATTCAACTGAAAATTGATAAAATCAATTTCTTTTTCAGCATTCGAATTCTGTTCTATTAAGGCGCGTAACTTTCGTCGATCAGCCGTATATCTTCTAAAGATGTTTTGATATTCAGTCAAAAGCTCCTTGTTACCTGCCAGTGCGTCAATCATTCGAAGTTGAAAGGAAACATTATGTATATCCAACGTATCAAATTGCTGATGTAAGTCCACTAAAGAACTACTCAACAACTTTAGCAGGTTTAAATTAACAGGAGTATCATTTACAAAAGCCCTTGATTTGCCAGAAGGCGTCAACTCTCGCCGCACGACACACTCTTCTTCATAATCAATATCATTTACTTCAAAAAAAGGCTTTAACCCATAAGGCGCGATATTAAAAATACCCTCAATGACACATTTTCGACTGGTATCATAGAGTGATTTTGTATCAGCGCGTTTGCCCATTATCAAACCCAGTGCACCTAGTAAAATAGATTTACCCGCCCCAGTTTCTCCGGTAATAATAGTCAGCCCATCCGCAAAATTGATTTGCAAATCTTCAATGATTGCATAGTTTTTTATCTGAAGACTTTTAATCATGGTATTCGATTTTGATTCCCAAGGTATTTGACTTTTTTGAAAAATCAACAAGTGCAAATTTAAAAACAAAAAGTTTTAAACAAACTGGTTTGCAAAATTAAAATGTACGACCGATATTATTTGAGTTAATTTTCCACAACTTCAACACGAATAAGACCCTTCTACGACCTCTATTATCCAAGACTAAAAATAAAAATACCTTGTTAAATATATTGTTAATTCTTTTTCCAATTTCAAATCTCCTACTTTTGCTTTTCAAAACTATAACTCAAGAATCGAAAAAGCACTTTGCAAAAACTGTAAACATTAATAAAACTAGCACGTTCATTTTCCATTAAGAGCAATTATTCCTTCAGTTAGCCAAATGCTTTATCGATACTCAAACCTATACCCTGAATGAGATTTTCCTTTTTTTTAGGAATTTGTTTCCTCTTTGTGCTAGCCTGTCAAACAGGTGATAAAAAATCTGCTTTAGTCCCACTTGATTTAATGCAATATGGTGTACCATTAACTATTCAAGCACCAGACAGTGCTGAAGTTAAGACAATGGATATGGGTTTTATGAAAGATGTAACCATAAAAAAGAATGGTGACTATTATGTACAAATATATGCATCACAAGCTAACACTACCGATGTCGTGAAAATATTAGCCCAACAACTGAAAGAAGTTAAAGACAATCGTTATTTCTCAAAAATTATTCGAGAAGAAGATGCAGGTTTTATTTATGAAACCGCTATTGATTCGCTCAATATAAGTTATGGTTTTCGGCATGTTCGGATTCAAGGCGATAATGAATTTATCTTCCAGACAGGTCTAATTGGCACCTTTTCGCTAGAGGATGTAGAGTATATGTTCGATTCTGTCAAATCTAAATAATCTAGAAGAGTTGAGTTGAGTTAAATCAGTTTTTCTATTCGAATCGTTTGAGCGCTTTCCATAATCGTTCAGGCAATTCCTCTTTGCATGCTTTCAAGTAATCTTCATAAGAACAAGGTATTAGGCGATGTCGCTGAAGTTTTCTTTTTGTTTTCGTAGGCACTTGTAGCCACCAACGTCCACTTTTAGTACTTTTCCAAAAGGTAATATGATAATCATGCCCTTTGAAATCGACAATATATTCCACCAGACCATTCATGGAGTTAGGGAAATCATTTTTGCGATTATAAAAACCGTCCAAAAAATACCAAATTAATTGGGCGAGGACTTGTCTCGTCTGGTTATCTCTATCTCTTCCTTTCTCAAATCCATAAAATCCAATCGAAGTTAATTTATCACTCATACCGGCATAACGGGCAATTTTACAGGCCTCTTCCGAAAATAACCCACTGGGACTCGCATTATCAATTCCTGGTGCTTCTGATTGACGTAAAGCAGAAAGATTAAAACTTAGAAAATCAGCATCCCTTACTACAGGCTCCGTTTCCTCTACGTTTGAACGAACCGTACCTAAACGAAAACAATCGAAATTTCGATGTTCTAACTCTTGTATTGCTGGCGCGTCCATAAAATGAGATTGTGCACACAAAGCACTGAAATTAAACAACTTAGAACGATTACTCTTAAATATTGGATTTAAATAATAGAGGCTATTGTCCTCATCCTTTGGGTGAAAAGGAATTCGCTCATCTATATGAACATAGTTAATGGAATGCTGACATGCTTGATGCGCCCTGTATTGGGCTACCACTAATTGAGAAGTTTTCCCAATCAAAACAGGTACAATCTTACTGTCTAATAATTCCTTTATTAGTTGAATTAAAAAAGTCAAATCTGTTTTTCGAGCATTCCCCAAATCAGCAATCTTTAAGCGACCAAATGGGAAACTTAATTGATATAAACTTCGCCGAACCGCATCTGCATCTTCTTCGCCCAAACCAATTAAGGCAACTTTAGCCTTACTCAAATCTGGAAGCTCTTGTTCAAATTTGTTGATTTTGTTGCCAAATTGATGTTTTAATATTTCTAGATCGCTAAATTTTTCCGTATTGAGTGGACGGAGCCAGTTTTCAAGCATAGATGTTTTTCTATTGTTGGAGTCTGCTATCTATTATCAGCTATTAGCAGAATAACTATAACAAATTGATTGTAATAAAAATAAATATTTGAATTTCATTTAAGTCATAAAATCCAATGGGAGCAAAAATAGCTATAATTCCTACATTTTTTAATTAGGTTAAACCAATCAGAGCCATTAATTTTGCCGAAATTTTCACCTAACTAAATACCATAATTTAAATGCAAGCATTATTAAAGAAATATAAAGAGAAAACACCTGAAATCGTTTTCGAATGGTCTGATAACGAAACTGGAGCTCAAGGCTGGATTGTCATTAATTCACTCAGAAATGGAGCTGCAGGTGGAGGTACTCGTATGCGATTGGGACTAACTAAAGAGGAAGTCATTTCATTGGCGAAGGTTATGGAAATAAAATTTTCGGTTTGCGGCCCCGATATTGGCGGTGCAAAATCAGGAATTAACTTCGATCCAAGGGACCCACGGCGAGAAGAAGTTTTGAAAAAATGGTATCAGGCCGCCTTCCCTATCCTGAAAAATTATTATGGTACTGGCGGAGATTTGAATGTAGATGAATTAAAAGATGTAATTCCGATAACGGAAGACTTGGGACTTTGGCATCCACAAGAAGGCATTGTCAATGGACATTTTAAGTCTCAAAAGGGTGCCAAAATTAAGGTGCTGGGCCAATTGCGGCATGGTTGTGCAAAAATTGTAGAAGATGGTCGTTTCGTACCTGATGGAAAACACAAGCTAGCTGTCGCAGATATGATTACTGGATATGGAGTGGCAGAGTCCGTTCGGCATTATTATGATATTTATCAAAATACGAGCCTTGAAGGTAAGACTGCTATCATCCAAGGTTGGGGGAATGTTGCCTCTGCAGCTGCAAGTTATCTGACCGTTTCTGGTGCAAAAATTATCGGGATTATTGATAAAGACGGAGGAATCATAAGCGAAGAAGGTATGGGAGTCGAGGAGGTAAAAACCTTGTTTTTAAATAAAAAAGGGAATAAGCTAAACACACCTAACATACGTCCTTTTGCAGAAGTTAATGAACGTATTTGGAATATGGGGGCGGATATTTTCATTCCAGGTGCAGCTTCAAAATTAGTGACCCGTGCACAAGTCGATGCGATGATAGAAAATGGAACGGAGGTCATAGCCTGTGGTGCAAATGTCCCATTTGTTGATGATCAAGTTTTCTTTGGACCAACTGCCAATTACGCCGACCAAAAGATGAGCATTATTCCTGATTTCATTGCCAATTGCGGCATGGCTCGCGTCTTTGCTTACCTCATGCAAGCAGATGCCAAAATGACGGACGAAGCCATTTTTGCAGATGTTTCCGATACAATTCGCAAAGCGCTTCAACATGTAAAAGACACTAATCCAGCAAAAACAAATATTTCCTCGACATCCTTAGAGTTGAGCTTGAATAAACTAATGGGAATGGAGGTTGAAAAAGTATAAGATCAACACTTTGTTTATTGTTAAAAAGCCTGATGGTTTATAAATCATCAGGCTTTTTTTTTTGAAATCTATAAGGAATGTGGATAAACTAAACTAGACTTTGGACACAGGAATTTTGTGGAAAAACAATTTCCATAAACTTTGCGTCCGTTTATTTTTACTAAGAGTGCTCAGGCACTCTTTTTCTTTCTCTTTTTGGCTTTCCAAACAACTTTATAACGTTTTCGCTTAGGCTGGGTTTGTCCTTTTTGCCTCCCTTTGATTTTTATTTTGAGTTTTGGGATAAATTGCTCTTGCTCAAAACTCAAAATAATTCTTTCCATCTGTCTTTGAACCTCTGAAGGAGATACCTGCAACTCCTGTTGTACCCGCTTTTTATAGTTTTCATCATATTGCTGCCACTTAAGCACTTGTGGGTGCGCTTGCTCTTGACTGACCCATAATAACCAGTAAGCCAGACTTGCTACTTCCATCCAATTATCCAGATGTTCGGCATCAGGAGTTTGGAACTTATCCAGTAACAATCGTTGCTTGCCAAAGCAAAGGAAGTGTTCTATATCAAAGCGATTGCGATAAGACCAGTATATTTCTTCTCCGGTTAATTCCTTTCTTCTTTTGCCCCATATGCCTAGCCACATTCTTCTTTTACTTTTATAGATCGGCTCCTCCGTTTCAGGATCTAACAATTGTGCACTTAATAAACGGAAGGGTTTATCCTTCATGTTCTTCTTTCGCTTGGAGCGAATCATCATTTCCTCCCTTATTTCAATACGCACGATCGCTTTTCGACCATTCGATAATTGTACCCCAAATTCATTAACCTTATCCGCTTTTAATGCCCATTGATCTACCTGCTTTAAACTATACTTTTGCCCATACACCGCATTGGCACCTCGTTGATCAGCATTGGCTGCCCTGCGTTGATCCTTCTGTGCTTGGCTCAGGTTTTTCCATACCACCCGATTATTCGCCACATGAACATGCGAACGATTCGGTAAAGTCGGTGAATGTGGGCGTATCAATGAACTAGCACCTGTATTCAATAACCAAAATTTATCAAAAGGTCGAGCAAAGTAATCCGCTTTAATAGACAAATTTTTTTTTCCAGCTCTAAGCGGGACGCTTCCAACTCCGATACACTACAATCATTACCCTCAAACATCCCATTCAAAGCGTCACTAATACTGCTATATTGATAATGATAACAGTTACTTAGGCTAACCTCCGTAACTGATCTTGCATTGGTCTGGCTAGAAAGACCCATTACTAAATTTGCTAAAGCATTGTTTTTGCCAACTTCCAATTGTAATATTTAGTGACAGAACCCCTTCCATATTACAAAGTTCCGGAGTTGTTCTGTCTTTTTCAAATCCCTTTATTTTGTGTCCAAAGTCTAGTAAACTAAAAAAAGCTCTGTAAAATTTGTGGAAAACGATATAGGTTCTGGGTTTCTCCGAAGTAAAATCACGTATATCATATCATTTACCTTGCATAAATAATAGAAATTTTTCACCTTAAAAATGAAAAAAAGCCATTAACAATTTAGGAAATTCAAAGCCAGTTCACTTTTTTAGCCTTTCGGAAAATGAACCCACTAGATGAAACAGTTCACCAAATAATCACAAGTAGCTAAAATAGAAATATATGTTCCTTCGTGAAGAAGCCCTGAAATATAAACCACTTATTATCAACGACTTGGAAACAAATTCAAAATAAAAATAAAAAAAGAGCTAATCCTTGATTACCTTTTCGTTCTGCCCTGTACCAACAGATGTAAAAATTGGTTAAATAAGAATTTAATTATCGTTTGAATTCTTAGGAATTCATACTAAAACAGCCAATAACCCCGGCACAAAACACGCTTTTCTCGATTAAATTCTCTCTATTTTCCAATTTTTACATTTGGAATTTTTGTTCCCCAGCACTTGTTGCTGGGGGATGTTTTACTAACAATTAACAAATTGAATTATGACATTTAAACGATTAGTTTTTGTAATTACTTTATTTTTAGCCTCTAATATTGATATAATCTGTCAACCACCTGCATTCTTAGAAATCGAAGATGATAATGGAGGTGGAACAGATTGTAATTATACTATTAATCCTCCGTGGAATTTTGGTACCACCGTGTCTATAGTTTTAAATCCTTCAGAATATTCCTATCCAGATTATGAACCAGGTAGTACTATTTTTAGTCTTTCTGACAATGGATTGCCGAATCTCGCAATAGAAGCATGGGCAAAATATAATGGACCACCTAGCAATAAACCCCGTCCAAATACTTCAGGTTATGCCCATATTACTTCTTTCATTTGCGAAACAACCCCAAGAGAAGGGGGTATGTTCTATTGTACTAAAAGTGTCACCATTCCTATAGATTTAGTTGATTTTTGTACAGTAGACCCTAATGGGAATAGTATTCTATTTGGCATATCATTTAGGGAGTCTCTTATGGAGAATCAAATAGGAAATTGTTACCCTTATAACCATGAAATATGGCCAACATCCTCTTTTGAAGGATTAGGGTTTAATGCTTGGGCATCAGGTGAAGCCAATTGTTTTAATTTATTTACTGGAGAAACAACATTTTGTTATACATGTTCAGGTAGTCCAATCCCAGATTTTGAAAATGTTACTCAAAAAAATTCAATAATTAGTATTGCTGATGTAGTAGAAATAAAAGATAATAGTGTTTATGACAACATAAGAGTTTTCCCTAATCCATTTAAAGAACTAATCAACATAAAAATTCCAGTAAATAACAAATCTTCAAAAATTGAAATATACAATATAAAAGGTGTCCTATTAAATACTCTAGCTTTTACTCAAAGTGAATATGTTATTGAAACAAATTTGAGTATGCATAATTTACCAAAAGGTATCTATTTTTGTAAGGTGATTCAAGGAAGAGAGGTATCAGTTATTAAATTGATAAAGGAGTGATTCTTTTTTAATTAAATATTGGTTGAAGGTTTTTATTTGTAAATTAAACTTAAAAGGAAGTGAATTTTGGTTCTTTGAGAACCAGAAAGGACGCAATAAATTGAAGAACCAAAAAATACGTTAAACGAGGAAAAATTAATAAAAATGGGACTTGTCAATATCAAAACAAAAAAAATCTTATTTGGCATGCTTTTTCTTTTTTTCATCCCATCTATTGCCCAATCTCATAATCATGAAACTTTAAACAAAGACTCGCTTCATGAAGTTGCTCGGAACCTTAATAAGTTAGGTGATGAAATGTATCAAATAAATTACGATAGCTCAATACAATATTATATCAATGCAAAAAAAATATTTGAAAACTTAAAGGATTGGGAATCATACATTAAATGTAGCAATAGTCTCACCAGTATGTATTATTTAAAAAGGGATTATAAGAGGAATAAGACATCTGCTTTTGTAACCTTAGATGAAGCTGAAAAATATCTAGGTAAAAGTGCAGAACAATATATTATAGCTTTAAACAATCTAAGTGGATATTACAAATTAACTGGTAATTTTAAAAAAGCAATTAATCTATTGAATTTAGGTTTTTCAAGTATAAAATCTGATTTTAAAGAGGAACTATTAGAAGCAGGATTCCTATATAATTTAGGCAGTCTATATAGTCTAATGGGAGATTACAAAACTTCACTAAATTATTATAACAAAGCATTGATTATCAGGCTTAATTCTTTATCAAAAGAAAATATTCGAGTAATAATTAATAAATTGTCAATATCAAATCAATTATCCAAAATGAATCAATATTTGGAGTCTTTAATTGTATTGAAAGAATGTGAAGAAATTTTAGTAAAGAATTACAATAAAAAGGAAGGATTAATTGGCAAAACATTCATTAAGGTTTATTATAATATTTCAAAGGTATACATGGAGCAAAGAGATTATGATAATGCTTTAAATTATATGCAAAAAGCTTTACCATTTTATCTTAAAAGTAATTTGTACAGGAAATTCGAGTACTATGAACAATTAGGAGATCTATTTTTAAAATCAGATCAACCATTAAAGGGTATTGAATATTACAAAAAATCGAATAGTTTTCTAAGTAGTTGGTATAAAGATGAAAAAGGCATCAATGTTATTGCAATCAGTTATCATAAGATAGCAAAAATTCATCTGTCTCATGGAGCATTTAAGAAAGCTCTAAAAAATATCCAATCTTCATTTTCAAGCTTAACAGAGACATTTAATACCAAAAATCATTTTACAAACCCTAGTTTAACTAATATACCCAAACGAACCCTCACTCTCAACATACTACTAACCAAATCCGACATCCTCTATGCCATGTGGATGGAATCAAAAGAGAATGCTGAAATTCTACAACACGCCTACGACCAATACATTTATCTTTCTGAATTCATTCATCAACTTCGTTTCGACCTGTTAAGTGTTAAATCCAAACAGCTCATTTCGGAAAAAATAGTCAGCCACTTTGAGAAAGCAATTGAAATTTCTTTAGTATTGTATCAACAAACTAATGATCCAAAACACCTCGAACAAGCCTATCATTTTGCAGAACAAAACAAAGCCATTACACTTCAAGAGTCTATTCAAGAGAATTTAGCGAAAGGCTTTGGAGGTATTCCAGATACGACTTTGGAAATAGAAAAGGATATGAGGTTGGAAATCGCTTTTTATGAAAAACAGATTTATGAGGAAAAACTGAAAGGGGAAAAAACGAATGAAGAACATCTGAAAACTTTTGAATCGACTTTATTCGATTTGAAAAGAGATTATGAAAGATTGGTAGAACAATTGGAAAAGGAGTATCCAAAATACTACGAATTAAAATATAAAACGGAACTCCCAAAAGTGGCAGCTATTCAGGCTAAACTCTCGAATGGATCTGCGCTCATTGAGTTCTTTTCTGGGGAAGAAACTATTTACGCATTTGTGTTTACAAAGGAACAATTGGAAGTTATCGAACTTCCAAAAGCAGAGGGTTTGACCGACCAAATTAGTCAATTTAAAGATTTGATTAATAACCCGCCTGTGAATGATCGAGCACAAAAAGATTTTCAAGATTTCACTCAAATGGGTTTCGATTTATTTGAAAACATTCTCCAAAAACCATTGAGTATTTTACCAAAGTCTATTCAGCAATTAATCTTGATACCCGATGGGGAGCTCACTTATATTCCTTTTGAAATCTTATTGAAAGATTTAACGGATAAAGAAAGAGTAAATTATTCACTTGACAACCTGTCTTACCTAATGGAGGATTATCAGGTTTCTTATAGTTTTTCGAGTAAGCTTTGGTTAAAAAATATGGGGCAACTTGGTGGACAAGCCAAAGAGCCCTTTTTAGGCTTTGCACCAGTATTTGGACAAGCTATTGCGGATGCGAGAAGAGATTGTTCTGCTGATGAGCTGTATAGTTTGAATTGCAATAAAGAGGAAATTAATACGGTACATGATATGTTTGGTGGACATATTTTCACAGATTTAGCGGCATCGAAAGGCAATTTTGAGGATCAAGCCTCTAATTATCAAATCCTTCATTTGGCAACGCATGCCTGTCTAGATGACGAAAATCCGATGTTTAATAAAATATGGCTTTCTGACGATTATGTATCTAATAATGACTTATACAATTTGAGTTTAAATGCCGATTTAGCGGTTTTGAGTGCCTGCAATACAGGTAGTGGACAATTGGTCAAAGGAGAAGGGGTACAGAGCTTGGCAAGAGGATTTTTACATGCAGGTTGTCCAAGTTTAGTAACAAGTCTCTGGTCCGTGGATGATTGTGCGACTTCGGATATTATGATTCGATTTTATGAGCATTTGAAGGAAGGAAATACTAAAAATAAAGCATTACAATTAGCCAAATTAGAGTATCTAAAAGAGGCAGATAAACTTCATCAACATCCTTATTATTGGAGCGCATTTATTCAAATTGGGAATCCTATCGCTTTGGATTTCGTTGGTTTAAATTGGACTTTTATCTTTGTGGGCTTAGGCATCCTGATCGTTTTATTTTTTCTTTTAAAACGAAAATCGAAAATCGAAATTTAAAGCATGGATAACACAAAAATCGCCATTGAAATCTTTGATGATTGTGCCAATGAATATCAAGATAAATTCATGGCGTTAGATTTATATCATGATTCCTTTGATTTGTTTTGTGCGACTATTGAACAAGAAAATGCAAACATTTTAAAGCTTGGTTGTGGACCTGGCAACATCACTAAATATCTACTAAAAAAGCGACCAGGCTTCCATATTTTGGGAACTGATTTGTCTGAAAAAATGATTCAACTCGCCAAGAAAAATAACCCTTCCGCCGAATTTCAAATCTGTGATTGTCGGAACATCCATCAAATAACTAAGAAATACGATGGTGTTATGTGTGGCTTTTGTCTACCCTATCTATCAAAAAAAGAAGCGATTAAATTAATTACAGATGTATCTAATTTATTGAAGGACAAAGGCGCCTTTTATATGAGTACCATGGAGGATGATTATACTAAATCTGGATTCAAAAGCTCCAGTTCAGGAGAGGAGAAACAAATGTACATTCATTATCATCAGGCAGATTATTTGACAAAAGCATTGAGAGAAAATGATTTTAAAATTGTTAGTTTGCAACGTCAAATTTATCCTGAACAAAAAGACACAACAGCTAAAGACTTAATTATCATCGCCATCAAAACTAAGCATCACTCTTATGAATAACAATGATATTTTGCGCCGCCTCCGTTATACTTTCGACTTCAATGATTCAAAAATGATGGAAATTTTTGAATTGGCGGAGTACCCTGCTACAAGGGCGCAAATTAGTGATTGGCTAAAAAAAGACGATCATCCTGATGCCCGGAGTCTTCATGATAAGTACCTAGCGATATTCTTAAATGGTTTAATCAATCACAACCGTGGAAAAAGAGAAGGTCCTCAACCTAAGCCAGAGAAGACTTTGGATAACAACCTTATTTTTAGAAAACTGAAAATCGCACTCAACCTTCGAGACACAGATATAGTAGATATTTTTGATTTAGCTGAAATGCGAATTAGCAAACACGAAGTCAATGCATTTTTCCGTAAACCCGGGCAAAGTCAATATAGAGTCTGCAAAGATCAGTTCTTACGAAATTTCATCTATGGCTTACAAATAAAATATCGAGACGAAGCTTGATGAGCTATCGTTCCTGAACTTGAGATGATTTTTTCATAAATAGGGTCTAGCCCCTATCCGATTCCTACCTAGCCTCTATTTATCCAACCTCCTTTTGTAGCTACTTTTGTATCATCATTATTAGGGAGGAGGAAATAAATGCCGCTATCCTTAAATCAAAAACAGAATCCCTAAATGATTTAAGTAATCAATTAAAAAAATGGATTAGAATTCCTCAGTCGATTACAGAATTTGACATAAAAGGTAAAACATTAGTCGATGTTCAAATCAACGAAACAGGGCATATTGAAAAAATCGAAATAATAAAAAGTTTAAATAAAACTTTGGATAAAGCCATTATTAGCGCTTTAGAAAAAATTGAAACGGTAAAGCTTGTAACGGTAAATGGCATCGCTCATAAAACCAGATTAAATATTTCTGAATTTTTGGAGGGCGTTTATTTTATCAAAGTCGGTGCTGAGGTGGAGAGATTGATTATTAGAAAATAATTGACAGCCAATTTTTTTTTAAAATACGTGAGGGAAAAATAAAAAAAGGTTTTGGATGTTCTCAATGCAAAAGCTTTGAACAATGGACACTCAAACCTTTCAAATCGTAAATACAGAAAAGTCAGACCTACCTTTTATTTATTGGTTATTCGATGAAGCTATTGCTTACCAAAAGAGAACGAATGTCCCGGTCTGGCCAGATTATGATAAAGCTCTTTTAAAGCAGGATATAGAGCAGCAACTTCAATTTAAAATTATTCAAGAACAATCAATAGCCTGTATTTTCAGTGTTTGTTATACTGATAAAATTGTTTGGCGAGAAAGAGATAAAGGGAACTCCATTTTTCTACATAGGATAGTAGTTAACCCAAACTTTAAAGGTCAAAAACAATTCGGGAAAATATTGTCATTTGCAAAAAAACACGCCTCTAAAAAAGGGATTAAATATATTCGAATGGACACCTGGGCAGATAACTCCACCCTAATAAAGTATTATCAAAATTTTGGTTTTAAAATCGTCGATTATTTTACGACACCAAATAGCAAAGACTTGCCAATTCAGCAAAGAGGAAACCGAATTGTTTTGTTGGAATATTAAGTTATTTTTGTTGAAAAAAATTATGGTCACCAAAACTGTAAGTACTATCATTGACGAATTGAATCGACATATTAATCATAAATATTCAACAAAAGAGTCAAAAGTCATTGTCTCTAATTTGATAGATCAATCCGGTAACATTCCAGAAGGGAATATTGATAAAATTGTTTGTTCATTAATCAATATGAAAGTAGAGCGAATGCAGCAAAACAGTGGATTTACTTCATCTAGAATGGCTGTTCAAAGTCCACCAAAAGTAATAAATCTATTTTTCATGTTTTCTTCCGCTCATATAGAAAAAAATTATCTAGAAGGAATAGAACTCTTATCTACTGTCACTAATTTTTTTGAAGGCAAATCACTTTTTACGACTCAAAATACGCCTAACCTGCCTAGTCAGATAATGAAGGTAAGTGCCGAGATATTCAATCCTAAATTAGAACACCTCAGTCATTTATGGCAAGCATTAGGCGCTAAATACATGCCATCTACGATCTATCAAGTTCGGATATATGCTGCTTCAGAAGATCTCAAGTTGGATGCTATCCCATCGATAAAAAGTACGCTCCCTTAATGAATTAAGGGTTAGATGTAGTTGAGTTTAAATCCTTTATGAAACGCCCATTTTATTTTTGGCAATATATTTTCTAATTTAGTGTTTGAACATTAAAAATAGAAAATCATGAAAAGACGACAATTCATCAAAGGTTCAGCTATTCTTGGGATGACCATTACCAACACGTCTCTATTGGTTGCCAACTCGGGTATGTACCATGAAAAAACCAACCGAAAAGTTTATCGTATTTTAAGTTCGGATAAAGTAAATGTTGGGACACTTCCGGTTATGCGGGCATTTGCTGGCAATCACCTCGATCATGTATCCCCTTATGTGCTTTTTGATGAATTTGGTCCCGTCAATTTAGAAGCAGGAACGGATCCATTAAGAGTCGATGCTCATCCACATGCTGGCGTTACGCCCACTACTTATTTTTTAGAAGGGACTGGCCATCATAAAGACAGTATGAATTATGATTTTCAAATTGGAAAGGGCGATTTCATGATGTTTAGTTCAGGTCGTGGAGCCATCCACATGGAAGAATCGGGTCAAAAGCTCTACGATGATGGCGGTTTTTACCATGGTTTTCAAATCTGGCTTAATACACCTTCCCAATATAAATTTGCGGCACCCGCCACCTCGGTACATCGAGAGCAACATATGGATATGATTGAAACTAAAAAATACTCAATCAAAGTCGTTTTAGGTGAATTAGAAGAAGCCAAATCTAAAATTGAATTGCTCTCCCCTGCCTTTTATTATCACGTAAAAATGAAGGATGACGCTCGCTTAGACATCCCTACAAACCCAAACCATAATGCTTTTATTTATCTTATTAATGGATCATTGGAATTGGAAGGCGGAAGAAAATTACTTCCTAACCAAGTTTGCCTTTACCAAAGAGGGGACAATTTGATTAATATTTATTCAGAGAAAAAAGCAGAATTTTTAGTACTAGGAGGACAACCCTTAAATGAACAAGTATATTCTTATGGTCCCTTTGTAATGAATAATGAAGAACAGATCAAACAATGTATGCGAAACTACCAAATGGGACTAATGGGTAATCCTGATGTCGTTAATCAATAAATTGGATCATAGGTGACTTTATTCCCAAAAAAAATTAGACAGCTAAAAATCAGTTTCAAAAGTTACCTTTTTAAAATCGTTGGTACTCATTCATAACAACGCACTAGTTAAATGAAAAGCGAGCATTTTTTATGTCTAGTAGACTAATGGCAATCGCTTATCATTGACTCAAATCTCTCTGTTATGAAACATACGCTCTCTTCTACCCCATTGGTGATCTGCTCTATTTTGTGGCTTCATTCTTTAGCATTGTTTAGCCAAGTTTCCATTACGGGAACATTACATACGAACAATACTCCTGGAACGGCTACTTATACGAATCATTTTAATACGCTCCCAAACCAACCTGCTCTAAATCAAATATGGATAGATAACTCAACTCTGGTAGATTGGTATGCGGATCAAGATCAATACGATGTTGACGATGGAGGAAATACTTCTTCAGACCTAAAAGATTATGGCGACGACAATGCTCCCGATAGAGCTTTAGGTGCATTATCCAGTAGCACAAAACAACCTATTTACGGAATAGGATTCATCAACAATACCGGCTCAACAATACTGCAAATCCAAGTTATTTATACTGGTGAGCAATGGCGAAGAGGTGGTAGTGGACACATCAATACGCTTAATTTCCAATACCAACAAGCCGATTTATCAGATGTTTCAGATGGCGGTAATTGGCTAGATGTTGATGCCTTAGACTTTCATAGTGTAAACACTGGCACTCCTGGTGCAAGTCTAGATGGCAATGCCAATAAAGCTTATATTTCTAGCATTTTTGCAGTCAATGTTCCCAATGGTTCGGAGGTCTGGTTGAGATGGGCAGATCAAAACGATACTGGAAGTGATGATGGTCTGGCGATTGATGATCTAACCATAAACTTTGGAGATGGTTCTTTGCCATTGCCGATTGAATTAGTTCAGTTTCAGGCAAAAAAACAAGACCAAAAAGTAGAACTTAACTGGCAGACGGTCTCTGAAATAAACCATCATTACTTTTCTATAGAAAGAAGTCCTAATGGTCATAAATTTAGTGAAATTGGACAGCAGCTAGGCGCGGGAAACACATTCAAACCCAAGAAGTATACCTTCGAAGATAACGCACCTTTCCGTGGGCTTAACTACTACCGATTGAAGCAAATAGATTATGATGGACACTTCTCTTATAGCCATATGATTTTCGTTCCATTTAACGACGAAAACCAAACTCGAATTTTTCCTAATCCCTTCTCGAATGAGTTGATTATCCTTTTTGAAAAAAGTATTGAGGAGGAAGCCCATATTGAAGTTTTCAATATTTTCGGTCAGCTGGAAAAAGTAATTTGGCTAGATGGCGGTATTGGAGAAACTTCGATTGACTTGTCAGAATTAAAGAAGGGGCATTATCTACTCAAAATTTGGAAAGACTATCATTTAGAAATTTTAAAAATAGTGAAATCTAGATAAGAGCATGTTTAGAAATTCAAAAGTTCAACAATACAGATTAATTAAGTAACGCCGAAAGAATAAGTTGGACAATTGGACAAAATTATTTTGGTTCTAGTTTTTCTTAAAAAATTCTTGCATAGCAGGGCTACGGAAGTATTTTTTAAGGAATAATAGGAGCAAAAGAAGTCGTCCAGGTGATCAAGTTATTTTTTTGGCGTTACTAAACTATCGAGCTTTTGAATTTCAAACTTAAAATCACTCTCCCAGCTTCACAATCTTCTCGGAATATACAGCACCATTGTCCATTCGAATACTAACAAAATAGTTGCCATTTGGAACATGTTCCAATTCAATAGATTCTTGAATTTCAGATACTTGAGTCAAGTTTTTAGTTAATACAACTTGCCCCAATAGATTCCTAACTTCTATCAGTACATCTTGGCTTTCCTTTAAGGTTCCATTCATGAAAAAATGACCACTATTTGGATTAGGAAAGATCATAAAGTTGGCAATTTGATCTATTTCTTGAGTTGAAGTAGTAGACGAAAAGTCCAGCCAATTCAAATTAAACTGAGGCTGTGTAATGATTAATCTAAGGCGCTGTTGACCTTTAAAAAGATAAATTTGTTTGCTTGTGGTTGCCCAATTTTGCCAGCCGCCAGTTGGCGCAAAAAAGGCAGAATGTAATTGAGTCAATGATCCGTCATCTTCTACGACTTTCACATCAATTCCTCCCGTATTTCCATCGCTTGCCGTTCGATAATCGACATTATAAATGCCTGTTTTTTCTACATCAACTAAATAATCCACATAATCTCCTACATCTAAATAACCAATATTTTCACCGCCTCCTACATCTGTTGTAGCCTCTAATTGGATACCAGACATTTCAATGAAATCTTCCGCCTCAATTTTCCCTGAAATTGGATGATAATAAAACGCATTATTTTGAACATCCTCAAGGTTGAACGTTTTCAAAATCGTTCCATCCTCGGCTGTGATTTGGTCACCAGAATAAGATATTTTAATGACTTCACTAGATTTGAATACATGATCCACTGTAAAAGTGATAATCCTTGAATTTTCTCCACTTAAAACGGCATCAATAATCGGAACAGATGAGCCATTTACAACGATCTCAAAATTAGTAGGTGAAGCTGGAATAGGATCCGCAAGTGGTTTGTTTACATTCATTTGTACCTGTGTGTTGCCAATCGTATGCGCCGAAACAAATTTTGTGTCAAGCGTCGAAGTTGCTGCTTTTTCAATGAATTTAAAACTACCAAAGTTGAAGCCTTCATGATCAATATGAAAACGCATTTTTTTATCATTGGGACTCAATATAACATCGTACTGAGTGATGGTTTCCCATGATTGCCACCCCCCCGTATTAGGTACATAGCGCGTTTCGGTAATATCACTTCCATCCACGCTGAAATGAAATTGTCCTCCAGTTCCGCCTGAAGCCACTCTAATCTCGACATCATAAACTGCTGTTTCAGCTATATTCACCTCATATTGTAACCATTCATCATCAGCAGTAAAACCAACCATATAACCATTCGAATTGGTAAAATCATTAGACTTCTCAATATCCACACCGTCATTTCGGTATGCCCAACCCGCATTCCAAGCTGTAAAATTACCTGTTGAAACATGATAAGTAGCCACATCCGCATCATGATAAGCTTCACCTAAAATACCCAAATCATAATCAGAAGCATATACAACTCCAGGGATATCATGAGTACTGTAGGGTATCGTCTCGTCTGATTGAACTTGTCTAAACATTGCATCAATTACATCCTTTTGAAAAACACAATTTTCGATTTTCAAATTATCTGTCATTTGCATTAAAGCCGCTTTTGCAAATGCTGGCGTCGGTTGAGTCCCGTTTCCACTCCAATAATTTAAAAGGGTCTGATAACCTGTCGTTTTCTTGATAGAAAGTGGTCCAGCAATTGCCTCAATTTTTTTCATCGGCCACCATGCCCAACCTATGCCATTATCTTCCAATAATTTAATGGCATCTCTAAACCATACATTAGAGTTCTCTCCACTTTCACCAAGATAAAGTGGGACATTATATTGATCTCTAATATTCAATACCCATTGGATCGAACCTTGGTCATTTGTTGACCAATATTTATGTGGTGCATAAACCATATTATCGTCCCACGGCGGAGTTAATCCTGTAAAATCATTTGCAAACCAATTTCCCTCTATAAAAATGATATGATTCTGATCAATCTGCCGAATCTGTGCAATTAATTGATTGTACAGAGCCCTCAATTGAGTATTACCTGGAAGATCCCAATTAGGTTCATTCAACAAATCATAGCCACCAACCCATGGTTCGTCCACATATCTTTCCGCCAATTGCTTCCATAAAGCAACCATTTTATCTCGATTTGCTTGACTTTCCCACAACGACGGGAAAGCTGGATTATAATCCGAAATCCCCTGATCATATCCCTGTCCCCCAGGCGCACCATGTAGATCCAAAATCACATACATTTCATTTTGAGCACACCAAGAAATCACACTGTCCGTGAGTTCAAATCCTTTATCTAACCAAGTATTTTGTCCCGCGACAGGTTCTTCTTCAATCGGAAGGGTGAATAATTTATAATGCATTGGCAAACGAATGGAGTTAAAACCCCATGATTTCAAAGCATCAATGTCTGCTTTTCGGCAATGATTCGCCAACCAAGCCTCATAAAATTCATCTGTATCTGCCTCACCTATTAATTCCTCAATTTTTTCGCGAATTTGCCATTCGGCATTAGCGAAATCTGCTGTTTGAAGCATATAGCCTTCTTGCAACATCCAGCCTCCCAACCCCATTCCTCTCAAAATGAAGACATCTCCATTTTCATCTACAATATCTTTTCCTTCCGTCCTCAAAAAACCTTGAGCGCTGATTTGAAAATTTGAAAATAACAGTAATCCGATAATAAGTTTTAAGTGAAATTTATTCATAAGTGGGTATCATTATTTTAAAAGAATGCCAAAATAAAGATTGGAGTACCGAATTTAAAAAAATACTCAAGAGAAATCTTTCCGTCGTATCATTGACGTAGTAAAAAGTAATGGGCTATACTTTTTTTAGTAGCAATAACTTTATTCCTTCAAAAAATGCCTAGTGTTAGAAATTTGGTTGCTATTGCGCACCGTCGCCTCCGGTTAGGTCTAAGAATATTTGGAAGGAACTAAAATAGTTCATTTTAATCGCCATAAAAAATTTCTACCTTACCCCATTTCTTAAAATGCATTTTTCAAACCTCAACAATTGAAAGGTTAAGGAAGATGGGAAAAGTACAAGAGGTTGTCATCACTGGCGATTATCAAAAAGCAAATGAAATATTTCAAGATTTACCAGCAGAAATTGCCAACCAAAAAGCCTTTCAAGCACTTAAAGTCCAAATTGCCTTCAAACTAGATGAAAAGCTATATTTCGAAACTATGGATGAATACATCAAAACATTTCCTAATGATCCAAGTATTTACTTAATTTCCATTGATAAATATTTGATGGGAAAGGAGTTCGATGAGGCAATGGCGATGGTTGATAGTTTGGATGTTAGTCTTTATGGTGATGAGTTTTTAGATTTGTATCGCGGCAATATTTCGTTATTAAAAGGTGATATTTTAAATGCAGAGAAATATTTCATTAGGCTTCTTGAATATTTTCCTGATTATTTGGATGTATATGATAGTCTCTTAAAAGTATGTCTAAAAATTTCACAAACTGAGAATCAATGATTTATGGTTCTGGTGATAAATTATTAAGGGAGTTTGCCGAGGCAAATGACGGCAATAATTTGAAGGCAGGTTTATAAAGCGTTGGTTTTTAGGAAGTAAAAATTTAGACATTCTCTAATGATATATATTCAAATGGGAGAAAATGAAAAAACTATTGAAATATTGAATGAGATGGATACTCGAATTGAAATGGATAAAGGAGAATTGGCTATATTCATGGAAGAAAACTATCCTGATTTCTCAAAAACGACCGAATTCTTAGATTGGAAATCGGACTGATAAAATCATCACAAAACCTAACACCGATGAAAAACAAAAACATCTACTTTCTTATCGCTATTTTAGTTATCTCCATTATAGGTTTAGGGATGGCTGACCCGATTCCCCAAGATTTGAACTATCACAACTTTGGAGATCAACGGAAGTTCTTTGGAATTCCCAATTTTTGGGATGTCATGAGCAATTTACCCATGTTTTTCTTAGGTAGTTACGGCATTTGGATGAGTTTTCAAAATTGGTCAAAACGCCCAGATATAGTTGCCCAATTGATTCCTTTGGTTTTAGGTTTTGGTATTTTGTTGGCATGTTTTGGTTCCGCATATTATCATTGGGCACCCGACAACAATACCCTTGTTTGGGATCGCTTACCGATGACCTTAATGTTTATGCCTCTTTTCTCTTTGTTGATTTATGATTTTGTGGGCAAGGATATTGGTAAAGTAGCTTTTTGGATACTCGTTCCACTTGGAATTTTTAGTGTTTTTTACTGGCAATACACCGAATCTATAGGAGAAGGGGATTTGCGTTTTTATGCATTTGTTCAGTTTTTCCCAATGGTTATTGCGCCATTCATTATTTGGCTTTACCCTAAAAAGGTATCCTATATAAAGTACATTATTCTAATTTTGGTTTGGTATACACTGGCAAAGTTTTGTGAACATTTTGATAAAGAAATATTCAATTTTTTAGGCTTTTGGAGCGGACACACGATCAAGCATTTATTAGGTTCGATAAGTTTGGTATATGTTTTAATGATGTCTAATGCATGGGAACGGGAGCTACTCCATGAAACTTAGTAACGATGAAAAAATAAGGTGGTCATCTAGGCTATTCAGATTTGTAGTTAGACAAGGAATATAACATAGGCGATGCAGCGCATCCACGAGGCTTTCTAACGCAGTATAGCTTTAAGTATGGAAGCATAGATGTTCAAGGTATTCTTTCATTGTTACTTAAAGCACTACAATCGTATTTTTTCCTAATTTCGCACATTGAAGAACAAACTACCACCTTATCTAAATGGAAGAAACAAAAGAGACTAAAGACAAGAAATTATCGAAAGATACAATTAACATTATTCGAACCACACAACGAAATAATATTGACTTGACTCATATAGCAGATAATAAAGCTAATGTTTTATTGAGTCTAAATGCCATTATCGTAACATTTTTAGTGCCCTTGGTTTTGGCGCATTCAGAGGTAATTTTAAATAGATTATTATTCATTCCACTTCTCATTTTAAGTTCTACTTGTTTTACAACTATCTACATTGCGACTATCGTTTTAAAACCTGCTCGATTTGAAAATTTCAGAGCAGGCATTGATGAAAAGGTAAAATTTAGTCCATTTTTCTTTGGTAATTTTTATAAAATGGAAGCCAATGAGTTTTATACCTACATGCAAGAACAGATTTCTAACAAGGGGCGAATTGGAGTGCATCTTGCCCAAGATTTATTCTATGTGGGAAAAAGATTGGGCTATAAAATGACTTGGATCCGTCGAGCTTTTAACATTTTTATTTTGGGAATTTTCTTCACCTTACTTTCTACCCTTTTGATTCTATTTATTTTTTAGCCTTTCTTTTAAATTTTGAACATTTTTTTATCAATCTATTTAAACAATTATAGTATCTTCGCGGCTCTTTAGGAATAAGGTAGCAGAGTTTGAATTAAAACATTCTAATTCCTCTTTATCCAAAAGATTGATTATCAACTTATTATTATTTTTTTTATGATTATTATTGAAGTAAAAGAGGCGGAAAACATTGATCGCGCACTAAGACGATACAAACGAAAATTATACGATGTACGTCAATTGAAAGAATTGAGAAAGCGCAAACATTTTGTAAAGCCTTCCGTGAAACGTCGAACAGAAGTTTTAAAGGCAACCTACAAAATCAAAAAAATGGGTGGAGAGGGATAATTCCCTCCTCCGTCACCCTATAATATTTTCAATTTCCAACAATTCTAATCTAAGCGTCAAAGGCTAAAGATTTACTGGTCTTTATTTTCCTGTCTCTATGGAAATTCATGTTTTGATCCTCACCCATCTTTAAGATAAAAATGTAACATGAAACTTCCGGTAAAAAAAAGATACCTTTTTCCTCTCCTGCTAATAGCCACTTATGCATTAGGACCTCAAACTGATTTCCCTGAATTCACAGGTGAGATTCAAGATCTAACAATTTCGTTAATGGATCTTGATAATCACATAGCGCAAAAGGAATCCCAATTCGACAATATAAAGTCCAATAATCAATCACAGATTATTTGGGCAGATTCAGTTCGAAAAACACCTTATGCGGTAGTTTATTTACATGGATTTTCAGCTAGTCCTCTAGAAGGAGATCCCATTCATAAAGAATTTGCAGAGAGGTATGGCTGTAATATGTATTTACCAAGGCTTGCTGGTCATGGTATTGATGACAAGGAGTCATTTAAAAATTTGACGCCTAAAGCCTTGATTGATTCTGCGAAAGAGGCTATTGCCATTGGGAAATTATTAGGAGACAAAGTGATATTGATGTCTTGTTCGACAGGTGGAACTTTATCTGTGTATTTAAGTGCGCTCAATCAAGAAGATGTGCATGCTCAAATCTTATTTTCACCAAATATCGCGATCCACAATTCTTCTACCAAATTGTTGGCTTACCCATGGGGTCTGCAAATTTTAAAACAAATGAACGGAAGTGATTACTTCAAAATTCGATCAACTCAAGAGTCCAAATTATTTTGGACGCATACCTATCGAATTGAAGGGTTAGTAGCTTTAGAAAACTTGCTTCAAGAAACCATGACCAACGATATTTTTGAGAAAAATAGTCAGCCCATCTTTGTGGGGTACTATTATAAAAATGAAGAAGAGTGTGATCATGTTGTCTCTGTGCCTGCAATGAAGGATTTTTTCGAAAAAGTTAGTACCCCTAAGGATCAAAAACAGATGGTTCCTTTCCCAAATGTGGGCAATCATGTCGTTTGTTCCTCCTTAAAATCAAAGGATTTAGAGGAGGTGCGAGTAGCTACCTTTGCTTTTGCAGAAGAGGTTTTAGGTCTAAAAAAGAAATCTTTTCAAATAAACGAATGACAAACCGTCAATCAAAATGTTGAAATTTCTGTCATTCTGGCTTTAAAAATCGGATGGCAAACATATTGATATAAAGCCCTTGAAATGAAAAATTGGTTTTCAAATATGAGTAAAAATAAAAAGAAAGTGAAAAAGCAAATGCAAGATGAAAATATCAACGCTGAAGCTAATGTTGACCCACAAGAAGAAGATGTAATGGTCGCCGAAAATGACCAAGAAAGCGTTGAAAATCAAGAAAATACACCTGAGGTAAAGTTAACTTCAGAAGAAAAACTACATCAGGAAATGGCTGAAATACAACAGCAACATGCGGAGCTAAAAGACAAATATATGCGACTTTTAGCTGATTTTGATAACTACAAGAAACGAACTATCAAAGAAAAGATAGACTTCATGAGAACTGCTGCAGAAGACACAATGTCAGCTTTGTTGCCTGTTTTAGACGATTTTGACAGAGCAAAGAAAATTGCAGACGATGAAAATAGCACTGAGCAGTTTAGCGAAGGCGTCTCATTAGTTTACAATAAAATACATTCTGTTCTAAAACAGCGTGGATTGGAACCTATGGAAACGAATGGTGAAGCTTTTGATGCAGAATTTCATGAAGCGTTGACAGAAATTCCAGCTCCTTCGGAAGACATGAAGGGGAAAATCATTGATACAATTGAAAGAGGTTATATACTAAAAGATAAAATTATTCGTCACGCAAAAGTTGTGGTCGGAAAATAATAACAGTGGTCAGTAGGCAGTAAACAGTTGGCACTCAAAAAAAATAGAATAGTCAACTGAATACTACATACTGTAAACTGCCAATGGAATAAAATGGCAAAAAGAGATTATTATGATGTATTGGGTGTTCCTAAAGGGGCAGAAGATGCAGCAATAAAAAAGGCTTATCGGAAATTAGCAATTAAATACCATCCTGATAAGAATCCAGATAATAAAGAAGCCGAAGAAAAATTTAAAGAGGCTGCGGAGGCTTATGAGGTCTTAAGCAATAAAGATAAGCGAGCTCGTTATGATCGCTTTGGTCACGCAGGCATGGCACAAGGTGGTGGCGGTGGCGGATTTAGTGGTGGTATGACCATGGAAGATATTTTCTCCCAATTTGGAGATATATTCGGAGATTCAGGTAGTCCTTTTGAATCTTTCTTTAGAACCTCTTCAAGAGGAGGTGGGCAAAGAGCTAGAGGTCAAAGAGGTAGCAATTTGCGTATTAAAGTAAGATTGACGTTGGAAGAGATCGCGAATGGCGTAACGAAAAAAATTAAAGTCAAAAAACAAGTTGGTTGTCAAACCTGTGGTGGCAACGGAGCAAAAGATAGAAACTCTATTTCACAATGTACAACTTGTCGTGGACAAGGGTATGTTCGTCAAGTTCGAAGTACTTTTTTGGGACAAATGCAAACTACTACTGCTTGTCCTACTTGTAATGGTTCCGGACAAATGATTACTGCCAATTGTACAAATTGTAAAGGAGAAGGAAAGGTTTATGCCGAAGAATTGATTGAAATTGATATTCCAGGAGGTGTAGCAGAAGGTATGCAATTATCAATGTCGGGCAAAGGAAATGCAGGTGCCAAAGGCGGACCAGCAGGTGATTTATTGATCAATATTGAAGAAATACCGCACGACTTTTTGCAACGTGATAATATGAACTTGGTTTATGAACTTTACCTCAATTTTGCAGATGCAGCCATTGGTAAATCTGCTGAAGTACCTACAATAGATGGTAGAGTAAAAATCAAAATTCCAGCTGGTACTCAGGCAGGGAAAATTTTCCGCTTAAAAGGAAAAGGGTTACCGAGTGTGCAAAGTTATGGCAAGGGAGATCAACTAATCCATGTGAATATTTGGACTCCAAAAAAATTGAACGATGAAGAAAGAGCACTGATGGAAAAATTGAAAGATATGCCCAATTTTCAGCCACAACCGGGCAAATCAGAAAAGACCTTTTTTGAAAAAATGAAAGATTATTTTAATTAATCTAAAAACTATATCGCAATTTTGAAGCGGGCATACTCAAATGAATATGCCCGCTTTTTTTATATCCCAACTCTCCTACTTTCAGGCTTTCCTACTAGAAAAAAAGCCATCATTCCTTTCCAAAAAACCTATCACAAATCACCTTGGTATTACCCCTAATTCTCTTTCTCGAATAAGAAAAAGGAAGAAAGAAGGAAAAAATTAACTTATGTATATTTTTCATTCCTTTCTTTACCGTACTTTCGCTTCCAATCTTTTATAAAAACAAAATATTATTCGGCATGAATGAACCTTTATTTGGCATCCCTAATGCAGATGTCCCTTTCGTAATGGGTATTTTAATTTTCTTTTTATTAATAGAAATTTTCAGTGGATACTTACACCGAACAAAGAGAAAATTTGGTGATTGGATTCAAGAGTTAGGAGGGTTTTTGGTATTGTCATTAGGAACCAAAGCAATTATTGTCTCAACAGTTTTTTTCATTGGGCTTAACTTCTTCCCTCAATATCAATATGCGCTGGCTGAAATGAATTTTGCGCTTGGCTTGGTACTTTATTTATTGATTGATGATTGCCTACAATATTGGTATCATCGTTCGGCACATGAATATGAATTTCTTTGGAAACTCCATCGTGCACATCACCAAGCTGAAGAAATGGGCTTTTTTGTTTCTTACCGAAATGCATGGTTTTATTATGTCATCATGCCCAATTTATGGTGGGTTGGAACAGTTGTTTTCTTAGGCGGCGTAAAAGCGGTTGCACTCGGTTTAATATTAAAACAACTAATTGTTATCAGTGCACATAGTACAATCCCTTATGACAAATTTTTGTATCAATTCAAATTTTTAAATCCTATAATAAGCATTTGGGAACGCATCTTTATTACACCTGCCTTTCATTATGCACATCATGGGAAAACAAAACGAGATGGCATTAGTGACCCTAATGGTAACTTCGGGAATATGTTTTCCATTTGGGATCAACTCTTCGGAACGGCAACTTTCAATCGACAATTCCCTACAGAATTAGGACTTGAAAATGACCCAAAAGAACATTGGACAGCCTCTTATTTTTACCCTTTCATAACAGCAAAAGATAAAAATAATGAGATGTCAAGGGGCTATGTAAAAGAAGATACAATAACGCTCGAACCAGCAACAATTCAATTAGAAAAAGGAGAAAAATACCTTTGGTGTCGATGTGGCAAAAGCAAAAACCAACCGTTTTGTGATAGCTCTCATCATGGCACTAAAATGACCCCTTTGCTTTTTGAAGCAAAAAGAACGGGTAATGTTCGATTGTGTAATTGTAAAGCGACCAAAGCAGGCCCTTTTTGTGATGATTCGCATATTGAAATGAAAAAAGACCAATAAGAGATTTAAAAAATCAACCAAAAAATACTTTGTAAATTATGTTAAACCTTTCCGTTTTATTAGAAGACAGTGCAAGAAGATACCCAAACAAAGATGCTTTTATCTTCATGGACACACACTTGAGTTACGCACAAGTCAATGGCGCAGCCAATCAAATTGCCAATGGACTAAAATCCATCGGCATTCAGCCCGGTGATAAAGTAGCGTTGAGTTGTTTGAATTTGCCTTATTTCCCAATGATTTATTATGGGATTTTGAAAGCGGGCGCGACCGTTGTTCCATTAAGTGTATTATTGAAAAGAGAGGAGGTGGCCTATCATTTGAAAGACTCGGATGCGAAAGCCTATTTTTGTTTTTTGGGGGCACCAGGCTTACCAATGTTAGAAGAAGGATTTGCAGGTTTTCAAAATGCACCTGATTGCAAGAACTTTTTCGTCATCACTGCCAAACCAACAGATCCATCTCCAATTGAAGGTCAAAAAACGATGGGCATGTTGATGGGGAGTCAATCACCGATATGCGAAACAGCTCGTACAAATGCAGAAGATACTGCCGTGATTATTTATACATCAGGGACAACTGGACGGCCAAAAGGTGCAGAATTGACACACAGTAACTTGACCTTAAATTCCATTCTTTCTGCCAATTTATCACAATGTAATGAGGAAGATACTTGGCTGATTGTACTACCGCTATTCCACATTTTCGCCATGGTCGTTTTGATGAATGCAGGCGTTTATAAAGGAACAGCAAATGTCTTATTGCCAAGATTTGATCCAGAGGCAGTTTTAGGACTCATGCAAAAACACAAAGTTTCCATATTCGCGGGTGTGCCCACAATGTATTGGGGCTTGGTAAATTACGAAAACACCAAATTTGACTTAAAAGGCATTGCCAGCAATTTAAAAATGGCTTTGTCAGGGGGAGCATCTTTGCCAGTCTCGGTTTTAGAAGATTTTGAGGCAAAATTCAATGTACCGATTTTAGAAGGATATGGAATGTCAGAAGGTTCTCCTGTAGTGACATTTAACCATCCAAATAAAGTAAGAAAACCGGGTAGTGTTGGAACTCCAGTTTGGGGGGTCGAAGTACGTGTAGTAGATGAAAATGACAATGAAATGCCTGTCGGCGAAAAGGGCGAAATCGTTTATCGAGGTCACAATGTCATGAAAGGCTATTACAAACGTGATGAAGTAAATAAAGAAGTTTTACGCGGTGGTTGGTTACATTCAGGTGATGTCGGAGTTATGGACGAAGATGGTTATTTTTATATCGTTGACAGAACAAAAGACATGGTCATTCGAGGTGGTTTGAATGTATATCCGAGAGAAGTTGAAGAAGTAATGATGAAACATCCAGCCGTTTCTTTAGTTGCCGTAATTGGGATTCCAGACGACCAATTTGGAGAGGAAATCAAAGCTTGTGTCGTCTTAAAAGAAGGCGAATGTGTCGAAGCCGATGAATTAAAAGCTTGGACAAAAGAGCGAATCGCAGCTTATAAATATCCTAGAGTGATTGAGTTTTTGGATGCGTTGCCAATGAGTGCGACTGGGAAGATTTTGAAGAAGGAGTTGAGGAGATAATTCAGTTTGCCATTTACAGTCAATTGCTCATAAGTTTGAGTCGAGTTTTTAAAAGAAGACTCGGCTCAAATTCAAAATAATAGAGTCTATTAAAAGAAAAAAAGATTCCTATCGAATAAAAATCAAATAAAAATCGAATAAATTAATTCTAAAAAATTACCTCCCAGTGCCTCATGAATAAGATTATTACCAAAGCCTATTTCATCCTTTTATTCATACCACTATTTTCCTGTAATCCTGAAAAAGAAACGCCCTCACCCAATATTCTATTTATCGCAATTGATGATTTACGTCCAGAATTAGGCTGCTATGGAAAGGACTATATAATTAGCCCAAGATTAGACAAAATCGCATCTGAAGGAACGTTATTTACGAATCATTTTACGCAAGTCCCTACCTGTGGCCCTTCTCGATATTGCCTGCTTACTGGAATGTATCCAAAAGGGAGGACTTATCTGAATAATAATATTGCAGAGAAAGTTATCTCTCATAAAAAAGAAGATACTATTCCAGAAACTTTCATTCATCATCTTCGACGAAATGGGTATCACACCGTTGGGATTGGGAAAATAAGTCATTCGGCTGATGGGTATCTTTATGGCTATCGGGATAGTGTTTCGACAATAAGGGAATTACCTTTTAGTTGGGATGAAATATTATTCAATCCTGGGAAATGGGAAACCGGTTGGAATGCTTTTTTTGCTTATGCCAATGGGGAGAATAGGCAAAGTCTCAAAAAACAAGTCAAACCTTATGAAAATGGAAAAGTAAGTGATAATGGCTACCCTGATGGACTTTCGGCAGATTTAACGATCAATAAACTTAAAGAATTAAAAAATAGCACAAAACCTTTTTTCTTAGGGGTTGGTTTTTTCAAACCTCACTTACCATTCAATTCCCCAGAAGAATACTGGCAATTATACAATAGAGATTCCATTCCTATCTCGCCAAATCCACTAATTCCTCAAAATGCCATTCGAGTAGGTTTACATAATAGTGGCGAATTCAATCAATATCAATTGGGGGAGGAAAAAGCGACTTTAGATCAGCCAATTTCTGTCGATTATGCCAAAAAAATAAGGCATGCTTATGCCGCCTGTATCAGTTATATTGACTTTCAAGTTGGGCGAATCATGGATGAATTGGAGGCACTTGATCTAGATGAAAATACCATTATCGTGGTTTGGGGAGATCATGGTTGGCATTTGGGTGACCAACAACTTTGGGGGAAACATAGTCTATTTGAGAATGCATTAAAGAGTACTTTAATCATTAAAGTACCAACCTTAGAACGCCAGAACAAGATAGCCTCTTCTATTGTTGAAACGGTCGATATTTATCCAACCCTTATGAAATTAACCAATATGCCTATTGATCATTCAATTGATGGAAAAGATTTTCTTTCAATGATTACCAACCCTAATTATCATTCAGATAAGGAGATGGCCTATGGCTTTTTTAAAAAGGGGATTACCCTACGCACGAATGAATATCGACTTACAAAACACTACATTGAAAAACAGCCAAATATTGAGTTATATGACCATCAAAAAGACCCTTTTGAAACAACTAATATTGCGCTAGAAAATCCGGAAATTGTGGAGCAATTGCTTCCGATATTGGAAAAGGGAAAAATTGAATTTGATAAATGAAGCAAAGGACACAAACATGCGATGAATGTGAAAGTGAGTATTTGGCGTCCAGTTCAAAAATGGTAAATCTTTGCCCTGAATGTGCTCATTGTTTGTATGGATATGAGAATTGTCCCCATCAAATGAAAAATGGCATATGCATAAATTGCCTATATAATGGAAAAAGTCCTAAATTTATTGCCCGTTTAAAAGATTCAAAATAACAGCCTTTCAACCCCTTGAATAAAGAATATATTTTCATCACTAAAACATCAAACCATGACTGCCACCTTAAATATACCTGTCGAAACAAATACCGCCGAAGTCGAGCGGATTTTCAATTTGCAAAAAGCAAATCAATTCAAAGTTGCCAATACAACGGCACGAGAGCGAATTGCCAAATTAGATAAACTCCATAAAGCTGTTTTAAAATACCGTCCTGAGATAAAAGATGCTTTGTATAAAGATTTCCGGAAGCATCCGAGTGAAGTGGATTTAACGGAAGTTTATCCGGTTACTTCTGAAATCAAACATGCAAAAAAAGATATTCGACGATGGATGCGGAATCATAAAGTCGCAACTCCATTGGCTTTGATGGGTTCAAGTTCCTATATAAAATATGAACCGAAAGGGGTGGTTCTGATTATTGCGCCATGGAATTTTCCACTGAATTTGACCTTTGGTCCATTGGTTTGTGCCATCGCAGCGGGTAATACAGTAATGATAAAACCATCTGAACAAACGCCACATATTTCAAACTTGATGGCGAAAATGATCAGTGAGATTTTCAATGAAAATGAGATCGCTATGGTACAAGGTGGTGTACCTACTTCAACTGCTTTATTGAATTTACCTTTCAATCATATTTTCTTTACAGGCGCACCTTCTATTGGAAAGATAGTCATGGCGGCGGCGGCGAAACATTTGACATCGGTAACGCTAGAATTGGGCGGTAAATCGCCCACAATCATCGATGAATCTGCCAATATTGATATGGCTGCTCGAAGAATTGCCTGGGGAAAATTCATCAATAACGGTCAAATATGTATTGCACCAGATTATATTTTCGTACACGAAAATAAGAAACAAGCCTTTATCGATAAAGTCCGAAGTTATCTAGAAACCTTCTTTTCGGAAGACCCCTCTAAAACGACTTCTTATGCCCGGATGGTCAATAATCGGCACTACCAAAGAGTGAAAGGTTATTTTGAAGATGCATTAGATAAAGGAGCAAACATTGAGGCTGGAGGTAAATTCGATGGCAACCAAGATTATATTTCGCCGACAGTCGTAACCAATGTTTCAAAGAATTCGACTTTGATGACAGAAGAGATTTTTGGCCCCGTATTGCCGGTTTATGGTTTTACCAAAATTGATGAGGTTATTGACGAAATCAATTCCCGAGAAAAACCTTTAGCACTATACATTTACAGTAGTAAGAAGAAAAATATCAATCATATTCTGGATAATACCCGTGCGGGAGGGTCTTGTATTAATCACAATGCTGTTCATTTTTTTAATACGAACCTACCCTTTGGTGGATCCAATAATAGCGGAATAGGTAAAGGACATGGCTGGTATGGCTTCGAAGCCTTTTCTAATGCGAGAGGGGTTTTTACCCAACATATTCCGAATGCTTTAGAAATGTTGATGCCGCCTTATAATGACTTTAAGCAAAAACTGATTGATTTTACAATAAAGTATTTCTGATTTTTGATCACTATGTTCTAATTGATTTTTCTCTGTGAAAATGGATTTAGTAACGGCTAAAAAATAAGTCCGCCAATTTGGAATAGTAGATTTTGGATTTTAGTAAGGCAAAAAAGTATTTTTAACGCCACAAAAGTTCAAAAAAATACATAGGCAAATGTCGGAGTTATTCTTTAGGCCTTACTTAATTCGTAGCGAATATTAATCAGCCTCTTCTTTGGATTTCAAGAAATTAGGTTGACATTTGCACCCTCAATGGGACAAAACAAAGCCAATTTTGCAAATCAAACTAAAAATCTAAGCCATGTCAGATATCAAGACAGCTCCTAATAACGATTTTTACTGGGTAGACGATAGAGAGCCACACTTTCAAAGAAGAAAAGAAATTTTAGCAAAACATCCAGAGGTTAAAAAACTTTTCGGGAGTGATATAAATTTGGCTTATGCGACTATTTTTCTCGTAGTTGTACAGTTGACGATTGCTCTTTTTATAGGTCAATTGTCTTGGTTTCCATTTATTTTAGTGACCTATTTTGTTGGGGCTACTATTGCGCATGCTTTGTTCTTAGCTATCCATGAAATCACTCATGATTTAGCGTTCAAAAGCAAAGTCAACAATAATCGTCTCGCACTTTTTGCCAATATTCCCATTATAGTTCCCTATGCGATCTCCTTTAAAATTTACCATGGCATGCACCATTGGGATCAAGGAAAAGATGGTGTAGATGCAGATATCCCAACAGAAGTGGAGGCAAAATTTTTCAAAGGCTTTTTTGGTAAGTTAATTTGGTTTTTGCATCAAATCGTTTTTTATGCCGTGCGTCCAGTATTTGTAAAATCTATAAAAGTCACCAAGTGGCAAGTTTATAATATTATCTTTCAAATCATTGCCATTTCTATTTTTATATATTTTGCCGGATGGAGTGGTCTGATATTTTTAGCCCTTTCCTTAATTTTTGCGGGTGGATTGCATCCTACTTCTGGGCATTTTATTTCTGAACATTATGTATTCCATGAAGGGCAGGAAACTTATTCCTATTATGGCCCACTCAATAAAATCACTTTCAATGTGGGATATCACAATGAGCACCACGATTTTCCGACCATACCAGGTAGTCGCTTACCTAAATTAAAAAAAATGGCTCCGGAGTTTTATGATAATCTCCATTCTTACGATTCTTGGCTAAAGGTGATTTTCGGGTTTTTATTTCGCAAGGATGTGACGCTTTATTCACGAACCAAAAGGAAGTAAACTATATTGACTAATAAGTTTGGTATCGCTCGACTTTGTCGAATTATATGAAAAATCAATTTCTATCTCCTCATTTCCGGATTTTCGGCTACTTAGTTTGGACGATTCTGCTTTTGTTTTCTATCCTCTTTTACAAAGAAAGAGTACTTTTTTTGGATGCCGGATTTCAGGTTTTCAAAATGGTAAATGAAGGTATTCCACAGGTTTATCATTACCGCTTTTCAACCCTATTCATTCAAATACTCCCCTACGCGGCTTTTCTTTTAGGTGCTTCCATTAAGTGGATTATGATTCTGTACTCTGCTTCTTATGTTCTCTTTTTCGGAGCAATTTATCACTTGATTGTCAAATGGTTACGGAATGATTATTTAGGCTGGGCGCTGATATTTTTATTTACACTTTTGACCTTGGATAACTTCTATTTTATTCAAAGTGAATACTATCTGGCACTCGCTTTATTATTGTTAAATTTTGGAATTGTAAATCGATTCCCTAATCTAAATAGGCGATGGATATTTCCTCTTTTCCTGCCATTATTATTGACCATTGTTTTTTCGCACAAGCTCACCATCATTCCATTTACCTTTTTATGGATCTTCTTTTGGTTACACCATAAGCAGCTTCGACACAAGCGATACTATGCATTTTTTGGACTTTTCCTTGGACTATCTGTATTCAAATCCTATTTCTTTACCAATTGGTATGAAGCCTCCAAAGGCAAGGTTTTCTCAGATAACTTGAACCGATTTTTCCCAAATTATTTTGATATCCCTGCCAATGAGCTCTTTTTAGAAAGGGTATTGGAACATTATTACTTTTTCCCAATTTTATTGATTGGGTTGAGTGTTTTCTATTTGAAAAAAATCTATGATAGTTCCGAAAAAGAATCAGTGCTCATCAATCTTATAAAACTCCTGTTAATCTGGGCATTTTGCATTGGTCAAGTCTTGATTTATGCGATTGCCGACCCTGACTCTCCCTATCGGTTTTATGCAGAATTAAATTATTTGCCTATTCTGATTTTTCTCGCTGTTCCATTAGTTTTTGATGTATTACCTCACTCCCCCCTAGCCCCTCTAGCCCCTAAAGGGGAATCTGTCCACGTGCCAAAAATGCGGCATACTATATTAATTGGGGTAGTCCTCATCATTGCTTTTCGACTTTTCATCATAGCAGATAATCATAACACCTACGAAAAACGAATCTCTTGGATGGAAAATCAATTAAGCAACTGTGATAAACTGAATACAAATCGGCTTTTAATAAAACAAAAAGAGGTGCCCATGGATATCATTATTCAAGATTGGGGCGTACCCTACAATACCTTATTGTTATCCACTCTAGAAAGTCCAGATAGTGCAAAAACAATCTTCATTCATGAAAATTTCGAGGGCTATAAACGAAAAGACTTATTGGAAAAAGATGATTATTTTTTGACTCGATTTCACAATCAAGCCTTGCAAGTGGACAGCATGAATTTGGATTATTTTCGGTTGGGGAAGGAATCCTATCATATAATAGAATAAATAAAAAGCCCCTCCCGAACTCAATCAAAAGGGGTAATATTTACCTTATTAATCAATCTGATTTAATTCTTCATAAACCGCTTCGACACCAACTCACGCCCATCCGAAACCTGAACCAAATATGCCCCACTCGCCAAATTTTCATTCTCTACCGTACACTTATAAAATCCACGCGCCTACGGCGAGAAAATTTTATACCCCACTCGCTCAGTAATAAGCGGAGTCTCTCAAAGAGGACTCGGCGGTATTTGTTGCAAATTGTTATATGCTACCGCCTTATCTGCACATACCCACTCACCTTCCGACCTTCATCATCTTCAAAAAGATAGAAATAAGTACCATCAGGTAAATCTTTTCCAAAGGCAGTTCCTTCCCAATCATTTTGATAGTCTTCTGATCGATAGACTTCATTACCCCATCGGTTAAAGACCAATAATTTATTGTGCCCATGCATTCTTTCAATGCCTTGAATAGTGAACGTTTCGTTGATACCATCCCCATTTGGCGAAAATCCAGAGAAGATGACATACTTCTCACAATCGACTGTAATATAGACAGTTGCAGTATCACATCCACTAGAATTACATATCATATAAGTGAAGAAATCTGCTTCTTCGGGTTCACAATAATTATTATCTGGTGTATAAGAAATCGTACCATCCAAGTTGATTAATACAATTCCATATGAAGGAGGATCAACTATAGTAATGCTAGTCATATCGCCATTCAACGTATCATTCTCCATGACTTTTATCACAACGGGTTGATCCTTGAAAGTGTCATCGATATCATCTACCGCAATCGGTAAATCTGAAGGCGACGATTCAATCACCTGTACCGTCAAATAAGTGGTATCACAGAACCCAAGATCATCGCAAATAACAATACAAAGTACTTCCGTTCCAATATCTATTCCTTCTAGAATGACACAATTAGGTAATTGTAGATCTGCCAAAATATACTCTCCAGAATTATCCTCACAAATATTTTCTATAGTGACTATCGTGCCTGGCAACCAACTCACATCAAAACAAATGGTATCCATTGTATTCACAAATAATGGCGCTTCCATATATTCTACTTCACCGCATTGGACATTGACATTGATGGTATCTGCACATCCTAAATTCAAATTAGAGAATATTAATTCATGCTCTCCAGGAGTTAGAAGAACTGCCGTTCCCATAGGGTTCAATTGTGAGTTTAATTCTAAAATTGCGATAGCACCTGTCGGCTGGTGGGTTATTGTTATATCTCCATAATTGTTCCATCCATTTCCTCCAGAAATCATTAACGTTGAAACATCCAAGATCCAATTTCCAGCAGGATCCCATGAATTCATGGCAACAACCATGTTTTCAATATTTTGGAATTGACCGTTATAAGCCGTTCCATTAAGCATCCATTGGTTCAAGAAATAAGGTCCATCGATTCCATTTCCAAATACATTCGAATAATCATAAGTATAGGTGGAATCGAAATCGCAACCTTTGATATCACCCACAAATGGCTGACCATTGTCTGTTATAATCCATTCACCCATTTCTGTAAAAGTAATCGGCACACATAACTCGGCTCCGTCACAATAAGGTACATTAATACTAGTCGTGTCAGTCAAAAATAATTCATCACAACCACTGGTTATACAATCATCTTCGATCTCAACCTCTACCTTAACTTGACACCCAACCGCATCAACTACTGTTACAGCATACATACCTTCTAAAAGATTTGTTCGGATATCCAAATCAGTTGAGTTTGGTAAGTCAGCCCATAAATATTCATAAGGTTCGGTACCTCCTGTAACTTCTAATTTGATTATTCCTCCTTCATCGCAAGTGATTGGCGTAACCAAAACACCCATATTCAACATCTCTGGTTCAACAACTTCAAACATGGCTTCACCTGCCATACAGCCATTTCCATCAAAAACAATTATGGAATAATAGCCCGCACTTAAATCACCATTTTGGAATAATACACCAAATTCATTTTTGATTTCAATTGTTGAAGGTTGTACAAAATTCGGATCATAGTTTACATCATAAATGACCTCTCCGTCAGCACTTCCCATACAACTAATTGGAATAACATCCGTACTCAAAACAACTTCACCTGGAGGTACATTATCACCCAATGCAAATTGTAGTATAGTGATACAATCCGTATCAACATCTGTAATCGTCACTGAGTAGGCACCGCCTACTAAATCGTTTCGCGTATTGCCTACTCCCCATGAGTAAGCGTAGTTACCGCTACCGCCCATTACATTAATTTCTGCCGAACCATTGGCTTCGCCACAACTCGGTTCAGCAATAATATTCACGGTCGCACTAAGTAGGCTATTTTGTAAAATTTCAACTTCTAATAGACTGAAACAACCATTGGCATTATCATAGAATACAACCGTGTAGATACCTGCCGCAAGGTCATCTCGAGTTGCACCAGCAGCACCATCACTCCATGAATAATCTAAATTTGGTGGATCAAGTGTAGCCGTTCCATTGGCTTCACCACAATCCGCCGCAGTTTGATCAATCACCTGAGCTTGTGGTCCATCTGCATTTTCGATGATCAAATTCAAGACAGTGAAACAGTCCGGATTGACTGCTTGAGCAATCGTCACGAAATATTCGCCTGCCTCCAGGTCATTAGCTTGATTCGTTAAACTAACCAATGGATTCCACGTAAATGTATAATTCGCAAGATCGCCCACCATTTCAATAGTCGCGCTTCCATTCTCATTTCCACAAGTAGCATCCATAGTAATGAAGTTAGCGACTACAGGTTCATCACAACCTGAGGCAATACAGTCATCTTTAATTTCAATATTTTCAACTACGATATCACAGCCATTTGCATCAATAATTGTAACAGAATAGAAACCAGCCTCTAAATGTATTCTATTTTGAGGTTCATTTGGTACATTCAAATCTCCCCAATTGAATGTATAATCTGGAGTTCCCCCTGAAATATTTAATGTAATGACCCCACCTAAATTACAATCCTTGTTGGATTTAATCACCTCTACTTGAATAGGCTCAGGTTCTAGAACTTCAAAACAATCTTGTCCTCCAATACATCCATTCGCGTCATAGACAATCACACAATAACTTCCGACTCCAAGAGTTCCATCAATCACCACATTTCCGTTTTCATCTTGAATTTCAATTGTTTCTGGAGTAGCAAATCCCGGATCTAAAATTATACCGTAAGGCGCACTTGCATTGGTTGCTCCTATACAGGTTACTTTAGTATCTTTAACAATAACCGTCGCACCAATAATTTTTTCGGTTAATGTAAATGATTGGATAGCCTGACATCCTGTTTGATTATCAATAATAGTGACTTCATAAACACCACCAACCAAATCATTTCGAGAGGCTCCTATGCCACCATCATTCCAATTAACAGCATAATCACCTGAACCATTTGAAATTAAAATGTTAACTGAACCATTTGATGCACCACAATCTGGAAGTTTGGTAATCTCTACTTGTGTAGAAAGTGAACTATTTTGACCAATTTCTACCGTTAATATTTCGATACAATCCGTAATTGGGTCAGTAACCGTTACGAAATAAGTTCCACTCGTTAAGTCATCTCTAGAATCTCCAACAACCCCATCTTCCCATAGATAGAAATAACTAACAGGTGTTAATAAAGCAGATCCGTTTGCCGCCGTACAGGTGGCAGCACTTACAGAGGAAACCATAGCTTGTGGACCGTTTTGGTTACCAATAACAATAAATGTTTCAATGAAACACGTCGAGTCATTTTGATTAGCGATAGTTACTCCATAAGTTCCTGCTGCCAGCCCTATGGCGGTGTTTGTGCTGTTCAGAGCATTGCTCCAAGTGTATGTGTAAGTATTAGAATTCCCTGTTAATTCGATGATCGCCGAACCGTTATTTTCGCCACAAGTCGCATCGATTGTGGTAATATTTGTGATTACGGGTTCAATACAAGCGACACAATCATCTCCAATCTCAATTTGCGTAATTGTCTGACAACTTGGGTCTGATACCCATGAAACAGTTACTTCATATATGCCACTCGACAAGCCAGTCGATACATTCGTCGTACTCACATTATTTGTCCATGTAAATGTGTAGTCATTCACACTGCCTTCAACCTCAATACTTGCCGTACCATCTGCATTACCGCAGGTAGCATCTGTTATAGTTGTATTTAAAATGACTGGTTCGATACAGCCTATTATACAGTCATCTACAATTTCGATATTCGAAATAATGACTTCACAACCATTTTCATCGGTAATGGTAACATCGTAAATACCTTCATCCAATTTATTCCTATTGTCGGTGGTAGCCCCATCATTCCAATTGTAAGTATAATTTCCAGATCCACCATTGACCTCTAAATTGATTTGACCGCCATTCGTACAATCTTTATCAATTGTACTAACTACTACCTGAATTTCAGAAGGCTCGATTACTTCAAAACATTCAGTTGCAGCTAAACAACCATTACCGTCCAATATATTGATACAGTATATTCCAGCTTTTAGATGACCATTTTGAACAGCATTGTTTTGAGCGTCTAAAATCTCAACAGAAGCTGGTTGAATAAATCCATTTTCATAATTTATATCAAAAATTACTTCTCCATCGGTCGCACCTGCACAGGTCAATTCGAGGTCATCTACCAAAATAGTTGCCCCAATCACTTCATCAGAAAGGGTAAATTGAGTCGTCGTCTCGCAACCTGAAATATTATCAGTTATAGTAACGGTGTAAATACCTGCGATAAGGTTATTTTGTGTATTTCCTACACCTCCATTACTCCATTCGTAATTATAATTTCCATTGCCATTTTGAACCAAAATACTCACGGAACCATCTGCATTTCCACAAGTCGGTTGAGCTAAAATCTGCGCCCCTGCTTCTAAATCACTGGACTCCTCAACCACAACTTCAATGACATTCACACAACCCGTAGAGGAGTCGGTGGCGGTCACGGAATACGTTCCTGCTGAAAGATTCGAACGAGAAGCACCCGTGCCGCCATCACTCCATTGATAACTATACGTGTTTGGTGATAGTGAAGCGCTACCGTCGGCAGCATTGCAATTTGCAGGTGTGGCATCTGTGATTGTCATTTGCGGCCCATCAGTATCACCAATGAAGATGGATGTTTCAATGAAACAAGTTGAGTCGCTTTGCTGTGTAATCGTGATACCATATGTACCTGCCAATAAGTTTGTGGCGATATTTTCATCGCTAATTCCGTTTTGCCATAAGAAAGAGAAATCACCTAGATTTCCAACCATTTGAATGATCGCAGTGCCATCGGATTCACCACAATTCGCATCATTAATAATAATGTTTGAAATAACTGGCTCATCACATTGAGTCGTACAATCTTCGCTAATTTCAATGGTCAAAATAGTGTTGCATGTCGGATCAAGTGGTTGCGAAATAGTCACCGAATAAGTGCCTGCTGCAAGGTTTTGAGCCGAATTAATCGTGCTCACTCCCCCACTCCATGTCCATACATAATCAATCCAATTCCCTTCCACTTCGATGGTCGCTGCACCATCGGAAATAGCGCAAGTCGCATCAGAAGTTTGAATTTCTGTTACAATTGGCGCACTACATCCGGTAGTACAATCGTCTTCAATCTCAACTGTTACGATGGTTTGACAAGTTGGATCATTTGCCCAAGAAATCGTTACTGTGTAAGTACCTTTTTCGAGGTCATTTCGAGTCGCACCTGTGCCGCCATCATTCCATTCGACATTGAAATCTGTCAAATTACCTTGGATTTCGATTGTTGCTGAACCGTCCGAATTTCCACAAGTGGCATCATTCGTTAAGATATTTAAGACCACCGGTTCATCACAACCTCCAGTCTGACAATCGTCTTCAATGGTGATATTGGACAATACTTTTTGACAACCATTTTCATCAGTAACCGTCACTGAATAAGTGCCAATTGCTAAGTCAATTCGATCCTCATTGGTATCGCCATCTGACCATTCGAATGTGTAATTAGGAGTGCCACCATTGATGGTTAAATCAATTTGACCACCCACATTACAATTAGCGTTTTGTGAGTTCACACTCGCTATTAATGATTGAGGCTCCGTTACCTCAAAACATCCTTCGCCTGCCACACAACCATTTGCGTCTGTGACTACGATGCAATAACTTCCCACTCCGAGATTGCCATTTTGAACAGAATTTCCGTTCGTGTTTTTTATCTCAATAGAAGCTGGTTCGGCAAAATTCGGATCAAGAGTTACATCGTAAATCGCTGTCGCATTGGTTGTGCCAAAGCAAGTCGTCTGGACATTTTGGATCGTAACAGTTGCTCCGGAAACATTGTCAGTCAATGTGAAAATCACAGTTGCAGCGCAACCCGAATTCGTATCAGTCGCAGTCACAGCATATGTGCCAGCGGCGAGGTCGATTCGGAGATCTCCGGTGCCATTATCAGACCATTCAAAAAGATAATCACCTGTAATACTTGGATTGATGGAAACAGCCCCATTTGAAGCTCCACAACTCGGTTGAGTGTTAATAGTAAATTGTAACTCTAGCGGATTGGTCTCGTCTATTTCGATTTCGAAAACTTCGACACAACCTGTTCCTACGTCAGTTGCAGTAACTTGATATGTGCCCGAAGAAAGGCCATCTCTGAACGCCCCTGTACCACCGTCACTCCATGTGTAATCATAATTTGGAGATAATTGAGCAGTACCATTAGCTTGTCCACAAGTGGCTGGTGTTGTGTTTAAAATCTGTGGAGTTGGACCATTTTCATTTCCAATTAAAACAGTGATTTCAGTAGCGCAAGTATCATTGATTATAGTTATCGTAACATTATAAGTACCTGCTGCCAAATTATCAGCGACATTCGAAGTACTTACGTTGTTTGTCCATTCAAAAGTAAAATCATTTGGATTGCCATTAACATTGATTTCAGCAATTCCATCAGCATTACCACAGGTAGCATCGTCTGTATCTATGAATAAGACTTCCGGTGCTTCGCAAGGTAAAGTTTGGCAGTCGTCTCCAATGACAATTCCATCCAAAATAGCTTCACAGCCATTGGAATCCAAAATTGTTACGGAGTAAGTGCCTTCTATTAAATCATTTCGATGTTGAGGATCATCATTACCTACAAGATCTGCCCAATCGAATGTATAAGGTGCAGTTCCGTCATTCAAACTTAAAATAATAGAACCGCCATTCTGACAATCCGCATTTGATGGTGTAGCGGTTGCTGTAAAGTTATTTTCGGATAGAATTTCGATTGTCAAATAAGCTAAACAACCTGTATTTGGATCAGCAACAGTGACTTCATAAGTGCCTGCTGCCAAATCGTTTCGGTTAAACCCTGCACCACCATCTGACCAAGAGTAGTTGTAATTAGCTGGAGAAAGCGTTACCGAACCATCGGCAGCTTCACACGTCGCATTCGTTAAACTTTGAATGGTCGCTGTTGGATTGTCGATATTATTAATAGTAATCTCTAATTCCGTTTTACAAGTATCACCAACAGTAGTAATCGTCACCTGATACATACCTGCGCCCAATCCTGTTGCAATATTTGAATCAGAAATATCAGCTTCCCATTCAAATGTGAAATTATTTACATCGCCGTCCATATTGATCATTGCACCTCCATCTGTACCGCCACAATTCGCATCTTGAATATCTACACTCAATACAACAGGGTCATTACACCCAATAGTGGTACAATCGTCCGTAATTTCTATTTCAACGATCTCCACACAATCAAATTGGTCCGTTACAGTCACTGTATAAATACCAGCTTCCAGATCATTTCGGGATGCACCAAGTCCACCATCTGACCATACAAAATCATAGTCTGGAGCAAATTGAGCAGATCCATCGGCATTCCCACAAGTCGCTGCTGTTATACTGAGCACTTGTGGAGCGGGACCATCTAAATCTTCAATCAACACCATAACTTCAGTTGAGCAAGTATCGTCCGAATTAGTAATGGTCACAACGTAAGTCCCGGCTAATAACCCAGAAGCTTCGTTCGTAGAACTGACATCATTTGTCCATGCGAATAAGTAATTCACAGGGTCATCTGACATCATAATGTTGGTACTTCCGTCGCCGCTTCCACAATGTGCGTCAGTAGTACTCACGGAAATCACTTCCGGAGTATCGCAATCAGTTGGTACACAATCGTCTTCGATGGTAAATTCAAAAATCAAAGAGCAGTCATTAGCGTCCGTCACGGTTAAAATATACGTGCCGACAGCCAAATCACTACGGTGTTGTGGATCATCATTGTCAGCGAGGTCGTCCCAATCGAAGAGGTATGGTTGCGTACCGCCCATTACGTTTGTTGTGATAGCCCCATTGCTGTCACAGTCTTTATTGCTGACATCTGAATCCAATTCTATTTGTAGAGGTTCCGTCACCTCAAAGCAGCTTTCACCAGCTTGACAACCATTTGCATCTAAAACAATGACACAATAATTGCCTGCGGTAAGTGCGCCATTCTGGTACACGTTTCCTAAATTATCTCGTATCTCGATAGTTTCTGGAGTAGCAAATCCGGAATCCAAATCTACCTCATAAATGACTGTTCCATTCGTGTCTCCATAACAATCTAGACTTACATCTTGAGTCGTTACAGTGGCGCCTGAAATATTATCATTAAGAGTGAAAGTAGTTTCCGTAATACAGCCCGTTTGAATATCTGTAGCACTTACAGAATAAGTACTAGCAGCCAAATCATTTCTTGTTTCGGCATTGCTTCCATCAGACCATGCATAGGTATAATTTCCAACTAAATTTGGTGAAATTGTTACAGAACCGTTGGCTTCGCCACACATTGGTTCCGCATTAATGATTGCCTGAATCTCTAAAGGATTTGTACTTTCAATATCCACCGAAATTGTGGTGGAACAATTTATAGAATTATCGGTTACTGTCACTTCATAAGTTCCTTCTACTAAATCATTTCTTATTGCACCATTATTGCCGTCTGACCATTCAAATACATAGGTAATTGGGCTTAATGCGGCGGTTCCATTCGCTAATGCACAAGTAGCTGGTGTAGTCGAATCAATGTTTACAACAGGCTCGCCTTGATCATTGATAGTAAAATCAACAGTCGTTGAACAAGTGTCTCCAACTACCGTTATTCCGACTTGATAATCCCCAGCTGGGAGGTCAGTAGCCACATTAGAATTACTAACATTTGGCGTCCAAGTATATTCAAAATCAAGAGGATCTCCATCCAAAATAATAAGCGCCGTTCCATTGTTTTGATTACAAGTAGCATCTGTAAAGCTTGTTGAAACAACAGTTGGCGTTTGACAATTACACTCATCCAATACTTCTGCATTTTGGAAGGTTGTTGAACAACCATTTTCATCAGTTACAGTCACAGTATAAATACCTGCATCAAGATCAAAAATTTCGGAAGTGGTTCCTCCATTTGACCAATCAAAAGTATAATCACCTGTGCCACCAGTCACTTCTAAACTAATGCTACCTCCGTGATCACAATCTTTATTTTCGACTGTAAAATCAATCGTAAGTTTCTCAGGTTCAGTTATTTCAAAACAACCTTCGCCAGCGAAACAATCATTGGCATCAAATACTTTTATACAATAGTTACCCACTGGCAAACTACCATTTAAAAATTCATTATTATTCGCATCAACAATCAAAACATTCGCAGGCTGTGCAAAATCTGGATCAAAATCCAGGTCATAATCAACATACCCATCAGTCATGGCAAAACAAGTCACTGTTGTGTCTGCAACCGTTACACTTACCACAGAGATTTGCTCATTCAAGTCAAAAGTGTATTCACCCATACAGCCTATTTCTATATCCGTCACTGTGACAGAAAATGTTCCTGCGGCTAATCCACTTCGGCTTTGGTTCGTATCGCCATCATTCCATAAATATTCGAAATTGTTACTTCCTCCTGTTGCTTGGATTTCAACTTCTCCATTTGCATTTCCGCAAGTAGGTTGAGTAATAATATTTTCAATAATTCCTAGGTTATCTACGGAATCAACTTCGATAACCAAATTAGTAGGACATCCCGCATTTTGAGGATCAATAACAGCCACATAATAAGTACCCGCAGCCAAATCTGTACGAGTGGACATCAATTGATTATCCATATCCCACAAATACAGTAAATCAGTTGGGAAAAACTCTACCGAACCATTTCCAGCACCACAATTATCTGGCGTTACTTTTATATCCGTTGGTTGTGGTCCACCATTATTATTGATAACAATCGTTGTTTCGGTCAAGCAACTAGGATCATTCTTTCTTGATATTGTCACATGATAGAATGCTGCCGAAAGTGTTGTTGAGCTATTGGAAGTACTTACTGGTGGATTCCAATAGAAGTTAAAATCTGATGGATCTCCATCCAGCTCAATCGAAGCTGTTCCATTCGGCGTTAGACAATCTGCATTTATCGTCGTAACATTTAAAATATCAGGTTCGATACAAGCTTCACAGCTATCGACAACTTCGATATCATTCAAAATAAAGTCACAACCGTTTTGGTCATAAACAGTCACAGAATAGGTTCCTGCGACTAGGTCAAAACGATCTTTAAAGTTGTCGTTTCCAGGCACATCTTCCCAATCGTATTTGGTTTGCCCCGTTCCGCCATTGCTATTCAAAGTTATCGTACCCAATGTCACACAGTCTGCAGGTGTCACATCATAAGTTGCAGTGACGGGTGTAGGATCCACGATTTCAAAACAGCCTTGTGCTACCAAACAACCTAATCCATTGAATATTTGTAAACAATAATTACCTGCCGGCAATTCGCCATTTTCTACGATCAAACCATTTTCATCAACAAATACCGTATCAGCAGGATGAATAAAGTTTTGATCATAAGAAATTATGTATTGAGCCATACCATCTGTAGCACCTGGACAACTGGTTGAAGCTCCTTCAACAGCTACAAAAGCTGGAGCCATATCCGCAACAATCATAGCAACAATTGCCGTCGTTTCACAACCTGTATCAATATCTGTTATAGTTACTTCATAGTTACCTGCCGCTAAATCATTTCGGCTGGCATCGGTATTTCCATTTGGCCATTCGTAATTATAATTTCCGCTACCCCCACTAGTCACTTCAACTGTAGCCGCACCATCTGCCTGACCACAATTTGATTGTTGATCAATAGTAGAACTTGCCAAGAGGGTATTTGTAAATTCGATTTCTAGATTTTCCAAAATCGTTTCACAACCTGACGAATTCGAAATAGTGACACTATAAATTCCTGCCCCTAAATCTGTTCGATTTTGATCATTATCATTTCCTGAAATATCTTCCCAATTGAATGTAAAGGCAGTGCCTTGACCTTGGTTAGTTAAAGTGATTGTACCTTTATCCATACAATCTCCATCCACTACTTCGATTGCAAAATCAGGATATGTTTCTATTTCAACTTGAACCGTATCTACCGCCTCACATACACCAAATTGAGCAGTTAAAATGTATTGACCAGATGCTAAAGTCGTGACGTCTTGAATACTTGGATTTTGTTCATCGGAAGTGAATCCATTTGGTCCAATCCAAGAATAATTATCAGCGCCAGGGTTAGAGGTCAATTGTAACTCATCTCCAACGCATAGTGGACTATTGCTATTTGAAACTATATCTGGCACATCATTCACCGTGACTTGTGTAGCTGCGGAAGCTGTCGTGCCTGCTAAATTGGTCACATTCACCGTAACGATAAATGTTCCAATATCAGTTATAGTAAAATTGACAGATTGACCGGTGGTTTGATCAAAAGTACCTCCCGTTGCCGTCCATTCGTAGGTGAACGTTGGATCATCTGGTAATGCTTGTAATTGAATTGTTCCACCACCACACATCACTGGATCTTGTGGCGATATTTGTATATCTGTGATACTTTCAATTACGGTTACATTCATAACTTCTTCTGTGAAGTTGCCACAATTATCTGTTGCAATCCAAGACCAAATCAGCACATAACCATCTGCATTTGGAATATTCACTTCAGAGAAATCAATATCAACATTTAAATCACAATTATCCGTGGCAAAAATACCGGTAGGAATATCAGGGATTTGATCGCCATTACCTAAATTGACCGTTACATCAGCGGGTACGCCAATCAATTGAGGCGCTACATCATCCACTGCTGTGATCAATTGGGTTTTAGAAGTTTCATTTCCACAATCATCCGTTGCTGTCCATGTTCGAGTGATCGTATATGACTCTTGACACATTTCTGGATCCATTATTTCTAAAAACACTACCGTAACATCATCGTCGCAATCGTCGGTTGCTGTTACATTCACTGGTGGATCAGGAACCTGATCACAAGCTATAGTCAAATCAGCCGGCACAGCTGGAAGTTGAGGTGGCTCGCTGTCTTCAACCGTAATTACCTGCTCAACCTCCTCTGGATTTCCACAGTCGTCGATTGCAGTCCACTTTCTAGTAATCGTTTCACCACAAGCAGTGGTTACTGAACTTTCTTCATATAGTATTTCAACATTTGTATCACATCCATCTGTGGCAGTAAGCGTTGGAATAGCTGGAATATCGCCACAATTTACTATCGCATTTTGAGGAATTTCATCAAAAACAGGTGCCGTAACATCCAAAATAACAATCTGTTGGGTTGTTTCGATACTATTTCCACAATCGTCAGTTGCTGTCCAAGTTCGCATCAGGATATAATCATTCGCACAAGCGCCAGGGATGATTATATCACTAAATAATACGGAAATATCGGTATCGCAATTATCCTCCACTTCCAAGTCATTGGAGGTTGGAATATTATCGCAATCAACCGTTAAATCAGCTGGCAAGGTCACAAAAACTGGTGCTTCTGAATCACTCAAATCAAGAATTTGAGTAGCAACTTCTGAATTTCCACATGCGTCGGTAGCAGTCCAAGTTCTTGTTATGATTTCACCGCAGTCGGTGTCTTCTGTTTTTTCTTCAAAAATCACTTCTGGATTTGTATCGCAATTATCCGTTGCAGTTACAGTTGGCAGAGCTGGAACACCATCTTTGCAATCTACGTCTGCATCAGTTGGCACATTATCAAATACAGGTGCAACCACATCAAGTACAACAATAGTCTGAGTCGTTTCAATCGCATTACCACAGAGGTCAGTCGCTGTCCAAGTTCGGATAATAACATAATCTGTTGCACAAGCACCTGGTGTAATAATATCAGAAAACGACACTTGAATATTGTCTGCACAATCATCCTCAACCTCCAAATCCTCAGAAGTTGGGATATTATCACAATCAACCGTCACATCAGCTGGCAATGTTAAGAATACGGGTGCTTGCGTATCAATAAGCTCTACGATTTGAGTTTGAGAAACAGTGTTTCCACAATTATCCGTAGCTGTCCATATTCTAGTGATCGTTGCGCCACAGTCTTTCAATTCAGTATTTTCATCTAAAACAATATCTACATTCTGATCACAATCATCAGTCGCTGTTATGTTTGGAATCCCCGGATCATCATTACAGCTTCCACTAAAATCAGCTGGAATACCGACCATTTCAGGAGCAGTGGTATCATTTACAAAAATGACCTGAGATGCAGAAGTTTCATTTCCACAATCATCTGTAGCAGTCCATGTTCGAGTTATGGTATAGGCATTTTCACAGGCACCAGGAGTGATAATATCGCTAAAATTCACATCAATATCAGTATCGCAATTATCCGTCACGGTTGGATCAACTGCCGTTGGAATAGCACTACATTCTACCATCACATCCGCTGGAATGTTTGTCAATATTGGTGCTTCCGTATCTTCCACTGTAATTGTTTGAATTTCTTCAACAGTATTACCGCAACCATCGGTTGACATCCATTTTCTAGTTATTATTTCTCCACAGGCGGTTGACTGACTAGATTCTTCAAAATTAATCGTCAAATCTGTGGAACAATTATCCGTTGTTGTTACCACTCCTGAAGCAGGTGGAGCAGGCACTTCATCACCACAGCTCACCGTAATATCAATTGGAATATTAGTCAAGACGGGTGGTGTATTATCATAAACAGAGACTTCTTGAGTAACGACTATGGTATTGCCACAATCGTCAGAAGCAGTCCATGTTCTTACTATTTTATAAGATTCTAGACAAGCTCCAGGAGTAACCGTTTCCGTTAATAAGACTTCAACATTATCATCACAATTATCAGTCGCAGTTGGATCATCTGCTGTAGGAATATTATCACATTCAACCGTTACGTCCGCCGGGACATTTGCCAAAACTGGCGGTGTCGTATCAGAAACGCTAACGATTTGGGTTGCCGTAACTACATTTCCGCAATTATCAGTCGCCGTCCATGTTCTCTTGATCCCATCTCCACAATCACCTCCTGCAATTGCTTCTTCATTGAAAATAACTTCTACATCCGTATCACAAGCATCGTTTGCCGTTACTACTCCCGGTGCTGGAGGATCTGGTAAATTACCACATCCAACATCTATATCCGTTGGAACGCCAACTAAAGTTGGAGGCGTATTATCTTCCACAGTCACTATTTGTTGAGCAGACGTAGAGTTCCCACAATCATCGGTCGCTGTCCACGTTCGGATAATAATATAACTATCATCACAAGATCCTAGCGTAATAATATCGCTAAACAATACCAAAATATCTGAATCACAATCATCAGAAACTGTTGGATCAATTGACGTTGGAATATTATCGCATTCAACAGTGATATCAACAGGAACACCTGTTAAATCAGGGGCTTCCGTATCTCCGACTGTTATTACCTGAGAAGCTGAATTACTATTTCCACAATCATCGGTCGCTGTCCAGGTTCGAGTAATCGTTTGTCCACAAGAATTATCTACGATAACCTCTTCAAAAAGAATTTCTACATCTGTATCACAATTATCTGTAGCGGTGATAGTACCAACTGGTGGTACATTTGGTATATTATTACAATCGCCAGTGATATCAACAGGAACACCTGTTAACTCAGGGGCTTCCGTATCTTGAACAATGATAATTTGGGTAATTTCTGTTGTATTTCCACAATCATCCGTTGCACTCCATGTTCTGATAATAGAATAATTACCTGGACAGTCACCAGACTGATTTTCTTCCGTAAATATTAAGTCAATATTGCTATCGCATTCATCACTTACGGTCACATCAATTGGCGTTGTAGGAATGTTATCACAGCTTGTCGTAAGGTCAGCTGGTACATTTGTAATTATCGGTGGTCCATCATCTCCAACAGCAATAATTTGAGATTCAGAAATGCTATTTCCACAATCATCCGTCGCAGTCCATGTTCGAGTGATTGTTTGTCCACATGCATTGTCAACTATAACTTCCTCAAAAGTAAGTTCTACATCTGTGTCGCAATTATCTGTTGAGGATATCATTCCAACTGGTGGAATAACAGGTATATCATCACAACCCCCAGACACATCATCTGGTACGCCTATCAACTCAGGAGCGGTATTATCTTCAATTGTCACTATTTGTTGAGCAGTAGTCGTATTGCCACAATCATCCGTCGCTGTCCATGTCCGAGTGATAATATAACTATCATCACAAGCACCCGGTGTAATGATATCACTGAATAAAATAGGGATATCCGTATCACAATTATCACTTACCGTTGGATTAATTGAGGTTGGTATATCATCACATTCAACCGTAATATCCGAAGGCATATTTAATAATTCTGGCGCTTCCATATCTCCGATCGTAATTGTTTGACTCTCTGCAGTACTATTTCCACAATCATCGGTTGCTGTCCAAGTTCGGGTAATTGTTTGACCGCACGCATTATCAACTATTACTTCATCAAAAATAATCTCTACATCTGTATCACAATTGTCGGTCGCGCTAATCGTACCAGTTGGCGGAACATTTGGTATATTATTACAATCACCAATTACATCAGCAGGAACGCCCACTATAACAGGTGCAGTTGTATCGTCTATAATGATGATTTGGGTCGCTGTTGTTTCATTACCGCAATCATCGGTTGCGATCCAAATTCGTTCTAAAGTATATTGCCCTTGACAGGCACCAGGTAGTATATTCTCTTCAAAACTCAACTCTACATCCGTATCACAATTATCAGTTACGGTCACATCTATTGATATTGGAGGAATGTCTGAACATTCAGCAGAAATATCCGCAGGTACATTCGCAATAATCGGAGCATCGAAATCACCAACTGTGATTGTTTGAGTATCAACAATCGTATTACCACAATCATCCGTCGCTGTCCAAATTCGTTCTAAAGTATAACTACCTGCACATAGTCCTGGAATCGTATTTTCATTGAATGTCAATTCTACATCCGTATCACAATTATCGGTTGCGGTTACCGTATTCGGATTAGGTAGCGTTGGAATTTCATCACAGTTCACTGCAATATCCGCTGGAACACCAATAATTTGTGGACCTTCCGTATCTCCTACGTTGATTACTTGTGTAGCGTCAGAAGTATTTCCACAATCATCCGTCGCCATCCAGGTTCGAGTAATGGTTTGACCACAACCATTGTCTTCTATTTGTTCTTCAAAAGTAATGGTAACATTAGGGTCGCAACCATCAGTTGCTGTGACGACACCCGGTGCTGGTGGATTTGGAATATTATTACAACCAGCGTCAAGATTAGCTGGTACATTTTCGAGTTCTGGCGCAGTCGTGTCATCTACAATAATGATTTGGGTAGCTATTGCTTCATTACCACAATCATCAATCGCCGTCCAAATTCTTTCTAGTGTATATTGTCCTTCACAACTACCAGCTAAAATATTTTCATCAAAATTCAACTCAACATCTGTGTCGCAATTATCCGTCGCAACCACATTTGGATCAACTGATGGCAAATCAGAACATTCCGATGAAATATCAGCTGGAACACCTGTAATTTGAGGTAATTCTGTATCTCCGATCGTTATGGTTTGAGTCGCTGCATTCGAGTTACCACAATCATCAATTGCTGTCCAAGTGCGGGTGATGGTTTGTCCACAACCACTATTTTCTACTGTTTCCTCAAAAATCACCTCCACATTAGTATCGCAATTGTCTGTTCCTGTTACAATTGGTGGAGCTGGTGCCCCAACAGTACAATCTGAATCAATATCAACTGGTACACCAACCAATTCTGGGGCAGTCGTATCATCCACAATGATTAGTTGTGATTCAACCGTTTCATTACCACAATCATCAATTGCTGTCCAAGTTCTTTGAATCGAATATTGTGCAGGACAGCTGCCATCTAATAGGATATCTTCCACTGTTAATTCTACATCTATATCGCAATTATCCGTTGCTGTTACATTATTTGGAACAGATGGAATTGCAGAACATTCAGCCGAAATATCAGCTGGAATTCCTGAAATAACAGGAGCTTCTGTATCTCCTATATTAATCGTTTGAATGGCTTCCGTTGTAAGTCCACAATCATCCGTTGCTATCCACGTCCGAGTAATGGTTTGTCCACAACCATCATTCACAATTTGTTCATCAAATATTAATTCAACATCCGTATCACAATTATCCGTCGCAACTACATCCCCCGCTGTTGGCGGATCAGGAATAGTATTACAATCCGCATCAATATCAGATGGTACACCCGCTATGGTAGGCGGTGTAGTATCTTCAACTGTCACGATTTGTTCGGCGGAAGTTGAGTTACCACAATCATCGGTCGCTGTCCACTTCCGGGTAATTATATAACTATCATCACAGGCGCCTAGAGTAATAACATCACTGAACAATACAGAGATATCTGTGTCGCAATCATCACTAACCGTTGGATTAATCGATGTCGGAATATCATCACATTCAGCAGTAATATCGGCTGGAATATTGTCCAAAACCGGTGCTTCTATGTCTCCTACAGTTATTTCTTGAGTAGCTGCTGTCGTATTACCACAATTATCGGTTGCTGTCCAGGTACGTGTAATCGTTTGACCACAGGCATTATCTACAACAACTTCTTCAAAAAGTACCTCTACATCTATATCACAATTATCAGTTGCTGTCACCACACCTGGAGCAGGCACAGTTGGAATTTCGTTACAAGATACCGCCTCATCTGATGGTACCCCAACTAGTTCAGGTGCAGTCGTATCATCTACAATTATCAATTGTTGAGCAGTAGTGACATTACCACAATCATCCGTTGCCGTCCATATTCTTTGTAAGGTATATTGATTTTCACAAGCCCCTGACAATGTGACATCTTCTACGGTCAATTCAACATCTGTGTCGCAATTATCCGTTGCAGTTACATTATTAGCTACAGGTGGAATATTAGAACATTCAGCAGAAATATCGGCTGGAATATTCAATATTTGTGGGGCTTCATTATCTATTACATTTATAGTTTGAGTAGCCTCTTCTGTCAATCCACAGTCATCCGTTGCTGTCCATGTTCGAGTGATGGTTTGACCACAAGCGTTATTGACTATGTTCTCATCAAAAATCACTTCAACATCCGTATCACAATTATCGGTTCCTGTCACTGACGCCGCCGTCGGAATATTATTACAATCAACATCCGTATCGGCTGGAACACCCACCAACTCTGGGGCGATGGTATCATCCACAATAATCAATTGAGATTGAGTAGCGATATTGCCACAATCATCGGTCGCCGTCCATGTTCTTTGAATTGAATATTGCGCAGGGCAAGCTCCATCCAAAATGATATCTTCTACTGTTAACTCGACATCTGTATCGCAATTATCACTTGCCTTGACATTACTTGGAACTGCCGGAATATTAGAACATTCAGCAGAAATATCGGCAGGAACACCTACAATTACTGGATTTTCATTGTCTTCGACAGTTATGGTTTGTATCAACTGGATAGAATTTCCACAATTATCGGTCGCCGTCCATTCTCTTATAATGCCTTGACCACAATCGTTATTGACGACACTTTCATCAAAAGTAATTTCTACATCTAAATCACAATTATCCGTCGCTATTGGATTTGCCGCTGGTGGAATATTATTACAATCCACCGAAATATCAGCTGGTACATTGCTTAACTCAGGTGCAATTGTGTCATCTACAATAATCAGTTGTGAAGCCTCCGTTGTGTTTCCACAATCATCGGTAGCCGTCCATGTTCGAACCAAAGAATATTGTTCTGGACAACCTCCTGGTAAAATGGTTTCTTCAAAATCAAGACTAGGATTAGCATCACAATTATCTGTTACCGTCACATCCGTCGGCGTTGGTGGAATCGCTGAACATTCAGCAGAAATATCAGCTGGAACACCAGTAATAACTGGTGGCAAACCATCTCCCACCGTAATTGTCTGAGTGGCTGTCGAAATATTTCCACAAGCATCCGTTGCTGTCCATGTTCGCGTGATTATCTCACTATTATTGCAAATACCAGGAGCAGAAGTTTCCGCAAAGGTGAGGGATGGATTGATATCACAATTATCAGTCACTACAATATCTGTTGGTAATGGCACATTCGGAATGGCATCACAATCAGCATTCGTATTTGGTGGAATCCCTGTGATAACAGGCGCTTCGTTATCTCCTACACTTACCTCCTGAAAATGAAGGGTGGTATTTCCACAATCATCGGTTGCTGCCCATGTTCGAATAATTTTGAAGGATTCAGGACACAACCCAGGTTCAATCGATTCTCCAAAAGTAATATCTACATTAGGATCACAATTATCAGTCGCAGCGATATTCGCAGGTGCGTTTGGCACATCGTTACAATCTGCTGTTATATCACCAGGTGCATTATCAAATTGAGGCGATACATCATCGGTAACAGTAATGGTTTGTGAAGCTGTTGCTGTATTTCCACATTCATCTGTAGCCGTAAATGTTCGTGTAATTATTTTCTCTTGTGGACAACTTCCAGTTACTTCTGAATCTGCAAAAGTCACTACTACATCTGTATCGCAATTATCTGTTGCCGTTGGTAATTCCGTTGGAATGGACTCCTCACAGGAAACTTCCAATGCGGCTGGAATATTTGATAATACAGGCGCTATCGTATCTTCTATGGTAATAATTTGTTTGCCTTGAACTTCATTTCCACAATCATCGGTCGCCGTCCAAGTTCTTGTAATAATTCTTTCCTGTGGACAAGTTCCTGCGACCTCATTTTCATCTAAAGCAATGAGTATATCTGTATCACAATTGTCAGTCGCTATTGGCGAATCTGTTGGCAATACTGCATCACAATCGATCGTAATATCAATTGGAATATTTAACAAGACAGGAGCTTCATCATCTTGAATGGTGATGGTTTGTGTAAACGTTTCAGAATTTCCACAATCATCGGTTGCTGTCCAAGTTTTAGTCACGACACTTTCTGATGGACATCCACCACTTGCCGTTTGAATCTCTACCTCTAAGGTTACATCTCCACAATTATCTGTTACGGTTGGTTCCTCATTCGGTAAAGGATCTTCACAATTTATAGTAACATCTGCCGGTACATTTGTGAATTCTGGCAATGAATTATCAAACACATAAATATTCTGAGTTTCAGTGGTTTGATTTCCACAATTATCGGTCGCTGTCCACTCTCTAATCAAGGTATATTCACTTGGACAACCTCCAGGTAAAGTTGTTTCGCTCAATTCAATGTCAACATCAATATCACAATTATCAGTTGCTGAAATATTAGTTGGTTGGGCTGGAGTATCATCACATTCCGCTGAAATGTCTGCCGGAATATTAACTAATACGGGCTCTGTATTATCCTCAACTGTAATGATTTGAGATTCTGACAGTTCATTTCCGCAATCATCGGTAACCGTCCACGTTCGTGTTAAAACATAAGAATCTTCACAAATTTCGTCAGATCTAACTTCTTCAAAATCAATGGTCAAAAGGGTTGTACAATTATCAGTTGCTGTTGGATTAGCCACCGTAGGAACGGCACCACATTCGACGGTTATGTCAGCAGGAACATCCGCCAATTCTGGTAATGAATTATCAAACACATAAATATTCTGAGTTTCAGTGGTTTGATTTCCACAATTATCGGTCGCTGTCCACTCTCTAATCAAGGTATATTCACTTGGGCAACCTCCAGGTAAAGTTGTTTCATTCAATTCAATATCAACATTGATATCACAATTATCAGTTGCTGAAATATTAGTTGGTTGAGCTGGAATTTCATCACATTCTACCGAAATATCAGCTGGAATATTGACCAATACGGGTTCCGTATTATCCTCAATCGTAATGATTTGAGATTCTGAAATAGAATTGCCACATTCGTCAATCGCTGTCCAAGTTCGCGTTAAGGTATAAGCATCTACACAGCCTCCATCTGTTTTAATTTCTTGGAAAGTAACTACAGGCGAAATATCACAATCATCGGTAGCCGTCACCGTTGGAGCAGTCGGAATGGCATCACATTCTACCGTTTCATCAGCAGGAACACCAACTAACTCAGGTACAGAATTATCAAAAACTAAGATCGTCTGAGTCGCTATGGATTCATTACCACAGTCATCAGTAGCCGTCCATTCTCTAGTCAACATATAATTATTAGGGCAATCACCATCTGTTTGAGTTTCATTAAATGTAATTTCTACATCCAAATCACAATTATCAGTGGCAGTTGGTAATCCAGGTGTTGGAACAGCATCACACTCAATACTCAAATCACTCGGTACATTACTTAATATTGGCGCGGTATCATCTTGAACTACAATAGTTTGGACTTGAATGTCCGTATTTCCACAATTATCGGTCGCTGTCCAAGTCCTTGTCAAAGTATAAGCGTTTGGACAAGATCCATCTATCGTGATTTCTTCAAAATCAATCTCTACATCGATATCACAATTATCGGTAGCTGTAGGGTTTGAAGCCGTAGGTACACCATCACATTCAATGGTTACATCGGCAGGAACACCACTCAAAATTGGAGCCGTATTATCTTCAACCGTGATGATTTGAGATTCTGATAGTTCATTTCCGCAATCATCAGTAACTGTCCATGTCCGAGTTAAAGTATAAGTATCTTCACAAGCCCCATCTGTTTTAACTTCATCAAAATCAATTATTAATAAGGTCGTACAATTATCGCTCGCTGTCGGATTAGCGGGTGCTGGTATTGCATCACATTCAACCGTTACGTCTGCTGGTATATCTGTTAATTCTGGGGCAGAGTTATCAAATACAAATATATTTTGAGTTGCGGTTGATTGATTTCCACAATTATCAGTCGCTGTCCATTCTCTAATTAAAGTGTATTCATTCGGGCAACTTCCAGGTAATGTCGTTTCATTTAATTGAAGATCAACATCGGTATCGCAATTATCATCAACCGTCGGATCTCCTGGGGTTGGAATTTCATGGCATTCCGCAGAAATATCGCTAGGCACGGAAAGGAAATTCGGCTCAGTCGTATCATTGACGGTGATTGTCTGAGATTCAGAAACTTCATTGCCACAATCGTCCACAACGGTCCAAGTTCTAGTCAAGAAATAAGCATCCTCGCAAGGTCCATCTGTTCGAGTTTCCTCAAAGTCAATCGTCAAATCAGTCGTGCAATTATCACTCGCTGTTACGGTAGGAGCGGTTGGAATCGCATCACATTCTACTGTTTCGTTGGCAGGTACGCCAACTAATTCTGGCAATGAATTATCGAATACAAAAATGGTTTGAGTATGTACGTTTTCATTTCCACAATTATCGGTAGCCGTCCACTCTCTAATCACGGTGTATTCACTCAAACAAGCGCCTGGTAATGTATTTTCATTGAATTCAATGAAAACATCTGTATCACAATTATCATCAGCAGTTAGTGTTTCCGCAGGCGGGATCGCATCACATTCTACTGAAATATCACTCGGCACACTTACGAAAGTAGGTGCCGTGTTATCTTCAACTGTAATGATCTGGGATTCTGATAGTTCATTTCCACAATCATCAGTTACAGTCCATATTCGCGTTAATGTATAAGAATCATCGCAAGCTCCATCTGTTTTAATTTCATCAAAATCAATTATTAATAAAGTCGTACAATTATCGCTCGCTACCGGATTAGCAGGTGCTGGTATCGCATCACATTCAACGGTTACATCACTAGGCACTCCAGCCAATTCTGGTAATGAGTTATCAAAAACAAATATATTTTGAGTTGCTGTTGTCTCATTCCCACAATCGTCGGTCGCAGTCCATTCTCGAATCAAAGTGTATTCACTTGGACAGCCTCCATCAAGGGTTGTTTCATTCAATACCAAAGTCAAATCTGTATCACAATTATCACTTACATCGGGCGTACCAGGAGCTGGAATTACATCACATTCTACTGAAATATCAGCAGGTACGTTCGTTATTTCAGGAGGCGTGTTATCACCTGCTGTGATGTTTTGTGTGTAAGTGTCAACATTGCCACAATTATCAGTTGCCGTCCAAGTTCTAACAATGGTAAATGCACCATCACAGCCATTTGGAGTTTGTGTTTCGTTAAAATCGATCTGTACATCTGCATCACAATTATCAGTCGCTGTAACATTCGCCACTGGAGGAATCACATCACATTCGATCGTCAGATTCGGATCAGGTAAATTATCAAAAACAGGTAAGGTATTGTCTTGTACCGTAATAACCTGATCAGCTGAAATACTATTTCCACAAGCATCTTCAACTGTCCATGTTCGTGTTAACTTATAAGCATCTTCACACAAACCATCTGTTCGAACCTCCTTATATTCAACCGTTAAATCGGTATCACAATTATCAGTCGCCGTCACCGTCGGAGGTGTTGGGATAGCATCGCATTCTACTGTTTCATCCGCCGGAATATTGTCAAATTCAGGAGCTGAATTGTCAAATACAAAAATGTTTTGAGTGTGCGTCGTTTCTAATCCACAATCGTCGGTTGCCGTCCAAGTTCGAATAAGGGTGAAATCACCTAAGCAAGAGCCCGGAATGGTATTTTCCGCCAAGGTTATTTCTACATCGGAATCACAAATATCGCTCGCCGTCACATTTGCAGGATCAGGAATTGCATCACATTCAATGCTCAAATCAGCAGGTGTATTGGACAATTCAGGAGGTGTTTGGTCTACAATAATAAATCGCGCAGTCGTTTCATCAGAGTTGCCACAATCATCTGTGGCAGTAAAGGTCACGATCAATGTCCCTGTGGTGTCATTATCGCAAGGCTGTAAATTAACCCCTAAATTATTGTAATCATTTGTCCAAGTAATATTGCTACAATTATCCGTCGCTAATGCGCCGCCATTATTGGCAAGCCATGTATTTAGATCGTTAAAATTATCCGTTCCATCACATTCCACTACGGTATCTTGTGCTACCAAAGTAAAAGTCGGTGCCGTATTATCAATAATGATAATCAAGCCAGTCGCGGTTTCAGAATTGCCACAGTCATCTGTCGCCGTAAAGGTCACTGTTGCACTACCTGTTCCACCACAATCATCACTCAATCCACTATAATCATTTGTCCAAGTAATCGAAGAACAGGCATCTGTCGCTATCGCACCGCCGTTCGAAGCTAACCAAGTATTGATATCGGTTACATTACCACTGCCATCACATTCTACACTCAAATCACTTGGCGATACTGTAATCGTTGGTGGGTCATTATCCACAACTGTCAAAGTCGCGGAGGTCGTACTTTCATTCCCACAATCATCCGTCGCCGTGAAAATTACTACAACCGTTCCCGTTAAACCACAGTCATCTGAAAGATTGTCTGTATAATCATTTGTCCAACTAACAGTGCCACATATATCACTC